>JAXLQQ010000004.1:0-162963 GCA_046331525.1 Blastocatellia bacterium
GGTTTGTGATTGCTAATAACCAAAAGGTGCTTGCCATCGGGCGATGCTTCGCTCGAAGCAATGATCGCAGGCTTGCCAACAGGCGTCACACGCGAATTGGCGATATTGACGAGTACGAGTTGCGAAGTCGCGTAATACTCAAACAAATCTTCGTCGTGCGGATTCTTCAACAGATCTTCATAGGTCGGTGCGGGCGAATGACGACCGAAGCTTTCCTGCACATTCGGCCCCGTCGGCACTTTCGCTTCAGCAGGTGGTTTGCCGCGTCCCGCAACAATCGTCTGACACAGCAGCGTTTGATTATCCGGCATCCATTGCACCGCTTCGCCATACGCCGCGTTCAGCATCACATTCGGCACACGCTTCACTGCGCCCGTAGCGCCATCGCCAATCCACAATTCAATGCCCGTCGGCGTAGTGTTCGTGAACGCAAAGTGCTTGCTGTCCGCCGACCAGCCGCCACGACCGCCGCCGCCAAACTGTCCGCCACGACCGCCACCGCCAATGCCGATGCGCGCATTCGCCGGCAGTGCAAGTTTTGTTTCCTTGCCATCCGTCACATTGCGCAGCGTCAGTCCCGTGATGCGCTGCGTACGATGCAAGCCATTCGTATTCGGATTGATACGCAGCCCCGCAATCCGCAACATCGGCTCGGACAGATCGGCAATCGTCGGATGCGCTTCGGTTGCCTCAAGCAACATCTTCTCGCGCGAAGGACTGAAGCTGACGTTCGGTGTCGTGGGCGCGTTGAGCACGTCCAAGATCGCCTTTGATGGTTTTTGATAGCCTTGCTGGGCGAAGGCGGACAGGCCGCTGACGAGCAGCAAACTCCAAGTCAAAAGAATCGTGCGATGCCGCATAAGAACCTCCTCGAAGCGTGAGAGCAGAGCGTTTGGGTGATTAAGTGATTGGGTGAAAAAAACTCCGTGTTGTTAGGAATCCGCATTCTAAATCAGAACACACGAGATTGGAACAGTGGTACGGTACGGGGAGCGGTAGCGACCTGGTAAGAACCGGCCACCAGGTCGCTACCGCTCCCCGTACCGTACCAGCAAGACTGTAAGCTTGGGATTTAGATTGGCAACCAGAGCGGCAAAATCATAGCATCGAAGCCACAGCCTGTGAATCCAGCCGCGTTCTGGCATACAATCCGACGCCGTAGTACCCATCCCATTGCAACGCGCGGACACATGCAGCAAAAGCCCCTTTGGTTCTGGCTCGTTCTCTGGCTCTGGCCCGTTGCGGCGTATGGGCAGGAAGCGGTCACGCTCTCTGCCAACCAATTCGCCAACGGGCAAGCCGTCGAACTCGACAAGCTCGGTTGGAAGTATTCGCCGAACGATGATCCACGTTTTGCTGAGCCACAATTCGATGACAGCACGTGGGAACCGTTGAAGGGTACAGCGATCACGCTCGACAACATCCCGAAAAGCGGATGGCATGGACTCGGCTGGTTTCGGTTGCGGTTAAAGGGTGATCCGACGTTAGCGAATCAGCCGCTGGCGCTGGTGATGGTACATTACGGCGCGTCGGAGATTTATCTGGATGGCAAACTCGTCGAACGCTTCGGCACGGTCAGCACGACGCCGGAAGCCGAAGTCGAATACAACCCGAACACGCTGCCGTTCAGTATTGTTTTGGATGGGCGAAGTGAGCATGTGGTAGCCGTGCGTCATTCGTGTATGGCGATGAGGAGTTGTCCAGCGGATGGGGCAAGTGGCTCGCCGGACAAAGTGAGCCTTTATTTCGTGCTGCGACAAACCACACTGTCAGCTATGGCGCAGGATTTGGCATCTCGATTGCCGAGTCAAGGCAGATCGTCACGCCCTTACTTACGCTCAACTCAAAGCCACTAGACAGGCGGTTTGGGATTGGCCTTTTCTTTGCCATTGGTGTCTTACATTTGCTGTTATATGGATTTTACCCACGTCAGCGGGCGGCGCTTTTCTTTGGGCTGTTTGCCTGTTTTGTGGCAGTCTTTCTTATCTGTTCGGTTTTGCTGGGTACAAGTCATCAAGGTACAGGCGGAACAATATTTATGTGGTGGGCGGGTGTATTTGCGATCTACAGCGCATTTGCGTGCCTGCTGGTCTTTCTATATGCCGCTTTTTCTATGCGTGTTCCAGGCAGGTTTTGGTTTTGGCTAATGGCCATCGTGCTAAATATCTACTTCAGTGTGTTTTCCCTCCCCGTGATATTGAATAGAGTGTCTGGGGTGCTGCTCGTTGTATTCCTCATCATTGAGGTTGCGCGTGGACTGATTGAGGGAGCGAGAAAACAAATCCCAGGTGCTTGGCTTGTTGGAGGTGGGATGCTCGTATACGCAGTAGGTATTTCCCTATTCCAGTTTGGAGAATTCATTGCGGCGCTTGCTTCAACAACCCTCATTCTTTCGATTTCGATTTTCCTTGCCCGCCAATTCGCTCGCACGAACCTTGACCTTGAAGAACAACTCTCCCAGGTCAAACAACTCTCCGCTGCCGCGCTCGAACACGAGAAGGTCAAAGCCGAAAACGAACGCCGCGCCGCTGAACTCGAAGAAGCCCGCCAATTGCAGCTTTCGATGCTGCCGAAGAAATTGCCGCAGTTACCGCATCTCGACATCGCCGCGTATATGAAAACCGCTTCGGAAGTCGGCGGCGATTATTACGACTTTCATCTCGGCGAAGATGGCACGTTGACGATTGCGGTGGGCGATGCGACGGGACACGGCTTAAAGGCGGGGACGATGGTGGCAGCGGTGAAAAGTTTGTTTGTGACGCTTGCCTATCATCCCGACATTCCGCACATCTTCACGCGCCTGAGCCAAACCTTAAAGCAGATGAATTTGCGCGGGCTGTTTATGGCGCTGACGATTGCGAAGGTGAAGGACCACTGCATGACGATCAGTCTGGCCGGGATGCCGCCTGTGTGGATTTATCGCGCGGGGTCGCAACAGATCGAAGAAGTCGCGCTGCAACAACTGCCGCTCGGAGGCGTGACGAAGTATGTGTATCAGCAACGCGAATACGAACTAGCGGCGGGCGATGTGGTCGTGTTGTTGTCGGATGGATTGACGGAACGCTTCAACGAAGCGGGCACGATGCTGGAAGAAGAAGCGGCAAAAGAGATCATTGTCGGAAACGCGCACTTACCAGCGCAGGAGATCATCCTTCGCTTGGCAAAATTGGGAGAGGAATGGGGCGGCGCACGACCGCAGGATGATGATATAACGCTGGTTGTTCTGAAAGTGAAAAACTAACAGAGGGCGCGCGCACGGGCCGCGTGTGATTTTCGGGAACAAAATCCTCAGCGGAAATGCAACAACGCCTGTGCCAATTGCAGACCTGTTTCCCACGTTAGTTCCCCGCCCGCAAAAACACAGCGCTGCAAACTCTGCCAATCTTCCGGCACGGGAATGCGTTCATCCCACAACAACAGCACACGACGGTTATAAAACAAATAGGCGGCGCGGATTTCGGCTTGCAGGTCTGGTTTTACGAGATACTCGCCTTGTTCATTAGCCCAACAATCTGCCAGGGTGACGACGAACAATCCAGCTTCACACCGCCGCATCGTATCGAATGCCGATTCAGACATTGGCAAAGAGGTAGTATCGCTCCGGGTGAGCAATCCGGCCTCAATGCCGAGCAATTCCAGCAAGGTCTGCAATTGTTGCGCCTTGTCGTGCGCGGCAGGCAAAGAAACAAATACGCGAGGGCGCGCTGGTTCGACCGCCGGGAAAATGGGATGGAGCAACCGCGTGGGCCGCGCTTCAGGGGGGGTACTCGAATCGGATATTGGCGGATCCCATTCAGAACGGATAAAAACGTCGAGTTCTTCGCTATCAATGCGCAGCCGCGCCGGCTGTCCGCGTTTGCCAACCGTCAGCGAACCGAGTTCGGCGGCCTGACACAAATGCAGAAAACATACGACATTCGCTTCGACATTTTTAGGCTGCTGCAAATCCAGCGTGTCGGCGTAATGCGTGCGCCAGAAGCGGGCAATGTCTTCGTAGGTAATAAGTTTCAGTTGTTGCGCATGGGCATGTTCCAGCACCGTGCGATAAGGTTCGACGTGATCCAGAATAGCGCGAAAGAGTTCGGCCTCCAGACCGAGCTTGCGGGAAAACTCCCAGCCCAGCGGGCTCAGCCGCAACCAATCGCCGTCGCGAGTGACGACGCCCCAGGCTTCATAGGCTGAAATTTTGCGCGGATCTAAGAGGCGTTTTTTGACCTCGCCGAGCGCTTCGACAATCGTTACGCCGTCGGGATATTTTTTCAGATAACGAATCAGGTCGCGCAAATCGTTTGCGGTGGCCAGCAAAGGCAACATGGTTTTCGGGTTTTCGACGGCGCGCACCGCTACGAGGCGTTCCGCTGTATGGCTACGGTTCTCGGCAAAACTCCGGGCCAGGCTCGGATTCGCGCGTGCGATACCGATGGCCGCTAAACTTTGATTCGGTATGCTCGTCATAAACGACTGACCTCACAAAAAGTGGGCAAGTTCCCCACCTGCCAGAGGTGACAGGCAGGTTAGGAACCTGCCTGTCCATTTTTCATACCAGATGGGGTTGAATCTGGTAGCGTTTGATTTTGTCATTCAGCGTCGAGGGCAACAGGCCGAGCAGGCGCGCGGCCTTTTTTTGATTCCCGCCCGTCAGGCGCAAGGCGCGCCGAATCAGGGCAGTTTCATATTGCCGCACCTCTTCGTAAATGTTGATGCCCTGGCTGATGTCAATGGATTTAACGGTTTCCAGTTCGGTGACTTCTTCCATTAAAACCTGCGTCAATTCGCGCAAGGCACCGAGGCGATGACTAATTGAATTATCCATGCGATCTGGGCGATCCAGTTCTTTGGTTTGCGGTTGTGCTACTACAGCTTCCATTTGAAAAAACTACCTCACTTTCGACAACTTGGCTGACGTGCGCCGTGATGGACTGGAGGCAGAGCAAAACGCTGCCGCCAGGTGTTTCGACAAAATGGATGTAGCCGCTTTCAATCCATCGAAAAAGAGTGCGTACAGTAATCCGCGAAATCGTGGCCGCTAATTCCGGGGAAACCATCGGAGTATGAGTTTGACAGTCGGCACACCAGCCAGGAGCTGGGGCCGAGGAGGAAGAATGATGCTGATAGGTTTGCTCCCGCACCGTGATAATTTCCACTCGTCGTTTAATCTTCGTCATCAACGTTACCTCGGCGGGGACAGTAAGAAGGAAGAGAGCGGCCCTCCAAGTTTCGTAGCGGCCACGCACCTTCGAGCGCCACTCCCTTAACCTGTTTGGCCTGTGAAAAACTCCGAATTCAAAAAAAGAATTCCGCGAACCCACAGACCCGTTGTAGCGTTACCATTCTGGTGCGTTTCAAGTTAAAATTCTGATTTAGTAACTAGAACTCAACTTTTACTCGGCACCCTGATTACGCTACGCCACTGAGATTACTGGGACGGCACGCCCCCTGTCCTGAAGATCGCCTAAAGAGTGGATTTATTTTTTCTGAAGGAGTTCTGAAGATGGTTATGCGTAAACAAGTCAGTCACTTATACGAATTTGGCCCTTACTGTCTTGACCCCCTCGAACGAATACTGACTTGCGAAGGAAAGGCCATTCCATTGGCCCCCAAAGTGTTGGATACGCTCTTAGTCCTGGTGGAAAATCAGGGCCGTGTGATGGAAAAAGATGAATTGCTCAAAACGCTCTGGCCTGACACCTGTGTCGAAGAAAGCAATCTGACCACGTATGTTTCACAACTACGTAAGGCGCTGAATGAAACTGGCGAAGGGCAGAGTTACATTGAAACGATTCCGCGACGCGGCTATCGCTTCGTTGCAGATGTCAAAATGACGCAGCCCGCGTTCGAGAATTTTTTGCTCCATGAACGCACTGGAACACACATCGTAATTGAAGAGGAAATCACCGAAGCCGACCCCGAACCACTCCCTTTCATCGAGCCGCAGTCGCAGTTGGTTCCAACCCACGCACTTGCGCTTTTCCCCAATTTATCGCCGCGACAGAAAAAAGTTGGGCTGGCAATGGTGGCCTGTTGTTCGATAACCATTATCGCGTTTGGCTTCTATCTCTGGAACAGACGCAACGTGCTGCTGAACAAACCCGTACCGGTCTTCCAGCGGATGAGCATCAACAAATTAACGACAGACGGTCGCATCCCGCTGGCCACGATCTCGCCCGACGGCAAATATTTTGTTTACGTGCTGCAAGACACGCCGAATCAAAGCTTGTGGCTGCGACAAATCAGCACGACCAGCAGTATGCAAATCGTGCTGCCCGCGTCGGTTCGCTTTTTGAGTCCGACCTACTCGCCGGACGGAACATATTTGTACTACGTCACGTATCAGGGCAACCTCGGCACGTTGTACCAAATTCCGGCACTCGGCGGCACGCCGCGCAGGTTAATCGAAGACATCGACAGCCCGGTAACATTCTCGCCTGATGGAAAAAGCATGGCTTTTTTCCGTTACGATCCCAAAACCAGAGAAACGCGCCTGCTGGTAGCAGATGGCGAAGGGCAAAATCAAACGGAGGTAGCCTTACGCAAACCACCAGCGATTTTTTCGATGGACGGCGGCAATTTCTACGCGCCCTCGTGGTCGCCCGACGGCAAAATCATTGCATGTGCGGCGCTCCGAGAAACAAGCGAGAACGGGACACGCTATTTTGATGTCGTGGCGGTCAATGTGCAGGATCATTCGATGAAAGCGATCACGACGCAAAAATGGCATTGGGTCGGACAGGTGACGTGGCTGCCGGATGGGCGCGGGCTGGTGGCAAATGCGTGGGATCAAAGTACATCTACGGTGTCGGATCAAATCTGGCATATCGCCTATCCTGGCGGCGAAGCCACGCGCGTCACGAATGATGTCAATTCGTACAAAGGCGTTAGCGTTTCCGCCAAAACCGGCGCGCTGCTCACGATTCAGGCGGCGCAAGTCTCGCGGCTGTGGGTCACGCCAGTCGGCAATGAAAAAGATGCGCTGCCGATCACTGCCGGGTTTGGCGAAAATTACAGCGAGTTTCTGGGGATTGATTGGACAAAAGATGGCCGCATTGTGTACGGCTCCAATGCGAGCGGCAATGCTGACATTTGGCTGATGGATCGTGACGGCAATAATCAAAAACAACTCTCCGTCAGTCCGAACAAGGATATGACACCTGTGGTTACGACTGATGATCGCTACATTGTTTACATCAGCTACCAAGGCCGCACGCCGCACATCGTACGAATGGAGATGGACGGTAGTAACCCCAAACAATTGACCAACGGCCTGGGCGAAATCCTGCCTTCTATTTCGCCTGACGGGCAATGGGTCGTTTATACCGGCTATAACGGAAGTCAGCAAGCCATCTTCAAAGTTTCGATAGACGGCGGCACGCCCGTACAAATCACAGAAGGCAATTATTTGCGCGCGCAATATTCGCCCGACGGCAAATGGTTGCTATGCGTGGTGAGCAACCCGGAAAAAGGCTTACGTAAGTTCGTCATTATGCCCAGCGGAGGCGGCGCGCCCGTCAAAACCATCGAGAAAATCCCCTTTCAACGCTGGAGCCATCTGGCCTGGTTGCCGGACAGTCGCTCGTTCACCGTGGCAGGTGCCGTCAACAACACCTCGAACATTTACAAGTACACGTTCGAGAGCAATGAGCCACAGTCAGTAACAAACTTCAAAAGCGACTGGATTTTCCGCTATGCGTGGTCACGCGATGGCAAGACGCTGGCCGTCGAACGCGGCTTGCCAGTGAATGATGTGATTATGATCTCGGATATGAAGTGAGGAAAGGAGGGAGCGACCAGACGGAAGCCGTCGGTATGCCGATCCCTTCTTTTAATTTTGCTGAAGTACTTCCTTAAACTTCGCGGCACGTTCGGCGGGGCTCAGCGACAACGCCCATTTCCACGCGCCTTCGTAATCGTAAATGCCCTTGCGCGCTGATTCTACTTTCACGGCATTATCGGCAAACTCGTGCCCATACAATTTCACCCACGCATCATAGAGCCAGAGAAACAACAGCCGATGTTCATCAATGTCTCTGGGGCGCTGGCGCAGTTGCGAGAGATGGCGATGGCCGATTTCGTGCAGCAGGGTTGCCTTCTTGATTTCGGTGGGATAGCTGGCGCGCATCTTCATTGGTTTTTCCTGGTAGCCTGATTCGCTGGGGCCTTCAAAGACAATCGCGTTGACCGCTGTCTCGTGATATTTCCGCCCCGAAACCTGTTCCATCGTTTCAATCATGCGGTCGCCTTCCGTTTGCCAAATGCGGCGATACTCTTCGGTCGCACTGTCAAATTTTTCCGCTTCCGGCGTGAAGGTGAGTTTGACGCGGGGCGCGACGGCCCGCCCGGAAATCACAAACACACGGCCCGAGCGATAACCTTTAATGTTGCTCCAAGCCGAGGTCAGCAGAAAATCATTCACGCCGTCGCCATCCACATCACCCAGGCCAGTCGCGTCAAAGCCAAAAGTATCGCCGGGAATGCGACAAGTCATCGTGCGCAGCAAACTGCCATCCTTGCCCGAATACAAATATACGCGGCCCCCCGATGGCGCAGCGCTCGCGTGTTGCCACGCGCCAATCAGCAAATCGTCGTAACCATCTTTGTTCACATCGCCGACATCCGCCGTACCGATGCCGAATCCGTCGCCCGCCGCTTCGCCCGTCAACGTATAAAGCCGTTTGCCGTCAGCACCCGAATGCACATAGATGCGGCCCGTCGAAGGCCCTTTCGCCGCGTTCGCCCAATCCGAAGCATAAATATCCGGCACGTTGTCTTTGTTCACGTCGCCGACAAGGGATTGAAACATCATCCCCAATCGCGCGCCCGTTTCATCCGAATCAATCGTGAACTTCGGCGTCTTCGTCAGCCCGGCATACACATAGACTTGCCCCGTACGACGCGGCCCGGCAGTCGGCGCGCCGATGCTGATGAAAGCGAGGTCGCCTTTTTTGTAGCCTGCCACCGTACTACCGAAACCATCGCCCGCCTGCGCGCCCAGAAACGTGAACAGCACCGTCCCGTCTTTGCCGGAAAACACATACACTTTGCCAATGGATTGCCCATTGCCCGGCGCGCCCACCACCACATCGTCATAGCCATCGCCGTTTTGATCGCCCGCGCGATTCGCCGGAGCGCCAAACGATTCGCTCGCGTCTTTGCCTGTCAGCGTCAACAGCACTTTGCCGTCTTTGCCCGAATAAACGTAGGCTTTGTTGCCGCCCGGCGCGCCCGCGATGACATCAGGAATGCCATCGTGATTCACATCGCCTGCGCCTTCAATCACTTGGCCGAGATTGTCGTTGCCCTGCCCGGTTTGCTGCCACAGCAATTTACCGCTTTTGCCAGAGTAAATGTAAATGCGACCGGCAGGCTGTTGATTGACTTGAAAGGTCGGAGCCGACGTGACGAAATCTTTGACCTTGTCGCCGTCCACATCGCCGATGCTGCGCGCGACCCATCCGAACTGATCGTTTTTGTTTTCGCCGACCCATTCGTGAATGATCTTGACCGGCTCGACAAAGGGATTCGCAAAGTCGGCGGGCGTCCATTTCAGTTTGGCAAAACGTGCATCTTCCCGCAGGCTCGCAAAATCTGGTTGCGACAGCACCAAATCCATATCGTAGCTGCCGCCGTCGCGCACGCTTTGCAACAACGCAAAGGCTTTTACCTTGTCATTCTTCAGCACGTGAATGGCTGCCGCATTGACCGAGGCTTGCCAGCGCGTTTGCCGTACGGTTATCGCCTTCAACTGCATTTCCAGCGCCTTGTCGAGATTGCCTTTTTGCCGATACGCATTGCCGAGCAGCATCCAGCCGAGTTGCGCGGTTGGATTGCGCTGAAAATAGGCTTCGAGCGTTTTGATCGCGCCATCGTAATCACGCGCCTGAAAAAGTTGATTGGCGGTGGAAACTTCCGGTGGCGTCGGTAAAGGCTGGGCTTGTAGCGACAGAAAACACAACCACAATACAGTCAGCAGAACAACGGTTTTCATAACGTTCCTTTCACTTCTGGCGCACATAAGGGAAATCATACATCGGCTGCCAGGTTTTACCATCGTCCACAGAAAATTCGGAAGACTGGCGCACACGATCCGGGCCGAGCGGAATCAGGGTCATCGTGCGAAAGACCCTGCGACCATCTTGCCGATGCGATTCGCCTTTGTATTGCATCGCGCCGTCTTTCACCGCGCCGACGAATTCGCTGACATTGCCGCTGCTATCCACCCACGTTTGCCGCCACTGCCGCAACGTGGCATCGTAAAAGTTGATGCTCTTGCCGGAATAGCCATCTGGTTGCGTATAGTTTTCATATACGACACAACTGCCGATGATTTTTTGAATGCTGCTGTGCGCGATCACCTTGCCTTTCGCTGTTACATCCCACTCGCCCAGCCAGAAATCAAATTGTTTGTACGGCGCTTGCGTTTCGCAAGGATGCGGCGAAGATTGCGGCGAGGCGGCTGGCAGCGGCAAGACAACCACCTCCACAAGTTCCGATCCCCTTTTGAACGCAGCGGAACTCCCAGCAAACGAAACCTGAGACACGAAGAGCGCGGCGGCCACTCCCAGCCAGAGTACGCGCGTAAGCATGAAATGAATGTTTGGGTATCTCATGATGTTGCGGCGGCATCTTCATACGCACTGCCCACAAAAGTCCTCAAAAGCATATCAAAATTTCTCAAATTCGCTTACAGTACTCGCGCGGCCACACGATATCTGAAACGAAAGAGATTTGCTCCTGACGTTCGCATGCCTCCGCAACCGATCACTATTACGAATTCGGCCCGTTCCGCTTACACCCGACCAAACGCCTGCTTCTACGGGGTGATGCGCCTGTCGCGTTGACGGCGAAGGTGTTTGATTTGTTGTTGCTGCTGGTGAAGCTTGGCAGGCGCTGTTGGAGCGCGAAGAATTGATGAACGCGCTCTGGCCACGCGCGATTGTCGAAGAAAGCAACCTGACACAAAGCATTTTCGTGCTGCGCAAAACGCTTGGCGAAACACGGCAGGACAAACAATTCATCGTCACCTTGCCGGGGCGCGGCTATCGCTTCGTGGCTTCGGTGCAAGCCTTTCACGAACAGGGCGGCGCGCGGTTGGCGACCGCGCCCCTACCCGCCCGGCACATCCGCCTCCATCGCTATCCTGCCACTGAAAATCATCGGAGCAGACCAGGCAATTCACTACCTCGGCGCAGGGATTGCCGACGCGATCATCGCAGTGTTGAGCAAGACCAGCAGCTTGCTTGTGCGCCCGACCACGGCGATTTTGCACTACGGCACGCACGGCCAAGACCCAATGCAAGCGGGGCGCGCACTGAAAGTCGAAGCCGTACTTGACGGCACCCTCCAACAAAACGGCGATCATCTGCGCATCAGCCTGCAACTTATCAAGGTCAACTCCGGAGCGACACTTTGGGCCGCCCCGATTTGATGAAGCAATTGCGCGATGTCTTTGCCTTGCAGGATGCACTGGCGGAGCAAGTCGCGCGCCCTTCAAGCAGGAGCTTTTCCATCTCGGAGGGTGTCAGCAATTTTGTGTAAGTGAAAGCGGTTGATATAGAACCTGTTTGCAGTTTACGGAGAACTCGTTCTTGTAAGGACAATGGCCTATACAACGAATTAACCAAGGCACAATTCGCGAAATTTAGACCCACTTTTGAAACAAGACGTGCAACAGCGTGTTGTCCCGACACGACCTCGTCAATGCGATTCTCCCTACCAACTCAAAAACGGCTGTCAGTGGCGCGATTGCCAGTGGATTTTCCCGGTAGCAAACCGTCTACTCGCAGTTTCGCCCGCTGGCAATTGGATGGCGCATTGAGAAGAGAGTGCTGCGCGAGTTGGCCTGGCAGGAACGCGCAGCGGTGAAAAGAAGTCCCAGTTTGCTGATCAGCGATTCGATGTGTAGTAAATACGGACACGGCGGGCATGACGGAAGGGTATAGTTGGTACAAAACCAGCAGGGATCAAACGTCATTGGTTGGTAGAGGAGTGCTGGAGCGATCGTATTTTTGTGCATTGCACAGGCGAGCAATCGGCGATGACGAAGGTACTGGCGATATCCGGGCACACCAAGCGTATTTTCTGGCGTTGCCGCCGGAGCAGGAGTGACCATTTTGCTCGATCACGGCTATCACCAGGAGTATTTGGGCAGGCACGGGACAACTCAATGAGCGGCTGGGCGAGAAAATCACCATTGCAATCGCGGCGAAAATCAAGCCGAACTTAAAAAACGGGAAGCCCAAGAAGCGTGCCGGGAGAAGAACGGCTTTGTAGTCGTCAAAGATTGGATGGTCGAGCGCACCAATGCGTGGCTCAATCAGTGTCGCGTGTTATGGAAGAACTGCGAAGGGTTGCTGAGAACCAGCGAGGCGAAGATCAGGCTTTGCGCCATTCGCGATCCTGCGGCGACTCGCCTAACATAACTGCAAACAGGTTCTACATCATATTGTGGCATCTACAAAGACACAAAAGAAACCTCGGTTGCCCGCTAGATTCAAAGCGACTTAAAACATTCGGCAAAATTACTGACATTCCGGGCGTGCACTTTGGCTTGTCGCCGGAATTTTTGATAGCTTCCAGCCGCCTGCATCTGCGCGACGCTGAGGTAACGCGCTGCCAGGTTTTGTGTCTCACCGGGGTCGGCGCGCACATTGTGCCAATTGCGCGTCGGCATCGTTGCCGAGTTCGATGTTGGTGTTTTTATTCAGCTTGGCCCCCGTCATTATGCGCGATGTATTTCCATTGCTCCGCGCGCAGCGACAGCGGGCCGGCCTGCTCGACAAACGCACGGCGTCCTGTCGCCCGATTTCCCCAACAACGCCGGGAGATGTTTTGGCTATCGCCTCTTCCGCCGCCGTCAACGCTTGCTTTGTCAGCGCGGCAAACGTAGCGAGGCAATCCATTTGCGCCATTAAGGCAGGCGATATGCCTGCCTGGATTTTTTCCCGGCCAGCGCACCAGCCACGGAACGCGCGTGCCTGCTTCAATTACTGTATTTGCCGCCGCGAAACGGCCCGCCGGTTTTATGGTTGACCAGCTTTTCTACCGCTTCGTCCTTGTAGCCATCGTCCACCACCGGGCCATTGTCGGAGGTAAAAATGACGAGCATGTTGCGGGCAAGC
Source organism: Blastocatellia bacterium (assembly GCA_046331525.1). GTDB lineage: Bacteria > Acidobacteriota > Blastocatellia > RBC074 > RBC074 > JAFDVL01. Next base: position 13,116 of record JAXLQQ010000004.1, read on the forward strand.
TGCAAGCGTTCCAGTGTGCCGAGAATCTCGCCGACGCACCAATCGGCTTGCAGAATCGCATCGCCGCGCGGCCCCATACCCGATTTGCCGACGAAGCGCGGATGCGGTACGCGCGGCATGCGGGTCTTGCAGCGCAAAGCCACAAAAAGAACGGAGGCGCGCTTTTGTGTTGCTCAATAAACGAAACAGCTTTGCTGGTGAAGACATCAACCATCTCTTCGTCTTTCCACAGCGCCGCTTTGCCGCCGCTCATCCAGCCGATGCGGCTGATGCCATTCGCAATCGTCATATCGTGGCCGTAACTTGGATGCAGCTTGAGCAATTCGGGATTCTCTTTGCCCGTCGGCCAGTCCGCCAATTTTGTGATCGTAATTCACCTGCATCCGGATCGTGGGATCAAGCCCGACGACGCGATGATTTTGACGTAAACGGTCAGCGCGATCCGTCGTCGCGTATCCACATACGAATAATCAAAGCCGACTTCATTCGGCCCCGGTTTGATTTCGCCTTTCCAATCCGGCCCGCCTTTTGGCCCCAAGCCCAGATGCCATTTGCCGACGACCGCCGTTTTGTATCCGGCGCGCCGAAACATTTCCGGCGGCGTCTTGCGGCCCGGTTCGATAATCAACGCGGCATCTCCCGGCAAAATCGAAGTCCCTTCCTTGCGCCACGCTTTCTCGCCCGTCAGCAAGGCGTAGCGCGAGGGCGTGCAGGTCGCGGCGGCGGCATAGTCATTGGTGAATTTCAAGCCTTGCTGCGCCAGCCGATCAATATTCGGCGTCGGCGGTGCGGTTTTGCTGTAACAGGAAACGTCGCCGTAGCCAATGTCGTCCGCATAGATAAAAACCACATTGGGACGCGATTGCGCGACTCCGCAAAACGTGAGGCTGAAGATGGACAAAATCATCAAGGCTGTTTTTTTCATCATCGTGATCCTGTTGCCAATCGTGTTACCACGCATCTGCTGGCCGGTGCGCTGTCAACCGTTTCCGCCCTACTTCTCGCCGCCCGGACGCGGCAAGACGTGCGTGCGTTGCGCCCACGCCTGCCACTGCGCGGCTAAGGCTTTCACCTTGTCAGGCTGTTTGACGGCGAGGTTGTTAAGTTCAGTGCGGTCGGCTTCAATATCATAAAGCTCCCAGTCGCCGCCCACTTTCGCCACCAGCTTCCACTTGCCGTCACGCACCGCACGCGAACCGTCGTGCTCAAAAAAGAGTGGCGCTTTACGGGCGAGCGGTTGATTCGCAAACGCCGGGCGCAGACTAACGCCTTCCATCGGCAACACCGTCACGCCCGCTCGTTCGTTCGGATACGGCGCGCCTGCCACGTCCACCAGTGTCGCCATCACATCCACAATATGACCGGGCTGTGTGCGCCATTGCCCGCGCGTTTTGATCCCCCCAGGCCAGTGCAGGATTAGCGGAGAAGAGATGCCGCCCTCGTGCGAATAATGTTTGTACATCCGCCAGGGCGTGTTGCTCAGATTCGCCCACGCGCTGCCGTAGCTGAACCACGAATCCGCGCCGCCCATCGCGTTGAGTTGCGGCCCCTGATGCAAGACGTTCGGCAGATTCGGCGTTCCCATATTGATGCCCGTGCCTGCCGTCACATTCGCGGGCTGCGGCATATCAAAGCCGAACGGTTCCCATTCCGCGCACGCGCCGTTGTCGCTGAGAAACAAAATCAATGTGTTGTCGAGTTCGCCGCTCTGCTTGAGGTCGGCAAGCAACCGCCCGATGTTGCGATCCATACCAGCAATCATTCCGGCATACGCTTTCATTCGCCCCGCCAAATCCGCGCGGCGTTCGGCAGGCAATGTTTCCCACGCGGGATTGTTGCCGTCCGCTGTCATTGAACCAAGGCGTTGGGCAATCTCTGGCCGATGAATCGCGCTGCGCGGTGTGAGCGGCGTGTTCTTGCTGACCGAACCAAGCCGCTTCATCCGCGCCAGTCGCTCTTCGCGCAACTTGTCCCAACCCTGCGCATACGTCTTCGCATAGGGCGCAGCATCGTCCGCGCGCGACTGCACAGGGAAATGCGGCGATTGAAACGCGACGTAGAGAAAATACGGCTGCTTCGTTTTCCGCGCTTCGCCGAGAAAATCCAGCGCGTGATCCGTGATCGCATCCGTCGCGTAATACTCCCCTGGCTTGTACGTCCGCTTCGGCTTCCCTTCCGGCAAACGAATCATCATCCGCTCATCAAACGAATCCACGCCGTAGCCGCGCGTGAAGCCGTAAAAGTCATCAAAGCCACGCTCAATCGGCGACACCTTATCGCCGACATGCCATTTGCCGCTCATCGCCGTGCGATAGCCTGCGCCTTTCAGCACTTCGGCCAACGTCACCGTGTACGGCTGAATCGCGCCGCGATAGCCCGGATATTTTTCGCCCGCGTCCGCCGTCATCAACCCCACGCCCGCTTCGTGCGGATACAAGCCCGTCAGCAACGATGCCCGCGTCGGACAACAGCGCGCCGAGTTGTAAAACTGTGTGAAGCGCAGACCATTCTTGGCCAAACCATCCAGGTTCGGCGTCTGAATTTCGCTGCCATAACAACTGAGGTCAGAATAGCCGAGATCATCCGCCAAGATGACGATGATGTTCGGGCGTGACTGCGCTTGCGCGCGCGCGACCGGCAGTAGTGCGCTTGCATACTCCAGCGGCTGTGCCGATGAAACAAGCAGCAGCGTCAATGCCAGCAGGAAGCTTCGTGTGAATTGTGTTTTCATTTTCTTTTCCGGACGGTGCGCCTGCGAGGGCGCAGGCGCACCAAACGCATCGTCTTTAGAACAAGAACTTCGCCGCGAGTTGCACCTGCCGCGATGTGCGTTGGAACGACGGCGGCGAGCCTGCCGAATTAATCGTTCCCGCCGCGACCGCGCCGATGTTCACGTTCGGGTTATTGAATTGCGGCGTGTTCGTGACGTTGAAGACTTCGCCGCGCAATTGCAACGAACGCTTCCCGTCGCCGCCCAGTGCAATGTTGCGGAACAGCGACGCATCCATTTGCTTCGTCCCCGGCCCCAGCAGCGTATTGCGTCCGACGTTGCCAAACGTGAATTGCGCGGGCGCGACGAAACACGACGTATCAAACCATTTCGTAATCGTCGGATTCGCCAGCGTCGGATTGCAGCCCGCGACCTGATTGGGGCGTTGGAAGCCGAGGCCGTTCAGGTTGCTGGCCGACATCTGCACCGTGAACGGCGTGCCGGTCATCAACCGCAGGATGCCGTTCGTCTGCCAGCCGCCGAGCAAATGCTTTGCCCAACCGCTCGACTTCACCGCCAGCGGCAGCGCGTAGTTGTAACTCGCCACGAACATCTGCCGCCGGTCAAACGGCGCATTGCCGCGATCCGCGCGCAGGTTGTTATAGTCCTGATGCCCGCCGCCAAACACATCGGCATCGTCAATCGCGTGACCGTAGGTGTACGTCACCAAAAAGCCCAGCCCGCTGCTGAAGCGTTTGTCGAGCGTTGTTTGCAGGCTATGGAAAATCGAATTGGCGCGAAACGCCGTGTATTGAATGTCGGCGTAAGTCGGATACGGACGGCGCGTCGCCACTGCCCCTGTACCCGGCGTCGGTTGATTGACGTTGAGTTGGTCGCGCAACTTCACGCCTTTCGTGCCGACATAAGCGGTTTGCCACAGAATGTTGCCCGGCAATTGATATTGCAGGCTCAGATTCCACTGCTGCACATACGGCATCCGCAAATTCGGGTCAACCGCATTCAGCCCCGCGCCCGCCGCCGAGAACGTGCGATCAAAGCCCTGCTCAATCTTGCGTGCGCCCGCGAAATTGTTTTGATTGTTGGCAATCGTGAACGCGCCTGCGAGCGGTGGATTCACGGCCAGATTGCGGCTGATCTCGAATTGCGGCGCGGCGTAGTAAATACCGTAGGCGCTGCGCAGCACGAGCTTATTTGCCAACCGATACGCCAATCCCACGCGCGGCGCGAAATTGTTCTTGTCCAGATTGACACCGCTGCGCGGCACGCCATTGGTGCCGACCTGCGTGAGCGCCTGCGTCTTCAAGTCGAAGTTGATACCGCGATTCCCCACTTCCGTCCACGGATAGCCGAGATAGAGTTCATAGCGCACGCCCAGATTCAATGTCAGGCGCGGCGAGACTTCAATCGTCCTGCGCATAAAACCCCAGCTCTGTCCGCCGAAAACCGCGCGTGCCGTTGATAATCGAAATGTTGCCGCTGATCGGCGCGCCCAGCAACAAATCCGCCGCGCCGATGCCCGTCCCGGCAGAACTCGCGGGATTGTTCGTGTACACGCCGGAGAACGTCATAATGCCGCGCACCGAACTCGTCTGAAACGCATTGTACTGTCGCCGATCCACGCGCCCGCCGAAGCGAAAAGCGTGATTGCCCTGGTTGTAATACAGGTTGTCTTCGGTCTGAAAATTATTCGTCACCAACACGCCCGGATTAAACGGATCATCGCCGAGCGCGGTGTAGCCTCCAACATTGATGCGCGGCAATCCGGCGGTCAGCTTGTCGCCCCCCGTGTTGACGCCCGCGATGCCCAATTGCGCCGCAACATCCACGCCCTCGTTCGGCTGAAAGAGAACCAGATTGAAGCGTGTGACGCCCGCGCGAAATTCGTTGATGAGTTTGGACGACAACGTGTAGCGATCAATGAACGCATATTGCCCCACCGGCATCCGCGCCGGGCCAACGCTGCCCGCCGCTGGCAATGGGAACGGCGTGCCATCGTTGATGACCGTATTGCCCGTGCTGCCGCGAAACGTCAGCGAATGCAGGCTGCTGAAATTGTGGTCAATCTTGTAATCCGCCTGATACGCATTGAAAAGGCGACTGGCCGAGACAATGTAATTGTTCGTCAGTCCCGCCGCATTCGGCAGCGGATACAGATCCAGCACCTTCTTGCCAACGGCATTGAAGCGCGCGACGGGAATCGTGTTGTTGGCGAACTGCGTGCGCGTTGTTCCCACTTGCGTCAGCGGGTCATAGATTTTCAGCGACGATTCAGAAAAATCGCCATTGTGCATTTTCGCCGTCGGCACCGTGCTGACATACGGCAAGCCCTGCCGCCGCCGATCCATTTGCAGCGAAGCGAAAAAGAAGGTCTTGTTCTGACCTTCCCAACCGAGCGGGCCGAAATACTTTTTCGGGAAGCTGAGCGGGCCGCCAATCGTGCCGCCGAATTGATTGAAGACCAGATGATTGTTGTCGGTCGGTCGCAGGAAAAAGTTAATCGCATCGAATTCGCTGTTGCGATGAAAGTCATACAGCGAGCCGTGAAACTCGCGTCCACCCGACTTCAGCACCAGATTCGTGAAGCCGCCTGCCGCGCGGCCAAACTGCGCATCGGCAGAGTTCGTCTGTACTTTGAATTCCTTGATCGCATCCGGTGGCGGAAAGATCACGACGCCGAAGGCATTATGATTTTCGGTGTTCTCCAATCCTTCAACCAGAATACTGCTCCAGTCATTCGTCGCGCGCACGCCGTTCACTGCCGCATTGCTGACGCCGCGCCGCGCCGTCCCCGGCAGGTTGCCCGTCGCCTGATCGTTCTGCGGCACCGCACCGGGCGCGAGCGTGATGAGGAAAGCAAAGTTGCGCACGTTCAGTGGCAAATCCGCGACGGCCTTTTCGCTGCGCACATTGCCGAGCGTCGAGTTTTCCGTTTCCAGCAACGGCGTTGTATCCGTCACCGTCACCGTATCACTGACGTCGCCCGGTTCGAGTTTCAAATCAAAGCCCGTGCGCTGATTGACTTCTAAAACAACGGTCGCGCGCGCAGCTTTGAAGCCCTGAATCGTCGCGATAATTTCATAACTGTCCGGTTTCAGCGGCGGCGATTGATACCGCCCGGCCTCATTGGTCGTGAGCGTTGTGACGACGCCTGTTGCTACAGCGCGCACTTAGACTTTGACGCCCGGTAAGACTGCGCCGGACGCATCCGTCACCGTCCCGACAATCGTGCCAGTTTCAATTTGCGCGTGTGCTGGCACGGCCAGGAGACAGCACAATGCGAATAAACAAAGCTTGATTCCTGTTTATCGAATTCTCATAAACGCTCCAGATTGACAGCCTGTTACGCCTGCCAATGTAAGGCCCGTCACAAATGCTTGCAGTTGTTTGAGGCAGTAAATGTTCATTCGGTTAAGCGGTCGCGTAACCGCTTACTTCGAAGGTTTGACGCCCCCCTCAAAGTTTAGCAAATGTTGTGTGTCCGCTTGCTTACGAATTGTAAGGGGGACAACCAGGAGGGCGAACCGCACGCGCGTGCGGTCAGCTCGCCAATTTCATCTGCAAAGCATTTTCAAGCACGAACCCTTCCTGCAACCTCCGTCAGCGCCCTTTGCGAGCGAGCGGCCCGGTAGATTCGCGCACCATCAATTTGGGCGTGATCTTGTATTCGCGCCCGTCTTTGTTCTTGTCTGTTACGGTATGCAATAACGCTTCGACTGCCGCGCGCCCAATTTCTTCACGCGGCAAAGCGATGGTCGTCAGCGGCGGGTCAGCCAGCTCGGCGAACAGGATGTTGTCAAAACCGACGACCATCTCCTCCGGCACGCGCAGCCCGCCTTGCGCAATTCGCGCATCGCGCCCATCGCCATCGCGCCGTTCGCCGCCACAATCGCCGTCGGGTGTGGCTTTGTTGCAACATCGCGGCCACCGCCTGTTGCCCGCCCGTTGCTTTTGAAATCGCCTTCATAAACAAGCGGGTTGCGCTTGCAATTTCTTCATTGTCTGGTAAAGGCCAATTGCCGCCGCTGGGCTGATTTCAAGCGTAATGGCCCGCTGATGTAAGCGATGCGGCGATGCCCCAGTTCGAGCAAATGCTCAACGCCAGCGCGAATGCCTTTTTCGTAATTGACGGTGATGCTGCTGACATACGGCCCAACTTTACCCACGTCTAAAAACACGACCGCGATTTCGCGCGCCGCCAGCCGCGCTGCCAGTGCCGCGTCCATTTCCGAAGTCATCACCGCTACCCCACTCACGCGCTGTTCGAGCATGCGTTGTACGCTGGCGACCGTGCGTTTCGCATCGTAATTAGTATTCGCCAGCATAATTTCGTACCCCTTCTGGTTGGCGAATTCCTGAATACTCTTGACCAGCTCGGGAAAGAACGGATTGGACAGATCAGACAAAATCAGACCGAACGTGTGATTGCGTTGCATCGCCAGCGTCCGCGCGTGCGCGTTTGGCGTATATCCGTTGCGCTCAATTACTTCCTGCACTTTTTGTTTGATCTCGTCGCTCACAAAGCGCGTGCTATTGATAACGTGCGAAACCGTCGCCGTCGAAACGCCTGCCAATTGTGCAATGTCGCGGATTTTCATAAGCTCTAACGTGGGCGGCGCAATAAAACGCTGCCCCCCATCATATTCTCAACAGATTTCACTCCGAGCTAGGCTTTGTAATTTCGTCAAGCGATTACGTAACCGATTAACCCTAGGGTTTTACCACGCTCGCCAAGGGTCGTCAATCTTTCATCTATTATTAAGACACCGATCCTGGCGTCGTGTTCTATTGGCGCGCCGTCGCTTTTTCCGGGAATCGTCCCTGGTCGTCACTTTTCACAATCCATTCTTCCAACACGCGGCGCAAGCGTTGCAGGACAACCTGATGCGCTGGCAAGTGTACCAGATTCCGAATTTCATGCGGATCGGTTTGCAGGTCATACAACTCTTCCGGCGGCATCGTCGGTGCAGTCAGAAATTGCTGCACCGACGTCAACTTGCCCTGCTGGTCAAGCTCCCTGAGCAGGTTCCAAACCGGATAGCTCAACTCTTTGTATTTGTTCGCCTGCAAAAACGGACGATCAGGCATGAAGTTACGAATGTAGCGATAGCGCGCATTGCGCACTGTACGGAAGCGAAAGATGGTTTCGTCGCAGCGATCCCGCGCGCCAAAGACGTATTGATGCGGCGGTGCGGCGTGCGCGCCCAGAAAGATTTCACCCTGCATTTTCGCCGGTCGCTTAACACCTGCGATGTCCAGCGTCGTTGCCGTCAGATCAATCGCCATCAGCAAACGCTCATCCACCTTGCCGGGTTGATAGTGCTTCGGCTGCGGAAAGTTTTTCGCCCAGTGAATCATCAGCGGGACGAGCAAGCCGCTGTCATAAACGAACTGCTTGCCACGCACATGCGCCTGTCCGTTGTCGCCGAAAAACACGATGATCGTATCCTCCAGCAAGCCGTCGGCTTTGAGTTGTTCCAGCACCTTGCCGACCTTCACATCCAGCGCCGTTGCCGCATCCAAATACGCCGCCCAATCTTGCCGCACCACCGGATGATCGGGGTAATAGGGCGGTAGCTCGACTTTCGCCGGGTCGGCGTGGGGCGGCGAATCCCAGATTTTACCGCCCTGCATCGCTTCGCCCAGCCGGTGCGTTTCCTGAAAATTGATTTGCGCGTAAAACGGCTGATGCGCTTTTAGGTCAGCCCAATTGTCCGTGTCAAATGGCTTGCCGTTGTAGGTAAAATTGAAATCCGTTTTGCCCGCACCTTTGAAGCCGAGCGAGGCGGGCAACTGCCGCACATTCGCCGTGAAATAGCCTGCGTCGCGCAACCAATCGGTAACGAGTCGCACGCCATCGGGCAGTTTGTACCCGTCGTTGCGATGCGAACGATGATGGTGTGCGCCAATGGTCGTTTGAAACATCCCCGTCATAAACGCCGAACGGCTGTGCGAACAAACCGGCGCGGTCGTGAAAAAGCGCGTATAACGCACGCCCTCTGCCGCCAGTTTATCGAGGTTCGGCGTCCAGACTTCCTTCGTGCCGTAACACCCAAGATGCTGGCCGAAGTCTTCGGCAATCAGCCAAAGAATGTTCGGACGTTTGGTTTGCGCTTGCGCCGCAGGCAGGAGGAGCGCGAACGATAAAACAAGGAGGCAGTACGCTTTTCTCAGGACGCATGTCATCGCTGAAATTACGCAGTAGAGAAGAACTCCTCTGCGAGCAATAGCTTGTCAGGGATGGGCAAGCGAAATAACGAATGCCGGTAGGCATAAATCGTCTGTTGCTCGCGCTGCGCCGCCACTTGCACCAGGCACAAAGCATAGAGACCTAAGTGCAAATGGGCGTGCTGCGCCTGCAATTGCTGATGACTGGCCCGCCCCCAGCCGAATTCCTGTTTGAGTAGCCGAAACGTTTCGTCAATCAGTTGGCGCACGCGATAGTGTTGTTTGACTTGGGCACTGGTAAGCGTCAGTGCGTTGGTGACGCGCGTAGCGTCGCCCGTCTTTGACGACTAATACTTCGTGTTTGACCTTGCGCAACCAGCCCCGCGCGTGTCCAAAGCGGTGCGGCCATTTGCGCTTGACCGCCACACCGCCCAACAACCGATTACTTTTCAAGCGCGCCACATACGACCATCCTTGTCCGGCCAAAACGTTAAGCACGCTGCTGGCCGCATACCAACTATCGAATAACACATAGTCGGGGCGCAGTCCGCGCCGCTGGGCTTCGCGCAGCAACTCACTCGCCAGCACCACCTTCGACCGGCCGCCTTTGCGCCAGATCCGAATGCCGAGCGGGATTTTCCACTCTCCATCCGTCCACAGCAGCAAGACCACTTGCATCCCCACGATGACCCGTCCCAGCGTCGCACTCCACAGCAGGTCAACCGCCGCACTCTTCTTTGCCCAACGTTGCCAAGTCGTATCATCCAGGATCAAATAGCCGCCCTCATGCACGAGTCGTTGCGCGAGACAGTCCCACAGCCGTCGTGACCAGGCGAACTGCCAAAACAACACGCGCCGCAACGTGTCGTGCGAGAATTGAGCGCATAATCCTGCCAGCGACAGGCAACTCGTGCGCGTATTGCGATAGATCAAGCCGATCAGATATGCTTGCACAGCAGGTGTTAGTCGAAGTTGGATGTTGTTCATAACACCAACATTCTATTGCTTCTTCTCTCACCTGCGTAATTCCAGTCATCGTCTACTTCCCTTTCTCTGGCGCGTATGCGGGATTGCGTTCGGTGGGCAGCGGCGCGTTGGTCGCTTTGAACCATTGCAGCAGATCATTCAGCAATTCATCGCGCTTGGCTTTGTTCGTATTGGCCACATTATTGCGCTCGCCGATGTCGGCGGCGATGTTGTAAAGCTCTACGGCATTGTTGGTGTCAATCCTGGCGCGCGCGCCATCAAGCTGCCATTCTTCGTGATAGAGATGCAGCTTCCACTCGCCTTTGCGAATCGTGCTGACTGGGCGCGAGCGAAAGACGGGATCGCGCCCACGAATCACAGGGTCATCAAGATAGCCGGGGAAATGCCAGAAAATTGCCTGTCGTTTGAGCGTACCGTTGCCTTTGAACAATGGCAACAGACTCTCGCCATCAAGCCTTTTGCCCGCTGGAGCTTTGGCGTTCGCAGCGGCAAGGAACGTCGGATATAAATCTACATTGTGAATCGGCGTCGTATTGGTCGCGCCTGCCTGAATCACGCCCGGCCAATAGGCGATGAACGGTTCGCGGATACCGCCTTCGTAATAACAGCCTTTGTTGCCACGCAAAGGTTCCTGCGACGATTGCTGGGTGCCGCCGTTGTCGGACGTGAAAATGAACAGCGTGTTTTTGTCGAGGTTGAGTTCTTTGAGTTTCGCCAGCAACACGCCAACCGCATCATCCAGATCGTAAAGACACGCGGCGTACAACGCATTCTTGTGCTGTGCGCCCGGCGCTTTCGCTTTGAACTTAGCGAGCGAAGCCGGACGCGCCTCAAGCGCCGTATGAATCGCGTGATGCGCGACGTAAGCGAAAAACGGTTTGTCTTTATTGGCTTCGATGAATTGGATGGCGGCGCGCGTCAGCGAATAAATGCCCTTCGGGTCGTCCGGCTCATCGCGCCGTTGATTCGGATTCGGGCGCGAATTGAAAAACACATCAAAGCCCTGCGCCTGTGGTTCCGCACCATCTTTGCCGCCGAGATGCCATTTGCCGAAGATGCCGGTGGCGTAACCCGCCGCTTTCAATGCTTCGGCCATCGTCACCTGTGCCAGTGCAAGACCGCTCTTGTTCGGAATCGGTTCCATCCGCATCAGGTTGACGGGGCCGCGTTTGGTGTCGTCTACGGCATAGACGCCGTGGCGCGGGCCGTATTGACCGGAGAGCAACACCGCACGGCTCGGCGCGCAATTCCCCGCTCCGGCGAAAGCTTGCGTAAAGACCATCCCGGCCTTCGCCAGCCGGTCAATATTCGGTGTTTCGTAAAAGTCCGAACCTTGATAACCGACATCTTTCCAGCCCAGATCGTCCGCCAGCACGAACACAATATTGGGGCGTGACGGTTGCGCCTGCGCGACCGCTGAAAAGTAAGAACTGATGCCAAAGAGCATCAGCGCGAAGAGCCATAGGCAACGTGAAAACTGTTTCATTTTTTCCTCAAATGTGCTTGCCGAATAGCTGCGCCATCCTGATCGAATGCTTGCCCTTGCGCAATTCCTCCGCCAGCTTGAACCGCACGGGCTTTTGCCAATTGCGTTGATAAAACAACACGAATTCGCCGCTAACGAGATCGTGGACAGTGGAATACAACGTGCCACTTTTCCGTCCCTTTGCTTCGCTAAATTGCGCGACACTCGCCAACATCGTTGCGACTTCGCTGCCGGTGATTTCCTGTTTGCCCGTCAGCCGTTCCTGCAGGCGGTTGTAACGCGGGCAGGGAAAATCGCCGAGTTCCGGTTGGGTTAACAGAAAGTTGGTGATGATTTGATAGTCGCCGATTTTGCGAATGACTTTGTATTCCGCCCCATTCCACTCGACGACTGCCGAAGCGCCCGACTTGTCAGCAAACAACAAATGACCCGTGTAATCGGTAGGGAGGCGATAGGTCTGCATCAGTGCAACGGCTTCTTCCACCGTAGCGCAACGCGCGAGTAACTCATCACCGATATTGGTTTTGATCTTCTGTGACTTACCCGGCTGCGCGGCTGGCGGTCGCGGCCCTGAGGCAGCATCAAAAAACAAGCCTGCATCGTTCATTCCGCCTTGCGCGAAATTGTCCCACCCAAACAGCACGCGCCCACGGTTATTTTTCGCAGCGGGAGCAAACCATAGTCGCGCATCTCTGTCGTACCAGAAATCTTCATTGTTGCCAACCAGCACCTTGTCACCGAGCTTGATGCTGAAAATCGAGCAAGCATGGCTAACAGGCGCAAGCGTCAGCCATAACGCAAGCGTCCAACCAATGAACCAGTATTTTTTCATAAGCCCCACTTTTGAATCAGTTTCTGTCCGTACACACCCAAATCGCCGTAGCCGAGGTTATTCGCATCTTTCGTTCCTTGTGATTATTTTGCCTGTCTCGCCCACCGCTGCCAGCGTTGTTTGTCTTCCAGCATCTTGATGAACAAGCCGCCTACGACTGAGCGTGCCTGAAAACCGCGTTGCTTGCCGTCCTGCGTCCAGTACCAATCGGACAACGGCACGCGCGTCGGCGATTCGTTGGCGTATTTGAATCCGGGATCGGCCAGCGCTGCGAAATCCGCTGCGTTGTCCGCGAGCGTCGCCGTCCACAAAATCCAATCGAGCTTCGTGTACGTCGAACGATTGTCGAGCGGCAGGCCAAAGGCATTTTGTTTGGTTTTGTAATACGCGATTTCTTTTGCGCGCGATGTCGGGCGCGAAGAGTTTCAGGCCCAGCAACTTGTCCCACACCAGATTATATTTCTGGCTCCACGTCCCCGTCTTGTCGAAAGCCAGCCGATAATGATCGCCATCATCTGCCATTTTCGCCCATTGCCTAGCCATCTGTTTGGCGAGCGCGTGATAATTGTTCGCTTCGGCCTTTTGCCCCAGCGCATCAGCCAACCGCGCATAAGCCTCCAGCGCCACAATTGCTTTGATGGAAAGGTTCGTGTTGTGCGCCAGATGTCCGGCAAAATCGTCCGTGCAGAGTTGATTGTCAGGATCAAGCCCTTTGTCTTTCAAATACGCCGCCCATTTTTGCAGCAGCGGCCAGTACGGTTTGCTGAACTCGGCATTGCCTTCGACTTCGGCGAGCGCCGCCAGCAGGATCAGCAAATTGCCGCTTTCTTCGACGGGCATTTGCCGATCTTCCGTTTCTTCGCCGCCGCCGTAGACTTGCCCGTTCGCCAGCGGATAGGTGCCGAGATCGTGCGGCGCGTAGGGGAAACGCCAGCGCGGCGATTTCGCATAATCCATAATCGGCTGCAACATCGCTCTGAGCAGCGGCGGGCTGAAGAGCAGATAAAACGGCGCACTCGGATACGTGACGTCTACCGTAGCGATGCAGCCGTTCGAGAAATTCTCTTTCGAGAAGTAGAGCGGCGTGCCATCGAAATCTGCGACGAGTTTGTGTGCGGCGAGCGTTTGCCGGTACGCGCTAATCGCCAGCGCGGCGTATTTCTCGCCGCCCGCTTTGACCAAATCGCTCGTGAGTTCGGCGTCGAACTTTTCCGAGCGTTCTTTGAGCGCCGCAAAATCGCGCGCACCCATTTTCAGCAACTCTTCTGCGCCCGTTTTGTTGTCGCGCCGCCAATACGGACGCAGGCGACGATTGAAATATTCAATCGAATACACATCGTCGTACGCGACCATCGCGTAACGCGACACGTTGGCCGCGCCGACTTTCTCTAAATCTATCGTGAAGGCAATCAGCGGAATCAAACGCGACGTAGAAAATTGCGGACTTTCCAAATCGTGCGGTTCGGGCAGTTCGAGCGAATTGGCATACAGTCCGCGCTGCGCCGTTGTCGTGCCGAGCGTTGTCACGCGCGAGCCTTGCGGCGGCACGGCCAGGTACAAATAGCCCCAGTCAATGCGCAAATCATCGCCCGACTTCTGCAACATCTTTTGTTCCGTGCTGCCGAGCCGCGCGACTTTCATCTCGCCCAGTTCGTGCCGCGACCACATCGCGCGTTCTTCGACACGATTCACTACCAGATGCGAAGTCGCGTCCAGATACAACCGCACGTTGTGTTCACGCCCATCGGTCGCACGCACATCCCAAATCACGTAGGTCAGCGGACGCGACAGCACATTCAAATCCTGCGGCAACGCGGGCGTCAAAAACGTCAGATCGAGATGAATGCCGTTCGCCGCAAAGCTGTAGATCGTCCGCGTCGGCGTCAGCTTGAACCCTGTCTGCTTCATCGGGTTGATGGCCGGTTCTGCCCAGCGCGGCGACGTACCCATAAAACGCAGCGTTTCGTTATCAATGCGAATCAGTCCTGTCAGCGGCTGCTCACTGCCCGTCCAATGCTTCGTCGGTTCCGCCGTCAGCGTGTCCGCCGTTGCCCAGATGCTGAAATACGGATCATGAGTGATGAGTGGCACGGCGGGCGGGCGCAGTGGCGCTTGCGCCGATAAGGAAGCAGTCAGCCAGGCGCACAACAACAGCGCGCTCACAAATCGGTTTCTCAATTGCATAAGGTTCATCATTGCTTTGGTGCGTCCAAGGGCGCGGGCCTAGTTGCAGCCGGATCGCTTAAGGGACGCGGTTTATTGAATACTTTGCGTGAATCATTTTGCGACTGCATCCACGCTTCCAGTTGCCTGCGCATCTGGGCGAGGCGTTTGGCCTGCTTCGGCTCAGCCGCTAAATTGCGTTGCTCAAATGGATCGTTGCGTAAATCGTAAAGCTCTTCTTTCGGACGTTCGTAATAACGCTTCACCACCGCCGCCGCCTGCGCATCCGTCTGGCCGCGTTCGTACCACGACGTGAAATAGTTCACCCCGTCAACGGCTTTGGCTTTGTCAATGTGCGTCGTGTGCGCGAGTTCGGGATTAAGGTTGAGAATGTATTTCCATTCGCGCGTGCGAAGGCTGCGAATGGGATAGACATTCATTGCACCGTCGCCACTGTGCGTAGTGAAAATCTCCCGACGAAACTCCTTTGCCCTGCCGCGCAACACCGCCGCAAACGAACGCCCATCCAGTCCATCTGGCACTTTGCCGCCCGCGACCTCAATCAACGTCGGCAACAAATCAATCCATTGCACCATCGCACCGGACACGCTGCCCGGTTTGATGACGCCCGGCCAGACGGCAATAAACGGCACGCGAATGCCCGCGTCATACAGATTCCACTTGCCGAACGGCCATTGCGCGCCGTGATCGCTGGAATAAATAAACAGCACATTGTCGCCGAACTTCTCTCTGGCTAACGCGCGCACCTGCCCCAGCATCGTGTCAGCTTTGGTCACGTCGGTGTAATAGCGCGCCCGCATCTCGCGCGTCATCGGCGTGTCTACATGCGAGGGCGGCAGCTTGAGTTGCGCCGGGTTGTAGCCTTGCGGTTCCGACCACGGCACATGCGGTCGGTTCGTCCCGACAAACAGCAACAGCGGGCGTGGATCGTTGCGCTCTTGCAGAAACTTGCGGACGACGGCGATGTCGTCCGTCTTGTCGAGAATTTCAAACTCGTGCCGAAACTTGTCCGGCCCGTGCGCGACTTTGCCGAACGCTGCCGTCTGATAGCCCAGCGCGTTGAATACGTCGGGCAACGATTTCATATCGGCGGGCTTGTACGTGTGATTTGCTTCCGCGCCCGTGCGCGCAGGCATCCGCCCTGTCAGCATCGCCGTGCGGCTCGGCGCACAGGCGGGGCTGGCGATAAAGGCGTGCGTGAATTTCATCCCGTCGCGCGCGAGTTGCGCCATATTCGGCGTGCGCACATCCGTTGCGCCGTATGGTTCAGAATCCAATTGCCCGTGATCGTCCGACAGGAAAACCACAATGTTGCGCGGCGCGGTTTGCGCGAAACTGCCACCGCAAAGAAGCAGCAAGAGAAGCAATGTTCGTAGTTTCATCATCGGTGCTATCGTTGTCAGGATTGGCAACATCAGCCAGCATTTCTTCATACCTGTCCTTTCGCCAATGCCTTCTCGCATCTTGTTCTTGCTGCCACTATAATCAGCCGGTCAGAAAGGAGAAACCAATATGTCTACACTGACGGCTGACAATCTTTTCGTACTCATCAAACAATTGCCTTCCGAAGAGCGCACGCGCCTGAAACAAATGCTGGCGCAACCGGAAGAAGCGCAGCCTGTTGCCAAACCGCCGCTGGATAAGCGCGTGCCACCAATTCCTGTTCCTGACCGAACTCGTGAACGGCAGTGGATTGCGGAACACAAGGACGAATACGCCGGGCAGTGGGTCGCCTTTGCCGATGGGCAATTGATTGCTGCCAGCTTTGTTCATCTGGAAGTCGTGACTGCGCTCCAAGCGGCGAAGGCAAAGCATCCGCTGATTGTTCGTATTCCTTCACCAGATGACCTTCCCTTTATCGGTATTTGAATCTTTTATGCGACAAATCAATTTTCTTGAAGAGTTGCCTTATGAAGATAAGCGTAGTGGGGTTTCGCTGCTCATTACGCTTTCCTATCAAGGCAACGAGATTAACGTTCCGGCCAAAGTGGACACGGGCGCGGATGTTTGTCTTTTCAACCACGAAACGGGCCTTGCCCTCGGCATTCCCATCGAACGCGGAGACTATCTACGCCTCGGCGGATTGACCGGCACGCTGGAAGCCTACGGTCACGAAGTCACAATCCAAACCGGCAGCATCGCCTTTCAAAGCGTCGTTTACTTTGCCAAATATCCGGGTCTCCAACGCAATTTGCTGGGACGACAAGGCTGGTTGCGTAATCTCAAACTCGGCCTGATGGATTACGACAACCGGCTCCATCTCAGCCCGTATGATGCCGCGTAACCGAACCGCCGTTCATTGTTTCCGCATGCCCCACAACGGCAGCGCCAGTTGCTGATTCCATTGTCGCCACGCCGCCGCGAGTTCTTTCACCTTGTCAGGATACTTTGCCGCCAGATCGTGTTGTTCGCCGATGTCATCCGCCAGGTTGTACAGCGTCGCCTCAGACAAATCGCTGAGCGCCGTCACATCGGTATCCAGACGGCCTTCGCGCGTTTTGACCAGCTTCCAATTGCCGCGCCGAATCGCCATCATATTTCCCATTCGCCAGTACAACGTTTCGTGCGGCGTGCCTTTTTGCTTGCCCGTCAAATAGGGCAACAGGTTCACACCATCGAAGGCAGGCGCAGGCTTGGCCGTGATGCCCGCTGCCGCTAACACCGTGGGCAACACATCAAGCTGAATGATCGGTTGATCGTAAACTTTGCCCGCCGGAACATGGCCTTTCCACGAAATCACAAACGGCACGCGGATGCCGCCTTCGTAGGTTTGCCGCTTCGAGCCGCGCAACGGCGTATTGCGGGAACCATTGATCGTCGTCGTCGGCATCGTCGGCCCGCCGTTGTCGCTGAAGAAAAAGATGAGCGTGTCGTCTTCGAGCTTCGCCGCGCGCAGGGCGGCGATCACGCGCCCAATCGCATCATCCATCGCGGACATCATCGCGGCATACGTGCGCCGCTGCGGGTCAGTGATGTTCGGAAAGCGTTGCAGGTACTTCTCAATTGCATGCAGCGGCGTATGCACGGCATTGAACGGCAGGTAGAGAAAGAACGGTTGCTGTCCTTGTCGCCCTTGACGTTGGATGAACGCTTCGGCGCGGTCGCCCAGTTCTTCCGTCAAATACTTCATCGCCTGCACGCGCGTGCGCCCGTCCAGCACGGCGCTGTCGGTTTTCTCGCCCGGATCAAGATACGAATGCTCGCCGTCGAGGAAGCCGTAGAACTCCTCAAAGCCGCGACTCATCGGATGTTGATTTTCCTGCCAGCCAAGATGCCATTTGCCAAACATCGCTGTGCGATAGCCAGCGGCCTTGAAACGATCCGCCATCGTCGTTTCCGTCAACGGCAAGCCCGCTGCCTGCGTGCGCCCTTCCTGCGGCGTCGGGTTGAATTCGTGGCCGAAGCGTTGTTGATAGCGTCCGGTTAACAACCCCGCGCGCGTCGGGCTGCAATACGGGCCGGTGACGTAACTATTGGTAAAACGCACGCCACTGCGCGCCAGTGCGTCCAGATTCGGTGTCGGAATATCTGTGCAACCGTGAAAGCCCACGTCGGCATAGCCCATATCGTCGCCGACAATGACCAGAATATTCGGCTTGCGCGCCGCACGAGTGTTTTCAGGCGGACAGACGGAGGACAGCACAACAAGTAAACAGCACAACAACAAAACGCGGACTTTCATTGTTTGATCGGCTCCTTTTCAAAATCGGATTCGTTGACCCATTAGAACAAATATTTCAACGCAAATTGAATGCGACGCGGATCGCCCGCACTCGTGATCTTACCCTGATTCGCGCTGCCCAGCGTCGTGTTCGGATTGCCAAACGCGGGCGTGTTCGTGAAGTTGAACGACTCAAAACGGAATTGCAGCGAATGATGCTCGAACGGCAGCGCAAAGCTGCGCGAGAGCAGCACGTCGAAGTTACTCACGCCCGGCCCGATGATGAGGTTGCGTCCGGCGTTGCCGATTTGCGCGACGCCTGCCGGATTCGCTACCGCAAAGTCGGTATTGAACCAGCGATCAATCGTGCGTTGATCTTTCGGCAAATTCGGATTGCTCACCCAATTGCCCCGCACTGCGCCGCCGTTGTTTTGGCGGTCTACGCTGACGGTGTGCGTCAGCGGACGACCGGACAGGAACGACGCGATGCTGCCGAGTTGCCAGCCGCCCAAGACCCACGCGCCCGCGCCGCTCGCCAGCAGTTTCTTGCCTTTGCCAAACGGCAGTTCGTAGACAAAGCTCGTCACGGAAATCAACCGCCGATCCTGATTGGAACTCGCGCGCTCGATGCCCGGATTGTATTGGTCGCGGTAGGGCGAAATGCTTTCGCCGTTATTCAGCAATTCGCCGACGAAATCAATGTTGTGCGACCACGTAAACGAACTCAGCAGCGTGAAGCCTTTCGTAAAGCGCCGCTCTGCTTTCGCCGTCATCGAATGGTAATTGGAACTCGACGAATTTTCGCGCACGTTGATGCCGTTGAAATTCGTGCGCAGCCGTCGCCGAGTGTTCGCCAGCGCCACCGCATCCGGCGTGAGCGGCGCGTTGATGTTGCGCGCCGTGAAGAGATGCCGCGTGCCTGCGCCCGCATAGCCCACCGTCAACACAATGTCGTAGGGCAGATTGCGCTGCACGTCGAGGAACCATTGCTGCGAATACGGCGTGATGCGTTGTAGGTCGGACATTTCAATCGAGGAGTTATTCGGAATCGTCGTGCCGACCGGCAAATCAGGAAAGCCGTTGCGCAGAATGGCTACCGGCACCGTGTTATTCGCCGTAAACGTCAATTCATTCGCGCGCGGCGGCCCCGTGAAGTAATTGCTGAACTGCGAATCAAAGCCGTCCGGTTGCGCGTAATAAATCCCTGCGCCTGTGCGAATGACCGTCTTGTCGCTCAACTTCCACGCGATGCCGAGGCGCGGCGCAAAATTCTTCAGATCGTTTTTGCAGCCGCAATCATTGGCGTTCGTCGGAAAGTAAATGCCTTCGGCCTGGCTCGTGCCGTAAAATTCCGGCAGCCAATAGCGCGACACCGACTGCTTGTCAGGATTCGGATAAAACGCGCCGCGCGTTCCTTCCCACCGCAGTCCAATGTTCACCGTCAGATTCTTCGTCACCTTCCAATCGTCCTGCACGAATGCGCCGTAATAAGGCGCAATTGTTTCTTCGCCCTGCGCCCGGCCATACGTGCCGTTGGCTACGTTGCCGAGCAGGAAATCGGCAAGGCCATTGCCCGTACTCGCGCGACTCGCCGCATCATTCGGCTTTTGTGCCGTGTAGACGCCGCTGAAGGTGAAGTTGCCGCGCCGGAAACGTTGCGCTTCGCGGAAGACCTGCACGCGCCGATACTCGCCGCCGAACCGCACCGTGTGATTATTCAATTGCCACGCGAACGTATCGGCCAGCGTCAGGTTGTCCAGATTATTGATGTTCGGCCAGAAACTGCGCGCGCCGATTTCGGCGTACCCGCTCGGCGTAAAGCGCGACCAGCCGTGATCCAACCCGTCACCAAACTTATCGCCCGGCGCATTCTTGATGCCGTAATCGGCGTTCAGGTTTTTGTCATACGGAATATCAAAGCGCGTCGGAAAGTACGTGTAGCCGAACCGCACTTCATTCGTTTTCGTCGGGCTGAACGTGCTGTTTAGATTGGCCGCGATGTTATGCCCCGGCAGCACCGTCGTCGTCCACAACCCGCCATCGGCAGGCAGCGGCAGCGGCCCCGGATCAAGTTTGTTCTGATTGCGTTTGGAATAGCGCGCATAAAACCGCTGATTGTCGCTGAAATTGTAATCGCCGCGCACGTCGTATTGATTGGCGTCGTCCTTCGCGCTCGGCGAATAGAAATAATTGTTCGTATCGTTCTCGCGCCCGGCAATGTTCGGATCAGGATAAAGCTTGATGATCGCCGCCGCCACCGGGTCCCAGCGATTCAGCGGCAGAATGTTGCCCGCAAATTGCGTCTTCGTCGCCGTCGCGCCCGTGCCGGTCAACGTGTTCGGGTCGTAAATATCGCGGCGCACAGAAGGCTGTTTGGAAAAATCACCGCGCTCCTTGATGTCACGGCTCGGCACGGTCGAAGTGAACGTTTGCCCTACGCGCCGCCGCGTGCCTTGATAGCTGAAAAAGAAAAACGCTTTGTTCTTGATGACCGGCCCGCCAATCGTGCCGCCGAATTGGTTCTGCTTGAAAACCGGCTTGGCCGCGCCCGCGCGATTGGCAAAGAAATTCGTCGCATCGAATTTGTCATTGCGCAGGAATTCATACAGCGAGCCGTGAAATTGATTCGTCCCGCTCTTAGTCGTTACCAACACCTTCGCGCCCGTCGAATACCCAAACTCTGCCGACGTGTTGTTCGTCAGCACTTTGAATTCGCCGACCGCATCCACTGGTGGTTTGACCGCCTGCGCCTCAAAGCCGAGCGGCCCGCCGCTCGCGCGCGAACTGTTGTCGGCACCGTCGAGCAGCACGTTGTTTTGATAGGTGTGCTGGCCGAACGCAAGAAAGCCGCCCTCGTCCGACGTGCGACTGTTGCCCGCAGGCAGAACGCCAGCCGTGAGTTGCGCGAGTTGCAAGTAATTGCGCCCGTTCAGCGGCATTTCGACAATGCGCTTGCCGTCAATCACCTGCCCCACATCGGTGGTTTCGGAATTGAGCAACGTTCCCTGCGCCGTAATTTCCACAGCCTCGTTGACACCGCCGACTTTCAGGCTCAGATCAAGCCGCGCGGTTTGGCCGACTTCCAGGCGCGTTTCCGCGATGCGGGTAGCAGCGAAGCCATTCGCTTTGGCCTCAATGCTGTAGCGACCGGGATTCAGGGCAGGCACGCGATACAAGCCGGTTTCATTCGTGACGGCTTTGACCGACACGCCCGTGTCCAGATTCGTGACCGTGATTTCCGCATTTGCCAGCACGGCGTTGTTGTTATCCGTGATAACGCCCTGCAACGTAGCAACGCCGGTCACCTGTGCGCCAATGCCGAGCGAGAAGAAAGACAGTAGCAGGATGGTATTCAAAGCTTTCTGCATCATGACCTCAGGGGAAAGTGATCGTTTATTTTTTAGCCGTTTCGCTGACGGGTTTCATTGTCAATCGTTCTTTCGCGTTCCACAGCGTCGTCCAGTCCAACGGCTGCCGCCGATACGCGGCCTCGCGTCCCAGAATCGCGGTGAACGTACTCTTCATCCCATAATCCGTATCGTCGCGGTGTTCGCCGCTGCCCAGCACGCTTTCGACAAAGGCGACAGCTTCCTGATTGTAGTGGCGATCATCGTTGCTCGTGTATTGATACAGGCTCGGCGTGTCGCCTTTCTTCGGCTTCACGCCTTCGATGCGCACGCCGCCCGTGCCGTCCTTGCCTGCCGTCGTGGTGAACGTGCCTTTCGTGCCGCGAATCGTTTCGGAAATGTCGCCGAGCGCGCCGTCTACCTGAATGCAGGTGTGGTTTGAGGTCACGCCGTTCGCGTACTCATAAACCAGATTGAAATTGTCGTGAATGTCGCCGATGTCCTTGCGGAACCGACACGAACTGCTGCCGTAGGCCCGCCCCGGAAAGGCGTTCAGCATCCAGTTGATGACATCCAGATTGTGAATGCTCTGCTTCACGATATGATCGCCGCTCAGCCATTTGAAGAAGTACCAATGCTCGACTTCGTAATCCATCTGCGTCGGCCATTTGCTCTTGTCGAATTTGGCGCGCCGATCCGGCCACAAGTCCGCCGTATCCCACGCCGAATGCGCCATCACGATGTCGCCAATCGCGCCGCTGTCAATCATCTCTTTGCACTTGCGATAGGCTTTGCTGTAGTGGCGTTGCAGGCCGACAACGACCGAAAGTTTGTTTGCCGTCGCTTGTTTGCCCGCAGCCTCGACCACATGACAGCCGTAGGCATCCACCGCCAGCGGCTTTTCCATAAAGACATGCTTTTTCGCGGCAACGGCGGCCTTGAAATGCTCCGGTCGAAAGCCCGGCGGTGTGGCTTTGCCCCGGCTCCATTGGCTTGAAGAGATTGTCTATGCGGTATTGAAAGTAATCCGCGACGGCGACGATTTTGGTTTTGCCCGTTTTTTCGAGCAGGTAGGCATCGCGTGTGCCGCGCCCGCCGAGGCCAATCCAACCGACTTCAACCATCGAATTGGCCGCTGTGCCGTGCACCGATTCCGCTTTGACAATGGTGAAGCTGGCCGGGAAAGCCGTAGCGGCGGTTAAGCCTGCGCTGGTTTGCAGAAAAGTGCGACGGGAAACTTTCTTTTTCAATGAGAACCCTTTCCAGTACAAAACCTGCCGCGCAAGGGCGGGCAGAGCGTCGAACAACGAAACTAAATGTCGAAGGGAAAACCGCTTGCGTAACCGGTTAACTTTGACTGCACAAGTACTCCAGAGTAACTTACCCCGTCAAGCTCTCTCGGCACGAGGGGGAAAATAATAATGATTTTTTCAGGCTACGGGCATTTCGGCAAAGCGTCGCAGCAACTTTTCGTCGCTTTTGCTGCTATTTTTATATCATATGTGAATCAATAGTAGAAATGACAAACGAGCAAGAGAATTAGTAAGATTTTCTTGCTTATGGAGAATTAACCAATAGAACTCTACCTGCTCGTTTGCCGTTGTTACGATACAAACAAAGCCGCTTGTTTTCAACGCACGAGCCATAATCACAACGGCGGACAATTGACAGTGGGACTTGGCGCAGTCGCCGGAGTCGCCCGCGCTGGAATTAATCATTGATTCCTTTCCGATTATCTTAGCGAGCGCTGCGTGAGCAAATGCTGAACGGGTGTGCTGCGCCGCGCCTGCTGGCGGATAAAGCCTATGCCGATGCGCACCTGCAAGCGCGGCTGGCAGATTATGTCATCCAGCTTTGTACGCCACTCAAACAACCCAAAGAGCGCAACAGCCGTTAGGGCGCGGCATTGCTAGTCTACGTCAACCGATTGAAAGCCTCTTCAAGTGGCTCAATGACAAAACGCAATTGCAAAGAGCGAGCGCCGTGCGTTCCAGCGCAGGCTTGCTGCGGCACTGCATCGGCAAATTCGTCGTGGCGCTGATTTTATTAATTTTCTACTATTGATTCACAGTTAAAGTAATCTTTTGGTAGCGGCGCGTCTTCCAATCCACAAAAAAAGACACGAATGACGGGATAAAGACGTGCGAGGATGCGTGCTGTGATGACATCTAATTCCACTGCCACCCGTTCGGCTTGAGCCACGAGCGCGGGAGGCATTGCGCCAAGAAAATGCCCGACGCTTACTGCCGGTTCTAATAGACGAAGATTGCCCCGGGCAGCGAAACCGAGTCGTTCAATCGCTGCGTAAATCGCACGAATGACACCCAACCGCGTGTAATGTGCATTTAACGTACTGACACGCAAAGCCGTTACGTCCTGCTCATTCAATAATCCTTGGAGTTCGGCGCAAGGCTCCATCCGTACCTGTGCATCGCGCGGCTACCCCATTCAAACGGGAAAGGGCTTCATCAGGAGCAAATGAAAAACCCTGGCAGGATGCGTTAAATTGGCAAAGACAAATCAAGCATGCGTGTAAACCTCCTTGCGATAGCAACGGCGCGACGCTGATGATTCCGGCGCACTTGATCCAAGGCTTGCAAAATGCCACGGCGAAAGCGTTAGCCGAAATCGAAATTCTCGGCGTCGGCTCAGACTCGTGCTGGCCACAGCTTGAAGTAGACATCAGCATCGCCGGTTTGTCGCCAAGTATCTTTAGATCACAAGCCTGGATGAAAAAATCAGGCTGTGCCGGAGGCAAAGTCACTTCGGAAAAGAAAAAAGCAGCCGCTCAGTTTAATGGTAAACGGGGCGGCAGACCCAGAACAAATCAAACATCCCGTCTCAAAAAAGCGGCGTAACCACCTACACGAAGAGGAGAATCTTCCTCCAAGATGCATCGGTGCCTTACGCTTGAAATCTCTCCCGTTGCGACCTACCATAGCGCCGCTCACAGCAATAGCAGATCAATTCGTGTGTCGGAGAATTTCTCCGGTGTTCGTTCGTTAGCACGTTTCACTCCGCCTTTCCTGGTTGCCGTGAGTCACGCACGATTGGTCATACAGCAAGGCGGGTTGATGGGCCGAACCCCGTTGCCTCAGCATCCGAGTAACGCTTTCCTCGTTTCCTTCTCTGCCCGTTGCTCGCTGGGAAAAATGAGTTCGTGGTGTTGGTGCCGCTCATCCTGACTGCCAGAACACCGCCAAACTTCAGTCATCGCCCTAACCGCCTGAACACGCCCTGCTCCTGGTAATATCCGGCAAGGACGGTTCCGGCAAACGGCGGCCAGCAATCAATTGCTCACCATCTGCTCGCGGTTGCGCGCCATCCGTGAGGACACAGACGTATGAAAACCCACAAACGCCAACGCGGTGCCAGCCTGCCGCCCGTCTGCTGCAATTGCCGCACCTGCTGGAAAGTCGCCGTCGTTCGCAAAATGGAACTGATGGAGCATTTTCAAGTCGACCGCAAAACCATCGTCAGCCTTATTGACATCTTCACCCTGGCCGACAAATCCATTCCGATCGTCGAGGAACGCGCAGGCCGCCACGTCTACTACCGCCTGAGCGACGCCTACATCGCGCCCACGCTCACCCTCGCCGAATCCGCCGCGTTGCTGCTCGCCCAGGAAGCCATCGGCGCAACCGAATGGTCGCCCTTCGCCCGCCACACCCGTTCGTTGCTGAAGAAAGTCCGCCAAGTCCTGCCCACCGCGCTGCGCGCCCAACTCGACGCCAGAGCGCAAGTCTACGGTGCCGCCATCACGCCTGCCAAAGATTTCGCGCAGCACGATCAAATCATCAACGAATTAGTCACTGCCGCGAGAACATCAGACCGTGCATGCGCTATCAATCGCTCGGATCAGCCAGCGCGCGAACGTGTTGATTTCGACCTGTATGCCGTGTACTTCGATCCCGACGGCGCAACGCTGAAAGTCATCGGTTGATTACAACCGCCACGATTTCATTCCGTTTTCGATAGACCACATTCAATCGCTGCAGTTCACCGAACGCTACTTTGCGCGCCGCCCCTTCAAGCTGCGCGACCATCTGGAAACCTATTGAGCTGACCGGCATCCACGGCGCTTGATGGATGCGGTGACTGCGCGCTTTCCACGGCGTCACTTTGCTCTATCTTCGTTGCCAATCGCAATTCCACCTGCGCTTTACCCACCGTAAAGCCTGTACCGCCGCCGCCGCCGAAACGCCCGAAACCATCACCATAGCAATGCGCGCCGCGCGCGGACGCGTCTGGAACGCTTCATTTTGAGTTACGTTGAGACGAAGCGCTATGCGCCAGTGAAGAATTGCGGCCGGCGGATTACCGAGGTGCTGCAAATGCGGCGGAGCGGAATGCGGTAGGGGAAAAATAAATTTTAGTGAAAAAGGAAATAGGCGGAATTCTTTCCCGGTGTTCTGCATAAGATGGCAACCCAACAAGGAGGTTTAGTAAATGTTTGATTTCAGAGATTGCTTCAGTGCGTTGACGGACAACGTCCTGTCGATTGGCAAGAACGACTATTCCACAAGCTTTTGGCAGGAGAATTCCCGGACGCCTGCGACATTCCAACTGGCTCTGGGAAACACACGTCATGACTATTTGGCTAATTTTGTATAGCTGCTGGCCGAAACAGCCTCCGCAGTGCAAGATTCCGGTTGCGTTTGGTGTATGTCGTAGATCGTCGCGCCATTGCTGACCAAGCGTCCGATGAAGCGGAAAAGTTACAGAAAAAACTTGCTGAAGCACTCGCAGAAGAAACCAACCCATGACAGCTGGCGCAAAACTATTCGTGAGGCGTCCGCGCGGCGAATCGGTACTCGCGCTTTCTACATTACGCGGCAACGCGCCGACAACGCGAGTGGTGTCTTGATCCTTCGCGCCCGTTTATCACGGGAACGGTGTGATATGATCGGCAGCCGTTTGTTGTTTTCAGCTATGGCAAAGTCGCATCAACCATCGCAGTATGCGGTAGGCGGGATTGTTAGCGCAGGACAGTCTGATTGTGATTGACGAAGCGCATTTGTCGCCGTGCTTTGTGAATACGCAACGCGACATTCAAAACTCGTGCAACAGGGTCAATCGCCGCGACCTTTTCACATCCTGACTTTCGGTCAGGCCAGTACGCGACGGGCAACACATTGGAGCTGGAATGGTAGGTGAGTGCCAGAACGAAATTGCGAACCGCCGCCTCAACGCACGCAAGCACATCGAATGGGTTGCGCTTTGACCAGCGCGCGCCAAAGCAAAGATGGAAAGAAGGCGACAACATCAGAAATTCATTAGGGAAGCTTTAGCAGAACGGCTGGTGAGCCGCGCAATGCAGCACGAAGCCAGCGATGAAAATGCACCGCTGCAATCCGTCATCATCTTATGCGCAGACCGTCGAAATGGTGAACCTCATTTGTGACAAGCTCAAAGCTGCGTTGGAAGAAAAAACGCTGGCAGGCGTTGAGGCTGCCGACAAAAAAGCGAAGAAGGAAATTCAAGATGGCATTGACCAACGCATTCCCCAAATGAATTTGGCTGAAAGATGGCGTGCGCGCGGAGCGCGACAAGCTGGTTGAAGAGCAAAAGTTTCAAGTCTTCGTTCGCGAAGTGGACCGCATCACGCCACGCGCTACGCATTACCTCGTCGCAACTTCGTGCGTGCGGAAGGCGTCAATCTGGATGCGGATCAATGGCTGTGCGACTTATCTACGCTCGACAAGATGATCTTCAGCGCATCGGGCGGATTAACCGCTTTACAACGGATTCCACTATCACCGTTGTCATTGATGAACTGGCTTGCAAGCTATACCGCGTCCGACTTGCAAAACGACGGTAGCCACATCAACAACCTTAATCCAAGCTCGCAACGGAAATTACCGCGTTGCAAAAAGAAGCTGAAGCCCAGAAGTCAGATAAGCGTTAAACAATCGTTGGAAAAAGAACGCAAGGTCAAAGCTGAGCAGCATAAAAAGCTGGCTAAGAACGGCGTAGATTACGGCCAGAAAGAAACTGAGCGCGAGTGCTCTGAAGGTTTATTGCACTTGGCAGGCGCTGAAACGAGAGAAATTGATGGCAAAGTGAGCTGCGTCGCCGCCAGCCCTGCGCGGCTTACTGACAGACAACCAACAAGCCTTGCCCGATGAACCCGTGCGCCCGCCTTTGAGCCGGCGCGGTTTGATGATTGGGCACGACTTCGCTCAAGCAACAAGAGGGCGCGCCTGAAGCCAGCATTACTGGTTGCGTGGTGTGATTGATGATGAGTGCAGGCGCAAACTACGTTTGTTTGGCGTGCCGAACTTGCGTACTTTGCTGCGACGAATCAGCCGCCAGACTCGCTGAATTGGCAACGACGATCCCCGTACAGCCGCAGGAACGCGCGCTGTAGCAATCGTTCGCGCGGAAAAACTGCTCAGTGAACTTGCCAAAAAGCATCTGCAAAACCTTGCGTCATCGTTGCAACAAGCGGCGAAGCAGAAGCCGTGAAGCTGTCAGAAATTTACAGATGACAAAACAAAAAAGGGGCTTTTGCGCAGCTCGCTTCTTTGCGACCGTGATCCTGCCCGACGACATCGGCGCTTCTGATGAGGATGGAAACCTCAGATGCCAGTGAACGAAAAACTGATGTTGTGAACGACAAAGAATGGACGCGCTATCTCATCACGCGCCGCACAGAGAAAGATTATGCGATCAAACAACTCAAGCTGGCGGACACGGTAGGCGAAAGCTTTTTCATCTTGCGCGAAGCGTTGAAAAAGTGTCATGTTAAAAGGCGTGCGGTGACCGAACCGCCTTGCAAGAAACCTTGCCGCCGATGACGAACCGCGTGCTTACGTCGTTCGCTTCTGGCCAACGTACAGCGTATGACGCTTTTTCAGGAGAGGGCGACGATGAAACGTCGCTCGCATATCCAGATAAGCGCCGCGCACTGTCGCTGAACACGATGCCGACGTTGAAGATCATGCCCGCGACTCGCGCATCGGGTTGCCAGATGACTTGATTGAAGCGTTGGTTGCGGCTGGTTTTCGTCACGATCTCGGCAAAGCGCGTGATTGGTGGCAAAAAGCCATCGGCAATTTTTCGGCGGAATACTTGGCCAAATCAAATAACAACTCCTTCTCGATCACAGCTTCAATCAAGGCTATCGGCACGAATTCGGTTCGCTGGTCGAGTCGCTCGAAGACGAACTGCATCAACGATCATCCGCATCGTGATTTGATCCTGCATTTGATCGCAGCATCGCTGCTTAAGTGCGCGCCTGCACTTTCCTGAACGCGCATTTGATCGCCAGCAACCCAAACCGCTCAATCAACAACGCGCACGAAACGCTGCTGCGCTTTCACCGGTTGCAACAGCGGTACGGTTGGTGGCAACTGGCTTATTTGAAGCGAAAATTAAAGGCCGCGGCACGCGCTGGCTCGCGCGCTTTCAGTCAAGCGCGAATTCGGAGGACGCACGAAAATACAACATTCAAATAAACCCATACAACCAGCCGAATATCTCGCGTATTGCGGCATCCTGAAATTCTCGCGCGCTTCGACGCACACGCTGTCAGTTGGTGGGAACTTAATGGACAGCAGTGCTGCTGGCTGGAAACACAAGTTGACGAAGCCGCGTTGTTGCGCTGCCTAACGCAAACGCTGACGGATTGGAGCGCGTGGCAAGCGTCCGCCAATCAGACGCTAGAGGCGGAAGCGCAAGCTGACGAAACTGACGAAGCGGATGAGGCAGAAGAAAGCAACGAAGGCGTATTGCTCAGCCCGTCGTTTTATCTCAATGACCAGAAGGCCACGCTACGCTTGGATTGGTGGTACGAAACGCTCAAGCCAGACAGAAAGATCAAAGAAAAGAGCGCCTGGAAAATGTATGCCGGACAGCAAACCGCCGAAAAGATCAGCCGCGATATGACCGACGCAGCGGCCAAGCTGTTACAACCGAACACTGTCTCTACTGTTGCAGCCTTGCTCAAGCTGTCTGCTGGAATGACCGGGCGGTTCGGTTTTGATCCGCGCTCGTCACGCAATGCGTTGGATATGGGCTTTTCGGCGAATGATTTGAATTTGCCGATTGCTACCTATCCCTTCGCGGAAATGCTGGCCGGGATTGGCGCGCATTATTTCTTCGCGCATCGCACGCGGCTGGGCGGCGGCATCACTTCGGCGCGCGGCTGGGTGACGGATGATGCTTTTCAATATGCGCTGTGGCAAATGCCGTTGCCGATTGCGTTGGCGCGCTTGGCGGCAACAGGTACAGCGGTGCAACGCGACCGTCTTGTTTTGTTAGAAGCGGGAAGAGCCAGACGGGACAAATACGCCAATTTCAAAATGGCACAAACAGCGGCGTGGTCGGACGAACACACGACGCAATAACGATTCTCAACCGTTCTGTGGGTTGAAATCCACAGCTACATTCACCGGGTCGCTACGCGGCCACAGACTAAGGAGATTGCTACAATGCAGGAAACCAAACTTGAACAATTCGACGATTACATCAAGTCCATAGACTGGCTGACTGATGCCGATTCGCCAGTTGCGATTACACTGGAAGAAATTCTCGAACCAGCAGAAGGCCGTGATGCGGTAATCTTTCCGCCGACGTTTGCCGTTGGCAAAGGCGCTACACATCCCTATCAAATAGACACGTTGGATAAAAACCTGACTGCGCAAGGGGCCGCCCAAGCAGGGTACGAAGCGAACAACTGCTTGATTGACAGCATTGGCGCACAAGCAAACCGGGCAGAAACCAAATTCAAAGAAAGCCCCTTGTCAGACTTAGTGCCGCAAATCACGGTGAAGTTGAATGACGCCGTCAAAGCTAATTTACTGGACGTTGGCCATCGCATTGCCGACGGCGCGGTGCGGTTTTCAGGCTTGCGCGACGACGTAACGGCAGCCATTCAAACGCTACGCGACGAAGCCAATGCGGAACCGCTCGCCAAACTTGCGCCGACTTCGTTGTTGTTGGGGTTCTGGGATTCGCGGCCTGACACCACGATGTACAAATTCGGTCGTATGCTGTCCTCCACGATCCGCGCTACCAATGTCGAAATCGTCAAACGTTCTGCCCAATTCAATAACACCTTTGATCCAACGGCGCTGGGGTTGGCTGACGAAATCCCTGAAGGCGAAACCGAACCGCAAGAGACTTCCGGCAAAGCCGCTGATGGCAAAGACCCGCTTTCTAAGCTGGGGTTGCGTGCGGCTCCTGCGGTCAATACGCACGGCGGCGTACGCGTTTACGGCCAGATCGTGCGGCGCACACAAATCAACCTGGTGCGGTTGCGCGCGTTGGCAGTGACGAAAGAAGGCCAGATTGATGAGGCAGAAACCCTGAAGCTGCGCCGTTATCTGTTAGGGCTGGCGTTAGTCGCGGCGCGCGTGCAAACCGATTACAACTTGCGCGAAGGTTGTTTGTTGCGTTGCCAACGCGCACAGGCGCAGACGGTTTATACCCAGCGCGAAAGCACGCCATTCACATTGCCGCTGAGCGCCGCATTCGCTTATGCCAAGCAAGCTGCCGAGGCTTTCGGCGTAGGCGCGAACAAGGAAGTCGGGTTTGACGCCAAAGCCGCCGTCGAAGCCGTGAAGAAAGTCAAAGCCGATAAAAAGAAAAAATAAGCGAGGTGCGTCATGCAATTACAAATCAAACTGACCTTTGCCACGCGTCGCTATCACGGACGCAAAAGCGAAGACGAATTGGAATTCCCGCCCGCGCCCGCACGTTTGTTTCAGGCGTTGATTGCGGGCAGTCATTGCGGCGCTTACGGCATCGTGCAAACCGCCGCGCGTGATCGCGCCTTGCACTGGCTCGAAGCGTTGGAACCGCCTGCCATTATTGCGCCCGCCGCCTGTTTGACGGGCAATGGCATTACAAATTATGTGCCGAACAATGACAACGGCAGCAAAGATAATCCGCTGGAACACGTCAGAACCGCGAAAGGTTTTGTCGCAAATGTCTTCGCACTCGAACACGCTTTGATTTATCGCTGGCAGTTTGCCGCGACGCCAGAGGCGGAAGAGAACGCCGCGACGATTTGCGCGGTAACACAACTCATCACGCATCTCGGCCAACATCAGGATGTCGTCTTTGCCAGCGGTGCGGTGTCAGATGACGACGCTTTGCCGGAAGACGCATTACTGCCTGCCGAACAATTAGACGGCGAATGGGCGTCTCCCAAACCGGGCGCGTTGGCGGCGTATCGGGAACGTTATCAGGCGTGGCTGCGTGGTGAGAACAAAGACAACGTGACAGTCCCGTTACGGCGCACGCATTACCGCCCGCTTAATACGATCAGCGTTGACGCGCCGCTGGCCTTGTTTGAAATGTGGCGCGATGAAGATGAACGGCTTCGCTTTGATCTGCGTGATTTGCGACAGCCAGCCGGGATGGTCAGGCACGCCATGATCGAATGGAGTTTGGCACATCCCAAATTTGTTCAGCATTACGGCCAAGCGTTGGCAGAACGTTTGATTGCCGGACACGAGGCTGACCGGCAACATGACGGCGCGCATATCGCCTGCATACCGTTACCGAGCTTGCACGCCGAAGGCAAGGCCGATGGTTGGCTGCGGCGTGTGCTGTTGATTGGCTACGGTTGCGACGACAGAGCGGCGCAAGAGTTGTTTGCTAGCGTCACAGACGGCATCAATGGCGCGGCGTTGATAGATCAAGGCAAGTCAATTGGCTTTTTGAAAAAGGCCGCATTGACAGATGGCGTCTTGCATCAATTCATCGGCAAAGGGCAGCGCGTTTGGCGCACGGTGACGCCGATCATCTTGACAGGGTTGATGCGACGCGGGCGTGGCGCGGAAGTTCTGCTGGCTCGCGCCTTGAAACAAGCGGGCGTGCCGGAGGATGCCATCGAATCCGTTGCGGCGTTTAGCGGCCCGATTGTGCCGAAAACCTTTCACGCACTGGATTACGAAATTGATCGAGACAGCTATCTGGCACAAACACCGCGCTATCACGCCGAGGTTATTTTCAAACGCCCGGTTGAAGGCGCACTCGTCATCGGACGCGGCAGGCATTGTGGCTTTGGCTTGTTGATGCCCTGCTTGAATGACGCGCCGGACTATCCAACGCTCAAAACATAATTCATCAGAAATGGAGGAGTTCGTATGTCTCTCACCAATGCAGACCCGCTGGAGCAAATTCCGGCGCGGATGCTGAATGAATTTACGTATTGTCCGCGCCTCTACTTTCTCGAACACGTGCAGCAGGAATGGGCGCATTCAACTGACACGCTGGAAGGGCGGTTTGTGCATCGGCGGGTGGATCAGGAGGCGGGGGCGATGCCGACTGCCGAGAACCTTGCCGAGCAGGTGAAATTGCATTCGCGGTCGGTGTTGTTGGGGTCGGATATGCTCGGCGCGGTGGCGCGGATTGATTTGATTGAAAGCGATGATGGCAAGGTGATTCCGGTGGATTACAAACGCGGTGCGCCGCCCGATACGCCGGAAGGGGCGTGGGAGCCAGAGCGGGTACAGGTCTGTTTGCAGGGCTTGTTGCTGCGCGAGAACGGGTATGAATGCGAGACGGGGGCGCTCTACTTTGCCGCTTCGCAACAGCGGGTGATGGTGCCGCTCACGGAGGAACTCGTGGCGCGCACGCTGTCGTTACTCGCGGCGGCGCGGGCGACGGCGGCGGCGGGCGTCATTCCTCCGCCGCTCGTGGATTCGCCGAAATGTCCGCGCTGTTCGCTGGTGGGCATTTGTTTGCCGGATGAGGTCAATGCGCTGAAAGCGGCGGAGACGAGCGAGGAGGAAGAGGACTTTCTGCGGTTTGAGGCGACGTTGGTGGACGATGAGTTGAAGCCGATCAAACGGGTGGCGCGTCCCGAAGTTCGCCGCTTGATGCCGGCGCGGGATGACAAGCTGGCGGTGTATGTGCAGGGGCAGGGTTACAGCATTGGGCTGAAGGGCGAGGTGCTGGAAATCCGCGACAAGGGCAAGGCGGTGAATGAAGCGCGGTTGCTGGAGGTCGCGCAGTTGAATCTGTACGGCAATGTGCAGTTGTCGGCGCAGGCGTTGCGCGAATTGGCGAGTCGGGAAGCGCCCGTGTTGCATCTGTCGTATGGCGGCTGGTTGTCGGCGGTGACTACGCCGCCGCCGCATAAGAACATTGAACTCCGGCGGCGACAATTTGCAGCGGCGAATGATGACGCGGTTTGTCTGGCATTGGCGCGCGCGTTTGTTGTGGGCAAGATTCGCAATCAACGCACGCTGCTCCGGCGCAATGCGCGCGAGTTGCCGACGGATACGTTGTATCGGCTGGCGGAAATGCGGCGCAAGGCGGAACAGGCGGCGGCGTTGGAATCGTTGCTCGGCTGGGAAGGCAATGCGGCGCGGGAATACTTCGGCAGCTTCGCGCGGATGTTCAAGGCGGCGGCGGGGGAAACGGAACCGGCCTTTGATTTTGTCTCGCGCAATCGTCGCCCGCCGCGCGATCCGGTCAATGCGTTGTTGTCGTTTCTGTATTCGCTGCTGGTCAAAGAAATGGTGGTGACATTAGTGGGCGTGGGGTTCGATCCGTATTTGGGCTTTTATCATCAGCCGAAGTACGGGCGTCCGGCGCTGGCGTTGGATTTGATGGAAGAGTTTCGCCCGCTGGTGGCGGACTCTACGGTGCTGACGCTGCTCAATAATGGCGAAATTCGGCGGGCGGATTTTCTGGCGCGGGCCGGTGCCGTCGCCTTAACCGAAAGCGGACGCAAGCGCGTGATTGAAGCCTACGAACGACGCTTGGAGATGTTAGTGACGCATCCGATTTTCGGGTATCAAATCAGCTACCGCCGCGTGTTTGAAGTGCAGGCGCGGTTGCTGGCGCGCTATTTATCAGGCGAGATTCCGCACTATCCCGCGTTCTGTACGCGCTGACAAGAAGGGCGGAAGGACTGCGTATGCGAAATCGTTACATCATCACCTACGACATTTCCGACCCGAAGCGGCTGCGGCGCGTGCATCGCGTGATGCGTGGCTTTGGCGATCCGCTGCAATATTCGGTCTTTCGCTGTGATTTATCCGCGACCGAACGAATTTTATTGCTCGAAGCCTTGACACCAATTCTGCATCACCGCGAAGATCAAGTGATGCTAATCAACCTGGGCTTGGCCGGATCGCAAGGCGCAGAAAACATCGAAACCTTAGGTCGCGCCCTGGCCGTCGAACCCGAACGCGTAGCCGTCATCGTCTAACGACAAACGCGAGTGCTGTACCGATGAGGCACTTACCGGTCAGCCCTCGCAGGAAGTAAGTTCCGTATGCAAGCCAGTTACCACAAGCGAATCTTTTGGCGGCGTGGAATAATCCCCCTTTCCTCCAGACCGCTCGCAAAGCAATCGCAAACTGCCTGCAAAGAAAGGAGTAAAATCTAAACAGTTTCCACGCTTGAATGAGCGTGGCTCCATTGAAGCTAGGCAGGCAAGACAGGCAGCGTGGGCCGGAGTGTTGGGTTTCCACGCTTGAATGAGCGTGGCTCCATTGAAGCGCAGAGTTGATGGAAGCGCCTGAAGCATCGGGCCAGTTTCACGCTTGAATGAGCGTGGCTCCATTGAAGCTCTCTATGACAATCTGCCATTGCCGCGCGTTGCAATAGTTTCCACGCTTGAATGAGCGTGGCTCCATTGAAGTTGGCTAGTCGTTCGGTAATTAGCTCGCGTTCAAATTCATGATGTTTCCACGCTTGAATGAGCGTGGCTCCATTGAAGCGATATTTTGATTATCGGCGTGAATTGCAACCGTTACCTGTTTCCACGCTTGAATGAGCGTGGCTCCATTGAAGCCACGTTGACGCTGAAAAACCGTTGTGGCGTGAGATTCGTTTCCACGTTTGAATGAGCGTGGCTCCATTGAAGCCACTGGGAAAACTATGTCCCCCAACTCCGAGGTTAAGCGTTTCCACGCTTGAATGAGCGTGGCTCCATTGAAGCCGGGTACGGTTGTTGTAGGCATAGGCGCGGGCGCTGGGTTTCCACGCTTGAATGAGCGTGGCTCCATTGAAGCACCCAGCGATTCCATTTGGCTTTTTGCATCCACCGCTTAGTTTCCACGCTTGAATGAGCGTGGCTCCATTGAAGCCTTTCATTGCTCGACGACACCGGAAATCCGGTTTATGAGTTTCCACGCTTGAATGAGCGTGGCTCCATTGAAGCGACAGATGCGCAACGCCGCTTCGTGACAACGCTGGCGCGGTTTCCACGCTTGAATGAGCGTGGCTCCATTGAAGCATAGATTCCTTGTGGTGAAGGGCCAGCCCTTTGCAGTTTCCACGCTTGAATGAGCGTGGCTCCATTGAAGCAAAATGATTTTCAATTTGAAATAAGCGTTTTAGTGCGCGTGTTTCCACGCTTGAATGAGCGTGGCTCCATTGAAGCAACTCGACCAGCTTTTGATTAACGCAGGCAGCGGTTTCCACGCTTGAATGAGCGTGGCTCCATTGAAGCTCTCTGATTTAGCAGGCAAAGTCTCGACGGCAACAACGGTGTTTCCACGCTTGAATGAGCGTGGCTCCATTGAAGCCCACAGGGGCGATTGCGTACATCTACGCCGAGGTGGTGGGTGTTTCCACGCTTGAATGAGCGTGGCTCCATTGAAGCTTGCGCCTGGCACGCTCATCGTGTTGCCCCTCCTTCAGGTTTCCACGCTTGAATGAGCGTGGCTCCATTGAAGCTTCTTACCCGCCTCGGCGCTGCGGCGGTCGGCAATGTCCTGTTTCCACGCTTGAATGAAAGGGCGACCTTACTGAAGGAAAGCGGTCAACCCACCGCTGTGCCGCGCGCTTGGAAGTTTCCCTACGCTTGAATGAGCGCGTGGCTCCATTGAAGCGTGTGACTCGCGGTCACTTGCAACGGTACGAAAGCCGGTTTCCACGCTTCTTGAATGAGCGTGGCTCCATTGAAGCACGCTTGCGCCTTCCCCAATAGGCTTTACGTTATCTGCGTTTCCACGCTTGAATGAGCGTGGCTCCATTGAAGCGTAGGAATGGGAGCTTGCGCGTTTTGCGCATATTTGTTAGGTTTCCACGCTTGAATGAGCGTGGCTCCATTGAAGCTGCTTTCTTGTCTTCCGCTTCAAGTTCCGCCGTGACTTGTTTCCACGCTTGAATGAGCGTGGCTCCATTGAAGCATATAATCGTGCGCTTCTGCGGCTGAAGTAGCACAGTTTCCACGCTTGAACGAGCGTGGCTCCATTGAAGCTCCTAATGAAAAAGTGTTATCAGGTTGCCCCGAAAGCTGTTTCCACGCTTGAATGAGCGTGGCTCCATTGAAGCTTTTTCGAGGCAACACATAACATACATTGCACCGGAGTTTCACGCTTGAATGAGCGTGGCTCCATTGAAGCTGGATGATAAACGGACGATGACAGTGTGCGCACTGTAGTTTCCACGCTTGAATGAGCGTGGCTCCATTGAAGCTGCCAGACCTTCAGAAACTCCCGCGCCGCATTCACTGCGTTTCCACGCTTGAATGAGCGTGGCTCCATTGAAGCATCTGTGCGTCCAGGTTGAACCGCGCGCAAGCTTTGTTCCACGCTTGAATGAAGCGTGGCTCCATTGAAGCTTTGTTATCGCGTCCTGCGATGTCCTAGTTATACTTCTGTTTCCACGCTTGAATGAGCGTGGCTCCATTGAAGCGGCGCATTCCTGCAAAAGTTTCAGGCGGGCGGCAACTGTTTCACGCTTGAATGAGCGTGGCTCCATTGAAGCACCAATGCCGCTGCATCGTTTCCGGCCGTCCCAGTTTCCACGCTTGAATGAGCGTGAGCCCATTGAAGCACCAGTCAGTAGCCAATGAATTGAGCGGCCTGTCTTCCGGTTTCCACGCTTGAATGAGCGTGGCTCCATTGAAGCGCAAAACGCCTGGTCAATTATCAACAGCAGCCGCACCCGTTTCACGCTTGAATGAGCGTGGCTCCATTGAAGCTCTGTGACGGGGCAGACGACGCAGCAGATGGCAAGTGAGTTTCACGCTTGAATGAGCGTGGCTCCATTGAAGCTCAGCTAGGCGAATGGGTTGTGATCCAGCACTTGGGGAGTTTCCACGCTTGAATGAGCGTGGCTCCATTGAAGCACAGTGCGAAGTGATTTCTTCGTCACGCTGGCGATGACCGTTTCCACGCTTGAATGAGCGTGGCTCCATTGAAGCGGCAAAGAGGACTCGCTCAAGGGAACGAAACTTGCCGAGGTTTCCACGCTTGAATGAGCGTGGCTCCATTGAAGTTTCCGCGAAAGCTCCAATTCAAGCTCTCGAATGCGTTGCTTCACGCTTGAATGAGCGTGGCTCCATTGAAGCGGCCGGGCTGACGGTATACACAATGGCCTGATTGTTGATGGCGTTTCCACGCTTGAATGAGCGTGGCTCCATTGAAGGCCGGAATTATTCCGAAATATGCGCCAATCCGCTTGTTATCGTTTCCACGCTTGAACAGGTGGTGGCTCCACGTTTTTCCGTTTTGGTCAGTTCGAGAAGTTCGGCATTGTTTCCACGCTTGAATGAGCGTGGCTCCATTGAAGCCGGGCGTAGTTTCTTTGGGACGCCAACCGTGGAGAAGTTTCCACGCTTGAATGAGCGTGGCTCCATTGAAGCCATGCAAGGCGCGTGTTATGCCGATCCGTAAAACTCGTTTCCACGCTTGAATGAGCGCGGCTCCATTGAAGCCCAGGCGTTCATTGATTTCTTTGTTCACATCCTCACCGAGAAGCTTCATCAGCTTTTGAATGAGCGTGGCTCCATTGAAGCACGCTGGCATAATGCTTGCGGTACATCCGCGTAAGCTGTGTTTCCACGCTTGAATGGCGGCTCCATTGAAGCTCAATATTCGTTTTGTTGATTTGAAAATTCTGGTTTGGTTTCCACGCTTGAATGAGCGTGGCTCCATTGAAGCTTCAATTGCTCGCGCTGCTGTTCCGGCGTGGGTGGCTCGTTTCCACGCTTGAATGAGCGTGGCTCCATTGAAGCCGTAATAGCGGAAAAAGTCGTCACAATCTCAAGTGTAGCGTTTCCACGCTTGAATGAGCGTGGCTCCATTGAAGCCTGAACATCGCGTTTTTATGCTTCCTGCACGAAAACGGGTTTCCACGCTTGAATGAGCGTGGCTCCATTGAAGCGCCTTGCTGGTGATCGAAACGCCCAAAGAAAAACCAGTTTCCACGCTTGAATGAGCGTGGCTCCATTGAAGCTTTTCTCCAAAGGCCGCATCCGTACAGAAAGTAAATCGTCTTTCTGTGAGGGTATCCATCTACGGTGAATTCGATGAGAGTTTCTTCGTACTCCACTTTGCCAATCCAGGTACGACGAGGTCGGGCTGGCACAGAACCATTGACCAATTCCCATTCAATCGCGACTTCATAGCCATCAGAGGTTTTGTCGGTGAGAACAAACTTACCGCGTGTTTTGAGCGGAATCTCGCCACAAAGCCGCAACGCTTCGACGTGACGCCCTACTCGCTCTTCTGCTTCAGTTTTGGGAAATAGCCGATGGGGCAAGCCTTGCTCATCCTTTACTGTTTTGAGTTTATCACATAGGAAAATGGCCCAAGACCACGAACGGCAAGCCATTCTACAGCGGCATCAAATTACCACGCAGACAAGAAGCGTAGCGCCGGGCGATCACCGGCTTGATTGAACAAAGCCGCATCCAACAAGTCACGGGTCTGCTGGCCGACCGTAGCTTCGGCGACCGTTCGACCAATATTCAAGTCAGTCGCGAGGAGCGTGACCTGCGCATCTCGCAAGCGCAGCAGAACATCACGACTTATGCGAACCGTTCCGTTGAGATGGTCAAGCATGCAGCCGAAGGCGTGTCTCGTCTCGCTCGGCTCGGTGGTGAAAGCGCGCCGTTTTACCAGCGGCGGGCGAAGGAGTGAAGATCATTACGAGTGACACCAGAGGACTGAATGAGGTGATGATCAACAATACTGCGACGGATGCGCGCATCGGGGATAAAGGCCGTTAAGCTCGACCAAATGGCGCAAATCGTAAGCACGCTCAGTCGTGATCTGGCACGTCGGACGGAAAGGGCGATGACGCTACGTTATTGAACCCAAGCAGAGATAAAGCATCATGCAAAACAAAAACCCAGCAGTAAAAATAGTAACTGGTCAGTTACCTCTCGTCAGCATGCCTATTCACGAAACAAGAGTTTTCACGATGAGAGAAGCCGCGTTGTTATATGCATTGGAATTCATTATTTCTGCCAAAGCGAAAGTGTCGTCAAAGAGAAAGGCTTCCATTGATGGAAGCCTTAACTGCTTGATTTAATTGGTCGGGGCGAGAGGATTTGAACCTCCGACCTCTCGGTCCCGAACCGAGCGCTCTACCAGGCTGAGCCACGCCCCGTGATTAATCCTCCGCTGTCTTATTCGGGATGGCAGCGAAGGGGCATCTTACGGAGTAGTAGCAGGATTGTCAACTTACTCGCTATTCTTTTTCGGACGAATCCGCACGGTTAAGAGTGTAGGTGCCACGTTGGTCAGGCGCACGCCCTGGCGACTGGTCTCTAAATCTACGCGCAACTGGAAGTCCTGCTGGCGTCCGTCAAGTTGAATGGTTTCGGTCGGGATACTTTCGACCGCCGCTACTT
Organism: Blastocatellia bacterium; assembly: GCA_046331525.1. Taxonomy (GTDB): domain Bacteria; phylum Acidobacteriota; class Blastocatellia; order RBC074; family RBC074; genus JAFDVL01. Next base: position 53,068 of record JAXLQQ010000004.1, read on the forward strand.
TTGATTCTGGCCCTTCGATCTCGACGCTGGGCGGTAGCAGTTGCGTAACCCAATATTCATAGCCAGCCGGGGGCGCGCCGACGAGTTGTGGTTTGATGGGAACCGTTTTATGGCGCGTGGGTTCGAGGGTTAATTCGATAGATTGTGGTTCAATGCGGCGAATTTCGACTTTGTTAGGTTTGTTGACATCCGCCGGATTGATTTGAATGACGCGCTCGCCGGCGGTTTTATTGCCGAGGTCGGCTTTGACTTCCAATTGACTGGCGGTCAGTCCCTGCACGACATCGCGGGGGCCGCTCACCCGCACATTGACGTGTGACTGAAAATCGCCGCTGATTTCCAGCCCCGACGCGATGTTGATATATTCCAGCGGCACATTTACCAGCAAAATTTCGCGGCTGGGTTGGCGCGCGACGGCGAATAACGCGAACGCCACGACAAGGGACAAAAGTTTGAGGTGCCAATTCTCGCGGAGATTTTTTTGGAGCCACGTCCAGGAACGTGCCAGCGGATGCGCGTTGCGGGCGGCGGCAGCGGCGGAACGCAATTTCATGGCTGGACTTCCTCCCGGAAATTTTCGTGGTACGGCTCCTCGCGGTCGTGACGCGGTTCGGCAGCCTGGAGTTGGCGGGCGGCGAGGATTTCCTGTAATTCCATTTCGTGCCGCCGCTCTTCAGCTTCGTGGGCATCCGCTTCTTCGTCCGTGTGCCAGGGTTCCAGGGCATGTAAAATTAACCGGCGCAGACGGGGGCCATCCAGGTTGCGCGTGATGCGTCCGCCGATGGTAAAGGACACTTGCCCGCTTTCTTCAGAAACCACAACGGCACAGGCATCGGTGTCTTCGGTGATGCCGATGGCGGCGCGGTGGCGCGTGCCGAGTTCGCGCGAGATGCGCGAGTCTTGCGTAAGCGGCAAAAAGCACGAAGCTGCCGCCACGCGATTGCGACTGATGATCGCCGCACCGTCGTGCAGTGGCGTGTTGGTATTGAAAATCGTGACGAGCAGATCGTAAGTCAGCCGGGCATCCATCCGAATGCCGCTTTCGATGTAGGTTTTCAGTCCTACATCCCGTTCCAGCACGATCAGTGCGCCGATTTTGCCCGCAGCCAAATCCATAGCGGCCTGCACCACATCGTCATACCAACTGTGTTCATGCACTTTGGCGCGTCGGCGTAATTGATCAAACGGGGCGCGAAAATTCTTGCCAAAATGCAGTAGTGCCGTGCGCAATTCACGCTGAAACAAAACAATAATGCCGAAACCCAGGTAAAAAACAGCGTTACGCAGAACCCATTCCACCGTATCGAACCCGAACCAGCGCGAAAGCTGATACAACAGCGCAATCGCAATCAATCCCGCCGCCATCTGCACCGCGCGCGTACCGCGAATCAGGCGCAAGACTTCGTACACCAGAAACGCGACGATAAAAATATCCAGCAGGTCTTTCCACCCCAACGAGCGAAAGAAAGAACTGAATAGCGCGATGTATTCCAGCATGGGCACTCTCGACAAAAAGGGAACCAGATTTATGATATTGCTATCAACCAAGATTAGCCGGGGCAAGCATACCACAGAACGCGCAAACCTTCAGGGCTATTCCCGTCAAATGATGTGGGGAACCACAAATCCTGACCGCGCGGTGCAACAGTTCTCAGTCGCCCACAGGTTTGGTATAGTACGCAACGTGATCAAACAGATTCCGGCAAACCGATTGCTATTTTTGCCATGACGCATGTCCCTCGCATAAGTTGTTCGCTCCTGCTGCTGTCCCTGCTCTGCTTTGGCGTGTCTTGTAGTCGTCAATCTGAAGCACAGTCTCGTAAATCGCCGCTGCTGGCTGCGCTGCCAAGCGAGGAAGATGCCGATGGCGATGGCTTTCCGAATGCGATGGAAATCACAGCGGCGTCCGACCGTGCGAGCTTTCGTAAGTGGTTTACCGCAATTGCCGAAAGGCAGTTCTATCAACCGAGCGATGCCTGGAATGTCGAACAGCGCGACTGTTCGGGACTGGTGCGGTTTGCCATGCGGGAAGCGCTACGCACGCATGATCGGCTGTGGTTTCAGAAAATGGGCGCGGGCTACGAAGCGATTGCGCCGGATGTGCAGGCAGTGAGATTGGAACGTTCGCTGCTGGGTGAAAAGCTCTTTCGCGTGGATTTCGGCGCTTACAAAAAAAGCGACTTACCTGACAACAAATTTTCTGAATTTGCCGATGCGCGCACACTGAAAAATTACAATGCGACGTACATCAGCCGCGACCGCGCGCAGGCCGAACCGGGCGATCTGCTGTTTTATGAGCAAGCCTTTGCACAACGCTTTCCCTATCACGTAATGATTTTTCTCGGCAAAGCGCACCTTGCGGACGAAAGTGCCGCCGATTGGGTTGTCTACCACACTGGCGCTTCGCCCGACGATGCGGGCACGATCAAGAAAGTGCGGTTGTCCGTGCTGGATCAGCATCCTGATCCGCGTTGGCGTCCGGTCGAAAACAACAAAAATTTCTTAGGCTTTTACCGACTCAAAATTTTGCTATAACTATCAAGGAGAAAAATCCCGTGTTTATCCATTCCGTTTATTTCTGGCTCAAGCCAGAGTTGACACAAGAACAACAAGACCAATTCTGGGCGGGCGTACGCGCGCTTGAACAAATTCCGAGCGTTAAGCTTTTTTTTGTTGGCACGCCCGCTGACACAGATCGTCCCGTGATTGATCGGTCGTATTCGTGCTGCCTGTTGACGGGCTTTGACGACAAAGCGGGGCACGACATTTATCAGGATCACCCGATTCACGATGAGTTTCGCGTGTTGTCGGGGCTGTGGTCGAAGATTTTGATTTACGATGCCGAGGCAAAATAGACCACAGATGAGGCGGATCAGGCGGATTTTCGCTGATCTGAAATAATTCGCGTAAACCCGCTCAATCCGCGTCATCTGTGGTCTATTCACATTCCATTTCTTACCATTCGGAGAAGCTATGAAACTGCGCAACAATTTCACGATTCTGGCTGTTTATGCTGGTGTGATCGGCCTGGCCTTCCTGTTAGCAACCGCACGGATGCGCGCACAAAACAATGCGACAGCTTCGCCCGCGCCCGCAGCATCGGCTTCTCCCACTCCCGCGCCGTCCATCAAACCGGCGTTTTCGCTCTCGACCAATCGCACCTACGGCTCGCAGGATCGCGCGAAGATTTATGTAAATTATCAGGGCATAGATGCGCTCGATTTTCGCATTTACAAGGTCAACGATCCGGCCAAGTTTTTCAAACAACTCAACGACCCGCATCGGATGGGCGAAGGCGATTTTCAGGACAACGAAACCGTCAGCGAAGTCAAAGACAGCAAGCCCGGCGTGCTGGAAAAAGTTCACGACTTCAAAACCTCGGTCTGGAGCGTCGTCAAAAACTACTTTCGCAACCAACTCCACCACGAATCGCGCGTGGAATTCAACGTCAAGTTTCGCGGCCTCGGCGGCGAAGGCGACCGCTTGCCGCTCAATGTAGCCGACTTCGCGCGCGTGCCGCTGCTGAATCAGAATCAACTCGTGACTTCGTTTCGACAGAAGCTGTCGAACGAATACAAGTACGATTCCAAGATGGTGATTATGGAGCGGCGCGAGCCGGGCGTGTATCTGGTCGAAGCCGTGAACAGTCAAACGGGCAAAGACCTGCGCGCCTACACCGTCGCCATCGTGACGGATTTGACGATGGTCTACAAAACTTCGGACGACGGCGAGATGCTGGTCTACACGGTGGATCGCAAATCCGGTCAGCCACACGGCGGGATGAATATTGAAGTCATCAAAGGCAAACAAACCATCGTCAAAGGCACCGCCGACAACAACGGAATCATGCGCGCCAAAATGCCCAAGCCGAAAGCCAAAGAAGAAGGCAACGAACCGGCGGATGGCGACGAACCGGATGGTGGAGCAGGACGCAATGCCACGCTGATTCTGGCGACGGCGAAAGATCAGTTTGCGATTTCGGATATGGATGCGTTTTATTTCTTCGACCGCTTTGGCGACGGCGAAGGGCGCGGCAATCTGAAAGGCTACCTGTACACGGATCGTCCGGTGTATCGTCCGAATCAGAAAGTCTATTTCAAAGGCATCCTGCGCCAGTTGACGGACGACGGCTACAAAGTCCCCGGCGGCACGGCACACGTTACGATTGAAGACCCGAACGGCGGCAAGTTGGTGGAAAAAGATTTGCCGCTTTCGCCGCGCGGCTCCTTCAATGGCGAAGCGGAACTGGCGGAAGAAGCGCCGCTCGGCAACTATTCCATCGTCGCCTCGATTGGCGAAGCGCAGACGCGGCATTACTTCGACGTTGAGGAATACAAAAAGCCGGAATACAAAGTCACCGTTGCCGCGCCCAAGAAATTCGTCAACGTCGGCGAGAAAACGAATTTCACGATTGAGGCCAAATACTTCTTCGGCGCGCCCGTCGCCAATGCCGACGTGAAATTTTATATCTACCGTGCGCGCTACTTTCATCCCTGGTGGCGCAGCGAAGAGGACGCCGACGACTTCATCAGCGAAGGCGATGACGAAGAGGGAGGCCGCTATTACGGCTACGGCAACGATATGGTGAAGGAGGGCGAGGCCAAGCTCGGCAAAGATGGCAAGGTCAACATCGAATTCGACGTGCCGCAGCCTGATGAAAAGAACAACGCCGATTTCACCTATCGTTTAGAAGCAATGGTCACCGACGCCTCGCGCCGCGAAATTGAAGGCAAAGGCTCCTTCGTCGGCGTGCGCGGCAATGTCGTAGCGTTTGCGACGACGGATCGTTTCGTGTACGTGCAAGGCGACAGCGCCAAAGTCAAAATCAGAACCGCCGATTACGACGGCAAGCCGGTCAGCGCCAAAGTGACGCTCCGTTTCGTCAAACGCGAATGGGATCGCACCGAGAATGCAAATCCCACCGGCAAATGGGATCGCTACGAATACAAGCTGCGCGAAACGAATTTGACGCAGGGCGAAGTGCAAACCAACGCGCAGGGCGAAGCGACCTACGACTACAAAATCAACGCCATCGGCAGCATCAGCATAGACGCGCTCATCAACGACAACGGCAAACAAATCCCGTCGCGCGGCGATTCGATTTACGTGACTGATAAAGACAACGGCTGGGGCGAATATGCTTCGGCGGATGCGACTTCGATTAAGTTGGTCAGCGACAAAAAATCCTATCGCCCCGGCGAAACAGCAAAAGTCTTAGCTACGCTGCCGACCGAAGGCGCAAACCTACTCGTCACCACCGAACTCGAACATATCCTGACCGTTCGCACGATCAAAACCGCCGGACGCGCCGCGATGATCGAAGTGCCGATTACGGACAAGTACGCGCCGAACGTGTATCTGAGCGTTTGTTACGTGAAGGACGGCGAATTTTACGAGCAGAACAAACTGCTCGCCGTGCCTGCCAAAGACAAATTCCTGAATCTTGAAATCCTTCCGAACAAGAAAGAATACAAGCCGCGCGAAACCGCCAGCTACACCGTTCTCGCGCGCAACAGCGACAGTACGCGCCGTCGGCGCAGAAGTCAGCTTGGGCGTTGTGGACGAAGCCGTCTACAGCATTCGCCGAAAACGCGGGCGACATTCGCCGCGAATTTTATGGCCGCCGCTACAAGAGCGTGAACACGAGTTTCTCGACGCAGTTTACCTTCTCCGGCTATTCGGGCGACAAACCGATTCAACTGGCGCAGAACAAACGCGCCTTCCAACTCGCTGATTTCAAAAACGAAACGCAATACGCCGAGCCGACGATTCGCAAGGAATTCAAAGACACTGCGTTCTGGAATGCCAGCGTGATGACCGGCACCGACGGCAAAGCGACCGTCACGGTTCCCTTGCCCGACAACCTGACGACGTGGCGCGCTACGGCTCGCGCGGTCACGTCCGATTTGCGCGTCGGTTCGACCGTCGGCAAAGTCCTGTCGCGCAAAGACCTGATTTTACGGCTCGAAACGCCGCGCTTCTTAACCGAAGGCGACACCATCGCACGCTCGCGGGCATCGTGCATAACTATCTCGACGCCGACAAATCCACCAAACTCGAAATTGAAGTCACGGGCGCGCAACTGCTTAACCAAGCCTCGCAAACCATCACGATTCCCAAACAAGGCGAGCATCGCATAGATTGGCAAATCAAAGCGGGCAACATCGGTCAAATTAAATTGCTGGCGAAAGCATTGACCGACACCGAATCCGACGCGCTGGAACTTGCCGCTGAATGTGCAACCCGCTGGCCTGAAACAAACGCGCGGCAAAGCATTGGCGTTTGAGCGGCGAAACGGACGAACAAACCTTCGACATCAACCTGCCCGCGAACGCGCACGCCGAAGCGCGCAAATTGCGGCTGGAAGTTTCGCCGTCCGTCGCAGGCACGCTGTTCGGCGCGCTGGATTATCTGACGGCGTACCCCTACGGCTGCACCGAGCAAACGATGTCCAGCTTCCTTCCCAACGTCTACGTCACGCAGGCGTTGCAAAACATTAAGACCGCCTCCGTTGGTGCCAACAGCAATCTGACGGCCAAAGTGTCGAAGGGCTTAAAGCGACTCTACGGCTTCCAGCACGAAGACGGCGGCTGGGGTTGGTGGAAGGATGACAAGTCTGATCCGTTTATGACGGCGTATGTCGTGGATGGACTGACGCAGGCATTGCACGCGGGCTACAACGTGGAAAGCTATCGCATCAGTCGCGGCCGCGAGGCATTAAAGAAGATGATCGAATCGCACAAAGCCGAAGACGGCAAGCCGATTGATCCAGAATCGCACGCCTATATGACCTACGCCTTCGTCATCAGCGGCGAGCGTGGCGACAATTATCTGAACGATCTTTTCAATCAACGCGATTCGCTGCAACCGTATGGACGCGCGCTGCTCGCGCTTGCGCTGAAAGAACGCGGCGACAAACGCGCCGAACAAGTCGCAGGCGAGTTGGAACGCAATGTCGCCGCCGATGATGTTTCGGCGCACTGGAACCGACGCGGCGTCCGATGCTCGACTTCAACGAAGAAAACAACCTCGAAGCAACCGCCCTCGCCGTCAAAGCCCTCGCGCGCATTAAGCCCAACTCCGAAGCCTTGCCCAAAGCCGCGCGCTGGCTCGTGATGAATCGCAGCTACGGCGCATACTGGCTTTCGACCAAGCACACGGCGTTTGCGATTTACGGCCTGACGGATTATCTGAAAGCCAGTCAGGAACTCACGCCCGATTACACGGTCGAGGTGTACCTGAACGGCGAAAGCGTCCACACGCGCCACATCACCTCGCCGCAAGATCAAAGCTTCGTCCTCGAACGCAAAGGCGCAACCGTCGCAGGCAACAACCAAATCCGCATCGTCAAACGCGGGCGCGGCGTGGCGTATTTCGGCTCGACGCTCGATTACCACACGCGCGAAGAATCCGTCGCCGCGCAGTCTTCGCCGAACCTGAAACTCACGCGCGAATACTTCCGCCTGAAAGTGGACGAAGCCGCCAGCAAATGGTCACTGGAACCTTTGAGCGGTGAACTACGCTCCGGCGATTACATCGTTTCTAAGTTGCACATTACCGGCGTCAAAGGTCGCCAGATTATGATTGAAGACCCGATTCCGGCAGGCTGCGAACAGATGGCGAGCGTCAGCGGTTTGAATCTGAACTACACTGATGGCAACTGGAGCAACTGGTATTCCGCCCGCGAATTCCGCGACAATCGCACCGTCTTTTTCGTGAATTATTTCGACGGCGACGATTTCTTCCAGTACGCCATGCGCGTCCAGATTCCGCGAGTTCAAAGTCAGCCCGGCGCGCGCCGAGTTTATGTATCAAACCAACATCCAGGCGAACACCGCCAGCGAAAAGAAAACGATTGTAGATAAAAAGTAAGAAGCGCGCAGCGTATGGAGTGCGGCGAGTGCTCGCCGCTTTGCGTTCATCGCGAATGACGTAGTAAGAACTCGCCGGGGAATTCCCGGCGAACGCAGCGGCGAGCACTCGCCGCACTCCATACGCTGCGCATTAATCTCTGTAGGTATCTATGCTTCAATCCATCATTCAAGCGATCACAAAGGCCACGCGCGCTTTTTTCAGCAACGGAAAACTCGCGGCATTATTTGTCCTGTTGTATGCCGTGCTGGTTTTCTTCCTCTACCAATTCTTCACGCTTCCCGAAGCGCGCTGGTGGCAGGTGACGTTGTGGTTTTCGTTGTGGTTGCTGATTCCGGCCTGCTTTTTCTGGCTGCAAGCGATGAGCGTGCAATACGTCAGCGGCGAACAAACGCCCGGCGACTTTCTCAAGCAAACCGGGCGCGCGGCGGGACAGATTTTGTTAATTTCGCTGCCGTTCATTGCGCTCGTCTGGCTGCTGGTGTGGGGCGTGAGTAAGATTGAATTTATGACCACCACCGGGATGCAGGAAGCCCTTCAATCGGCTGAGCCATTCGATCCCAAACGATTCGAGACGGTTTCTACACGGATTGGCTACCTTCACACAGCGGCGACAACAGTGACCGGGCTGTTGTTGTATTTCATCCTGCCGTTGTTGCTCCTGCAACTTTGGATCAGCACCGTGCGCGATGGCCTAAAAACCAGCTTCCGGCGGGTGGGACGCCTCCTGCTGCGCGCGTTTGCGCCGCGTGCGGTTCTCACGTACCTGCTGGGCTTCGTTGTTTTTGCCGTCGTGCCGTATTTCATCATCACGACGCGCACGCCCGTCAAAAGCCCCTGGCTGGATTTGACGGTGCTGGGATTGCGCATCGCGCTTGCCTTGCTCGTAGCCTTGTGCGGCTGGGTTGTCACCGTAGGCGCATTGACGTTGCTCGCGCCTCCACTGCCACCAACCACCAAAACAGAAACCGATGCGCCACCGCTGAATGCGCAGGCGGCACCGCTATGAAATGGCTGTGGTTCTGGCTGGCAGTTCCCTTCCTCTTTTCCTGCACCGAGAAAAGCGAAAAGGCGCGCGCGCCGCTGCCTGCGCTGACGTTCGATGACGCCGCCATTCAACGCGCGGCAACCGCAGCCCTGGGCGAACGCGAAGGCACGATCCTGATTCTCAATCCGCACGATGGTCGCCTGCGTACCATCCTCAATCCGCGCCTCGCCTTTCAGCAAGCTTTTCCGCCCGGTTCGACGATCAAGCCTTTTACGGCGCTGGTGGCGATGCGTGCGGGAGTCGCGACCGATGACACGCGGATTGCCTGCGGGCGCACTTTCAAACGTGAAGGCTATCAGGTCGTCTGCTCGCACAAACGCATCAACAACTCGCTGAAGCTGCATCACGCCATAGCCTATTCCTGCAATTACTATTTCAGCACGCTGGCCGAACGAATGAATGCGGCAAGTTTTTATGCGACGCTGGATGCCTTCGGCTTCGGCGCTCGTATCGGAGTCAATGCCAGCGAAACCAGCGGCGCTATCAAACACGACGACTGGCACAGCAGCACCGCTATTGGCAACGACGACAACGTACTCGTCACGCCCGCGCAGTTGTTGCTCGCGTTTACGGCGCTCGTCAACGGCGGGCATTTGTGGCAACCGCGTATAGCCGAAGAGGCGAACTTCAGCGCACAGGAAAAGCGCACGCTCAATCTGAATCCAACGCAGCGCGGCGTGCTGATCGAAGGAATGCAGGGCTGTGTCGAATACGGCTCTGCGTCTGAGGCGGGTTTGCAAAAATTGCCCTACGACGTACTCGGCAAAACCGGCACGTCAGGCGCGAGCAACGGCTTTCGCACACAAGGTTGGTTTGTCAGCTTCCTGCTCAACCGCAAGAACGCCAAAACCGTCGCGCCGGAAGATTTGCACCTCGCCGCCCTCGTCTTCCTCAAACACGCCTCCGGCGCAGACGCCGCCAAAGTCGCGGCTGATTTCTATCGCCAACTGATTTTTGGCAGCCCCGACCCAACCACCAACCACCGACCACCGACCACCGACCTCAAAGTCCATTTGGTGCGCGAAAATCAAACGCTCGATATTGATTTGGAAAGCTACGTGCGCGGCGTGCTGGCCGCCGAAGCGAGCGTCGAAACCGAACTCGAAGCACTGAAAGCACAGGCCGTTGTCAGTCGCACGTTTGCCGAGAAAAATCGTCGTCGCCATCAGGCGGAAGGCTACGATTTCTGTTCGCTGACGCATTGCCAACGTTTCGTGTCGCAACTGGCCGAACATAACAAAGCGTTAGTGCTGCGCGCGGCAGAAGAAACGGCGGGCGAAGTGTTGCAGGACGAACGCGGACAAGTCGCTGACGTGTATTTTCACGCGGCCTGTGGTGGGCGCACGACGAATCTGGAAGCCGTGTGGGGTCAGCCTTCGCCGAGTTATCTGCGCAGCGTCGCCGATGATTACTGCACGACGATGACGCACAAAAGCTGGACGCAGGCAATTGCGATGAAAGACCTGCTGCGCGCTCTGCAAACCGAGGAACGCAGTCACACGGGCGGACAGCTTGCCGCCATTGTCATCACGAAACGCGACGTGAGCGGGCGCGCGGAATTCGTTACGCTGGAAGGCGCGCGGCGACGGCAATTACGTGGCTGGGATTTCGCCTTGATCGTCAATCGCGTATTGGGCTGGAATACGCTGAAAAGCGCGCGGTTTGACGTACAACGCGCGGGCAGCACCTTCGTCTTTCGCGGCAGCGGTTTTGGACACGGCTTGGGTTTGTGTCAGGAAGGCGCGCATGTGATGGCGCGGCGCGGGCTGCGGTATCAGCTCATCATCGAACATTACCTGCCGGGAGCGAAGTTTGGTAAAGCGGGCGCACGGCTGACGAAACTGGGCGGCGAGGGGCAGAAGCAATTAACAATTCTCGATTCTTCATTCTCAATTCCTCGCCAGCCGAAGGCAGTTTTCCTGGCTGACAGAATGAAGAAGGAAGAATGGAGAGTGGAGAATGCTTACTCGCCCACACTGCCCACGCGAACGATGGCCAGTGAGCATTTTTGTTTGCGGTATGCGGACAAGCTGGCGGCACAGGAAGTCGCGTCGCTGCTGCCCGTGCTGGAAGCAGCGCGCGCGGATTTGCAGCAACGCTTGCAACCCGCCACGATGCCTGCCCTGACGCAAGTGGTGCTGCATTCGTCCACCGGAGATTTTGTCGCGGCAACAGGGCAAGCGGCCTGGGCGGCGGCGGCAACGCGCGGAAAGACGATGCACCTGCAACCGCTCGCCGTGCTGCGTAAACGCGGCATTCTCACGACGACGTTGCGGCACGAACTCGCGCACGTCGCGCTTGAAACGCTCAGCCGGAATCGCGCTTCGCGTTGGCTAGTCGAGGGGCTGGCCATCCATTTTGCAGGCGAAGCGCGGTTCTATTCGCAGCCAACGAATAGGCTGGCACAAGAAGAATTAGAGAAGCGTTTGGCGGCTCCGGCGACGGCAGCAGAAATGCAACGACTGTATGCGCTCGCTTACGCCGAAGTGCGAGAACTGGTGCGGACTTTGGGCGAGGCGAAGGTGTGGCGAAAAGCAATAAATCTGTAATAATTTTTGGCTTGCAAAGCCGCGTCGCACTCCCCTATACTCCGCGCACTCCCTGCCCCTGAGTGGCCTCAATCCCCAACAAACAGGCGCTCCCGAAACTTCCCAGAACAACCAGCCCAAAGCATTTTCGTCGTGAGCGAACCCGTTGCACAGTCCCGAAGCTGTCAGCAAAGCTCAGCCCAAACTCGCATTCAACTACATCGGCATGACTGTAGCCAATTCATTCGCGCAAGCATCATTCAGTCCACAAACCGCCCGCCAACAAGTCTTGGTGATCGGCGTGTCGTCCGATTTGCCAACCAATGGGGAATACGATTTCCTGCGGGTGGACGAAACAACGCTCTGGCACCGGTTGGAAACGCGCGCGGCAGATATTGTCTGCGTTGCGTTGGCGCTGGCGGAACACGGCGAAAATTTACGGCTCTGCCGCGAGCTGCGGCAACATCCGGCGGCGGGCGAATTGCCGATTCTGCTTTGTGTCAATACCAGTGCCGCTGCTGCGGATGCGATTCACGCGGGCAGCAGCGATTTCTGTTTGACGGCAAGCCTCTCGGAAGAATTGCCCGCGCGGGTGCAGCTCTGCCTGCAAAATCACTTGCACGCGCAACGCATCGCCTGGCAACTGGACGAGCAACAGCGAGAAATTGTGATCTCGCATTTGCTAATGGATAAGGTCGTAGACGCGCTGCCCGTCAGTTTGTATGTCGTAGATCGTGACCTGCGCATCGTCGCCTGGAATCGCAACCGTGAAATCGGCGGGCAAGGCATCGAACGACAACAGGTCATCGGCCGCAACGTGCTGGAAGTCTTCTCTAAAATGCCGCGCCATCGTTTAGAGCGCGAATTCAAGCAGGTGTTTGAGACGGGCGAACTGCTGCGCTTCGAGCAGGAATCCACCGCCGAAGGACAAACGCGCCACTGGCTCATCAGCAAGATTCCGATGCGGCTGGATGACGACGGCCAGGAAATTACGCACGTCATCACAGTCGGCGAAGAAATCACCGAACAAAAGAAAATGAATGCGGCCATCACGCATACCGAAAAGCTCGCCGGGATTGGGCGGCTGGCGTCCGGCATCGTACACGAACTGAATAATCCGCTCGCCACGATTGCCGCCTGCACTGAAGCCTTGCAGGCGCGGCTGAGCGAAACGGAGGCGCTGCCCGCGACGACGCGCCACGATTTTCATGATTATTTGCGGCTGGTGAACGAAGAGGCGTTTCGTTGCAAAGGCATCACGAACAGCCTGCTGGAATTCAGCCGCCACCGCGAAGCCGAAAAAGCGCCCCATGATGTACACGCCCTGATCGAACAAACGCTGCGACTGGTGAGGCATCATCCCAAACTGCGGCAACTGCCCTGCCAGTTGGAATTGTGCGCGACGCTGCCGCTTGTCAATGTGAACGAAGGGCAAATCAAACAGGTCTTCCTCGCGTTGATTACCAATGCCTGCGACGCGGTGGATGCGGTGACCGGGCAATTGACTATCCGCACCAGCCTTTGTCAGCACGAAGGCGAAGCGTTTGTTAGCATCGAATTCATAGACAACGGCTCCGGCATCGCGCCGGAGTTACAGGCAAAAATCTTCGAGCCATTTTTTACGACGAAACCTTTCGGACAGGGTACGGGACTGGGTCTGGCCGTCTGTTACGGCATCGTGACGGATCACGGCGGCAAAATTGAAATCGCTTCTCAGATCGGACAAGGCACGACGATGTGCGTGCTGTTGCCCGGCTCCTCACCAAAGCTATGACCAATACGCAAATCAAACTGCTCATCGCTGAAGATGAGTTAAATCTGTCCTTCGTTTTGCAGAAAGAATTGACGCGCCAGGGTTGCACGGTTTCCATCGCGCACAATGGTGACGAAGCGATTCGACTGGCGCGGCAGGAAGAATTTCACGTCGCGTTATTGGATTTAATGATGCCGGGCGCGAATGGCATCCAGGTCTTGCGCGCGTTATGTGAGCAGGAACCCGCGCCGGAAGTCATCATTATGACGGGTCATGCAACGGTCAACACGGCGCTGGAAGCGATGAAACTCGGCGCGTATGACTATTTGACAAAGCCTTGTTCACTGGCGGAATTAACCGAAGTCGTCCGCAAAGCGCACGAAAAAAACTGGCTCAAGCGCGAAAACGCGGTGCTGCAAAGCCTGCTCAAACACAACACCGCCAAAAGCGATCCCATGCGTTCCGGCCAACACGGCATCGTGACCAGTCACGACCAAATGTATGCGGTGCTGAATCAGATTGATCTCGTCGCGTCCGGTCACGCGCCGATTCTGATTCACGGCGAATCGGGCAGCGGCAAAGAAACTATCGCACGCGCTATTCACAATGCTTCGCCGCGTCGCGCGCGCCGTTCGTCGTACTGAATTGCGCGACGACGCCGGAATCTATGCTGGAAACGGAATTGTTCGGCCACGAAGCCGGTGCCTTCACTGCCGCACGCGTACGCAAGCTGGGACTGTTTGAAATGGCGCACGGCGGGACGTTGTTTTTAGAAGAGGTCGGCGCGCTCTCAGCAGCTTCGCAATCACGGCTGTCGCGGGCGCTGGAGGCGATGAGTTTATCGCATCGGCGGCACACGCAAAATTGAATTCGATGTGCGCGTCATCGCTTCGACCAGCCAGCCGCTCAATCAACAGGTACAGCAGGGGCGCTTTCGCCCCGACTTGTTGCATCACCTGAGCGGCATTCGCGTCACGATACCCGCACTGCGTGACCGCGTTTCCGACATTCAACTGCTCACTGAACATTTCCTAAAAACCTTTGCGCCGAATCGTCATCTCGTGCTGGCACCCGATGCGCGTCGGATGCTGATGGCCTATCACTGGCCGGGCAATGTGCGCGAATTGCGCAATGTGGTCGAACGCGCGGTTTTGCTGTCGCGCAGCAACATCATTCAGCCCAGCGACCTGCTGGTCGAATTGGCAACGCGCGAAGTTTATCCAGCGCGCACCGGTTCCGGTTCCAGCTATGATTCCAATCCGTTTGGTGTAGATCACGGGTTGGGGACGGTGGAATTGCCTTCCTCGTTCACCGCCAGCAACGGCAGCCACGTCGTACGGCTGGAAGAAACCGAAAAACGCGAAATCCTTACGGCGCTCGAACGCACAAACTGGCATCAGGGCAAAACCGCCGAACTGCTCGGCATCTCGCCCTCGACACTCTACCGGCGGCTGCGCGAATACAAAATCACCAAGCGCATGATGCGTACCCAAAAAGCTCTGCCCTAACCAGCGCAGAAGGACGGTGTTGATGAACAAGAAATGTCGTCAGTGCGGATTGGTCAACTGGCCACAGGAACCCCTCTGTCGTCGCTGTGGCACAACGCTGGAAGAAACCGGCATGTCAGAGTTCGCGCCGTTGCGCGCGCAATTGCAGGCCCGCGATTTCCTGAAGGCAGATGACGATGACCCAGCCTTTGATGAAGCCAAGGCGATGATTAAAAAGGGCGTGAATGCCGGAATGCTGTATGGCGGGATTTCGCTGGTGCTGGTGCTGTTTTTCCAGGCCTTCCTGCCCGTGTCGGGCGATTATGTTAAATTCGCTTTTCTCGACATTGGCATTATTTACGGGCTGACTTATGGCATCCACGTCAAAAGCCGCGCTGCGGCGATGGCGATGCTGGGGTATTACATTTTAAGTAAGTTGTTGCTGCTCACGCAGGGACGCAGTGGCATCATCGGCATTCTCGTCGCCATCTCGTTCATCAAGACGTTCTATCAAGCCTATCAGGGAACCGTCCTTTATCATCAAATCAAACAATCCGGCACGCCCGCGACCGGGTCGCAAGCAATCTAAACCAACCATTTTTTTCGTTCAATTAATGCCTTTCCGGCTGTGAGAGGCGCGGCAGTCGTTGCGTTTCGTCTTCGGCGATGCTGTGCGGAGCGGGCGACGGGTAGAGGTGCGGTTCTTCCAGTTGATTGGTGTTGGGCGACATCTGCGGCGGGGCGTACGAGGTTGTAGGTATGGGGGGCGGCGCGACGGGTTGCGGGGGCAGCACCGGGTTGTAGCGTTGTTGCAACATTCGTCGCTCGTACGCCTTATACCGCATTACTGACCACACAATACCGAGTGGCATGCCAATCGAAGCAATCGGCACCAGCGCACGCAACGGCGGAATAATGCCACCTAACACCCCCAACAGCGGCACCAAAAACACGAAAAACAAAATCGAAAACACCATTTGCTGCTTTGGTTCCAATTCCTGAAACGCGCGCAGCAGCGGGTTGTTAGACTTGGGCGGCGCAGGCGCAGGAGCGGGCGGCTGTAAGGGCATCGTGCCGCCGCTGGCGACGTAATGATTCAGCGGCGTCAGGGCCAAACCGCAACTGCGGCAAAATTTTGTCGTCTCACTGGCTTGTGTTCCGCAACGTGGGCAATACATACTCTGCGTCTTCTTTCGCGGCTTCGCACCCGGCGAGGCCGAAGGGTTCTCAACGTAAAACGCATTATGAAGCAGGTAGCGGCAAAGAACAAAAGAATCAACATCTGGCAATATCAATTTATCCTCGCGCGCCGTCTGGCGTGGTGGAGCATGGGCAGCTTTTGTACGGGTGTCGTGCTGTTCTGGATGGAACCGTTCCTGCGCGGCTTCGGCATCCAGGCGATTGCCTGGGGCTTGGTTGATGCCGCGATTGCGGTGGGCGGCACGATGCTGACGACGAGACGCCGCAGCAAGCTGCCCGATCCCACAGCGGCGGAAGCCGTGCAAAAAGAGGCGGACAAACTGTGGAAACTGCGGTGGTGGATGTTTTTTCTGGATGGCGTGTATGTGCTGGTAGGGTTAGTGATGGCGCTTACCTTAGGACGCAAAGATGCGTGGTGGCTGGGCACGGGCGTCGGTGTTGTCGTGCAGGGGCTGTTTCTGTTAGGCTTCGATTGGTATCATGCCAAAAACGTGCCGACAACCGGAAAGGAATAATATGGTCGCTAATCTGAAAGACCTTCCTCGTCACTATTACAGCTTAGAAGAGTATTTCGCCTTAGAGAAAGTTGGCGAAGCGCGCTATGAATATTGGGATGGCGAAATTGTTTGTATGAGCGGCGGCACCAAACAGCACGCCATCATCACCAGCAATATTCACGGCGAATTCAAAGCCAAGCTGAAAGGCTCAAAGTGTCGAGCATTTACCGAGGGGATGCCGATTTTTACGCCTTCGCTTCCGCCGTATCGCTACCCCGATGTAAGTGTCGTTTGCGGCGAGATGAAATTTGAGTCGTTGCAGGGAATTGATGCCTTAGTGAATCCAACGCTGGTAGTTGAAGTATTATCTGCCACCACTGAAAAAGTAGACCGCAACGAAAAGCGTGCCGCTTATCAATCACATCCCGCGTTGCAGGAATACTTACTGGTTTCGCAAACGGCGCATCACGTCACGCGCTACACACGGCACGGGCAGTTCTGGCACCGCGAAGAAATTAGCGGACTGACCAGCAGGTTAGAGTTCCCACAACTGCATTGTGAAATCAGCTTGAGCGATATTTACGAGGGCGTCGTCTTTCCATAACTGACTTATGAATCGTTTTGCTAAATATGCGTGGGGCGTGTTGCTCTACAACATTTTCGTCGTCGTGTGGGGCGCGTTTGTGCGCGCGAGTAAATCGGGCGCGGGCTGTGGCGATCATTGGCCGGATTGCAATGGCCAGATTATCCCGCAAGCGCCAACCATCAAAACCATCATTGAATTTACGCATCGCTCGACCTCAGGGCTGGCCGGATTGCTGGTGATTGGTTTGTTGGTGTGGGCCTTTCTTAGCTTTCCCAAACGGCATGTGGTACGGACAGGAGCTGTCATTTCCTTCGCCTTTATCGTTATCGAAGGATTGCTGGGCGCGATGCTCGTTAAGTGGGGATTGGTCGCCGAAAACAATTCTGTAGCGCGGGCGGTGGTGATCGCGATTCATCTGGCCAATACGTTAATCCTGCTGGCAGCCTTAGCCTTGACTGCGTGGTGGGCAACGACGCAAAAAGAAAGCGGCTGGCCGTTGCAGTGGCGTGGCAACGCGAAATCCGGTGGGGTATTGCTTGGCTGTTTGCTCAGCGTCATGTTTTTATGCGCCTCCGGTGCGATCACGGCGCTAGGAGCAACGCTCTTTCCCGTGCAATCAATGGCAGAAGGATTGGCGCGCGATCTTTCACCGCGTCATTTTCTCGAAAGTCTGATCTGGATTCATCCAGTCGCAGCGGTTTTGTTGGGGCTGACGATGACCTTCGCAGTCACATTCATCGGCAGCGTACGCAAGTCGTCGGTGCTGGCAAAATTGACGAAAATTCAAATCGGATTATTCATCACACAATTGCTGCTCGGCGGCCTGAACCTGATGCTGCACGCGCCGGTCTGGATGCAACTGCTACATTTGTTTGTGGCGGATTTGGTGTGGGTGAATCTGGTGCTGTTTACGGTTTCCGTACTCACAGTACAGAAACAAATGAAAGTAGAAACTGCGGCGCAAGAGAGATAAAGTGGCAATGGCAGTAAACTAACGATTGGGCGGCTAAGGCAGAAGGGCGTAGCGGCTGATTTCTGCTTCCCGTCCCTGGCTTCTGCTTACCGAAACAAAAGTTTCCTCAGCGAAGTCAGGGGACGGGCTTTAAGTATCGGCACCGCCCCCTCCTCTCAATCTCGGGGGCTAGCATGGTATTTTCTAAACAGCAGCGCGGCGATTTCGTTCCGCCAAAGCCAAAACTGTTCGATAAAGCGTACTCAAACTGTGCGGGCCGCACTTCATTCACCACATAATCCGATCACATTCAGGATCGGGATTTTCGTAATTGATGGTCGGCGGCAGCGGTTGATAGATCGCCAAAGCCGTAATGCCTGCCTCTAGACCACCCGCACCGCCGAGCAAATGTCCGGTCATAGACTTCGTCGAACTGGCAGCTAATTTGTAAGCGTGTTCGCCAAACGCCGCTTTGATGGCTTTTGTCTCATTGGCATCACCGACGGGCGTTGAAGTGCCGTGCGTGTTGATGTAAGACACTTGCTCCAGTTGAATCCCGGCGTCTTTGAGGGTTTTGAGCATCACGGCCGCGGGCCGTCCATCCGGCAAAGTAATGTGCGAAGCGTCGCTCGTCATCGCATAGCCCACGACTTCCGCATAAATCTTGGCACCGCGTGCTTTGGCGTGTTCGAGTTCGGCGAGCAACAGGAGAGAGAGAAAATTTTTTTTTTTTTTTTTTTTTTTTTTTTTTTTTTTTTTTTTTTTTTTTTTTTTTTTTTTTTTTTTTGCGCCTTCGCCCGCATCACGAAACCATCCCGTTCTTTGTCGAAGGGACGCGAGGCGCGTTGCGGGTCGTCGTTGCAGTGGAAAGCGCTCGCATCGAAGCGAAACCGCCCACCGCCATCGGCGTAATTGCGCCCTCGCTGCCACCTACGAAATCATCGCGAGGGCATCGCCACGCTGAATGATCTTGAAGCTATCGCCAATCGAATGCGCGCCTGTGCTACAAGCCGTCGCGGTCGCCGAATTTGGCCCTTTTGCGCAGTCATAATCGGAAACGTGGCCGGAAGCCAGATTAACAATGAAACCACGATAAAGAACGGCGAGATACGACCGGGGCCACCTTCCATCATTTTAGTATGTTCACGCTCAAAGGCTTTACCAAACCACCGATGCCACTGCCGATGTAAACACCAACTTCCTCAGCAATGTCCGGCGTAATTTGCAGACCGGAATTGGCGAGCGCCTCCTGTGCAGCGGCGATGGCGAAGAAGATGAAGTAGTCCATCTTCTTGATTTCTTTTTTCTCGACAAAATTTGAGCGGGTCGAAGTTCTTGGTCTCGGCGGCAAATTTGACGGTGTGCTGGCTGGTGTCAAAGCGCGTGATGTAATCCACGCCGCTCTTACCAGCGACCAGTCCGGCCCAGGTTTCTTCGGTCGTGTTACCCAGCGGGCTGACCATGCCGATGCCGGTCACGACCACACGTTTTTTGACTAACTCATTGCTCACAGCTTGTCTTCCTTCGGGGAGAAAAGTTGGGAAAAAAAGCAAACCACGAAGGTTCCAGGGCGTTGCTGCCGTGGTGTGATACGCCCCGGAGTAGTTCGTGGTTCAGAACAATTCCTGCTGTTATTTGCTGTGCTTTTCGATGTACTCAATCGCATCGCGCACGCTTTGAATTTTTTCGGCATCTTCGTCGGGGATTTCGACGCCGAACTCTTCTTCAAAGCGCATCACAAGTTCGACGTTATCCAGCGACTCTGCGCCCAGATCGTCCACGAACCGGGCATTGGGGGTAACTTCGGATTCCTCGACACCGAGTTCATCCACGATAATTTGTCTGACTTTCTCTTCGATTGATTCTGACATTAGTTCATTCCTCCGTTAGGATTTAGGATTTAGGATTTAGGATTTAGGATTGGAGTGCTTGCCTGAATCCTAAATCCTAAATCCTAGACCCTCACATATACATTCCGCCATTCACATTCAGCACTTGACCGGTGATATAGCCTGCCTCATTCGAGGCTAAAAAAGCAACTGCGTAGGCGACATCATGATCGGTGCCGGGACGCTTTAGCGGAATTTGATTGAGCATCGCTTCTTTGGCAGCATCAGGCAGCACGGCTGTCATCGGGGTTTCGATAAAACCGGGCGCGATGGCGTTGACGGTGATGTTGCGGGCAGCGTATTCACGCGCGACGGCCTTTGTGAATCCAATGATGCCGGCCTTCGCCGAAATGTAATTCACCTGCCCCGGATTGCCGGACTGCGCAACGACCGAAGTCAGGTTGATGATGCGACCTTTGCGCGCTTTTGTCATCATTGGCAAGACTTGTTGCGTGAGCAGGAAAACACCGGTCAAATTGGTATTGATGACGGCATCCCAATCATCACGCTTCATCCGCAGCATCAAGCCATCGCGCGTGATCGCAGCGTTATTGACAAGAACACTAATCGGGCCGAGTTCTGCGCCAACCTGTGCGACAGCGGCTTTGATGTCCTCTTCAACGCTGAGATCACCGCGCACGGCTAAGGCACGACGCCCAAGAGCGCGAATTTCAGCGGCCACGGCTTCGCATTTATCGAGTGAACGCGCCATCACGGCGACATCGGCTCCCGCTTCTGCCAAAGCCAACGCCGTCGCGCGGCCAATGCCCTGCGAACCGCCGGTCACGAGTGCGATTTGTCCTTGTAAACTGAACATGGATTTATTCGGTCGCCGCCCGCAGCTTGGTAAGTGTATCTTGCAAACTAGCCGGGTTTTCGACGTTAAGTAGTTTTACTTCTTTGCTGATGCTCTTGACCAGACCGCACAGCACCTTGCCCGGCCCAACTTCGACGAAAGTGTCCACGCCTGCCGCCATCATCTTTTCGACGCTTTCCGTCCAGCGCACAGCAGCGGAAACCTGTCGAATCAAACCGTCGCGCGCAACATCGCCAGCAGTAACGAGCGCCGCGTCCACATTATTCACCAGCGGCGTGGCAAGGTCGCTGAAAATAGTCGCATTCAGCGTGGGAGTCAATTGCTCCTGCGCGGGTAACATCAAAGCACAGTGAAACGGAGCACTAACTTTCAGTGGAATCGCACGTTTCGCGCCCAATTCAATACATTTCGCACAAGCTCTTTCCACTGCTTCTTTGTTTCCGGCAATCACCGTTTGCACGGGTGTATTGAAATTCGCGGGCGAGCAAACCTGCCCTTGCGAAGCCTCGGCACACGCGGCGGAGACTTTCGCTGCATCCAAACCAAGAATCGCCGCCATTGCGCCCACTCCGACCGGCACGGCTTCCTGCATCAATTCGCCACGTCGCCGCACAATTTTGACCGCATCCGAGAGCGTTAAGGCACCCGCCGCAACGAGCGCCGAGTATTCGCCTAAGCTATGCCCCGCCACAAAATCTGGCGTAATTCCATGCTCCGCCAACACGCGAAACACAACTATCGAAGTTGTCAAAATCGCTGGCTGCGTATTCGCCGTCAGCTGCAATTCTTCATCCGGCCCATTGAAACAAAGCTCGCTGATCTTGAATCCGAGCGCTGCATCCGCCTCATCAAACACAGCCTGCGCCACAGGAAACTGGGCTGCGAGTTCGCGTCCCATTCCTGTCGCTTGAGAACCTTGTCCAGGAAAAATAAAAGCGATTTTTGTCATTGGTTATGAGTCATTGGTCATCGGTCACTCGTCATAAGTAGTTTTGCAAATGACAAATGACAATTACCAGCGCATTAACACACCGCCCCACGTCACGCCTGCGCCGAAAGAGGTCATCAACAAATTCGTACCGGGTTGTAATCGCCCGGACTCGACTAATTCATCGAGACAAATCGGGATTGATGCCGCAGATGTGTTCCCTGTGTGCGCAATGTTGGAATAAACCTTTTCGGCAGGTACGCAAAGACGCTCGGCAACGGCATCAGTAATGCGTTGATTCGCCTGATGCGGGACGAAGAGGTCAATATCGTTCGCTGACATTTTCTGCTCATCCAACAAACGGCGCGCTGTATCTTCCATCGAACGAACGGCAACTTTGAAAAGCTCATTGCCTTTCATCTTAATGAAATGTTGTCGCGTGTCTACAGATTCGTGCGATGCTGGAATGCGCGTGCCGCCGCCAGGCGTGTAAAGCACAGGTGCAAGGTCGCCATCGGATTGAATGCGCGTCGCCAATACACCGCGTTGCGGATCGGTTGAGCGCTGAATGATGGCTGCCCCTGCGCCGTCGCCAAATAGCACGCAAGTCGCGCGATCCGTGTAATCAACATACCGCGACAAAACTTCGACGCCGATCACCAAAATATTCTGGTACAACCCGGAAGCGATAAATTGATTCGCCACTGTCAGGCTGTAGAGAAAGCCAGAGCAGGCGGCCACGAGATCAAAGGCAGCAGCCTTCTTGGCACCGAGTTGGGATTGAATAAAAACAGCCGTGGAGGGTAAGGACTGATCCGGGCAAACAGTAGCACAGATGATCAAGTCGAGTTCGTTCGCACTCACCTGCGCGCGTTCCAAAGCACGGCGTGCAGCGGCAGTGGCAAAGGTCGAGGTGCATTCATCCGGCCCCGCTTTGTGGCGTTGTTTGATGCCGGTGCGGGTCGTGATCCATTCATCTGAAGTATCGACAAGATGGGTCAGGTCGTCGTTCGTGACTACCTGACTAGGCAAAGAGCGTCCGGTTCCGGTAATAAGGGCTTGGTATTGACTCATAGTTATTGCGCCAGGAGCCGCTGCTAGGCTTGTGCGCGGGCTAACTCGTTGATGTCGGTTTCGATCCGCTCATTGAGCCTGGCTTCGTAAAATTCTTTGGCGACTCGGATGGCATTTTTGATCGCTTTGGCATTGGAACGACCGTGACAAATCACGACGATTTGCTTGGTGCCGAGCAGCGGCGCACCGCCGAATTCGGAATAATCAAACCGCTTCTTCAAACTGAGAAATGCGGGTCGTGAGAGTAAGGCACCGGCTTGCGTCACAATCGTTTGCCCCAATTCGGTTTTGAGTAAGCCCATAATTGCGGCAATTAAGCCTTCGCTGGTTTTCAAAATTACGTTGCCGGTAAAGCCATCGCAGACTATCACATCAACTTCGCCAGTGTAAATGTCGCGTCCTTCTACGTTGCCGACGAAGTTCACAGGCGCATCACGCAATAGTTTTGCGGCTTCTTTCGTGAGCGGATTTCCCTTCGCCTCTTCTTCGCCAATGCTCATCAACCCGACTTTTGGCGTGCGCACACCGAGGATCGCGCGGGAATACAGCGCGCCCATAATCGCAAATTCGCGCAACTGTTCCGGCTTGCATTCGGCATTTGCGCCGACATCCAGCAGCACGCAGCCGTGATCGCCAAGCGTCGGGAACACAGCGGCCAGCGCAGGACGATCCACCGCAGGCAAGGTGCCGATAACCAGTTTGGAAGTGGCCATTACCGCACCGGTATTGCCTGCACTCACAAATCCGTGTGCCTTGCCATCGCGCACCATTCGCGCAGCAATGCGAATCGTCGAATCTTTTTTCTTGCGGACGGCTTGGGCAACGGGTTCGTCCATCGTGATGAATTCGGTGGCGTGGACAATTTCAATCGGCAGGCGTTTGGCGGGTTGCGTACTATAAATGCGGCGCGATTTGGGGTGATAATTAAAACCGTGCCGCTCAAATTCCGGCACAATTCGGTCTTCCGGGCCGACCAGGACAACGCCAACTGACAGCTCTTGTGCGGCCAGTATTGCACCTTCGACTTCGGCGAGCGGGGCGTGATCGCCGCCCATGGCATCAACAGCAATTTTGGTGAGCATATCCGGGGTAATGCGCAGAGAAAAAGGATGAAAGAAGCAGATGGGTTGCGACCTTTTCTTTCATCCCAACGTAGAAAAACTCTTAGCTATTCAGCTCTGCAATTTCAATTACCTGCCGGGTGCCGTAATACCCGCAATACGGGCAGACACGGTGTGGCATGCGAAGGCTTTGGCAATTGGAACATTTTGCCAACTGCACGGTTTCCAGCGCATCGTGGGCGCGGCGCATGCGGCTGCGGGATTTTGAGTGGCGTCGTTTTGGATTCGGCATTTGATAAGCTCCTAAGAAAGTTAGACAGGATTCACAAGAGGACAGGATTGCCTTTTATCTTGTTGATCTCGCCAATCCTGTCCGAATTATTTTTTCAAATCAGCCAATGCCTGCCAGCGTGGATCAATATCAGGCGGGCAGTTGCATTGTTCAATATTCAAATTCGTCCCGCATTGTGCGCATAAGCCTTGACAGTCTTCGCGGCACAAAATGCGCGTCGGCAAACTCAATTCCATTTGTTCAAGGACGAGTTCATCCACATCAATGCGGTCGTCCTGATATACCGAAACATCGAGGTCGCGTTCCAGCAGTTCAGTCTCGCCAGGGGTCGCAGATTGCGAAGCTTCCGGCAAATAGAAAAGATCAAATTCCCTTTCGACAGGCAGCGCCACCGGCTCTAAGCAACGATCACAGGCGGTTTCTAAAGTTGCTGTGACGTTGCCTTTGACTCTAACTTCTTCGCCAAGCGTGGTCACGCGGCCCTGCACCAAAGGCGGTTGCTGAAAGGTGAACTCATGCTGTGCTAAATCCAGTTCGTCTGTTTTGTATTGATGCTCGAACTTCAACCCGTCGGTGGGCAAGTGAGTCAGCACCAATAAGCATAAGCGCGCCTCCGACAAAAGGTGGAAATTATAGCGTCGTCAAGCGGTTTGTCAACCAGCGCCTTCGCGTATAAACTTCCGCCTTTCTTTCTCACGCCAAAGCACTGGCTGTGGGAGCAGGGCAAAATTTGAAGGGTTAGGCAACAACAGACATCTATGAGTCAGAAAATTCGCGCCATTGTGGCTGGAGCAACCGGCTATTCAGGCTTTGAGTTAATTAAATTATTACTGCGGCATACAAAGATTGATTTAGTCGGCGCGTTCGCTTCACGCACGGCAGAAACGTTGCCTTTAAGCACCGTGCATTCGCATTTGCTCGGCCAAACGAATCTCAAATGCCAGCCTTACGACGAAAAGGCCGTCGCACAATTAGCACCAGAATTAATCTTTCTCGGCACGCCGAATGAGTTTTCCAACGAAGTCGTTCCGGGCTTGCTGGAAACAGGCGCAACGGTTGTGGATTTGAGCGGGGCTTGGCGACTAAAGGATGCGACGTTGTATCCGAAATTTTATGGCTTTGAATCGCACGCGCCGCAATTGCTCAAGCAGGCCGTATACGGGTTGACCGAATTTGCCTATGACCAATTGCGTGAAGCAAAACTGATTGCAAACCCCGGTTGTTATCCGACAACGGTGCAAGTTCCGCTGATTCCGTTGCTCAGCGCGGGGTTGATTGATACGACACAGACAATTATCTGCAACTCCGCTTCCGGCGTTTCGGGCGCGGGCAAAGCGCCAACGTCAGGCACTCATTTTGTCGAGGTTAGTGACAGCTACAAAGCCTACAATATTTTCAAGCATCGCCACGCGCCCGAAATCGCGCAGGGGTTGGGGCTGGCATTCTCGCCTGACAATGTGATTTTCACACCGCATCTGTTGCCCATCAATCGCGGGATTCTTTCGACGATTAATGTGCGGTTGCAGCCTGGCGTCACGCGCAACGATATTCATCGGGTTTGGCAGGAGACATTCGCGGGCAAGCCGTTCGTGCGACTGTTCACCGACGCGCAATTGCCGGAAATCAAATTCGTCGCCAACACCCCATTCTGCGACATCGGCTGCGCGGTGAATGAACATCAGGCAATTATCATTTCTGCCGAAGACAACCTGCTGAAAGGCGCAGCCAGCCAGGCATTACAAAACGCCAATATCGCTTTTGGGTTTGATGAACGAGAGGGGATTTTATGAGATCAGTCATCAAACTCGGCGGCAGCGTCTTGGTTGACACGTCCCTGCGCCTCAACCTCGTATTTCAAATCAGCGAACTGCGTGCGCATCAACAAGACATCGTTTTAGTTCACGGCGGCGGCAAGCAAATTGCCGAAATGCTGAAGCGGCTCAACATCGAATCACACTTTCACGACGGCCTGCGCATCACGGACGCGCCCGCACGCGAAGTGATTCAAATGGTGCTGTCCGGCAAAGTCGGCAAAGAATTAGTCGCGGATTTTTCTCGCATCAAGATTCCCGCCATCAGCCTGACCGGCGGCGACGCGCTCAGTTTTTTATCCACGAAATTGAAAGCTGAAGACGGCACCGATTTAGGCTACGTCGGAGAAATCGTACGCACCAATGGACAGTTAATTGATGCCCTGCTCGGCATCAATGCGATTCCGATTTTCGCCTGTTTGGGCTTGAGCATTCACGATTTCAGTTACCACAACATCAACGGCGATCAGATGGCCGCCGCTGTCGCGCCCGCTTGTCAGGCAGATCAATTGATTTTTGTCACCGACGTGGGCGGCGTGAAAGATGAAGGCGGCAATACAATTTCGCAGTTAGACCGCGCGGGCATTCAGCAGTTGTTAGATTCCGGCGTTGCTCACGGCGGGATGCGCCCCAAATTGCGCGCGTGCCTGTCTGCACTGGAAGCAGGCGTAAAACGTATTCAGATTATTGGTGCGGCAGACGAAAACTCGCTCGTACGCGCTTGCCTACAGCAGGAGGCGGTGGGCACTACAATTGCATAAACTATGGCGGAATATCTTTTCGTAGTCGGCACACTGCGGCAAAAATTATGGCCCACGCTGACGCCTGAACTTCAGGCGCTAATGCAAGGCTTGCGCTTTGTCGGAAAGGGGCAAGTGGCCGGAGAACTCTACGATCTAGGCGCGTATCCGGGCGCAATTGTGGGCGCAAATTTTCAGACGAAAGTGATTGGCGAAGTGTACGAATTGCCGGAACCGCAAACGACGCTGGCGCAGTTGGATGTATATGAAGGCTTTGTGCCGGGCGAATTGGAAGCGAGTTTATTTGCTCGCACCAAAGAAATGATTTCATTAGAAGACGGCCAGCAACTTGACTGCTGGATGTATGTTTATAACGACTGGGTCGCTACGGGTCACTTAATACCGGGCGGCGATTATTTGGCGTATTTGCAGCAAAAGTAGCGCAAACGTCTCGTTTGCATTGCCTGCTTCACTTCGCCGCGTTCCCTTTTACAGCACGTAAACGAGACGTTTGCGCTACTTTTTTTGGAGGTTAACAACACAACAAAAATGACCACAGAAAGATTCGATCTCAATCACATTCAACAACTCGAAGCCAATTATGTCATGCCCACGTATGCACGCTATCCGGTGCTGTTCGTGCGCGGCGAAGGCTCGACGTTATACGACGACAAAGGCCAGGCCTATTTGGATTTTATTTCCGGCATTGGCGTCAACGTGCTGGGCTATGATCACCCGCGCGTGCGTCGTATTTTGAATGAACAGGCGAATCTGCCGCACACGTCGAATCTGTTCTATCACCCATATCAAGGCCAACTCGCGCAAAAATTGGTTGAAGCATCGGGACTGGCGAAAGTCTTTTTCTGCAACACCGGCACCGAAGCAACCGAAGGTGCATTGAAAGCCGCGCGGGCATGGCAGCGCAAACGCGGGCGCGAGAATAAGACCGAATATATTTCGCTGCACAATTCGTTTCACGGGCGTTCGATGGGCGCGCTTTCGATCACGGCGCAGAAGAAATACCGCGAGCCATTTGAGCCGTTGATTCCCGGCGTCAGCTTCATTCATGCCAACGATCACGAAGAAGCCAAGACAGCAATCAACGAACGCACCGCAGCCGTCATCGTCGAAACGATTCAGGGCGAAGGCGGGATTCGGCTGCTGACGCCGGAATACCTGCAAACGCTGCGCGATGCCTGCGACGCAGTGGATGCGCTGTTAATTGTGGATGAAGTGCAATGTGGCTTAGGCCGCACAGGCAAGCTGTTTGCGTATGAACACAGCTCCGTCAAACCGGATATTCTGACCGTCGCGAAACCGCTCGGACTCGGCGTGCCGCTCGGCGCAATTATCTTCAACGAAAAAGCGGCGGACGGGTTCAAGCCCGGCGATCACGGCTCAACGTTTGGTGGCGGCCCGATTGCCTGTCGTTTAAGTTTGGAATTTATGGCGGAGTTGACCGAAAACAACCTGATGCAGCAGGTGAACGAAACTGGCGCGTACTTCAAACAACAACTGCAACTAATGCAGGAATCGCATCCTGACATCATCAAAGAAGTCCGCGCGCTCGGCTTGATGGTCGGCGCTGAAGTCACCTTCCCCAGCAAAAATGTCCCGAACAAAATGCTCGAACGCGGCTTTTTGATGAATAGCACAAATGAAACGACATTGCGCTTTTTGCCGCCGTATATCATCCGCAAGGACGAGGTTGATGCGCTGCTCGGTTCGCTGGAGGAAGTGATTTTGGAGGAGGCAAAGGCGAGTCAGTGATGCAAGGGGAGAGATGAGAAGAATGGGCGTTATGACCTTTCCCATTTCTCTCATTTCTCCCAGCGCTCCCATTTCTTCACCATGACCTATCAAATCCGCAAAGCCAAAACCAAAGACGCTACGCAAATTCATTGGCTCATCAACAACTACGCGCGCCAGGAACAAATGCTGCCGCGTTCGTTGCTGAGCATCTACGAAAACATCCGCGACTTTCACGTGGCCGTCGCAAACGATGAATCCGGCAAAAAAAAAGTGATCGGCTGTTCCGGCCTGCATTTCACCTGGGGCGATATGGCGGAAGTTCGTTCACTTGCTGTTGATCCAAACGCGGGTCACAAAGGCATTGGTCGTGCGCTTGTTGAAGCCAATATCGCCGAAGCGCGCGAAAATGATTTGGTGCAGGTCTATGCTTTTACCTACGTGCAGGGCTTTTTTGAAAAGCTCGGCTTTCGCGTCGTCCAACACGAAGCGATGCCGCGCAAAGTCTGGATGGATTGCGTTACCTGCCCCAAGATGAGCAGTTGCGACGAAGTGCCAATGGTGCTGGATTTGGTCGTCGATCCGAAACCGGAAGCCTTTGAAGTCAGTCAGGTGCAAATCCCGCAAGTCAAAAAACCGCTGCCCGTGTTGCACGAATAAGGTGAGATGAAATTTGTAGTACTCCTTCTTTTTATCTTTGGCTTTTTCACCTCGGCGTATCCACAGGCCAGCACAACCAATCCCGTGCGATGGTCGCTGAAGCTCGTGCCTGTCAGGAAATCGTACAACAAACCTTTCCAAGCGCGCCTTTCCGCCCGCATTGCGGGGGGCTGGTATTTATACGCGCTCGAAGAAATCCCGAACGGCCCGCGCCCGACACGCATCAGCCTTGCGGCGAAACAACCTTTCGTGCTGGCAGGTGAAATTCAATCGCCGCTGCCGCAGAGCAAATTTGATGAAAATTTTGGCGTCGAAACACAGTTTTACGAAAAAGCAGCCACGTTCTTCATTCCGATCAAAATTCAGGCTGGCGCACTTGGAAAAGTAAAGAGGCTGCAAGTGCAGGTGCGGTATCAAAGCTGCAATGACCACCTGTGTTTGCCGCCGAAAACCGTTACCGTTACCACATCGCAGAGAATTCATTAAGCAAGAACTAAGCGGCCAGCAATTTACACCCGCGCGGCAATCCACTAGACTGCTCACTTCCGAACACTTCGTTCCCAGAATCGAACAACTGACAGAGGACTATTTGCATTGGCTACAACGACATCTCCCGACTCACCTGCAACCACACGGAATCATCCCGTCCCGAAAAATTTCCTGCTCGCTACGACTCGCTGCGGCATTAAGAAAGCGGGCGAAGACCTTGCGCTAATCGTTTCGACCACGCCCGCCATCGCGGCGGCGGTGTTCACGCAAAACCTGGTGCAAGCCGCACCCGTCGTGGTTTCGCGGGCGCATTTACGGCATCGCACGCATCGCGCGATCATCGTGAATTCCGGCTGTGCGAATGCTGTTACCGGCGCGGAAGGCGAAGCGAACGCTACCGCAACAACGGAACTGGTAGCCAGCCTGCTGCAATGCCAGCCGCGCGAAGTATTGGTCTGCTCGACCGGCGTTATCGGCGTGCAACTGGACATGAACAAGCTCAGCGCTGGCATTCAAACAGCAGCGCCAGCGCTCACACGACAAAGCGGCACGGCAATTGCCCAACTGTCCAGCGCCATTATGACCACGGACACGTTTCCGAAGGCGGCTTCGCGGGCGTTTCTGTTGGATGGCAAGCGCGTCACGATCACAGGCGTTGCCAAAGGCGCAGGGATGATTCATCCGAATATGGCGACCCTGCTTTCCTTCGTGATGACGGACGCGGCGATTAGCAAAGCGGCGCTGCAAGCGGCGCTCAAACAGGCGGTGAATTTGAGTTTTAATCGCGTAACCATTGACGGCGACACTTCGACCAACGACACGCTGGCCGTGTTGGCCAACGGAGCCGCCGGTAACCCGCCCCTTGCTCAAGCCGCTGGCGCGAGTTATGACCGCTTTGTCAAAGGCTTGACCGAGGTTTGCCGCGAGCTGGCCATCATGGTCGCCCGCGACGGCGAAGGCGCGCGAAAGCTGATTACCGTGCAGATCAAACGCGCGCCGAATGAAAAAATGGCGCATCGCATCGCTGAAACCATCGCCACCAGCCCGCTCGTCAAAACCGCCATCGCGGGCGAAGACGCGAACTGGGGCCGCATCTTAGCGGCGGCAGGCCGTGCGGGCGTAAAATTCGACATCACGAAAGTTGACATAAAAATCGGCAATCTCTTCGTCGCCAAGCAAGGGCGCGGCCTGCGCTTCGATGAAGCCAAAGCCTTAGCGATCCTCAAGCGCGATGAGATCACCATCACCGTAGATTTGCAGCAGGGCGAGGCAGAAGTCACCGAATGGACTTGCGATTTGACGGAAGACTACATTCGCATTAACGCCGATTATCGTACTTAGTCAGTTGTCCGTCGTCCGTTGCTACCGCACCAGGCATTCGCCGAAAACAACTGATCGCGGACAACTGACCAACCCCACTTTTTTGCAACCAGCAAAGTGGAAGGTTCGTAAGGAAAACTTGCTGAATTCAAAACATTGCAATACCACGTCATCGGAGAAGTCATGATTGAAAGTTTGAAATCTTTGTCCCGCATTCTCACGCTCACAGGCGGTTTGCTGGTGTCGGTGAATCTCTTGGCACAAACGCCGATTCCTCCGGCCACACAGGCCAATCCGATTCAGGCACCAGAAATTAAACCGCGCTCAATTCCGCCGCGGAGCATCGGAATTGACCCTGGCAAAGTGATGAACTGGACGTTACGCGACGCCATTATGGCCGCCTTAGAGCGCAACGTAGACATTCAACTGGAACGCGAAAATGTGCGGCTGGCGGAGTATGATTTGTATGCCGCGCGCGGCGTCTATGATCCGGCGTTTACCTCCACGCTCTCCTTTACTCCGCAGCGCATCGCCAACGCAACGCCGTCAGCGGCGATCACGACCAACAGTGGTAACGTGATTTCCGGCGTCGGGAAAATTATTTCGATTAAGACCTTAACTTATAACTTTGGAATGGCGCGTTCCATTGAGCGTTCAGGCGGGCAATTCAGTGTGGATTTTAATAACTCTCGGCTCAATAGTAACCGGAGCAACTTTGACCCGCAGTATCAGCCACAATTATCGTTCGGGTTTACGCAACCACTGATGCGCAACTTCCGCATTGACGCGAATCGGCGGCTCATCAAGATCACGAAAAAACAACTTGATCTTTCGGACGCGCAATTTCGCCAGCGCGCCATCGAAATCATCTCGCGCGTGCAACAAGCCTACTGGGATTTGGCTTTTGCGATCCGCGATGAAGAGATTCAACGTGATGCGGTGAAATTGGCAGAAGTACAGCTAACCAACAACCAGCGCCAAGTTGAAGTCGGCACCTTGGCTCCCATTGATGTTGTCACGGCGGCAACCTCTGTTGAATCGCGCCGCATTTCAGTGTTTACCGCAATGAATGCGGTTTCGCAGGCCGAGAATACTCTCAAACAACTGGTGGTAGACGGCGCAGATGCGGATATCTGGACAGCCAAAATTGTCCCGCTGGAATCTTTTGAAATTCAACCCGTGACGCTCCCGCTGGGTGAAGCCCTGCGCCTATCGCGCGAAAATCGCCCGGAGTTGAAACAACTGCTGCTGCAAAAAGACATTAATTCCACGAACATTGATTATTTCCGCAATCAAACTAAACCACAGGTCAATGCATTCGTGACGTACACGCCGTCGGGGCTAGGCGGTGACCCAACCGCAGCCACCTTCCGCCGCGATTCTCTGGGCAATGTCGTGTTGGATTCCAACGGACTGCCGATTACTTCCGTTGATCCTGATTTTCGTGGTGGTTATGGCACGGCGCTGAAAAACCTGCTGACGAATAAATATCAAACCTTGCAGGCTGGTATCCAGATTCAAATCCCGTGGAAAAATCGCGTAGCCGAAGCCAATCTGGGTCGCGCGCTGGAGCAGACCAAACAGCTGGATTTGCAATTCCGCAAACAGACGCAGGATATCGAAACACAAATCCGCAATGATGTGCAATCCATCGAATTTGCCAAGATGCGCATTGAAGCCGCGCGCGCGCAACAGCAATACGCCCAACAACAATTGGACGGCGAACAAAAGCGTTTCGAAGCTGGTCTGACAACCACCTTCTTTGTCCTGCAACGGCAGAATGATTTGTCCATCGCCAAAGGTCAATTCATTCGCGCCCTGACCGATTACAACAAACTCGTCGCGCAGTTGCAGCGTGACATCGGCACGACACTTTCTAATAACAACATCGAAGTCACGTCGGACGCGAATCCGGATGGCGACAAAAAATAGTCGGCGATTGTTCACTACAATAGCGCGAAGGGGGACAGAAAAAACGCTGTCCCCTTTCGTGTTTTTGCGGTGAAATCATTTTTCCGCCCCCGCAATTCCCCTCTCATTGCTCCCGTCTGCTGCTACGCTTGCTGTTTTCCAGCTTTTGCCAGACAATCCGATTGGCTTGAGTTCCAAGGATAACAACACCGCTCCCATTTTTTTATCAACTGCTATGCGCCCCTTTACCGTTCTCTGTCTCTCCAGCTATGAAAAAGGCGAAGAATTGATCCGCGAATGCAAACGACAAGGATGTCGTGTCATCTTCGTTACCGTCGAAAAGTTACAGGATTCCCCGCTCTGGCCGCGCGATTGTATTGACGAGTTTTTTGTGATGCCGGATTTAGCCAAGCAGCCGGACATCACTTTCGCCATCAGCTATTTGGCCCGCACGCGCAAGATTGATTGCCTGATTCCGCTTGATGAATTCGACATCGAAGTCGCCGCCAATCTGCGTGAGCATTTGCGCATTCCGGGAATGGGCGATACGACGGCGCGCTTCTTCCGCGACAAGCTGGCGATGCGCGTGCAGGCGCAGGATGCAGGCATTCGCGTTCCGGCGTTTTCTGCGGTGGTGAATCACGACGACTTGCGCGAATTTATGGAGCGCGTGCCGCCGCCCTGGGTGCTGAAACCGCGCACGTCAGCGTCGGCCATCGGGATCAAAAAATTGCACGCGGCAGACGAACTCTGGCCGGTGCTGGAGCAGTTGGGCGATGAGCAATCCTTCAAAGTGCTGGAACAATTCGTGCCCGGCGAGATTTTTCATGTGGATTCGATTGTCAGCGAGAGCGAAGTCGTTTTTGCCAACGTGCAAAAATACGGCTCGCCGCCGATGGCAGTGATGCACGAAGGCGGCATTTTCACAAGCTACGGCATCCCGCGCGGCTCCGGCGATGAACAGGCGCTGCAGGCAATGAACCGCGAGCTAATCAAAGCCTTCCGTTTTGTGCGCGGTGTCACGCACGCTGAATTCATCAAGGGGCAGGCGGACGGACAGTTTTACTTTCTGGAAATTGCCGCGCGCGTTGGCGGTGCCTTTCTGGCTGAAGTCGTGAAGGCTGCACGCGGTGTTGACCTCTGGGCCGAATGGGCGCGCGTCGAAATCCTGCAAAAAGATTACACCTTGCCAGCAATCAAAGACGATTACGCGGGCATCGTCATTTCGCTCGCACGGCAGGAAACGCCCGACACGTCGCCCTACACCGAATCGGAAATCGTCTTTCGTCTCGCCAAGAAACATCACGCAGGCTTAGCCGTCGCCGCGCCTGATCCGGCGCGCGTCGAAGCATTGCTTGACGAATACGCCCGGCGGTTTTACGAAGATTTTCACGCAACTGCGCCACCGCCCGACAAACCGACGTCCTAACTCCATTTTCAATCGGGCGAGACTAAGGATTGGAGATTGGAAATTTGAGAGGAGAAGGAGGCGAATCCCAAAGATTCCGCTCTTCCTCTCAAATTTCCAATCTCCAATCTCAAACCAATATGCCTTATCCAGAATCGGCAAGGTTAGAATTGCCCATCTTGCAAGAACTCAAAGCTACTGGCGGACGCGATCATCCACGCTATTTGTATGACCGGCTGACGCAATACTTTCCCCAACTCACAGCTCGCGATTTAGCAGAAAAAACCGAAGCTGGACGTAGTCGCTGGCACCGTGTCGTACAGCGAGCAGCCAAACAGTTGCTGGAAAGCGGTGAATTGCAGCGGCACGGTGCGATGTGGGAGATTACTGCCAAAGGAATTGCCAGAGTCGAAGTCGAAGACTTGCAAATCGTCCCTGTTTCGGAACAGAATGAAGCTCCCAAACGCACCGTACATCATCAGGAAGCGCAGCAGATGCTCGTCGAAATTGGCGCGTGGCTCGGTAAATTCGCTGCTGCGGAATTCGAGCATTTTGATGTAGTATGGCGCGACAGTTTGACTGCCCCCCGCTTGAGCCATGTTTTTGAAGTGCAGATTTCCGGCAGCGTCGACAGTGCGCTGGCACGGCTCAAGCATGCATATGAGACACAACGCTCCCAGTTGTTTTTAGTCATCGCTGACGAACGCGATCAGCGTTTCGCCGATAAGCGGCTCGGTGGTTCCTTTCACGAAATCATTGAGCGCGTCACGATCATTGGCACGGGCGAATTGCAGCGCCTCCATGCATCGCTCCAACTTGAATCCGCTTTGTTGAGGAAATTAACGAGGAATCTATGAAACACTTTCTCTCTTGTGTGCTTCTCCTCACTTGCCTTTGCACGGTGCCCACCACTGCTGACAAGGTAGATTTGCCGAACATGCATCTGGTCAATATGACGATCTTTCGCGGAGCACAACCCCAACCCGACGGCCTGAAAAAACTGGCCGAAATGCGCGTTCACACCATCATCAATTTGCGCAACACAAGCGCCGAAACTGAGGCCGAAGGCAAGGTCGTAAAGGATTTGGGACTGCGCTATTACAATATTCCGCTCCCGGCGCTGAGCCGTCCGAACTTCGAGCAAATCAATCAGGTGCTCTCGCTGATGCATGACCGCACTAACGCACCCGTCTTTGTGCATTGCAAACGCGGCGATGATCGTACTGGCACCATCATTGCCTGTTATCGTATGCGCTATGAAGGCTGGACCGTCGAACAGGCCGTGGCCGAAGCGCGCAAGCTCGGCATGAGCCGTTTCCAAATCAGCATGAAGAGCTTCCTGCACGATTACTATCAGCAACTCAATCAACAGGGAAGCCGATGAGTCATTGCCTGCGCGTCGCACTCTGCGCGCTCCTGTTGCTTTTCCCCGTTTCCACGATTCCCCAAGCTCCTCCCACTGACCTTGCATTGTCGAGTGTCGAGGACTTTCAGGCGGCCTTTACAGCCATTCCTTGCAAGAATGAGGAGCGGCTGGCAGCAGTCAAAGCGTTGTTTCGAGAAATGGGCGCAACGGAAGCAGACTACACCGTCGAAAAAATCAAAGACGTAGAAAATTTCGTCCTGCGCAAAGTCGGCGAAACCGATGAGAAAATCATCATCGGCGCGCATTACGACATGACTGGCCCCGGCTCGTGCGGGGCGGTAGACAATTGGACTGGCATTGTCGCCATCGCCCATCTGTACCGCACGCTGAAAGATGCCAAGCTGAAAAAAACGCTGATTTTCGTTGGCTTCGGACAAGAAGAAAAGGGGCTGATCGGTTCACGCGCGATGGCCAAGCAGATTAAGAAAGACGAGCTGAACCAATACTGCGCGATGATTAATCTGGACAGCCTCGGAATGACGGTGCCGATGGTGATGACGAACGTTTCGCAAAAGAAATTGACAGAACTCACCAAAGAGATTGCGAAGAAAATGGATGTTCCCCTCAAGACCACCAGTATCGCTAACGCCGACACCGACAGCACGCCATTTCTGGATAAAAAAATCC
Source organism: Blastocatellia bacterium (assembly GCA_046331525.1). Lineage (GTDB taxonomy): Bacteria > Acidobacteriota > Blastocatellia > RBC074 > RBC074 > JAFDVL01. The sequence continues at coordinate 89,193 of JAXLQQ010000004.1, forward strand.
CGTCCATTTCGCTCGTTGCAATGACGCCGAATTGGGCAGAAGTTTTTCATCACAAAGGCGATCAGGCGAACATCATCAAACCCGAAAGCGTCTACCTCGGATACCGACTGGCGTTGTCGCTTGTTGCTCGCGTGAATGAAGAAGAATGCGGCGCGTATCGGTAATTATTGGGGACACACGCATCCTGCGTGCTAGCCGCTGTGGGCGCAAACTCTAACAGAGCCAAGCAAGCTGGCCGCGGGCGTCCCCATCGCGTATTATTCCTGCCATGACTACGCCCCTACGTCGGCAATATTTGGACACCAAGCGACGCTATCCCGGTTTGATTTTGTTGTTTCAGATTGGTGATTTTTACGAATGCTTTGATGACGATGCGCGCGTCATTGCCCGCGAACTCGGCGTCGCACTCACGCGCAAATCCTTTGGCAAAGGCCAATATTATCCGCTCGCTGGCGTGCCTGTACGCTCGCTGGAATCGCACCTCGCCAAGCTCATTCAACGCGGTCACAAAGTCGCCATTTGCGATCAGGTCACGCCGCCGGGCAAAGGGCTGGTCGAACGCGAAGTTACGCGCATCATCACGCCCGGCACGGTGGTCGAACCGGGCTTGCTCGAAGGTCGTGCAAACAATTTTCTGGCGAGTCTCGTGCAGGGCGAGAAACGTTCCGGCATTGCCTTTGTGGACATTACGACCGGCGAGTTTACCGCTACGCAATTGGATACCAAACAAGCCTTGCTGGAATTAGAACGCCAGTTGCCCGCCGAATTACTGCTTGCTCGCAGCGCTGAAATCCCGCCGCTCGAAATCCGCTCAATCACCAAACTCGATGACAGCGTGATGGAGTTGGCGAGCGCGAAAAAGGCATTGCGCGAGCATTTTCAAATCGCCACGCTCGCCGCCTTCGGCCTTGACCACGAACCGTATGCTGTGCAGGCTGCCGGTGCGATTCTGGCCTACCTGCGCGACACACAAGCCGATGCGCTAGCGAATCTGACGCGGTTGCAACGCTATGCCTGCGATAATTTTCTGCGCCTCGATCCAAACGCGCTGCGCAATCTGGAAGTCTTTCAAAGTTGGGATTACACGGGCGGCGCGCCGACGGGTTCGCTGGTGCAAACGATTGATCTGACGATGACGCCGATGGGCGGCAGGTTGTTGCGCAAATGGCTGCGGCATCCGCTGCTGGACGTGGCCGAATTGCGGAATCGGCAAGACGCCATCGAATGGTTTCTGAAAAAATCTGCTGCGCGCGAAGTCGTGCGCGAAGCGTTTGCCGATGTGCTGGATTTGGAACGCCTGCTCGGACGCATTCGCCGCAAAATCGCCGTGCCATCAGAAATTGTGACGCTGGCACAAAGCCTGCGCGCACTACCTGCGATTCGCGCGACGCTCGAAAAACACAAAGCACCTGCGCCGTTTCTCGCGCCGCTTGCCCAATGCCACGACATTGCCGAATTTGTTGCGCGCGCCATCACCGACCGTCCGCCGTCGGATTTCGAGCGCGGCGACATTATCCGTTCGGGCTTTTCGGCGGAGTTGGATGAACTGCGCAGCATCCTGCTCGGCGGACGCGATTTCGTCGCGCGGTTTGAAGCGCAGCAACGCAGCCGCACCGGCATTCGTTCGCTCAAGGTCAGCTATAACAAGGTCTTCGGCTATTACATCGAAGTCACGAAACCCAATCTGCATTTGGTGCCGCAGGGTTTCATCCGCAAACAAACGCTCACCAACGCCGAACGCTTTTTCACGCTCGAACTCAAAGAACACGAAGCCCTCATTGCCAACGCCAAAGAGCGCATTTTGGAACTGGAGTTAAGTTTGTACCGGCAGGTGTGCGATGAAATCGGTCGCCACGCCGAACGCATCAGCCAGGTCGCGGCAGGCATTGCTAAACTAGATGTTTTTGCCGCGCTGGCCGAGTGCGCCGAGCGGTTTCACTACGTCCGTCCTGAGTTGAACGAAGGCCACGAACTGACCATCCGGCAAGGCCGCCATCCAATGATCGAACAACGGTTGGAAGGGCGCAAATTCATCGCCAACGACACTTCACTCGCCAACGACGGCGCACAAATCATGCTGCTGACCGCACCGAATATGGCGGGCAAGTCGGTGTACCTGCGGCAAGTCGCGCTCATCGTCCTGCTCGCGCAAATCGGTTCGTCCGTTCCCGCCGAAGCCGCGACCATCGGTATCACCGACCGCATCTTTACGCGCGTTGGCCTGACCGATTTTATGTTGCAGGGGCATTCGAGTTTTATGGTAGAGATGATTGAAACCGCTCAAATACTCCACAACGCCACGCCAAATAGCCTGATTTTATTGGACGAAGTGGGACGCGGCACGGCAACGGCTGACGGCTTATCCATCGCACGTTCCATCGTCGAGTACATTCACAATCATCCGAAGGTCGCCGCCAAAACGCTTTTCGCAACGCATTATCACGAGTTGACGGATTGCGCCGAGTATTTGCCGCGTGTGCAGAATTATCACCTGACTGTGCGGGAGACGGGGCAGCACGTCGAATACCTGCATCGCATTGCGCCGGGACGGGCAGAAAAGTCTTTTGGGATTCACGTCGCGGAAATTGCAGGGCTACCCAAACCGGTCATTCGCCGCGCCCGCGCGTTGCTGCAAAACCACGATGCGTCCAATGAGCGACTGCCAGCCCGCACAACGACTTCCCCTTCGTCCTCTGTTCACCCGTTACTGGATAGTTTGCTCACGCTTGACCTCAACGCGATGAGTCCTGTCGAAGCTCTCACGACCCTGTTTGCCTTACAAAACCAGGCTCGCGCGATAAAACCGTAGGATAGTCTTGCTCTGCGTAAACACCCTTTGTATACTGCCCACCATCAGCACAAACTTCCTCACTCCGGCAAACAGTATTATCGAGGATGGGCCTGGTGTTGGAGGCAGCAAGGTCACGGACAAAAAGCTGCCGGTTGCGTAGTTATTCTCGTTCGCTGGCTGGTCTTGCAAGACCAGCACAAGACATCACAGCATATCCGCGTTCGCGCTGCACTCACGAACGATCTGGAAGGGAAATATTTCCAGTCGCCACGATTGAACTTCGTGGCGCAGGAGTTTTTACATGATTTCCACCCACATTCGTTGCAGTTCGCGCCTTCGTTCGTTCGCCCCTTTCCTATTCGCTAACTCGACTCGGCAGATGCTGCTCTGGCTTTGCCTGCTCGGCGGCGTTGGCATCGGCTTCGCACGGCAAACAGGCTGGCACATTCCGTCGCTGATGCACGGCATTGCGCCGCCCAGCACCCCTCTTCCATCTCCTGCTGTGCAGGCAGGGAGCAGCGGCAGCGTGCTGGTCTTTCCGTATTACCACTCCGACCCGACGACGGGCAAAGACACAACACTGACGATCTTCAATCAAGGCGGACAAGCAGCGCTGGTGCATTTGTTTTTTATGTCGGGCGCAACGTGTTCACAGGCCGACACGTTTATTACCGTCGCAGCGAATTCGTCCGTGACGCTGAGCGCGGCGCAATATGATCCTACGCTAATCGGTTGGTTATTGGCCGTAGCGGTAGATGCCAGCGGGAATCCCATTGCCAATAACAATCTGCGCGGTACGGCTACGCTGAACGACGGCGATTACATTGGCTCTTACGACGCAAAGGCGTTGCAAGCACTTTCCGCATCACCTGCGACGAATAATAACGACGGCACGGCAACCCTGAATTTCAATGGCAGCGGGTATGAACAAGTTCCGACAAGAATGAGTACGCTGGTACAAAGCGTAGCTGATGCACCAGGACAGAAAGTAATAACGGTGGGACTGCAAGGAAACGTGGCGACAACGGCTACGGGCGCAAAACAAGTGGGAAACGGGCTGGTTACACGAACCTCCGACACCCAGACATTTTCCTTCACAGACTTTTTACTCAACGCCTGTCAAGCCAGTGCGACGATCTCCGCGAACAACCCGCGCATCCTTTCTTCCTTCGGCGTAGTAATCCCCAGCGGCGATACGGCAACCTTTTCATTCAACATTGGTGCTGGATTCGGCTTGCTGCTGACGCCCAAGACCGCTCCCAACAGCGGTGTCAAATATATCACCGCAACAACGCCAGTCAGTACGACGCTGACCATTCCGGTTTACGCGCCGACGAGTGCGGCCAATCCGCCAGTCGCCCTGCCTAAAACAGGAAGCGTGCTGGTTTTCCCATATTACACTTCTGATTTGATGGGCAGAGACACAACGCTCAACATCAGCAATACGGGATCGCAAACTGTGGCACTGCACGTCTTTTACATCAATGGAGCCACCTGCACGCAAACTGATCAATACCTGATTATGTCGCCAAACTTCTGCACTTCCTTTACGGCCTCAAGTGCCGATCCAACTACAACCGGTTGGCTGTTAGTCGTGGCAGTAGATGCGAACGGGGTGCCGATGCAATATAATAACCTGGCTGGACAAGCGGTGGTGAGCGATGGCAATTACCAGGGTTTTTATGATGCCGTAGCTTTTCCAGCGCTTTCGGCGACTCCGGCAACGAGCAATCCTAATGGCACCGCAACTTTGAATTTCGATGGAATTGGTTATCAAAAAGTGCCGAATCAACTCACCCCCTTCCTCCAGAACCCCCAACTCGTTCCAGCGCAAAAAGTTGTGACAGTCGGGTTACAAGGCGATGTCGGCGTAGCTATGGTTAGCGGTGCCGGGCAGACTGGAACTGGTCTGGTGCGCGGAGCAGGAGGGGGAACGCCGGGCAGTTTTACGAAATTCCTGATCGGCGGTTGTCAAGCTTGGGGTTTCGTTAGCAATGCCAGTCCGCGCGTCCCCGGTGGCTTAGGAAGCTTGATTCCCAGCGGTACGCTCGGCGCAACGACTTTCAATATCGGAGCAGGCGTAGGTTTATTGATGACGCCTGTTGCGGGAAATGGAAGCGGCATCTCTCCCTTGCCGGTCACTGACTTTACCAATAGCACTCTTACCATCCCCGTTTTTGCACCGCCCCAGACACCTGGCGGAAATGGCCCGCCCATTATTGGAACCATCACGACACAGCCGCAGGATCAAGGCACAAACGAAATGGGTATTGTAACCTTCTCCACTGCGGTCACGGGTAACCAGACCGTGCAATGGCAAGTGAGTACGGATGGCGGGATCACCTTTCACGACCTGCCCGGCGAAACAAACCTGACCTTAACAGTCGCGAATGTGTCGCTGCCGATGTCTGGCAATTTGTATCGTGCGGTTCTCACCTTCCCCTGCAATGTGCTGGCGACGCGCACGGCAAAATTAACGGTGCTGCCGTTTATGATCAACCTGCTTGATCCATTCGTCTGCTTCAGCAAAGACACGCTGACGATCCACGCGGAGTTGGGGAATCCGAACAACATCAACAATCCATTTACGCTCACGACCATCGTGGACACACGAGTGACGGTTGTTCCCAACGCCTGCATCAGCACGGTCGGCACTTGTACAACCAGTCCGACAGGCATTAGCGTCACGGGCACGCTCGCGCCCTTTCAACGAATGGCCGTAGACTATAAAGTGATGCTCAAACCGGGAGTGGTGAACCCGCCCAATTTATGTGTTACCTCCAACGCCACTTTGCAATTTGGTGGTTCAGCCTCAATCCTTGAATGCGAATCGCTAAATTGTCCTGGCACGCCCGTCATCGTACACGATCAACGGGCGGGGAGCGTGCTGGTCTTCCCCTATTACATTTCGCAGGCGGCGCAACAAAAAGACACGCGGCTGACCATCAGCAATGTCGGCGATAATCAGGTTATCGCGCACGTCTTCTTCATTGACGGCAAAACCTGTCATCAGTCGGATCAGTTTCTCTGTCTGACACCCAACGCCAGTTTCAGTTTCCGCACGTCCGAATTCGACCCTGAAACGACGGGCTGGTTATTGGCCGTCGCCGTAGATGATCAGGGCCGTCCGATTCGCAACAATGTGCTGATTGGAAATGCGTTCGTGCGGGATGGCGATTATGTGGACAATTACGCCGCCGAAACCTTCTGGGCGCAATCCAATGCGCTGGCTTCGATCAACCCGGATAGTACAGCGACGTTGTATTTTGATGGCGGCAGCTATGACCTGCTGGTGAATCAACTTAGCACTGAAATTCAAAGCCCGCTGGACGCGCCGGGCCAGCGCCTCGTCACAGTCGGGATGAGCGGCGACCTGTCACGCAGCCAATTAACCGGCGCTGCGCAAGTCGGCACGGCCACGATTTACAACGGCAATGAAAAACCGTTTGGAAGCTTCAACAGCCTCCTCACCGGCAATTGCCAGGCTATTGCCACGATTAGCACGACCAACCCGCGTGTGCCGTTTGGAATGAGTCAAATGATTCCGCCAGGACAGGTGGGATCGCTCACGTTCAATGTCGGCGCAGGCGTGGGCTTAGTCATGACACCGCGCACGGATCAATGGCGAGGGATTCGTGGCCTGCACAATATGAACTACATCGCAGGCTCGATGACAATTCCCATGTATCGCCCAACTTGTTAATGCGGTTAGGGCGACTAGCTTCACCGCTTCGCCGCCCACTTGATCGCATTCACGAGCATCGTTTGATATTTCGGATGGTTCCAAACCTCAGAATTATGCCCCGGTTCGGAATAGAACACGCGGCCTTTGCCATACGTGCGATACCAGACGAGCGGGAAGGAATCGGGTTGAATGTTGGGCTGATCGCCAACGGCGTGAATGCCTTTCGCACCTTTCTTGGTCATATCCGTTTTGGCCGTATCCATCCGCAGCACCACTTTACAGTCTTTGGCATTGAATTGTTTGTACTGATAGGTTTCCTCTTTCCACTCCCAGGCATTTTCCCAGTGTTTGGTGACGGGAAACTTATTGTCCACTTTCTGCACCGCAACGGTCGTGTTGGATGTCCACGGATGCCCGTCAAAATAGCCGCCAATCAGTGCGCCATATTCCGGCCATTTGTAAAACGTATCCGTCGCGCTGTGAATGCCGATGAAGCCTTTGCCGTTGCGGACAAAATCGAGAAACAGTTTTTTCTGCTCGTCGCTCCACGGCAGTTCACCCGTCGTGTAAAAAATCAGCACGTCAATATTCTTCAGATTTTCCGCCGTGATGACTTTGGCCGAATCCTGCGAGATGGTGACGGCAAACCCGTGTTGCTGGCCGAGTTGCTGCATAATCTTTTCCGATTCGGGTAGGACGCCGTGTTTGAAGCCTTTGGATTCGGTGATGTAGGTAACACGGATTTTTTGCTGTGCGTGAACAGATAAGCTGAGCGTTGCGATGAACAACCAGAAGATAATAAATCGTTTCATAGTTCGCTTCCTTCCACGATGAATAGGAACGCAGATGACGCGGATGAAACGGATTGACGCAGATCAAAGCAGCGAGTATCCGCTCTTATCCGCGTCATCCGCGTTCCTATTTCCATTTTTCAAGACCGATACGCTTGTCGGCCAACGCCCTGCACCGGAATACCCTGCGCGGCCAGCACTTCGTTTTGCAGCGAGAACATACACGCCGCCGCCTCGTCAATCTTGCGTGTGAAGGCGATGGAACCTTGCAGGATGGGTTTCAGCTTGTCTTTGTCCTGAATGCGCGCTTTCGGATATTCGTGCTCGACAATCAGGAAAGTGTTGGCGACATCCAACTGCAACAATTCGCGCGCGGCTAACTGATGATCCAGCCAGTCTACGGTGCGGTTTTGCAGGTAGGCGAGCGGGTCGTGTTTTGCCGTGCCGGGCAGTTCGTGTTCGCAGAGGATGACTTGTTTTTTCCAGGCGTTCAGCAGGTCTGCCGGGTTTTCCGACGGCTTGCCGTTGACCATATCGCCGCGTTGCACGGTTTGCCCGCCGTAGCCCCACGCCGACACGCCTTTGCTGTCCGTCACCTGCCCTTTGACGTGAAAACCGCCAATCAGGAAGTTGTAGCCTTCGTCTTTCAGGTACTGAAAAATCGAGCGCGTATCCTGTCCCATCAAAATCGCGTGCGACGGATCGTAGTGAATTCTGAACTGATCGCCGACGCCGTGTTTTTCGCAAATCTGATGCAGCGCAATCCACACGCCCGGCGTGTAGGCGATGTTGTTGTGCCAGTTGTCGCCGGGCACCCAGCCGGGCATCGGGCATTGTTCGTTGCGATATTGCAGTCCGCGCGCTTTGCATTCCTGCAGGAGCGGGATGAAGTTCTCTTCAAAATCAAGCAGGTTCGCGTCCATATTCAACTGCTGGTTGCGCCCGACGAAACCGCAGACGGCTTCGGCTCCGAGTTCCACGGCGGCATCCATCGCGCGCATCATAAAATCGTGCTTCGTTTTCCGAATGGCCGGATCGTGATGCAGCATATTGTCGAAATAGCCGATGTCGGAAACACCCATCTTGCCCGCTTCCATTGCGGCGCGCACCCGCTGGGCGCGGTCTTTGGTGAAAGGCTGGCGCAGGTCGAGCGTGTTGGCGACGGGGTCAAGCATCGCTTCGGGCGGAATATCGGCTTCGTCCGGGTGGACGGCGGCGGAAAGCTGGATGTAATGCACGCCGAGTTCCTGCGCAAACTGAATCCATTCTTCAATCGCCAAATCGGGATCAGGATCGCGCTTTTCGCGCGGAGTAAGTTCCTGCAAAGCGGCGGTCAGTACGCCGACCTTCATAAATTTGGGCGTAAAATCGGTAATTGACATTCGTTCCCTCCGAGAAAAATTAAATCTAATTGCGTGGACGGCAAATCGCCTGTTGGCTGCGCTTTTGTGTTTTGTCAGTCGGAGCCGCAAACAAGCTGTTTGCGGTACTTTTGCAGCGGATTGGGCTTGCCGTTTGTGATAGCGCTGCGAGTGTGCCGAAGACCACCAGACGTGTCAAGAAGCGGTGCCGAAATTCGATGTCCGGTTTTGCCGAGGTTTCGTCGCTTATACCAGTGAAGGTATTTGCGAGCGGTTTTTACACGAACATCGAAAATTTCACAGCGCCACGTTCGGCGCACTCAGGAGGGTTCCGGTATGAAATTCGTTGCCACCATCAGCATCACAATTTGGCTGTTCTTTGTTTGCTTCGCCCACCCAACATTCGCGGGCGAAGAATGGAAATCCATTGCTCCGACGCACCTCGCGCAGCAAGCTTCGACGGTTGAGAAAGACGCCGATGCCGAAGCGTTGAGTTGGGACATTCGCGTCGAGAAGAGTGAAGACAAGGCGACGATTTCGCATTCCCTGCGCATCAAGATTTTCACCGACCGGGGCCGCGAACAACAAAGCACAGTCGAAATCCCGTATTACAAAGGCGTCAAGATCAAAGACGTAGCCGGGCGCACGATCAAGGCTGACGGTCAAATCGTGCCGCTCGAAGCCAGCGCGATTTTTGACAAAGAAGTGTTTCGCGCCAATAAATTCAAGGTTAATGTCATCACCTTTGCGATGCCCGCCGTCGAACCCGGTGCCATCATCGAATACCGCTGGCGTGAGGAACAAAAAGATGCTTTTTTCCTGGCGCTCGACCTGCAACGCAACGTGCCGGTGCAATCGTTACAAATCGGCTTCAAAGGCAAGACTGGCGATTGGTCAGGCCAGAAGATGCGCTTCTTCCAGATGCCCGAAGCGTTTTTCAAAGAAGATGGCAAAGGCTGGCGCAGCGCGACGATGACAAACGTCCCCGCCTTCCGCCCCGAACCGAATATGCCGCCGGAAGATGTCGTGAAAGGCTGGATGATTGCCTACACCGATTACACGTTCTCTTCCAATTACGAGGTGTGGAATTATCTGGGTAAAGCCGTCTACGACCGCACGAAAGATCGTTTGAAAGTGACGGATGAATTGAAGCGCACGGCGCAAAACATCACGGCGGGTGCCACGACCGACGAACAGAAACTGGAAAAGCTGTACGCTTTTTGCCAGGCCAACATCAAAAACAGCGATCACGGCTACGATATGACGGCGGCGGAACGCGCCGGATACAAGGAAAACAAATCCTCGAACGACACGCTCCGGCAAAAAATCGGCACGGGCGAAGACATCAACTTGCTGTTCGCGGCGCTGGCCAACGCGATTGGCTTTGAAGCGCGGATGGCAAAGCTGGCGGGGCGGGATGAGGTGGCGTTTAGCAAAGATTTTCCGGTGCCGTACTATCAGGCGCAGTATATGACGGCTTCGCACATTGTCGTGCGCGCCAGCGGACAATGGCGCAGCTTCGATCCCGGCACGCCGGGCCTCGCCTTCGGGATGTTGCGCTGGCAGGAAGAGGCGCAGGAAGCGTTGGTTTCCGATCCCGTGCATTCGTTCTTCATCAGAACCCAACTTTCCGAACCGGACAAATCGCGCGCCAAACGCAGCGCCACGCTCAAGCTCAACGAAGACGGTTCTCTGGAAGGCGACATCCGCGTGACGTTTAGCGGTCATATGTCCACCGACCGTAAGCGGTATTACGTCGCGCTGGATGCCGACAAACGCGAAACCAAATTCCGCGAAGCAATCCAAAAATCGAACCCCGAAGCGCAGGTGACGAACATCCAACTGGAAAACTTGAACGAACCGACGAAACTCTTTGCTTATAGCTATCACGTCCGCATTCCGAACTACGCGACGCGCACCAGCAAGCGGTTAGTGCTGAAGCCTGCGTATTTCCAATTCGGTGATCCGGCGCTATTCCCGAGCAGCGCGCGCAAATATCCGGTCGCCTTCAACTATCCCTGGCTGGAAGAAGATGAGGTGAAAATTGATCTACCCGCCGGTTTTGAACTTGATCACGCTGAATCGGTTGAAGGGATTCGCGCGCAAACGGTTTCGCTCTACGACGTGAAAATCGGCATCACGGATGACAAGCGAACGTTAGTTTACACGCGCAAGTTTATGTTCGGCGGCGCGGGTTACATTTACTTCACCGCAGCCAGTTACGCGAGCCTGAAAAATCTGTTTGAGATGGTGCAACAACGCGACAATCACCAAATTATGCTCAAGCAAGCCGTGATGGCGAGTAAGTAGTCTGTGAAATAATTTCATTCTCAGAAGAATAGGCCACAGATGACGCGGATCAGACAGATTTACGCGGGTCTGAATCGGCGTAAACCCGCAACATCCGCATCATCTGTGGTCTATCCCGCACTCGGTAAGAAAGGCACTTATGATCCAACGAATTCTTTTCACCATCGCACTCATTTCGTTCTTAGCCATTGCCACCGTTGCCGACGACGCGCCCGCGTGGTTGCGTCAAGCGGCGTCCTCAGCCACACCGAGCCTCGACAAAAAAGTGCCCGTCCTTGTCCTGCTCGACGAATCGCGCGTCACGATCAGCGAAGACGGCAAAGTGAAAACCGTCAATACCTATGCGATGCGCATCCTCAACAAAGAAGGCCGCGCCGCCGCCACGGCGCACGAAGTCTATCAAACCAACAACGGCAAACTGCGCGAGATGAAAGCCTGGTTGCTCCGCTCGTCTGGCAAAGTCATCGAATACGGCAAGAAAAGCCACGTGGACGTGGCCGCGAGCGAAGACGATGTCTACAACGAATTTCGCGTGCGCACGATTTCCGCCGCCGAAGATGCCGATGTGGGCGACGTGTTCGGCTACGAATCCAGCAGCGAAGAGTCCACCGTCTTCACGCAACTCGATTGGAAATTTCAGGCGCGCTTTCCCGTCCTCGCCTCGCGCTTCATCGTGACCAGCCCCGAAAACTGGAACGCCGAAAGCATCACGTTCAATCACGAGCAGGTCACGCCCGTCAGCATTGGCCGCACGCAGACGTGGGAATTGCGCAACCTGCCGCCGATTGAGCCGTGCCCGAACAGTCCGCCGCTTTCCAGCCTCGCCCCGCGTCTGGCCGTGAATCTGTTTCCGCCCGCGAATGCCAAAACCACGTATGGCCGCAGCTTCAAAACCTGGGCCGACGTGTCCGCCTGGACGTATGAATTGACGAACGGTCAGGCCGACCTCAACGACGCGCTGGCCGTGAAAGCCAAAGCCTTAGCGGCCCCAATAGATAAAGAAGCCAACACCGAATTTGAGAAAGTGCAGGCCATCGCGCGCTATGCCCAGAGCGTGCATTACATCTCGATTCAAACCAACGTCGCACGCGGCGGCGGCTATCGTCCGCACGCGGCAACCGAGGTCTTTGCGAAAAACTACGGCGACTGCAAAGACAAAGCGAACCTGATGCGCGCGATGCTGAAAGCCGTGGGAATCGAATCGTATCTGGTTTCGATTTATTCGGGCGATGCGACTTACGTGCGCGCCGAATGGCCTTCGCCGCATCAATTCAACCACTGCATCATCGCGGTGAAAATCAGCGACGCCACGAACGCCGAAGCCGTGGTGCAACATCCCGGCTTAGGTCGCCTGCTGATCTTCGATCCGACCGATCCGCACACGCCGTTTGGCACCTTGCCCGATCACGAACAGGACAGCTTCGCCCTGATTATCGCCGGAGCGAATGGCGCGCTGCTGAAAATGCCGACCGCCTGCGACGCCGTGCAATTGGAGCGCACCATCGTCGCGTCTTTGAATGAGGAAGGCACCTTGACGGCCAAATTGTACGAACAATCGGCTGGCGCAATGGCCGCCTTCTCGCGCGAAGAGTTCAAAAGCCTGTCCGCCGACGAATACCGCAAACGCATCGAACGCTTCATCACACGCGGCGTCCCGCGCGCGACGGTTACGCGCTTCACGCCCCACGACGCCAGTTCGCATTTCAAGCTGGAAATTGAATTGACCGCTGCCGAATATGCGCAACGGCTGCAAGGAATGCTGCTTTTCAAACCGGCGCTGACGAACTACGCCGCCGCCGTGACGTTGCTGGACGCCAAGCGCGAACAACCCATCGTCCTTGACGCCGACAGCCGCCACGAAACCATTCGCATCACCTTGCCCAAAGGCTACGAGATTGACGAACTGCCCGCGCCGCAAATCATCAAAGCCTCGTTCGGACAATGCGAATTGAAGTACGAAGCGAAAGACGGCGTTGTGTTCTATTCCCGCACGATCCGCTTGCAGAAAGTAACCCTGCCCGCCGCCGAAGCCGAACAAGTCAAAACCTTCTTCGCCCGCATCAAAACCGCCGAACAAGCCCCCGTCGTTTTGGTGCGCAAGTAAAATTCGCAGCCGTGGGTTCGCGGAGCGCCTGGGAGCGCACGCGGCTCGCGTGCTAAGACGTGAGGGGCCGCAACCTTTCTCGGAGCGGATTCCCTCTTCACGTCTTAGCACGCGAGCCGCGTGCGCTCCCAGGCGCTCCGCGTTGTAGGCAAAGGTGTGGCAATTCTCATCTGGGCTGGATTTATTTTTCCCCTGACGCGACAAGCGATGGAGCGATTGGCTATAATGCCAATGGCGCTGGTTCCGAGCGCTTGGTTTTTCACTAAAGCGGCAAAGCAATTGATACGAGCAGTTCGTGCTCACAGGCGGCAGGGGCAAACCTCCTGGCCGGGGATGTAAGCGTGATGGACAACCTCATTCAATTTTTCTTCAAATACAAGCCTTCAATTTTTGCCAAAGGTCAATTGGGATTGACGGCGCGGCCTTCCCTCTGGCTCGTGCTGTTACTCGTGCTGCTGGCTGGTGGTTTGGTGTATTACCTCTACTTTCGCGGCGTCATCAAATTGGATTCGTGGCCGCGCGTCGGTTTGGCGGCGTTGCGCGTCGCGTTGCTCGGCTTGCTGGCTGTGCTGCTGATGCGACCGGCGTTAGTCGTTTCTTCCGTGATCCCAAAGGCGAATTATATTGCCGTGCTGGGCGACGACTCGCGCAGTATGCAACTCAATGACGAAAACGGAAAGACGCGCAATCAAGCGGTCAAGGATTTGCTGAAGTCGGATGGCACGTTTGCCAAAGGGCTGGATGCCAAGTTCAAAACCAATTATTTCAAGTTCGCCGGAGACACGACGAAATTCACGGATCCGAACCAACTCACAGCCGAAGGTGGCAGCACCGATATTGCCGTCGCGTTGCAGCAAGCGGTCAAAGATTCGTCGGGCAATGCGCTGGCGGCGCTGGTGCTGGTTTCTGACGGTGGGATGAACACGCCGCGCGACATTGGCGCAGCGTTGCGCGAACTGCGCGCGAAGAATCTGCCCGTCTTCACGCTTGGCACGGGCAGCACCGAAAAATTTAAAGACGCTGAAATGGTGCGCGTCAACACGCCGCGCCGCATCCTGACCGGTTCTGCCGTCATTGCCGATGCGCTCGTGCGCCTGAGCGGCTACGACAGCGGCAAAGTCACGATTCAGGTCACGGAAGACGGTCACGCGCTCAAGACCGAATCCTTCGACATCAAAGGCGGCGAAGCGCAAACCGTCACGCTCGAATTTATTCCCTCCGCGCCCGGCACGCACAAATACAACTTCAACATCACGCCGCTCGAAGGCGAACACACGACCGAAGACAACGCGCAGGAAACGTTGATCGAAGTCACGAACGAACAGCCCAAAGTCCTCTACATCGAAGGCGAGCCGCGCTGGGAATACGGCAAGATGCGGTTTTCGCTCAGCAAGAATGAAAAGAACGTCGTGCTGGTGTCGGCGCTCCGCTCCGCCGACGGCAAGTTTTACCGGCAAGGCGTCGAAAGCGGCGAGCAGTTGGAAAAAGGCTTTCCGCAGACGATAGAAGAGTTGTTCAGTTATCAAGGCTTCGTGCTCGGTTCGATGGAAGCGAATTTCTTCAGCTTTGAGCAACTGCGCTTGCTCGAACAATTCGTCGCGCGACGCGGCGGCGGGATGTTGGCGCTCGGCGGCGGACGTTCCTTCGACGCAGGCAAATATGCCAACACGCCGATTGGCGACTTGCTGCCGTTCGTACTCGACGACCGCGTAGACGGTTCCGAAGTGCCGGAACCGGGAACGTGGAAAGCGGCGCTGACACAACGTGGCGCGAAACACGCGATCACGCGCTTAGCCGACAACCGCGAGCAATCGGCGAAAGAATGGGAAGGCTTGCCCGCCATTACAATTCCCGAATACCTGACCGCAACGAAGCCCGGTGCGACCGTCATCTTGGAAGCGCACAACACGAAAGACAAATCGCGCACCGTTCCCTTGCTGGCCGAACAACGTTACGGGCGCGGTCGCACGATGGCACTGCTGACAAACGATACGTGGCGCTGGCGGATGCAGTTGGATTCCAAGAACACGTCGCACGAAAATTTCTGGCGGCAGACGTTGCGCTACTTAGTCAGCACAACTCCAAATCCAATTGAAGTTTTGTCCGAACGCGATGTCTATGCCGCCAACGATCCCGTCCGCATTCGCAGCGAAGTACACGACAAAAAGTTTGAAGCGATCAAAGATGCCACCGTTTCGGCGCGCATCACCAAGCCGTCCGGTCAAACCGTAGACCTGCCGATGAATTTTAACTTCCCTTCTGAATCGGCAGATACGAATGATTATCAGGCCGAATACAAGCCGGACGAACAGGGCTTGTACAAAATCGAAATGACTGCGCGCAAAGCGGGCGCAACGCTCGGCACGGCAAACTCCAGTTTTCTGGTGACAGAACTCAACCGCGAATTTCACGACGCTGCGCAAAACGTCGAACTGCTCAAACGCATCGCTGCCGAAACCGGCGGCAAGTATTTCCCGCTGAATAAGGCGAACGATTTACTGGAAGAGTTAAACTATCTGGAAGGCAAAAACTCTGAGCGTGTGAGTTTAGATTTGTGGGATATGCCGATTAACTTTTTGCTCTTGCTTGGACTGGCGAGCGCCGAATGGTTCCTGCGGAAAAGAAAGGGGCTGGCCTAATACCTATGAAACCACTTTTTGTGATCGGGCTGACGCTCTGTTTCTTCAGTTCCGTAGCTTGTGCGCAGGCAGGAAAACCGCCCGTCCAAGCACCAGCGCCGAGTATTTCAACCACAAATGCTCCGGCACAGAAACTCGTGCCCGATCCTAACAAATACGCCGTCATCATCGCAGGCGTGAGCGGCGAGGAAGAGTATGCCAAACTCTTCGCCAAGCAAACGGCGGAACTGAAAGCGGCGCTGACGGAGAAGCTGGCCTTTGCGAAGGAAAACGTCACGGTGCTGACGGAAAGTTCGGAGCCAAAGGCAACAGCGGCGGAAGTGCGCAAGGTTTTTGCGGGGCTGCACAATCATTGCAAACCCGAAAATCTGGTATTTATTTTCTTCCTTGGACACGGCAGCTACGACGGCAAGGATGCGAAATTCAATCTGGTTGGCCCGGACATCAATGCCAGCGAATACGCCACGCTCATCAAAGCCGTACCCGCCAAACAGGTTGTCGTCATCAATATGGCGAGCGCGAGCGGCGAATTTATCAAACCGCTTGCGCAAAGTAAACACATCACGATCACCGCCACACGTAGCGGACAGGAAACCAACGCGACGCACTTCGCCGAATACTTCATCAAAGCGTTGACGAGCAAAGACGCGGACGCGGATCAGAATCAGCGGCTGTCCGTGCTGGAAGCATTTAATTACACGACGCTGCAACTCGAAAAATTTTATAAACAACAAAACCGCCTTGTCACCGAACACGCCTTACTCGATGACAACGGCGACGGCAAGGGCAGCGAGAAACCGGGCGATGGCGATGGCGGAATAGCGAAAAACACCTACTTCGATTCCCTGCTCTATCAACTGGCTGGCGGCGATCCTGAGTTGCAAAAGGTCTACGGCGAACGTATTCGGTTGGAATTGGAGGTCGAACAACTGAAGGCGCGCAAAGCACAGATGAAGCCCGAAGAGTACGAAACCGAATTGGAAAAGCTGTTGCTGCTATTGGCTGAACTGAACGAGAAGATCAAAGCGAAGCAAAAATAATGCAGGGGTTAGGTGGCGAGTGTCAGGTGGCGAGTGAAGAGGTAACAAATGGTCAAAGATTTTTTTAGAACGATCAAATTAAACTCGATAACTACGATACTGGCGGTGGCGGTGTTGTTGCTAGCGGCGTGTGCAGCGGCGCAAGCGCCGACGTTGGAGGATACGCTGGAGGAGTTGAAGAAGGGAAATTATGCCGAGGCGATTACCGCCTTGAATCGGCTGCTGGCGACGAAACCGAACGAAGCGCAGGCGCAGGCCGGTTTGCTACGCGCGTATCTCGAAACCGGCAAGTACAAAGAGGCGGAAGAGGCGGCACGCAAATTCAATAGTCAGGAAGCGAAGCTGGCGTTGGCAGAAGTCTACGCCAGCACGGGTCGCTACAACGAGGCGATCAACGAATTCGACCGCATCGGCAAGACGGCGAAAGACACGGTGAAACATCGTGCTGATTTGCGGCGCGCGGAATTGCTGGTGCTAACGGGCAAAGCCGAACAGGCGGAACCGATCTTCAAAACGTTCATCGAGTTGTACAACTCCGAGAAAGAGAAGAAAGCAGAAGATTTGACGCTGATTGCGATTGCGCTGACTTACCTCGAAAAGTACAAAGACGCGAACGATGTAATTTTGGAAGCGGGCAGCGACGATGACGAATTCATCGAAGCCAAGCTGGTCGGCGGCGAGTTGTATACGACAAAATATAATTACGCCGAAGCCGCGGATTTTTACAAAGAGGCGCTCGAAATCAATCCGAACTCCGCGCGCACGTTTTTAGGAATGGCCGCGAACAAACAAATCGAAGGCGGCGAAGAAATGCAGCAGGCGCTGGCGAAGGCGCTGGAAATCAATCCGAATTATGTCGAAGCGTTTACGCTACGCGCGATGACACGCATTGACGGCGAGAATTACGCCGAGGCGCTGAAGGATTTGGACGCGGCGCTGAAAATCAATCCGAACTCGCTGGACGCGCATTCACTGAAAGCCGCGTTGTTCTGGTTGCAGGATCGCAAAAGCGACCACGAAAACGAAATCAAAACCGTGCTAGCGATCAATCCGAAATACGGCAAGCTCTACGAAACACTCTCGCACTTTGCGACTAATACGCGGCGCTATGCGGAAGGCGCGGAGTTTTCCAAGAAGGCAATGGAGTTGACGCCGAATCTGTGGGACGCGCATTTGAGCTACGGCATTGCGCTGACGCGACTCGGCAAAGTGGCAGAGGGGCGCACCGCAATTGAGGCCGGATTCAAGGGCGACCCGTTCAATGTGCGCGCGAAAAACACGCTGGATTTGTTGGATGTGCTGGCCGAATATCCCAACACGAATCGCGGCTCGTTTTTGATTCGCGCGTCAGAAAAAGAAACGCCCTCGCTGACGCCCTATGCCGGGTATTTGCTGGATGAGGCGTTGCAGACGCTCAGCGCCAAATACAAATTCACACCGCGCACGCCGATCACGGTGGAGATTTACGAACCACGAAGACTTTGCCGTGCGCACGCTCGGCTTGCCGGGACTCGGTGCGCTCGGCGTGTGCTTTGGGCAAGTCGTAACGCTCGATTCGCCGTCGGCGCGCAAGGCCGGAGAATTTAATTGGGGCAGCACGCTGTGGCACGAATTCACTCACGTCATCACATTACAAACGACCGACAATCGCATCCCGCGTTGGTTCTCGGAAGGCTTGAGCGTTTATGAAGAACGCCGCGCGCGTCCGGGCTGGGGCGATGACTGGAATGTGATGGTGCTGAAAGCGTTTGCCGAAGGACGCTGGTTCAAGATTGCCGATTTAGACGGCGGCTTCCTGCGTCCGAAGTCGGCGGATTCGGTGCCGCTGGCATATTTTGAAGCGTCGCAGGTCTGCGAGTTCATCACAGAAAAATACGGCTTTGAGAAAATTCTGGATATGCTGGCGAAGTACAAAGCGGGGATGAAAAATATGGACGCGCTGCAACAGGCGCTGAATACGACGCCGGAAGAATTCGACCGCAATTTTGACGCCTTCATTCGCAGCAAAGTCGGCAAGTATCTGAAAACCGGTGAGTCGCTATGGAACCGCAAACCGGGCGAACGCCCCAGCAAAGAAGCGGCTATTGCGGCGGCCGCGTCAAACCCGGATGATTTCATCGCCAATTATCGTGCGGGCGTCCTGCTCAAAGACGAAAACCCTGACCGAGCGATTGCTTTGCTGAAACGGGCAATTGAACTCTTCCCGTACTTTGTGGACGAAGGCAGTCCGTATGAAACGCTGGCGCAGTTATATGCAGCGAAGGGCGACAAGCAGGCCGAGGCCGACGTGTTGGAAGCGTGGTTGAAGCTCAACGAAAACGAATACGACGGATGGAAGAAGTTGATTCAATTGCGTCTCGCGCTGGGCGACAAAGCCAAGGCGTTGGAAGCATTGAAGCAGAGTTTTTATGTCAGCCCTTTCGACTCCGCGTTGCACACAACGGCGGGCGATTTGTTGTTAGAGAAAAATGAGATCAAACCGGCCATCACTGAATACCAAGTCGCGCTCAACTTAAAGCCTGCAAATTTGGCCGAAGCGCATTACAATCTGGCCCGCGCCCTGTTTGCCGATGGCAAGCGGCCCGAATCGCGCAAGGCATTATTGCAATCGCTGGAACTCGCGCCGAGTTATGGCAAGGCGTTGGAATTGTTATTAAAGCTGAAAAGCAATTGAGGTGGGTTATGAAATTGGCCAAGCCACAATTTTTGCGAACCGCCGGGCTGGTGCTGCTGTGCGGTGGCCTGCTGGTCGCGTTGATTGCCAGTGTCGCGCTCGCGCAACGACGCGGCGGCGGACGACAAGGCGGCGGCGGACATCAGAAGAAAAATGCCGAAGGCTTGCCGACCTACTACGAGGTGCCGAAGGATCAGCCCGATCTGTCGGGCAAATTCATTATGGCGCGGATTCGCTTTGATGTGAGTATGTACGGCAATTTCTGGTCGCATCTGGGCGATGGCGGCTATCCCTGGTCGCACGATTGGCCCGGCGCGGGACGGCATCTGAACAAAATCATTTCCGAACTTTCCAAACTCGACATCAATCTGGATGTGAACGAACCGATTTACAGTTTTACTGATCCCGATTTGCTGAAATATCCGATGGCGTATTTGTGCGAAGTCGGGTTTATGAACCTGACCGATCAGGAATTGCAGGGGATGCGCGAATACTGCCTACGCGGTGGCTTCCTGCTCGTGGATGACTTTCGACAACAGCGCGAATGGTATAACTTTGAAGCGCAAATCAAACGGGCATTCCCCGACTACCAACTAAAAAAACTCGACCTTTCGCATCCGGTT
The DNA here is from genome assembly GCA_046331525.1 of Blastocatellia bacterium. Lineage (GTDB taxonomy): Bacteria > Acidobacteriota > Blastocatellia > RBC074 > RBC074 > JAFDVL01. The sequence goes on from JAXLQQ010000004.1 coordinate 109,211, forward strand.
TTCAACTGCTTCTTCTCGATCAAAACGCTGGATGTCCCGCCGCCCTATCTAAACTTCGGCCCGATGAAACCCGAATTCTGGGGCATCGAAGACGACAAAGGTCGGCTGATGATGGTCGTAAATTTCAACAACGATGTCAGCGATTACTGGCAATGGTCAGACGATCCGTTTGCGCCGATTGAGCAGACGAATGAAGCGTATAAATTTGGCGTGAATTACGTGATGTATGCGCTCACGCACTGAGGATTTGAGATTTGAGATTGGGATCTGATGAGGGGAGGTGAATCGCCTCTCTCATTACCGGCTTTCGATCAGCCCTTCTCAAATCTCAAATTTCCAATCTAAATTCCCCATGCTCCGAAACATTTTCAATTTTACCCTCATTGCTTCGACCTTACGCCTGGCGACGCCGTTGATTTTAGCGGCACTGGGCGGCTTGTACTGCGAACGGTCAGGCGTTATCAACATCGCGCTCGAAGGCATTATGCTGGCCGGGGCGTTCACGGCGGCGCTCGTGACGTTTTATACGCAGAATCCGTGGATCGGCGTGCTGGCGGCGGTGACGGCGGGGCTAATTGTCGCGGCTATTCATGCCGTAGCGACGATTAACTATCGCGCCAATCAGGTTGTCAGTGGCACGGCAATCAACATCTTGTTTCTTGGCGTACCGGCCTTGCTCTGCGGCGTCTTTTTTGGGACGACAGGCAACACGCCGCAATTGCCGCGCGAGCAAACGCTGAATGATTGGCAATTTTTCGATGCGCAGGCGTGGCCGCTCCTGGCTTCGATCTTCAATCAAAATCCGCTCGTGTACTTTGCCTTGCTGGCAGTCGCGATCACATTCTTTGTGATTTACCGGATGCGGTTCGGGTTGCGCTTGCGTGCAGTGGGCGAAAACCCGGAAGCAGCGGATACGGCAGGCGTAAGCGTTACGCGGATGCGTTATGCGGGCGTGCTGATTTCGGGCGCGTTGGCGGCGTTGGGCGGCGCGTATCTTTCGATTGGGCAAAATTCACTATTTACGCGCAATATGACAGCGGGGCGTGGATTCATCGCGCTAGCTGCGTTGATTTTCGGCAAATGGGATCCGCTGGGGACGATGCTGGCCTGCCTGTTATTCGGCTTGGCCGAAGCGGTGGCGATTCGGATGCAAGGAACGGTCAACATTCCCAATCAATTTATCCAAATCGTGCCGTATGTGCTGACGATTGTCGTGCTGGCAGGTTTTATCAGCCGCGCGGCTCCCCCCAAAGCGCTCGGCCTCGCCTACACCAAAGAATAAATCCGACAACTTGCGAAATCCCGCCAGGATCGTTAGTCTTGCAAACGCTTTACGAATGTAAGACAAACACATACATATTTATGTCAATGAAAACTCTTTTGCTGAACCCTCCCTCGTTCGAGAAATTTGATGGCGGCGCGAGTTCGCGCTGGCCAGCGACGCGGGAAATCGAAAGTTATTGGTATCCGGTCTGGCTGGGCTATCCGGCAGCACTAATCAAAAATTCGCGCCTGCTCGATGCGCCGCCACATCATGTCAGCCCAGAAGAAACGGCGCAGATCGCCAAAGATTACGAATTCGTCATCTTGTTTACGTCACACGTGGGCTTCAACAACGATGTGAAGCTGGCGGAGATGATGAAGGGTTTGAATCCCAGCTTAAAAATCGCCTTCGTCGGCCCCCCTGTCACGACGCATCCAGAAGTCGCATTGCACGCGAGCGAAGCGATTGATTTTGTGACGCACAAAGAATTTGATTACGCCGTCACGCGCTTTGCCAATGGCGAATCGCTGGAAACGATTCCGGGCGTACATTTTCTGCGTGGCAATCAGATGATTTCCAACGCACCGGAACCGCCGATTGAAGACCTGGATTCCCTGCCCTGGGTGACGAAGATTTATCGCCGCGATCTGAATATCAAGAATTACAACGTGCCGTTTCTGCTGCATCCCTTCGTCGCGTTTTATTCGACACGCGGCTGCCCGGCGCTGTGTACGTTTTGTTTGTGGCCGCAGACTTTCGATGGCCACAAATGGCGGCAACGTTCAGTGCAGGATGTGGCGAACGAAGTCGAATACGCGCTGGATGCGTTCAAGCCAGAAGGGTTGAAGGAAATTTTCTTTGACGACGACACGTTTACCTACAATCCGAAACGAATGATCGAAATGGCGAAAGCGTTCAAGCCGCTGAAGTTTCAATGGTCAAGCACGTCGCGCTCGCATTTGGATTACGAAACGCTGAAAGTGTTGGCGGATTCTGGCTGTCGCCTTTTCATCGTTGGCTTTGAATCCGGCAACGATCAAATTCTGAAAAATATCAAGAAAGGCATTTCTGCCGCTCGTTCGTTGGAATTCGTCAAAAACTGTAAGAAAGTCGGCATCAAAGTTCACGCCGACTTCATCATCGGCTTGCCCGGCGAAACACGCGAGACGATCAAGGAAACCATCGCCTACGCCAAGGAAATGGACCCAGAAACGTTGCAGGTGTCTGTCGCGCACGCTTACCCCGGCACCGAAATGTATGAATGGTTCCGCGACAAGGGAATCATTATGAACACGAAGATGTCCGACGAACTTGGCCAGCAATTGCCGATGGCAAACTTCCCGCATCTGTCGGGCGCGGAAATGCTCGACTGGGTGCATAAGTTTTACGACGAATATTACTTTCGCCCGAAACCCATCTTCCGCATTCTCAAAGGCGCGATGTCGAATCACAATGATCGTGTCCGCCTCTACAAAGAAGCCCGCGAATTCCTGCAAACCCGTGCCCGCCGCCGCAAATTGGTTGAGGCGGGGCAAGTCTAATTGGGATTTGAGATTTGAGATTGGAAATTTGAAAAGGTGATGATCCATCTCAAATCTCAAATCCACTCCCATCGTTCCTCCGTAATACTCAACAGGAGGAACCACAATGCCTGCAAATGAATATGCGTTTTTGACAGAGTGGCGGGTGACCGCGCCCATCGAACTGGTGTATGACATTCTGAAAGATGGCAATGACTACAAACGTTGGTGGCCGGATGTGTATCTGGAATCAGACTACATTCCTTCAGGTGACCCAAATGGCATTGGCGATCAGGTGGTGTTATTAACCAAAGGGTGGCTGCCGTACAAATTGCGCTGGACGGCGACGGCGGAACGACGCGAACGCCCACACACAATTGCAATTCGGGCGTCAGGAGATTTCAACGGGCGCGGCGTGTGGCAATTGCAACAGGTGGGAGAGGAATGCGACATCAAATTCGATTGGCGGTTGACGGCGGATAAGCCGTTGCTGCGCTGGTTGTCGCCACTTTTCAAACCGATTTTCAAATGGAATCACCGCTGGGCAATGGAACGCGGTCACGAACGGTTGCAGCAGGAAATTGTGCGGCGGAGGACAGAAGAAAACACATTTTTTTTCGCCACCCAGCAATCCAAAATCCCGGTCGCGTCGTAATTATAAGTGAATCGGGATTCTTCTGATTTGCAAAAAGTTGAGCCTGCGGGCGGCGGCATTGTGGTTGGGGGACTAGCAATGTCAGCACACGCAGGCTCGACTTTTTTACTGTTCCAATTCAATCTGCGGCTCCATTTTGGTGAAGCTAAAACCAAACGCTGTCAGCGTAAAGGGCAAGCGCAGTAACCGGTCGTTGTACAGATTCACATTGTTCACATACTCTTCGCGCGACGCTTTGACCTGTTTTTTGATCGCTTCCAACCCTTCATTCAACCGCAAATACGCATCGTTCGCTTTCAGATCAGGAAACTCATCCGTCAGTTTGGCAATCGGCTCGATGGCCTGCGTCAAATCTTTGTACGCCTGTTTCAGCGCATCGGTGTCATTCGATTCCCGTGCTTTCTTCAACGCCTCGCGCGCGGTTTTGACGGCGGCGAGCGATTCGGGGTCTTTCTTGATGACGGCTTTGGCAGTGTCGAGGGCTTTGAAAGCCGCTTCGCCCTCGGCGGTTAATGTGTCGAGGTATTTTTTGTACGACACGCCTACGCCGTTGCGACTGTTCGTCAGGTAGTCTTTCGCATAAGGGAAAAGCTTTTCGATGGGATAAAACTTGGAATCGTTTTTGAATTGCTCCCACTTGTACGCACCGTCCGCCTGCGCGGCAAAAATCAGCGGGATTTCGCGGTTTACGTTCACCGTCTTGGCGGGCGTTTTCTCTTTCACCACGGCTTGCCACTTGCTGTCTTTGGGATTCTGGGTGATGTCGCCGATTTCGATCACGTCATCCAATGCGCCGATAATACTGGTGACAGGCGATTCGGATTGCGTAATGATTTGTGCAGCGATAGCGCGCAGCACATCATCTTTCGTCATCTTTTTGGCGGGCGCTTGCGCAAAGGCCGTCAGAGCGGCTACAAGTAAGAGTGCCAGGACAAGCTTGAATTGAGCGATGCGGTTGTGCATAGTTCCTCCGACGGATTGACTCGTGGTTTTCATTTGTGCGCAGGCCAACGGCCTACGAAATGAGCAGGCGAAAGGAGTGTAGGGTATTTCCAACATTGAAGGCAACACCAAAGGCTTAAAAGCGAGTCAGCTCAAACGACTCGAAAAACTCACTGCGCGCCGCGTGCCACCAGCGGAAATTACGACGCAGGAACTGGCGCGGCAAATGACTGAGATTTCGCACGAAATCAAACGGCAGGTCGGCGTGCTGATTGATCGCAAAGGCCACATCGAACACGTCATCGTCGGCGATGCCTCGCGCATCGTGCTGCCCGCGCAGGCGCGCTCGCGTTTGGCCGAATCGCGCTTCAACGGCCTGCGCTGTTTTGCACACACATTTGCGCGGCGAGCCTTTAACGCAGGACGACTTGACCGATTTGGCGCTCCTACGGCTCGACCTGATGGCGGCGGTGGATGTAGACCCGAAAACCGGCTTGCCCGGGCTCGTCAAAGCCGCGCACATTCTGCCCTCAACGCAGATTCACAACGAAGACGGCGCGGCGCTCAGTCCACAATATCAAATGCTCGATCCGAAACCGCCGAGCCAGTTGGACATCAACTTCCTCGAACTCATCGAATCGCTCGAAGCCGAAATGGCGCGCAATCGTGGTGCGCGCAAACGCTCCGACGACCGCGACCGTGCGATTTTGGTCAGCGTCACGACCGATGGCTTAGCCGTCGCGCGCGACTCGTTGGCAGAACTGCGTGAACTCGCCACTTCCGGCGGATTAGTTGTGCTGGACGAAATCATTCAGCGCCGCCCGAAGCTTGATCCTGCGACGCTCGTCGGCAAAGGCAAGCTGGATGAAATCATCATCAACTGCCTGCAATTTGGCGCGGATATGATCGTCTTTGACCGCGAACTTGCGCCTGGGCAGGTGCGCGCAATTAATGCCGCAACGGATTTGAAAATTCTCGACCGCTCGCAATTGATTCTCGACATCTTCGCCCAACGCGCACAAACCAGCGAAGGCCGCATCCAGGTCGAACTGGCGCAATTGAAATATATGCTGCCGCGCCTGTCCGGCTCTGGCACCGAAATGTCGCGGCTGATGGGCGGCATTGGCGGACGCGGCCCCGGCGAAACCAAGCTGGAAGTAGACCGCCGCCGCGTGCGCGACCGTATCACGCATTTGGAACAGCAACTTGATAAAGTCCGCGAAGCCCGTTCGCAACGCCGCGCGCAACGTCTGCGCCGCGAAATGCCCGTCGTTTCGATTGTCGGCTACACGAATGCAGGCAAAAGCACATTGCTCAACGCGTTGACACAAAGCAAAGTCACCGCCGAGCAGAAAATGTTTGCTACGCTCGACCCGACTTCGCGTCGTCTGCGCTTGCCGCAGGAGCAGGAAATCATCATCAACGACACTGTCGGTTTCATCCGTGATCTGCCGAAAGATTTGCTCGCCGCCTTCAAAGCGACGCTGGAAGAAATCGAACAATCGGACTTACTGATTCATCTGGCCGACGTGTCTTCGCCGCTGCTCGAAAATCAATTGCAATCGGTCGAGCGGATTTTGGAAGAATTGGAATTGCATCAAATCCCGCGCCTGCTGGTTTTCAATAAAGCCGACCTGGTCGAAGACAAAGAGCAGTTGCAGAATTTGTGCAGCACGCATCAGGCATTGGCCATTTCAGCGTTAGAGCGTAAATCGCTCACCGCGCTGGCAAATGAAATTGAAGCGCGCCTCGGACAAACACCGTAAGGCCGTAGTGTCCAGCCAAAGATTCAAGTATGATACCCGACGCAACGTCGGGTGTCTGCTTGCCTTTCTGACAGTGCGCTGCAAATCGCGCAAGCGAGTCAGCGGTTGCGCGAAAGATGCCTGTCATCGCCATTGCGAACCTTCAGCCAACAATGACGGGCCGTCACTCGACAAAACAAAAGGGTACAACTGACTTCTGTGCTAAGGAGTGTCTGTATGATGCGACCCTGGAAAATGGCTGTCGTGTTCGGACTGGGCTGTAGCCTATCGCTCGCTTTGATGCGCGGTGTCTCCGCCATTTCCTCTACCTCTCTCTCGCCTGGAGTACAAGCCGGAAAAGTGATGCGCGAATACAAAGGCATCAAGTTGGGGATAAAACAGGAACAGGTACGCGCCGCGCTCGGACAACCTGCGAGCAGCAGCGAGAGCAGCGATGATTTTACGCTAACAGGCGACGACACGATGACGGTGCGGTATGAAAACGGCGAAGTGAAGGCGATTCAAATCGCGTTTCTGGACGCGAAGAACGCCCCGGCGTGGCAAGATGTGGTTGGCGATGCCGAGATTACGGAACTAGCCAATGGCGCAAAGACGGCGCGCAAAATGCTGCCCGAAGAAAAATGCTGGGTGGCGATTTATCAAAACAAAGAAGGCACTGTAACCCGCATTACGATTAGCCGGTAACGATGAAGTACAACAAACATCTTGTTTGTTGCCGCCCGCGGCCCCGGCTAACATTATTTGTCAATACGGGTAACAGCTGGGCGAGTATCGTCACATCAAACTTTTCGTGCGCGTGACAGAGGATGTTGTTGCTTGCCTCAATGCTCTTGCGGCTTAGCAGGCTGTGGCTGTGTTGCCTTCTTCACTTTGGCAAGCATTTCCTGCACCTGCGCGGCATCCGAGGCTGCCGGATTGAGTTTCAGGTACGTTTCCAAATCCATGATCGCCTGCGGGTAATTGCGCCGCCGCAAGTGCAGATTGAAAAGCAGTTTATGCACGTAACTTAACTGGGGGCCGCCGATGGCGAGCGCTTTCTCGAACTCCCGCTCCGCGCGCGTCAAATCGTTTTCGGTTTGTGGCTTTCGTTCCAGCAGCGCGATGCCCAGATGCAGGTGCGCCATGGGGAAGTCTTCGTCCAGGTTGTTGGCAATCTCGAATTGTTCAATTGCTTCGGGAAAACGCTTTAAGTTCACGAGCATCATGCCGAAACTGATGTGCGTCTGCGGCAGTTTGGGGCTGACGGTCAGCGATTGTTGAAAGGTGGCTTCGGCCTCGGTAAATTTTTGCAGCATGGCTTGCGTCTCGCCGAGTTTGTTCAGCGCCAGCACATATTCCGGGTACAGCTTCAACGCGTCTTGAAACAGGGCGGCAGCCTCTTCCGTCTTCCCATCTTTCATCTTCTTCAAGCCCTGTTCATAGGGCTTTTTGGCGGCTTTGGGTACGTTTTGCTCAAAGGCTGCGGCTGAAATCATTTTGTGCGAAGAGTTGCGCGTGTCTCGCTCTTTTTCGCGCAAATACAACTGAGTCACGTACGTGCGCGAAATTGTGCCGCTGACTTCGATGGCTTCCTGTGCGGTTTCGTAGGTGTGCCCGTCGGTTGGCACGATGACGCGATAGTTGCTGCTCGGAATGGAGCGAAACTCAAAATTGCCGACGGAATCGGAAAAGGTTTCGGCATAAATTCCACCGGTAGAGACTTCCAATGTCACACGCATGCGTTGCTCCGGCAAACGACCGGACGGCAGGAAAATCTTCCCGCGAATCACATGACTGCCGCGATTGCCGCTCGCGCCACTGCCCGCCGTGGGGTTCGAGCCGCTCGTAGTTTGCGCTAAGACCGCAAGACTCAGCACCAGAATAACGCCAAGCACTCGCAGGAACGGCCAACAAAGAGGCTGCTGCATACTCACCTCCGATAAAAGGTTTGTCTGGTAATGTAAGATAGGGCAACTGACAGTCGTTAGAGTAGCAGAGTTGCTGGCAGAAGGAAATTCGGTGGTGAAATTCGCTATCGTCCCAGATACAAATCACGCCCCTTCACTAGCGCTGCGATCTTACGGTCGGCAATCGAGCGTTTGTTCATCCAAAATCCACAGTCTGGATGCACCCAGGTGATGCGCCCTGCGCCCACGATGCTGGCGGCCTGTTCGATGTGGCGCGCGACGATCTCCGGTGTTTCGACGGTGTTCACTTTGATGTCAATTACGCCCAGCCCCAGCCCGATGCGCGGGTCAAGTTCGTCTTTGAAATACTGCAATTCGTCGTAGCCACGAAACGCCATTTCGAGCACGACATGATCGCAGTGTAAGGCATTCAAAAACCCGATCAACTTGCGCCACTCGCCGCGCTGAATGCTCTGCCCGCCGTAATTGCCAAAGCACAGATGCACGCCTTTTTCCTTTGCCTTCGTCGCGGCGTCCAGCACGATGTTAATGGCGGCGGCGGCCCATTCGGCTTCGTCGGGATGGCCGGTGATATTGGCTTCGTCAATCTGAATGACTTCAGGATCAAGTTCAGCGACTTGCAGCGCCAGCGCGCTTGCCAAGCCCAGTGCGAGTTCAGCACGCGAATTGTAGTGATGATCCATCAGCGTTTTACACAACATATGCGGGCCAGTCAGCGTGAACTTCATCGGATGCGAGGTGCAGGCGCGCGCGCGTTGATAATCCGCTACTAAACTTAACGTGCCTTCGGTAATTGCGCTTTCCACGACGCCCGCCGGAGCCGCGCGAAAGCCCATTCCCTCCAGCGCGCGAAACTCGGCCAGATCACTGCGAGTAATCGCCGTACGAATACCACCCATCGGACGAATAAAATATTCAATCATCCCGTTAGTGTCAGGATGATTGACGTCCCAACGGTACAACTCGCCATCTACGACAACGTCAATGCCAGCCAATTCTTGTGTTTTAAAAACCACTTTCGTCGCGTCAATCAATGCCTGCTGGCTCGGCAGTGCGATTAACCATTCGGGAACCGGATAAGAACCCACGACTGTGGTGCGAATTGCAGGTTGACTCACGAATTTCTCCTACATTGCTCTGTGCTTAAAAACGATGGCTCGTCTGAGGAAGGGAGTCTAAGCCATCACGGATAACATATTAAGCAGCGGTTGCCCCAGTGCTCGCTGCCCGACAATCTCAACGAGCGGCACAGCTTGTGCGGGCGACAGCCCTTTTGTCAAGAGACGCCAGGCTACATCTTGATCCAAGCGCACTTGGCAGGTCACAGCATCTGCTTCTCCTTCGTACAAAACCCAGCAGCCATTTTCTCGTTGCAATGTCCACGCTCCGCCCGCTTCGCCAGTGATGGCGAACGTGATGCAGGTGCCATTGACGGCGCGTACCGCGCGGTACGTGTGTGGTAACCCGCGCAAAAATGTATCCAGCACCGGGTAAAGCCAACGCCTTTGCGTCAGGAGCGGCACGCCGACAGCGTCACGAATTTGTTGTTGATGATGCCATTTTTCCGTGTATTCGCGCGCGATGTCGAACCAGTTTTCCGAAACGTCTTTGCCCGCCCACGCCACTCCAAACATTGCGGGCGCAAACGGATCAAGGGCAGCAAACAATTCACACACTTGCGTGCCCGTCAGTTCATGAAATTGGATCAGCAATTGCGGGCTGAATCGTTGCGCCGCCTTGACCCATACGGCGTTCAAATCATTCAAAAATGTGACGAGATCACGGTCACTGGTAATCGGCGTCTCAGGCGAGACCTGCGGCGCACAATCACGCTGAAACGAAAGCCGCCGCACATCGCTATCGAGCAAGTGCGCCACAATGTCACGCACTTTCCAGACGCCTGCAACGCTAGGCTTGTACCAATCTTCGGGTGTAAGGCTCTTGAGGAGTGTGACGAGTTCCTGCTGAAGTTCGGCGTAAATGTCGTTCAGAAAGATAGGGTTCACAGGTTGCATACATCACCACCCAATCGCACAACCATCCTTGCGAACGTCCGAACCGCCTGCCAAAGCGCCGCTTACGGGATCAATCATAATCGCCTGATAGCCGCCGAATTGCCCGCGCACCGCCGCCGTCATTTTGTGCCCTTTGGCTTCGAGCGCCTTACGGATGTCTACGCCAATTGCGGATTCCATCATCAGGCCGTTTTCAAAATGACGAAAGCGCGGTTGCTCGCCCGCCTGCTGCACATCCATCCCGAAATCAATCATGTTTAGCAACACCTGCACGTGCCCCTGCGCCTGCATATCTCCGCCCATCACGCCAAAGGTCAGCCACGGCTTGTTGTCTTTGAAAACCATGCCGGGGATCAGCGTATGAAACGGGCGCTTGCCGCCTTCGAGTTTGTTTGCACTTGTCGGATCATACGAAAAGCCTGCACCGCGATTGTGCAGCACGATGCCTGTGTCACCCGCGACGAGGCCAGAACCGAAGGCGTCGAAGATGCTTTGAATAAATGAGACACAATTGCGGTCTTTGTCCACGACCGTTAGATAGACGGTGTCTTCGCCGCCGTTCGGGCCGTTCGCGCTTGGCTCCTGTGCGTGCGCGTCATTGATGCGTTTGCGCAGCGCGGCGGCGTAGTCTTTGGAGAGCAGTTGTTCCAGCGGCGCGGGCGCAAAGACGGGGTCGGCGATGTATTTGGCGCGATCAATGAACGCGAGTTTTTTGGCTTCGATGAGCAGGTGCAAATATTCCACCGTGTTGTGGCCAAGCGCTTTTACATCGTAACCTTCGAGAATATTCAGCATTTGCAGCGCCGCCAGTCCCTGATTGTTCGGCGGCAGTTCGTAGACTTTGTAGCCGCGATACGTCGTGTTGATCGGCGTGACCCAATTCGATTTGTGATCGGCAAAATCCTGTCGCGTGTGCAGGCCGCCCTGTGCCTGGGCGAACTTTACGATCTTCTGCGCGAGTTCGCCTTTGTACATCACGTCGCGTCCGTCTTTCGCGATGAGCCGCAGGCTGTGCGCGAGGTTTTTATTCGTGAAGATTTCACCAACTTCCGGCGGTTTGCCGTGTGGCAAAAACGTAGCGGCAAAATCGGCATTGCCTTTGTGCTTGACGCCCGCCTGCCAATCGTTGGCGATGACCTCGGAGACGGGGAAACCGCGTTCGGCATATTCAATGGCGGGTTGCAGCACTTGCGCGAGCGTCATCGTGCCGTGCGATTGCAGCAGCGTAGCCCAACCGTCTACGGCACCAGGAACCGTGACGGTGTGAATACCGAATTCCGGCTTCTTTGTCACGCCGCGCTTTTTGAGTTCGTCCAGGCTCAAGGCTTTGGGCGCGCGTCCGCTGGCATTCAGAGCTTTCAATTCCTGCCTCTTCGCATCCCACAGCAACGCGAACAAATCACCGCCCGGACTCACCATCATCGGCTCGACTACACACAAAACCGCTGCCGCCGCGACCGCCGCATCAATCGCGTTGCCGCCCTGTTGCAGAATGCGCAAGCCTGCGGCTGACGCGAGCGGCTGGCTGGTCGCCACCATCCCATTCATTGCGCGCACAACTGAACGCCCGCCGCCTTGTCGCGCATTGGGCCGATCACCGAGCGCGTTTTGCGACGTAACCGGAACGGAACCTGAAACGAAAATCATAAGCGTGATGAGACAGGATGTGATTGTTTTGCGGAGCATAGCTGTTCCTTTATCTTGACGGTTTGCAGCAAGAAAGATGGCATCGTCATTCTGCATTCTTCATTCTTTTTCCGGGAGAAGAATTGAGAATCATGAATTGAGGGTTGAGAATGGCACGATGCCACGCAGGCTCTTAATTTTCTAATTGCCATTGCCAGGTCGCGTCCTGCACCGTCACGACAACTCGCCCAGTCGCTTGCTTTCCGTAGAGATCAAACGCGACCTGTTCGATAGCGGCGGCAAGTTCAGAATGCAACCCGCGCGCACCGGTGCCGCGTTTGGCGCAGGCGGTGACGACATGTTCAATCGCCGCGTCGCTTACTTCCAGCGTCAGCCCTTCGCCCGCGAATTCGCGTTGGTATTGCGGAATGACATTTTCCCGCAGGATTTGCTTGAGCGTGTCGTTCGAGAGCGGCTGAAAACTGACAATGCGCGTGAAGCGTCCCATCAGTTCGGGCAGGAAGCCATATTTCTGAAAGCCTTCCACTTCCTCTACGACCTTAACAGCAGTGGACAAGACTTCCAGCTTGGACGATTGAAAGCCAATGGCGGGTTTGTCCGGTTTGAGCAAATCGGACAGGCCAGAAAATGCGCCGCAAGCAATAAAAGGCAGATCGTGCGTGGCAAACGTCAGGCGCGGGCCGAATTGCGAATAACCATAGTCCATCGGGATTTGCACTTCTGCGCCGTGCAACATCGTCAGCAATTCCCGCTGCACGCCGTAGCCGGAAACATCTTTCGTCGTGCCCTCGCCCGCAAAGCGCGCGTTGCTGCTCGACGCCGCAATCTTGTCGAATTCATCCAAACAAACGATGCCGCATTCGGCCAGCAACGGATTGTTTTCTGCCGCGTTCACAAGCCGCGTCAGAATCGTTTTCACGTCATCGCCGATGTAGCCGCTCTCGGTAAAACTGGTGATGTCTACGATGACCGTGGGCAGGCGGAACATTTCACGAAACAGCAACTCAATCAAAAACGTTTTGCCGCAGCCCGTCGGCCCGGCCAGCAAGGTGTTCTGCTTCGGCGGAAGCTGCGTGCGCGCAACGCCTTCGACGTGAATCAGTTTGAGGCGGCGAATATGCCGGTAGGCCATCAACGCCAACGCGCGGCGCTGTTCCGTCTGTCCCTTGTAACCCAGCCGTTCCACTTGTTCGCTAATCGCCTGCGGTGACACCAGCGGCAACGCGGCCACAAACTCACGCCGCGCGGCAAGCTGTTCGTCGCGCCATTGTTCGTAGTTGTATTCGGGTTGTGGCAATTCGTCCGTCAGGGCGTCGGTAAAATCGGTATTCATTGCTTGGATTTATGTACAGCAAACATCCTGTTTGCTGTACGTCGCAAAAAAGATGTTTGCTGCACTTTTATACGGGATTTCACTTCAGTATAGGGCGCATGTAGTACCGGCTTCAGCCGGAAGCTGTGTGGGCTATCCCTTCCGGCTGAAGCCGGTACTACATGCGCCCTACACTGAAGTGAAATCCGATCTAGGTTGGCAATCCCTTCTTAATCACGCGCTCCATCACGTCGGCAAAGGTGTCTACTTCCGCCAGCGTCGAGTAAATATTTGGCGTCACGCGCAAGCCATTCACGCCGCCGGAATTGACGATGGGCGTTGTGTTAATACGGTATTCGCTCATCAGATAGCCGCCGAGTTTCGCCAAATCCAGCCCGGCAATCGCCACATTCGCCAAACCGCAGGATTGCAGCGGATCGTAGGGCGTCAGGATTTTCACGCCGGGCAAGCCTTCCAGGCGTTTGGCCCAGCGATGAAAGAGAAAGCGTAAGCGCGCGGCCTTGCGCTCGGCACCGATGCCTTCGTAAAAGGTCAAGGCTTCCGCAATCGCCAGGAAATTGGCTTCTGGATGCGTGCCGATTTGCTCGAATTTGCGGATGTCGTTATCTAGCGGCTCATCCGCAGGCATCAGCGGCCAGAGTTGTTTGATTTTGTTTTTGCGCACGAACAAAAAGCCGGTGCCGAACGGGGCCATCAACCATTTGTGCAGGCTCGTGCCGTAATAATCGCAATCGAGTTCGGCGTGTTTGTAGGGGAAATGCGCGAAGGCGTGCGCGCCGTCCACAATCGCTTCGATGCCGCGTGCGCGCGCCATCTGGCAGATTTTTTTGACGGGGAAAATTTGTCCGGTCAGGTTCGTGATGTGGCAGAAGTGAATCACTTTCGTGCGCGGCGTAATCGCGCGCTCGAACATCTCGACCAGTGAATCCCAATTCGGCGGCGGTACGGGAAAATTTACCTTCTTCACCACAATGCCATCGCGTCGTTCGCGCTGTCGCCACGTTGTTAGCATACGCGGATAATCTTGCTCCGTTGTCAGCACTTCATCGCCGGGTTTCAAATTCATTCCAAGCTGACAGATTTCCAGTGCTTCGCTGGCGTTGCGCGTGATCGCCATTTCTTCAGGATCGCAGCCAAACGCGCGGGCGAGACGTTTGCGCACGCCTTCGGTTTGCGGTTGCAGGATGCGCCACATCGTGTAGGTCGGTGCCTGATTGGAATACTCCAGATAGCGCCGCATCGCTTCCTGCACGATGCGCGGGCTGGGGCAGACGCCGCCGTTGTTGAAGTTGATAATCGAACGATCAACGGTGAACGCCTGTTGTACTTCAAACCAGAAATCTTCGTTTTGGGCAATTTCTTCGGGTGTGAGGTGAGCGACATATTTGGTCGCAGCCACAGCCTTTTCGATGCCGACTTCATTGAAGCTGGCCAGCGCCAAACTGCCAGCACCTGCGCTCTTCAGAAATGATCGTCTCGTATACATATCGTCCGCTCCTGTTTGCTGCAATCCTCAATGGCGTTTGCTGGCTTACAAATAGCGGATTCTGACAGAGAACGCAACGGCAAGACTCCGTAAAAAACAAATAACCGGAGCGCCTGCGTAGGAGAAGTGCGGCACTCCGGTCGTTTGCTCTTTGGCATTTCGTTTTACTACGGCTGACGCTGGAAAAGCGTGCGGATTTTCTTACGCGAGAGCAGGGCCAGCCCTGCGCCCAGCAGGGCAATCGTTCCCGGTTCCGGCACAGGTTTCGGTTGTTCGCCCGGCGGCGTTGAACTTGGCGTTGGTGTCGTGGTCGGCGTGGGTGTAGGCGTAGGAGAAGGCTCCTGACTAACGCCACCAACAACGGGCCTTGGGCGCGGCAATGAAGCTTCGCCCGACACGAGAATGAATCCGGCAATAGCAGCACCAGCAATTGGAATCGCAATCAACCATTTTCGCGATAGCCCCGGTGGGTTTTCTGCCACTTCTGAATTCGTACAAACTTCACTGCAAATCACGCCAGGGCCATAGGGAATCATTCGTCCATCTGACAAGCGTACAAATTCGGGCTGATCCAGACTCTCAATCGTAATTGAGCCATTGGCGTTTTCTGTCCGGCTGGTGCTTTGCGTGCTGGTGCTGCGATTGGTGGTTTGTCCGATCTGTGCTTCGCCAATCTGCGAGTATTGAATCGGCCCTGCTTGTGCACCGTAAGCCAACGCGCCACAGAGAAGCAATGTTAAGGTTGGTCTGAAATTCATAACGCTCCTGAAAACTACAATTCCTGCTGCCGTGTGGCCTGCGGCGCGCTGCCTGCTTGGTAATCGAGTGCAGGCTACTGACGAATTATTCCGGCGCGATGATGCGGAGCTTGCTATTTCGTTACATAAGCAACTTGCCCGCGCGCGTGGTCTGTTCATTGATAGTGCGAATCGGTAGTTACTTGCAGGAAAGCGGGGATTTTCTGCACGGTGGGAAATTTTGCAGCTTTGGCGCAAATTGACTGGTAATTGGGCGGAATTAACCCTTTATTAGAACCGCAGAGCCGTTCACGGGGCGACGGCGACGTTCATTTAAGAAAACATTTAAGGAGAAAAACCAAAATGGGAAAGCGCCCTGTGATCCTCACTGAACAGGTGTGTCTGCCATACCTGCAAGATGAAGTAACCAAACTGCTCAACGCCGCAACCCACTTGCCGCCGTACGAAACGCAAGAATTTACGCACTATATTCGCATTGATTGTTATTCATTAATTGGCCGGGGTTGGCGCTGTGCATTTATCATCTCGAAAGCATCTCGTTTACAAACGGATTGGACGCTGGATGCAATCGAATATCTTCCTACCTTAACCTTACATCACGCTCTGGCTTCGCTGGGGCATTTAGAAACCTTTGGCTTTAATCGGCTGAAGTATGGCCTCTGACAATTGGGCATTGAGGCTATGGTGTTGTGAAGGCCATAGCTTTAACTCCCAAACCAAACAGGCTCGACGCATAATCATTCCCCTCGTGCGTCGAGCCTGTTTTCTCTATCCCGATTTTTCAATACAACTTTACTTGGCTTTGCTGTCGCCTGCTTCTGCCGCTGCGGCTTGGGCTTTGCCACCAATGCCGAGTGCGGTACGGACTTCGCTCTCTACGCGGGCACGCAAGTCAGCGTTCTCGCGCAAAGCGTTCTTCGCATTTTCGCGACCTTGCCCTAAGCGTTCGCCGCGATAGGAAAACCACGCGCCGGCCTTCTCGACGATTTTGTTTTCAACGCCGTAGTCAACCAGTTCGCCAAGCTTTGAAATGCCTTCGCCGTACATAATGTCGAACTCGGCTTCGCGGAATGGCGGCGCAACTTTGTTCTTGGCGATTTTGACTTTCGTGCGATTGCCGACCACGCTATCGCCATCCTTGATGGCACCGATGCGGCGAATGTCCACACGAATCGTCGAATAGAATTTCAGTGCGCGTCCGCCCGTCGTTGTTTCCGGCGAACCAAACATCACGCCAATTTTTTCGCGCACCTGATTGATAAAAATCAGGCAGGTGTTGGAACGTCCGACCACCGCCGTCAATTTGCGCAACGCTTGCGACATCAAACGCGCCTGCAAGCCCGGCAACGAATCGCCCATATCGCCTTCCAGTTCCGCACGCGGCGTCAAGGCGGCAACCGAGTCCACTACCAGCACATCAATCGCGCCCGAACGCACCAGCGATTCGGCAATTTCAACGCCTGTTCGCCAGAGTCAGGTTGCGAGACCAGCATATCGTCAATATTGACGCCGAGCTTTTCGGCATACTTCGCATCCAGTGCGTGTTCCGCGTCAACGTAGGCCGCAATCCCGCCCGCCTTTTGCGCTTCAGCGACGACGTGCAAGGCCAGTGTTGTTTTCCCGGAACTTTCCGGGCCATAGATTTCAATAATGCGTCCGCGTGGAAACCCTCCGACGCCAAGCGCAGCGTCAATGCCAATGCTGTTGGTAGAAATAATCGGCATTTCTTCGACGCGATGCTGGCCCAGGCGCATCACGGTGCCTTTGCCAAATTGCTTTTCGAGGTTGGCAATCGCGGCTTCAATCGCCTTCGCTTTCGCCTCGTTCTACTTTTTCGACGGGTCTTTCAAGAGCCATACAAGTTCCTTTCAAGTAAACTAGAGCTGTTTCACTCCTGCAAAGAAGTGTTTCACAGATGAAACGGATTGTAACACAACTTGCGGGTTTGTCACGTCAAAACTGAGATTTTTTTTCGTGCGACGTTTTCATCTGGCCAGAGCGAGAGTATAGCCATGATCCGAGCCAGAAGGAAACCGGTCGCACAAATTTAGGATTTTTTTCGGGAATGAAGTGGTGAGAGCGAGAACGTATTCAAATCGCGCCGCAGCAGTTCGATAAAGCGGGATTCGCTCATCTTGGTTTTGCGAGTCGGCACAAACGAACTCCAATTGATCGCGGGCGGCACGGGCAATTCGTCGCCCGCGTTGGCCTGCATCGCCATCCGGTAATGCGATACACGCGGATTGATCTCGTACGCTGCACGAAAATGTGCCTGCGCCTCATTCGGACGATTGGACTGCCAATATAACAGGCCAAGGTCATATAGTGCCGCATCAAAACGCGGATCGAGTCGGACAGCTTTTTGCAGATGCTTCAAGGCTTGATCGGCGCGTCCCTGCTCCCAATAAATGCGGCCTACGAGGTAATGCATCTCCGGCGCAGGTTGCAGTGTTAAGGCGCGTTTCAAATGTCCCAACGCTTCGCCCAGTTTCCGTTCTCGCGCGAGCAAACGACCCAAACCGTAATGCGCGGCAAACGAATTACGATCTATTTCGAGCGCACATTGCAGATGTTCTTTCGCCAAGTCGGTATCGCCTTCGTCGCCCGACAACAACCCTAGCAAAAGATGCGAGCCGAAATGCCGTTCGTCGAGTTGCAGCGTTTGTTGCAGATACGCATACGCTTCCGCCGCTTTACCCAAATGAAAGAAATACTCGCCGAGGATGAACGTGAGTTCCGCGTTGTTCTCATCCAGCGAAAGTGCTGTTTCCAGCAACCGCAACCCACGCCGCATCTGCCCTTCGCCGAGCAAAATCACGCCCTGATCTATCAGGTCAGCAAATTTTTCAACATCTTTTCCTTTGTGCAACGCAATGATGCGGTCGCAGCGTTCGTCCAGGCGATCTCGTTCAATGGATTCTTCGTAATGCCGTGCGATGCGAATCTTCCAACGTTGCTCCAGCTCTTCCTGATCCAACAGCCCGTGTTCTGACAGCAAATCCGACATTGCTTCGAGCATCATGTGATTGAAGAAGCTGCCCGTCGCCTGCTGATGCGCCAAGTCCAGCAACTGTTCAAAGCGATCATTTGCACGCTGCACAGCGACTTCGAGCGCGCTGATGCGCTCCAGCAAATGTTCCTCAAACGGCGCATCCACATAATCAAACACCTGCCCGCGCGGGCGCGTGATGATGTGCAACGTCGTTCCGCAGTACATGCAGTATTCCGCGTTGAGCGGGTTGGCAGCTTTGCAACATTGGCAATAAATCATAAGGTCGTAAGTAGTAGTTGTCTGGGTTGTCACCGATGCTTCGTTTCAGTCACATGCTGAATCAGCAAAAATCTCCGCGTGAAAAATTGCCGTCGGCCAAATTATCGCTCTACCGCCAACGCCACTGCATTCCCCCCCAAACACAAGCTGGCCACGCCGCGTCTGGCCCCGCGCTGCTGCATCGCATATAACAGCGTCGTCAATACACGCGCGCCTGAAGCGCCAATCGGATGACCAAGCGCTACGGCACCGCCATTGACGTTAATGCGTTCGGCGTCGAGTTCCAGCACGTTACGGAGTGCGACAGACTGCGACGAAAACGCTTCGTTGAATTCAAACAAATCTACGTCGTGCAAATTCCAGCCCGCTTTTGCAACGACTTTGCGCGTCGCTTCGACGGGAGCCATCATCACCAGTTTCGGTTCAATCCCGGAAGTCGCTTGTGCTGCGATCCGCGCAAGCGGCGTAATGCCAAGCGACTTAGCTTTTTCTTCCGACGTCACAACCACTGCCGCCGCGCCATCGTTAATTTGCGAGGCGTTGCCAGCGGTCACAGTCCCCTCTTGGCGAAAAGCTGGTTTGAGTTTGGCAAGAGATTCTGACGACGTATCCGCGCGCGGCCCTTCGTCCACATTAAAAACAATCGGATCGCCTTTACGTTGAGGAATTGAGATCGGAAAGATTTCGTCTTGAAAGCGCCCCGCTTCAATGGCAGCGATGGCTTTGCGATGCGAGTTAAAAGCGTAATCATCCTGCTGACCGCGCGTGATCTGATATTTTTCCGCGACGACTTCGCCCGTCTCGCCCATATGCCATTTGTCGAAGGCGCACCACAAACCATCGTGCACCATTGCATCCACCAACTCGCCATTGCCGATGCGATAGCCTTCGCGCGCTTTGGTCAGCAGGTACGGCGCGTTCGTCATAGATTCCATCCCGCCCGCGATGATGATTTCCGCATCGCCACAAACAATCGCCTGCGCGGCGAGCATCACGGACTTCAAACTGGAACCGCACACCTTGTTGACTGTCAGTGCAGACACCGCATCCGGCAATCCTGCACGCAGCGCCGCCTGACGCGCAGGATTTTGACCAAGTCCGGCTTGCAGGACACAGCCCATAATTACTTCATCAATTTGGCTGGCTTCGAGATGAGCGCGTTCGAGTGCGGCTCGCACCGCGAACGCGCCCAATTCAGGAGCGGAGAAGTTTTTGAGAGAACCTTGAAATTTTCCAATGGCGCTGCGAGTGGCACTGATGATGACCGCTTGTTTCATAAAATCACTCTTACTCATTACCCGTTCGACAAGCTGTGGTGTTTCGCCACGACAACTACAACTTCGATTATAACGGCTGAAAACCGAGAGTCAATTGAATCTGCGCCCAATAAAAAGAAGGCGAAGGCGTGCTGCATTTGTGGCAAAACAAGCTGCAAGAAATTTCTAAAAACAGCCAACCCATATCAATCCGACTGCGTCTAAGGCCACGTAAATTGCAGCGAGGTTGTTTATGAAACAGTTTGCTTGCACAAGAGGGGAGAACACAATGAAACGATTGACAAGTCTATTTTTGCTGATTGCTTTGACCGTGGTGGCTGCGATACCAAGCTTGGCTACGCCCACGGATGAGATAAAAACAGTACAGAAAATCCGTAAAGAACTCGTCACCCTGCCGTATTTCAGCGTCTTTGACAATCTGTCGTATAGCTATCACGACGGCGTCGTAACGCTGCAAGGTCAGGTGACGCGCCCAACGTTGAAAAGTGATGCCCAGCGCGTAGTCGAGCGAGTGGCAGGCGTTGAGCAGGTGGTCAACAACATCCAGGTATTGCCGCTTTCCAGCTTTGATGATCAGATTCGCTTAGCGACCTATCGCGCCATCTATCGTCAGCCCGGCTTGGATCGGTTGGCATTCCAGGCGAACCCACCGATTCATATCATCGTGAATAACGGCAACGTCATCCTGGAAGGCGTTGTACTCAATGAAGGCGATAGAACGCGCGCGTTTCTCGCCGCGAATGGTGTCGCAAATGTGTTTTCGGTGACCAATAATCTGCGCATCGAAAAAGCGAATTGACCAGGTTTATGTGAGCAGGTGAGGCGCAGGCCGGAGCGAATTCGCGCCGGCCTTTTGTTTTTTGTGAATGACTTTTTCATTGGTTTCGTTTATCTTCCTGCCGCTTTTGACAAGGCAATGTCCCCCGCCCTCAAACCTCCACAAGGCATTTTATGGGTAAATTATTTGGCACAGACGGCATTCGCGGTGAGGCAGGCAAATACCCGCTGGATGTGGCGACGATTGAACGATTCGGTTATGCGCTCGGCATCGAATTACAAAGCAGATTGGCGCACACGCCGCGCCTGATTCTAGGCCGCGACACGCGCGAATCCGGCGACTGGATTGAAGCCGCTGTTATTCGCGGACTGCGCACGGCGGGAGCGAATTTTCAATCGGCAGGCGTGATTACGACACCCGGCGTGGCTTATCTCACCAAAACGCTTCAGGCTGATGCAGGCGTAGTCATTTCCGCCTCGCATAATCCCTATTACGACAATGGCCTGAAAGTCTTTTCGCCCTCCGGGCAAAAGCTGGACGATGCAACAGAACAAGCAATTGAGAAAGATTTGCAGATTGATGCTGCACAGTTCCCAGCTATCGCACAGGGCGAGGTAGTACGGGACGAACAAGGCGCACGCGAATTACAGCAGCAGTATCTAACCTTTTTGCAAAACGAAATCGGAGCTGGATTACATTTGGCTGGACTTAAAATTGTTTTGGATTGCGCGCAGGGCGCATCAGCTCAATTGGCTCCTGCCTTATTTCAGGCATTAGGCGCAGACACCGTCGTCATTAATGCGGCTCCCAATGGCCGTAACATCAATCTGGATTGTGGCGCGTTGCACACAGAAGAATTGCAAGCTACCGTGCTGGCCGCTCAGGCTGATCTCGGCATCGCATTTGACGGCGACGCGGATCGTTCCTTGTTCGTTGACGGCGCGGGCAATTTGGTGGACGGCGATCAAGTACTATTCATCGTTGCCCAGTACCTCGCGGCGCAAAACCAGTTGGAAGGCAACCGCGTTGTGGCCACGGTGATGAGTAATCTGGGATTAGAACTCGGTTTAAAAGCACAAGGCATTACGCTGGCACGCACAAACGTAGGCGATAAATATGTGCTTGATGATTTGCTCAAAAACGGCGGCAGCATTGGCGGCGAACAATCCGGCCACGTCATCTTTCCGAAAATTTCATTGGCTGGGGACGGAATGATTACCGCCCTGGAAGTCTTGCGCGTCATGCAGGAAGCGAAGCAAAGTTTGCAGGAATTAACCAGCCACTTCATCCGCTACCCGCAAGTTGTCATCAACGTCAGAGTCAGTCGCAAACCACCCCTCGAATCCGTCGCGCCTATCAAAGCGACGATGGATCAGTTGAATGCCGAACTAGAGGGCAGAGGCCGCTTGCTGCTGCGTTATTCCGGCACTGAAAATCTGGCGCGTGTGATGATTGAAGGGCAAGACGAAACGACCATCCGGCAGCAAGCTGAAACACTGGTCCAAACTTTGCGTGAACAACTAAGTGATTAGGTAAGGTAGGCGGCATGGAAGAACAGTTGATCTTTTTGGTTTATGTAAGTTCGGCCACCGAACTTTTTAGCGAAGAAGCGCTACTGGCCTTGCTGGTACAAGCCAGAGAAGCCAATCTACGGCGAAGCATCACGGGCATGTTGCTCTATCACGCGGGCAATTTCATGCAGGTCATCGAAGGTCCAGAGAATGCCGTGCAAGAATTACATAAAAAAATTATGGCTGACCCTCGCCATACGAACATCCTGACGCTGCTGTGCCGACCACAGCAGCAGCGGCAGTTTGCTGAATGGTCTATGGGGTTTAAAAACCTGGATCAGGAAGTAGCTGCCAACACTCCCGGCTACAGCGATTTTCTTCAGGCCTTCCTGACACCGAGAGAAGGGCAGGAAAAGGCGGAACGCGCCCATAAGCTGCTCTTAAGCTTTCGCCAAAACTTGCGCTAGTTTTCATTCACCGCCAGACAAGAAATGTCAGCGCACGGCGTAGTGAGGGTTGCGTCACTGCGCACGGGGCAATATCATTTCGTGTGACAACATCACTTTGAGTTTTCACAAATTTGTCCCAAACCGTTATGAAAAAACTGCTCCATTTCTTGCTGATCTGCTGTCTCTGCTTCCCTGCACTGCTCACCGCTGACACACGCCCATCTCCGGAAGAACGCGGCGTTAGCGGCTTGGCCCTTACCCTTCGTCGCTTACAAACCATTGCCAGCGTACTGCACACCGCCGCCCATCCCGATGATGAAGCGACAGAAATGCTGGCCTATCTGTCGCGTAAAGAAGGCGCGCGCACCGCTTACCTTGCGCTCAATCGCGGCGAGGGCGGACAGAATGGAATCGGGCCGGAGTTGTGGGAAGGCTTAGGTGTAATTCGTACAGAAGAACTATTGGCAGCGCGCAGATTGGATGGCGGCGAGCAATATTTCACGCGTGCGTTTGATTTTGGCTTTACACGCTCGCCCGAAGAGACGTTACAAAAATGGAATCGCGAAGAATTGCTCGGTGATATGGTGCGTGTGATTCGGATGATGCGCCCGCTCGTACTCGTCAATGGCTTTTCCGGTACGGCGCGCGACGGGCACGGGCAGCATCAAGTCGCCGGAATGCTCGCGCCTGAAGCGATCAAAGCCGCTGCCGATCCAAATCGGTTTCCCGAACAGATCGCCAAAGAAAATTTGCAGCCCTGGCAAGTACTGAAGGTTTACGGAAGGAGTTTCGGTAACGTAGATCGCGGGCCGCGCGCGGAATTTGACGTGGGTGCATACGATCCGGTGCTGGGGCGTTCATACAACGAATTGGCTTCCGACGGGCGCAGCCGTCATCGTTCGCAGGATTTCGGCATGGTGCAATCGCGCGGTTCGCAGGTGCGATCCTTCGCCCGTTTATCCAGCCTCGTTGATGCGCCGGAAAAAGAAACAACGATTTTCACAGGCATTGATACAACGATCAGCGGCATTGCGAAATTCGCGGGCCAGAACGGCGCGCAGATGCTGCCCGCGCTGAACAAAATCAAAGACCTTGCGGCGAAAGCAATGGCCGAGTTTCGGGTGGAACAGCCTGCTGCGATTGCGCCCTTACTTGCTACCGGCTTACACGAAGTCCGTGCGGTGCGTGCGACAATTGGCAATCTTGATGCGATCTCGAAAGCTACAGTAGACGGAATGCTCGCGCGGAAAGAGCAGCAGTTCAATGATGCACTGGCAAAAGCGAACGGCGTAATCGTAGACGCACTGAGCAACACGGAAATCGTCACGCCGGGCGAGAATGTCGAAATCGCTGCGCACGTTTACATCGCTTCTGCGGGCGACACTACTCCACAAGCAAAGCTGAATGCGCCGACGGGCTGGCGGACAGAAACAATGCGGCCTGAACCAATGGTCATCGGCTCCGGGATGAGCTTTATGCGTGGCCGCGAGACGCCGAGCTTTGTCGCACGATTCCGCGCGACCGTGCCGGATGATGCGCCGCCGACGCAACCCTACTGGCTGGCCAAACCGCGCACAAAGGAACAATTCGACTGGGAAGATTCGATGCCGCGCAATCTGCCTTTCGCTCCGGCGGTTGCCAACGTGCAAATCGAGTTGCAATTGAATGGCGAACGCGTCGTGTTGCAGCAGCCGGTTGAGTACCGTTTTGCTGATAAAACCTTTGGCGAAATCCGCCGCGAATTGAAAGTCGCGCCGGCGCTGACGCTCACCATTCATCCGTCGTTATTAGTCATTCCGGCGGCAAGCCAAAATCGCACGCGCGAAATCTCGGTTGAGATCACAAATAATTCGCGGCAAAAAACCGAAGGCCAGGCCAGACTCATCGCGCCTGCCGGCTGGAAGGTTGAAGCCGACAATAATCCACTGGCGTTCACCCGTCAGAGCGAAAAGACTGCCCGCATTTTCAAAGTCACACCGCCGCCCGGTGCCAACGGCAACTTTGAATTGAAAGCTGTGGCTGAAGCGAACGGCAAGACGTACGACAACGGCTATCAGGTCATCGCCTATCCGCACATCGAAACGCATTTCATCTATCACCCCTCCACTACGAAAGGTCGAGGTCTTTGACGTGAACATCGCCAAAAATCTGAAGGTCGGTTACGTGATGGGCAGCGGTGACGAGGGCGCGGAAGCGTTGCAACAGATTGGCGTGAATCTCAAAACCATCAGCGCGGCGGAACTCGCAGCGGGCGATTTGTCGCAGTATGACACGATTGTGCTGGGCATTCGCGTTTACGAGGTCAACGAAGACGTGATGGCGAATAACAAACGGCTGCTCGATTACGTCAACAACGGCGGCACGCTGATTGTGCAGTACAACAAGCAGGAATTTGCCAACGGCAATTTTGCACCGTATCCCGTGAAAATGGCGGGCAGTTTGCGCGTCACGGATGAAACCGCGCCGATCACAATTCTCGAACCGCAACATCCGCTCTTCAATGCGCCGAACAAGATTGCGGCAGCAGACTGGAAAGGCTGGGTACAGGAACGCGGGCTGTATTTCCTGAGCGAATGGGACAAGCAGTACACGCCACTGTTATCAGCGCCTGACGACACGGGCGCGGTGCTGAAGGGCGGCGAATTGGTCGCGCCTTACGGCAAAGGACAGTATATCTTCACCGGGTACGCGTGGTTCCGGCAATTTCCGGCAGGCGTGCCAGGCGCATATCGGCTGTTTGCGAATATGGTTAGTTTTGCAAAGACTCGTGGCGGATCGTCGGTGCCAGCGAAAAGCACGATCAGCAAGACGAAATAACTCAGGCCGCCGCTTTGACCGTGTGGTCGCAAACGTCTACGGCGGGGTAATCAAACGGATCGTCGGACAGCACAGCCCGCGTGTTGACGTGGCCTAACAACGTTTCCAGGAAGGTGGAGAAAAGGTGCAACGCTTTGCGCCGTTCTCCATCGGTGGTTGCTGCTACGACATCGTCAAACATCCGCTCAAACGGTTCCCAGTCGCGAAACATCAAATACTTCATCGAGCCATCGCGGAATTCCACAAGCTTTTCAATCAGGTTGCTGTCGTAACTCTGCTCGACGTGCATTTCGTAATACCGCAAATGCATAATCAGGCACCACAGATCGGCCCGCAGCACGCGCGATTGGTCGTGGAAGGTGCGAAAGTCAGGGAAAATTTCGGTTCCCGTCAAATCAGGATTGAAGGCGTGCGCAATGCCGACAATCGTTTGCTGCAAACAGTTGCGCAACAGGCCATGCGAATTTTCGACTTTGGCATAAATCGGCGGGGCCTGGCGCAATTGCACGAAACCGATTAATTCCTTGCCGAACACTTTGTCCAGCTCCATCCGCAAGCCATAACTACAGCCATCAATCAAATCACGCTTGTCTTCGTCGAGTTCATTTGAAGCGAGTAAACGATTATCAATGAAATCCAGCAGCGAACGCAGTTCTGAATAAATTAGCGAAAAGATCAGCAACGAACGTTTCAGCGGCCGGTCGGCGCGCAGATCTTCGCCAATGAAATGCAGATAACGAAGTAGTCGAAAAGCTTCTAAAAACACCTGCGCCATTTGTTGCCGCAGTTCCGCCATCGGAATGCCTTTGATAATGACCGTGATTTCGGGATGTTCGATGCGATCAAATTCGGGTTTGAATTTTTGCGACAGCAGCGGCTTGATGTGATGACAGCGCGCCAGCTCGCGGCTGATCAATTTGCCGACGCTCGTGAAGGTTTGGAAATTGACGAAGGGTAGTTGCGTGACGCTTTCAAGCAGCGGGCGCAAGTCGGCGAGCGACTCGATCAGCAGCGACAGCGAATCTTCGGGTGTCATCTGCGAAGCCTGATGATGCTCCAGCCGCAGCGTGCCATCGCCGTGCAACAATTCGTTTTCAATGTAACTGCCAAAGAAATCCGAATCCGTCCGCTCCATCGAAACGATTTCCGTGCAGAGTTGCGTCATCCGTAAACCGACGTTGCGCACAATGCGCAACTCTTCGGAAAAGTCGCGGCGGACAACTTCGCGCATCTCGACATCGGTGAAGGGATGATTACGAATCCGGAAGAAGCGGTCAAAACACCGAATCCATACTTCCAACTCGAAAATCAGCGACGCTTTATTTTGCATGGCCATTTTCGCCAACCATTTTTGCAGTTGAACCTTATTGGCTTTGTTCACGGCTGCGGCGGCGCTCCCAGCGGTTTTGGTAGTCATTGATGAATTGTACACAACAGTAATCACGGTCTTGCTAAGCCATCACCAACCAAACCAAAAGAGTCAAATAGAGATTTCAGACGCGCCGGAGAGCGGTCTAAAACGGGGACAAAGTTTGTCAGGTTGTTACGTAAAGGAGGGCTTACGGGGTTGGCCAAAATCTGAAACTCACTGGGGTATCAAAAAGAAAAATAATGCTAATTCGATGACAACCGTCCAGCATTTTTTTGCGCGCCGACACTAGCACTGTAAGGAGCTTAACCGCCACCCACAAAATGCACGATCTCTAATCGGTCACCGGACTGTAGCCGGGTTTCGGCCCAGAGCGAACGAGCCAGGATTAACAGATTGTGTTCAATCGCCAGCCGTTGCGGCGCGAGTTCCCATTGGGCAACCAGATCAGCGACGGAGAGGCCGGGGGCAATCTGTTGCGGTTCGCCATTCACGATAATTTGCATTTGTGTTTCTGTCTGTACCATCGTCGTACTCACTTGAGAGAGATCATAAACTTCGCTTCCGTATCCTGCCCATTCGGTGCGGTAGCCTTAAAAATCAAGGCGGCGGCCCCGGCAGTAAACTTTGGAACCTTGATTTGCAAACTGACCTGTCCCTGCGTATCAGAGCAGGTTTGCCAGGTCTGTGCGGTGAATTTCGTGCCCAACACTTGCACTTGCACCTGCGCGCCCGGCAGTGGTTTGTGCCCGCCCAGAAAGATAGCGACACGCACTGTCACCTCGTCCCCTGAGCGGAATTTTGACGGGTAAATAAGCTCAATTCGCAACGGCTCAGTGTGATTGGGATGTTGCAAAAACCCGCTGATGATTTGATCAAAACTGATCGCATCAAATTCACGTGGGCTAACCGGCGTCGCAGCCGGTAAAACGGAAGATGCAGATTTCGGCAGATTACCGGGCACAGGAGTTTCTGGGCTGCGTCTTGCCTCTATTGGTTCACTGCGCCGATTGCCGATGGTCGGCCCCGCCGCAGCCGTCGCCACATTCGTCGTGCCGCGACTGTCGTTCTGGTGGCGGCTCAATTCCACCAGCTTCTCGCTTTTGCCGGATTGAATTGCGGCGACGAGAATTTGATGTTGCCGCGTCAGCATTTGGTACACCGCCGCTTCGTCTACAATGCCGTTTTGAATCAAATTGCTGTAAGGCGTGCGTTTGGCAGCGAGAATCGTGCCGGCGCGGTACACCAGCGAAAGAATGATTGGGCTGTGGATGCCCTTATCTTCCGTTTGGACGTGGAAGATTTCTCCTCCATAGGACACATCTGTGTTGTATCCAGTCAGCATTACGAATCCTCAACGAAGCATTACGGTTGCGGGTTGTCACAGGCGCTCTTTTCCGGGTGGCCGGGAGGGGATGCCAACCGCAATTTAGCATAAGCTTCGCGCGTTTCCCAAACAGATATTTCACCAACAAAAAAGCATCATCACCTTGACATCAATTTGTCGAAAGTCGAGAATCAAGGCGCAATTTGCTAAGCATTTCGCAATACATCCATGATTCCCAAAGACATCAATTTGACTCGCTTTTTCGCCTGGGCCAGAGAACGTGCGCTCGCCGAACTCAACGCTCGCCTCGCCGCCGATCCCCAGCTTGATCCGAATTGGACGTTTTCTGACATTATGCAGGAACTTTTGCGAGAGTATCAGCAAGCGCACGCCACACCCGATGCAGCGCCAAGCGAACCCACGTCAAACACCAACTAGACACCACTCGTTCGCTATGGCAGAATGCCTGTTTCCATTACCACAACCATTTCAGGAGAGACGTTATTCATGAGTGAAAATACAGCAACCGAAGCCACGAACACCACACCCGCCGCCGAAGCCCACGACGAATTGTCATATCACGCCGTCGAAAAAGACGGCAAGATCACGGCCATCTGGGAAATGCGCGGACGCAAACACGTTCGCACGATTGACCCGCGCAGCGTCGAAGGCAAACACCTGCTGGGACATTCCGACAACGAGACATCACAGAATGCTTCTGCGTAAGCATTTGCCAGGAGAGAGTGGGGGCAGCAACTGTGGCTGTCCGCCGCTCGCTCGCTGTCGTTGACGGCTTCCCTTCCTCCTCCGCCAGTAGCCTTGCAAATCACCAAAGTCGAAATCAAGAACATCAAGAATCACGCCGAAGCGGTGTTCGACTTCAACCCCGGCGTCACCGCCATCTGCGGCCCGAACGGTGCAGGCAAAACCACCATCATCGAAGCCATCGCCTGGGCGCTCTTCGATCACCTCGAATACAACCGCGATGATTTCGTCCGGCGCGGTGCCAAGCGTGGGCAGGTAGACATCAGCTTTCGCTCGAACCTCGACGACCGCGAATACCTCGTGCATCGGGACACGGGCGGCGGCTATTTTGTTTTTGATGTAGACACGAAGGTCAAGCTGGTCGAGCAAAAAAACCAGGTCGTCGGCTGGCTCAAACAGCATATCGGCGTCGAACCGACGACCGATTTATCTACGCTTTTCAAAACGACCATCGGCGTTCCGCAAGGCACCTTCACAACCGACTTTGCCCAATCCGCCGCGCTGCGCAAAAAGACGTTCGATCAGATTTTGCAGGTTGAAGAGTATCGGGAAGCCTCCGACAACCTGAAAGAAACGCAACGCCACCTGCAAGGCCGCATCACCGAAACCGACCGCAAGATTGCCGAGGCCGAAGGTGAGTTGAAAGGCTACGATGAAATAAAACAGCACGCCGATGAACTGACGGCGCGCTTGCAGACGCTCGAACAACAACTTGCGCACACGACGCACGAACGCGATCAGGCCGAACAACGCGCCAGAGAATTTGCCGAACTAGCCGAACAAATCGCGCGACAACGCGGGATTGTCGAGCGCACGAACATTAAGCTCCAACTCACGCGCGGCAACCTTTCCACCGCGAAGGAAGCGGCGGAACAGGCGCGACAGGCGGATGACATCATCGGTCGGTCGCGCACGGGCTACGAACAATATTCGTCAGCCTCGCAACGCCTGACGGAGTTGGAAAGGCAGCGCGCGAGCCGTGACGCTTTACGCACGCGCGCCAACAAAATCGAGCAGGAATTCGTCACCGCCAAAGTCCAAAGCGAACGCGCGAAAGAACGCTTGCAGGAAGTGCAGCAGGCGAAAACAGAAATTGCCGGACTCGCCGCCGCTGTGCAGGAACAGCAGACGCTCGAAACCCGACTGGCCGAACTGCGCGAAAGTCGCGGGCAGGCGCAGGGGCTTCAGCACGCCGCCGCTACGCTGGATCGTGAGTTGGAGCGGTTGCGTGGGCGCTTCG
Source organism: Blastocatellia bacterium (assembly GCA_046331525.1). GTDB lineage: Bacteria > Acidobacteriota > Blastocatellia > RBC074 > RBC074 > JAFDVL01. The sequence continues at coordinate 139,308 of JAXLQQ010000004.1, forward strand.
GCGAATTGAAAAACCTACTCAAAGAAGCGGAAGCGTATCGTCAGGACGCGACGCAGATTGATTCGCTCGAAGCGCAATTGCGCTCGCTCACCGAACAATTCACCGCCCAGGAAGTCGCGCGTCAAAGCGCGCAAATCAAACGCGATCAACTCGCGCAAGCCAAAAACGAAGCCGCGCGCCTGCAAGCCGAGCAAACCAAGCTCAATAGCGAAATCACGCGCCTGCAACCGCTCGTCAAACAGGTTGCCAAACTCGCGCAAAACGAAAGCGAGTTGCAAACGCAGACGCAAACCCTGGCAATGCTGCGCGCCGAAATCGCGCGCGATTCTGAAATGATTTCGGCGCTCGAAAGCGGCGGCATCTGTCCGCTGCTGACGGAAAAATGCCTGAACCTCAAACCGGGCGAATCCTTCGACAAACGCTTCAAATCCGGGCTGGAAAAGCGACGGCTGGAAATTGCGCGGCTGGAAAAAACAACCGTGCAATTGACCGCCGAAAGCAAAACGCTGCGCAATGCCGAAGCCGAAGTAAAACGCCTGCCGAAGTTGCAGGAGGAGTTGCAGTCGCTCGCCGAACGCAGCCAAAAACAGCAGGGCTTGGTCGCCAAACTCGAAGCCGAAACCGCGCGCGTCAACGGCTTCTCCGAAACCCAACTCAAACAGCTTCAGCAACAGCGCCAAACTGTTGACGCGCAACTGCGGCAGGCACGCGAGGCGCAAACGAAAATCAAACAGGCGGAGATGTTGCTGAGCGAATATCACAACATCAAAACCGAAGGCGAAAGCAAACGCAGCGAGCGCGAAGCCTTGCAACAACAGCTTGCCGCGCTCGCCGACATCACCGACCAACTCGCGCAGACAGAAACCCGCCTGCAAGCCCTCGGCGATCCGCGCAGCCGGGCGGCGATGCTCAAACAGATCATTCAACGCGAAACAGAGTGGCAACAGGCGGCGCAGAAGGCCGAGCAGCAAAGCGAGCAAATCAACGCGCAACTCGCCGCCGTCAACGCCGAGCTACAAGCCTTTGCCGATCTCGACCGCGCGTTGACGGAAGCGACGGCGGCGCGCATTGCCAACGAAGCGGCGTATCAAGCTTTCATCGCCAACGAAAAAATTGCATCCACGCTCACGGCGCGCGAGGCCGAGGCGAATTTGCTCGCGGCAGAACTCGCGACAACGGAATCCGCGCTGAATGCCGAAACCGCGCAGCTTGTCGCGTGGGAAGATAAGTACGATCAGGACGAACACAGCCGCGCTTTTGCCGCTTTCAATCAACTGCGCGAACGCATCACGCAACTGACGACGCAACTGGAACATCAGCGCGAACAGCACGACAAATTGCAAACCCAACTTGCGCACCTGAACGAAGTGCGCGAGCAGATGCGGCAGGATGCGGCGACGCACGACAAACTTTCGCGGCTGCGCACAACCACAGAATTCATTCGGGACACGCTGCAAAAGGCTGCACCGTACATTACCGAAGCCTATCTTCATTCGGTTTCAATTGAGGCGAATCAATTCTTCCGCGAAATCACGGGGCGCTACGATGTTTCGCTGAAGTGGAGCAATGATTACGAAATCACGTTGGAAGAGCGCGGCTACGAACGTCCGTTTGCGAATCTTTCCGGTGGCGAGCAAATGGCGGCGGCATTGGCTGTGCGGCTGGCGTTGCTGAAGGAGTTTTCGGACAACCTCAGCTTAGCGTTCTTCGACGAACCCACGACGAATATGGACGAAGACCGGCGGCGCAATCTGGCACAGCAAATCGGGCGCGTCACGGGCTTCCGGCAACTTTTCGTCATCAGCCACGATGACAGTTTTGAAAACTTCACCGATCAGGTCATCACGCTGGGAGAACGCGGATGACCACTGCCTCTGCGCCCTCTGGCAACACAGGCGCGTATGCCGTATTCCGTCTGGCCAATTATCGCCGCTATTTTGTCGGCAATATTCTCGGTATTCTCGGCCACCAAATGCTGACGCTGGCGGTTGGCTGGGAAATTTACGAACGCACGAAATCGCCGGGGATGCTGGGCAACATTGGCTTGGCGCAATACCTGCCGATCCTACTTTTCACCTTGCCTGCGGGCCAAGTCGCAGATCGTTTCAATCGCAAAAAGATCATGCTCTGTACGCTGTCGCTGACGGCATTCGTGGCGCTCGCGTTGCTCTATCTTTCCGTCACGCACGGTTCGTTGACTTGGATTTACCTGTGCCTGTTTTTGAATGGACTGGCACGCGCGTTTCAAGCCCCTGCGCGTTCGGCCTTTATGACGCAAATCGTGCCGCGGGAAATCTTTTCCAATGCGGTGGCCTGGGGCAGCAATTCGTTTGAACTGGCGACGATTATGGGGCCAGCGCTGGGCGGGTTGCTGATTGCAGCGAATGGCAAGCCAACGCTTGTGTATTTGCTCACCGCGCTGGCGATGTTCACGTATGTGGGGCTGCTGTTCGGCATCAACGTCCACAGGCCGCAGGATCATCGAGAGCCGATTCATTTGGCGGGAGTGCTGACAGGGCTGCGTTTTGTTTGGCGGAACAAAATTATCCTGGCTTCCATCACGCTGGATCTGTTCGCCGTGCTGCTCGGCGGTGCAGTGACATTGTTGCCGGTGTATGCCAGAGACATTTTGCAGGTCGGGCCAACGGGGTTGGGATGGTTGCGCGGCGCGTCGTCTATCGGTGCCATTTGTATGGCCTTTGCCATCGCACATCGTCCGCCAATTCAGAAGGCGGGGCGTACGCTGTTGCTGGGCGTCATCGGTTTTGGGCTGGCGACGATTGTGTTTGGCTTGTCGCGGAATTTCTGGCTATCGATGCTGATGCTGATGCTGCTGGGCGCGTTTGACAGCATCAGCGTCATCATTCGGCATACGCTGGTGCAACTGTCTACGCCGGATGAAATGCGCGGGCGCGTGTCGGCAGTGAACAGTTTATTTATCGGCACATCGAACGAACTCGGCGGCTATGAATCCGGCGTTGTGGCAGAGTCTTTTGGCACCACCGCATCGGTGGTTTCCGGCGGCATTGGCACGTTGCTGGTGGTGATGATTGTGGCGGTTGTCTGGCCGCAACTGCGCAGGTATGGGGCGCTCGGCACTGAGACAAGGTAAGCGCCTGGGAGCGCACGCGGCTCGCGTGCGCTCCCAGGCGCTCCGCGTATCATTATCCGCGTGAGCGTTCCAGCAAGACGACCATCATCAAGCCCAGCAAGACGCAAATTTCCTCGTGTTGGCTTAGCGCGGCGTGTTGTTCGACTTGAAGCGGCCTTCAAAAAGGCAGGTTGTTTTTCCAGCCGCATCACGACTTGCCCATCAGCGCGCGTGACAATGTAGGCCGGATGAAACAGATAGCCCGTGAACATACCCAGCACGGGGATTTCGCCCAGCAGGGAGTCCAACACTTTCACCCACGGATTCGCTTCTTCCACGACAAACGCCGCGTGATGCCCGACAGTAATATCGTAGTGCGCGCTCCACAACGACCGCATCCCCTCTCGCTTAATCGCGCCGAAGTGATTGCCCTGCGCGTCAGAAAAATGATAGTTCGCCGAAAAATCCAGCACGCGGTCAGCATTGATTTGATAGAGCGGCTGCGTTTGTGATTCATCAGCAAAAACTGTGATCGCTTCTTTCAGCTTAAAGAGCTTTTGCTTGACATAACACAGCATCCGACCACTCGCATCCGTGACGTAAATTTGCGAGGCTATCGCCAAGAGCTTGAAGGACAGTGTCAGGGGGTAGTTCATTCGAGAATCTCCATAAGGTTCGTAAGTCATATCAATGACTCATCCCTTGCTAGCTTACGATATTTGGGCGCAGGCGGCTACTCTGCGCTTGCCTTCGGCGGGCGGTTCGGCGATGATTTCGCCTCGTTCTCAGCGTTGTTTCTTGTAAATCTTATGACACGAATTTTAGTCACAAACGATGACGGCATTTTTCAGAAGGGTTGACGACTTTGGCGAAGGCGTTGGAGGCAATAGGCGAAGTCACGGTGGTCGCGCCCGCCTCAGAACAAAGCGCGTCGGCGCACTCGCTCACGCTCACACGCCCGCTGCGACTACGTACGGTGGCCGAGCGGCAATATGCCGTGGACGGCACTCCAACGGATTGCGTTGTGCTGGGCGTGGCCAAAGTGATGGCGGACAATCCGCCCGACATTGTCGTTTCTGGCATCAACTACGGCGCGAATCTCGGCGATGATGTCACTTATTCTGGAACAGTCGCGGGCGCGCTGGAGGCGTCCGTATTCGGATTGCCCGGCATTGCTGTTAGTTTGGCGACGCGCAACAATTTTGATTTTCGCTATGCCGCCGAATTTGCGGCGAAGCTGACGGCGAAAGTCCTGCGCGAAGGCTTGCCCAAAGGCGTCCTGCTCAACGTCAACGTGCCGCCCGGCGAAATTCGCGGCGTACAATGGGCGAGTCAAGGCAACAAAAGCGCGCGCAGCCTGATTCACGAAGGCGTTGACCCGCGTGGTCGCCCGTACCTCTGGATCGGCGAACAACAAATCATCTGGCAGGAAGATGCCGCCAGTGATTACGCTGTCGTCAAGCAAGGGCTGGTTGCTATTACACCGTTGCGTGCCGACATGACCTCCTATCAAGCCCTGGAAAAACTGCGCGACTGGAACGAATTCTGATTCAGAAGACTCCACGTCGCCCACAAAATTTCAAATCTCAAATCTCGAATTTGATCGTCGTATGACCCCACCCAACGCTCCTTCCAACCGACCACCGCTCGAAGCCTTCACCCGCGCGCGTCTGGCGATGGTGGAGCGGCTGCGACAGGCGGGAATTCGGGATGAACGAGTCTTGACGGCAATGGCAGCCGTGCCGCGTCATTTGTTCATTACCGAAGCCTTGCGGTCGCGCGCGTATGACGATCACGCCCTGCCGATTGCGTGCGATCAGACGATTTCGCAACCCTACATCGTCGCGCGCGAAACGGAATTGCTGGAATTGAAAGGTGATGAGCGCGTCTTGGAAATCGGAGCCGGATCAGGCTATCAAACCGCTGTGCTGGCGCACGTCACGCGGCGTGTGTTTGCGATTGAACGCATTGCCCAACTCGCGCGCGAAGCTTCAACAATGCTAGGTTCACTGAAGCTATTCAATGCCACGATCAAATGCTTCGACGGCACGAACGGCTGGAGTGAGTTTGCGCCGTACCAGGGCATTCTGGTAGCAGCAGGCTCGCCTGACATTCCGCAACCGCTCGTGCAGCAACTCGCCGTCGGCGGCCACCTAGTCATTCCCGTCGGTACAGCAAAAGAACAACGACTAATCCGTGTTACGCGCACCGCCACTGGCACACGAACGGAAGATCACGGACGCTGCCAATTCGTCAAACTGATTGGCAAATTTGCCTGGGAGAATTAAATAGTGGTCAGTGGTCAGTGGCCGGTGGCCGGAAATATGTTGATTCCGCCGATCACCGACCACCGATTACCGACCACCAACCAATATGGAATTTATCAAACACCTAATTGACATCGTGCTGCACCTGGACAAGCACCTAGACCTGCTCATCGGCACGTATCAGGGCTGGGCGTATGGCATTTTATTTTTGATTATTTTTTGCGAGACCGGCCTGGTCGTCACGCCGTTTTTGCCGGGCGATTCCCTGCTCTTTGCGCTCGGCGCGTTGTCGGCCGCAGGGTCCCTGAACGCAGGACTGCTGTGCGTAATTCTGATGTGTGCGGCGATTATTGGCGACAATTTGAATTACTGGATCGGGCGCACAATTGGCGCGAAGTTGTTTACGCGCGAGGACTCGAAACTATTCAACAAGCAATACCTGACGCGCACCGAAAAGTTTTATGAAAAGTACGGCGCGAAAACGGTTGTCATTGCGCGCTTTGTCCCAATTGTCCGCACGTTTGCGCCGTTTGTGGCAGGCTTTGGACGCATGAAGTATCCGAAGTTTCTGGCCTTCAGCGTCGCTGGCGGCATCCTGTGGATTTGCGGGCTGGTGAGTTTGGGATACTTTTTCGGTAACCTCCCCATCGTCAAAAATAACTTCGGACTCGTGATCATCGCCATCATCTTTATTTCCGTGCTGCCTGCTGTGATCGAGGCGCTTCGGGCGCGCAAAGCGACAGCCCACTAATCAACATCGTTTTTTTGGAGGTATCTATGATTCGTTCCGTCCTTTGCTGTTTCCTGTTCGCGTGTGCGTTGATTGTCACTCCACTGGCGAAACCGACTTCGCCAAAAGCGAAACCGCGCGCGCCGCGTATTTCCCCCACGCCTTTCACGCCACGTGCTGAGATGGATTACCTGTTGCTCGCCACCAACAAAACCGGCACGATGCAAAAGGAAATGAACGAGGCGGGCGTAGAAGGCTACCGGTTTGACGGGACGATGGGCGGCGAAACGTCTGTCGGCGGCAAAGAAACCGTCGTTGTGATGAGCCGTCCCAAAGGCGGGAAAACAACTGCGAGTTACCAATACAAACTGCTGGCCACGAATAAGACTTCGACCATGCAGAAGGAAATGAATCAGGCGGCGGCGGCAGGTTTTCTTTACAAAGGCCAATCCGTCTTTGAAACCACTTTCGGCGGCAAGGAAGTCGTCGTGATGATGGAGATGAGTAAAACCAACGAAGAGCGCGATGAGTATCAGTTGCTCGCCACGACGAAAACCTCCACGATGCAAAAAGAAATGAATCAGGCAGCAGCGCAAGGCTTCACGTTCTGCGGCCTGACGGTGGCCGAAACGTCTTTTGGCGGCAAAGAACTGGTCGTCATTATGCGGCGGCCTGCGCACTAAAGGTGATTGAAAACGAAATCGCCTCTTGCTATGTCTCAAGCCCGCGAAATCCAATCCGCAGACACGCCGCCCCCATTACACCCGGAAATGGCGCATATTCTGTTTATGGATTTGGTCGGTTATTCCAAACTCCCGACGGCTGAACAGGTTGCGCAACAACAGACACTGCACCAATGCGTACAAAAAACGCAGGAATACCAGCGGGCGCAGCAACTGGAACAACTCATCAGTTTGCCGACCGGCGATGGCATGGCGCTTGTCTTCTTTCGTGATCCGGTCGCGCCAGTGCAATGTGCCGTAGAACTCGCGCAGTTGCTGCTCACGCAACCGGAAATCCACTTGCGGATGGGCATTCACAGCGGTCTGGTGTATCGCGTCGCTGACATCAACGCCAATCGCAACGTCGCGGGCGGTGGCATCAACATTGCGCAACGTGTGATGGATTGCGGCGACGCGGGGCATATTCTGCTTTCCAGCACCGTCGCCGGCGTCCTGCGTGAAGCTGGCGAGTGGAATGAATATTTAACCGATTGGGGCGAACAGGAAGTCAAACACGGCGCGCGCGTGCAACTCTTCAACCTGTACACGGGCAAAGTCGGGCGGCAGGAATTGCCTGCGAAACTGCAATCAGGCAAGGCAAGCACAACACTCGCACCTGTTCGCCCAAAAGTATCAGCACGTCTGTTACTCGTGGGGGCAGTCCTGCTTGCCGTAGCCTTTATCAGCGGGCTCTGGTGGTGGCCGCGAACACCCCAAAGCGGCCAGCCGTCAGCACCAGCCGCCGCACCGTCAACGCGGCTGAGTTATTCATTGCGAACGCGCGCGAAACCGCAAAAAAACTCGCAGGCGAAAGAGGAAAGTTTGCCCGGCGAAATTATTTTTACCCCCGACGATGAATTACGCCTGACATTTGTTGGGGCGCAGGATGGCTATTTTTATTTGCTCAACGAAGGGCCGCAGCCGGTCAATGGCCTGCCCCGTTATAACCTGCTTTTTCCTGCGCCCTCGTCTGACATTACGCCCACGTTGCGCACGAATCAGCCGCTCCATCTGCCGCAGGAAAAACCGCCGTGGTTTCAGGTAGATGCCGAACAGGGCACCGAAATCATGTGGCTGATCTGGTCGGCCACGCCGCGCGGCGAATTGGAACCGCTGCGCCAATGGCTCAACCCCAAAGACGGCGGCGAAATCAAAGATGCGTCAGACATCAAACAAGCCCAGGAATTTTTACGCCAGCATTACCCCGCCGCCAAACCGTCTGCCGAAAAAGATGAACAGCAAACGCATCTGAAAGGCGGCAGCGACGGCCTGCTGATTTACAAAATGAACCTCGCACATCGTTAACGTTTGGAGGTGTCATGCCACTTACGACCGATCCCAACACGCTCGCACAAAAAACGCTCTTTCAGCAATTGCCGCCCGATCAGTTGGCAGTCATCAATGGCCTGCTCCATCAAAAAACGTTTCCCACCAACGCCACGCTTATCACTGCCGAACAACCCGGCGAAGCTGTGTATTTGATTGAGCGCGGCGCAGTGAAAATTCATATCGAACAGGCCGATGGCACGGATGTGATTTTAGCCATTCTGGCGGCAGGCGATGTGCTGGGCGAAATGAGCATGACAGATGCCGCGACACGCAGCGCGAATGCGACAACGCTGGAAGATACGGTGTTATGGTGGATGGAACGCGCGGCGTTTCAGCGCTGCCTGCAAACGATGCCACAACTGGCGCTCAATCTGCTCCGCCTGCTCAGCCAGCGATTGCGGATGGCAAATGAACAGATTCAGGCGCTTGCGACAAAAGATGTCGAAGGCCGCGTCGCGCGCCAATTGCTCGCGCTCGTTCAGGCATATGGCCAGCAAACCAACGAAAAAGACTGGTGCATTCCCATTCGCCTGACGCAAAGCGAATTAGCCAGCTTAGTCGGCGCGACTCGCGAGCGCGTCAGTCAGGTCATCGCCTCATACAAACAACGACGCTACCTGTCTGTAGACAAACACCATCACATTACCGTTCACCGTCTGGATGCCTTAACCATGCGCGTCCAATCGAATGGGTAGATTATTGTCAGTTGTCCAATCAAAGACTCCCTATTACCACGCGCATTCCCGGTTTCAAATCAGGCGGCGGCATTAGAATCACCTGCTCGCCCGTCAGCAAGCCGGAACGAATTTCGACCTGATCGCTCGCCACGGCATTTAGCACCACAGTGCGCGGCGCACAAACACCATTTTCGACGACAAACACGAGGGCCGATCCACCGCGCAACAAATCAGCATTGGCCGCGAAAGCCGCGCGCGGAATCCACCAGCCGACGGCGGCGGGAAGCGGCGGGCGAAGAACAGACACGGCGGTGCCGGGAATCAGCGCGGCATTGCCTGTGACCAGGGCGACATAAGTGCGTGCGTTGCTCGCCGCATCAGCCACGGGCGCACGACGCTGCACACGCGCATTGGCGGCAACACGCGCTTCGCCCGCTAAGGCGAGCGGCACGACATCGCCCGGCTGCGGCTGCCATGCATCGGATTGCGCCAGTTGAAAGCGGACTTCAAGCGGCGCAAGTTGCGCAATCTCAAACAGCTTGTCATTGCGCACAACACTGGAACCAAGTTTGGCCGTCCGCAACGTCACGATGCCGTTGATTGGTGCGCGCAGGATCGTTTTTTCCACTTCGAGTTTGGCAGCTTCGACGCGCGCTTGTGCCATGCGGGTAGCGAGGCGTGTTTTCTCTAATTCCTGCTGCGAGACTTCGACTTTGTATTGGGCGCGTTCGATTTCGCTCTGGCTCGTGATGCCTTCGCGTCCGAGTGTTTGCTGGCGGCTTAGTTCGCTGCGATTCACTTTAATCGTCGCTTCGTACTGTTTCTCTTCGTACTGCAAGCGCGTGACTTCCAATTCGGCCTGCCGCAAGGCGGCTTTGGAATCGTCGTCTTCGAGTTGGGCGAGCAATTGACCTTGTTTCACGCGCGCGCCTTCCTGCGCGTCTAAGCGGACAATCGCACCATCGCGTCTGGCCAGCACCGCAGCTGCACCTTCGACAGAAATTACGGCGGGAATCGGTTGCGCGGGGCTTTCGGCTGGGGCTACGACTTCATAAACCTCGACAGCCAATGGACGCGCCGCCGTCGGCGTAGAGGCTTGCGCAGTCGTCGCGCTGTTCACCGACACCGTAGGGTTGCCGCGACAAGCTGCCAACACTAGCGCCAACAAACAACTGCCCCACACACCCTTCATTCTTCTTCGTCCTCCTCATCGTGCAACAGCGCCAGCAGCGGCCTTTGAATGCGCGCCTTGTGCCGACTTTCCGTCAGCCATTCGTCAAAAAGCGTAGCCGCCACCTGTGCGCGCGTGGCGTCGTCAAGCTGCGCCGTTTGGCGTGCTTCGACCTTCACCAGTTCCCAACCTGCATCTGTTTTGAAAGGGCCGACAACCGCGCCAATAGTTGCCCCGAACACCGCTGCTTCCAGCGTCGAAGTGAAATCCGTTCGCCGCACGACGCCCACATAACCACCCGCCGGACGACTTGCCGCATCCAGCGAATGCGCGCGGGCGAGCGCGTAAAAATCGGCGTCTTCTTCGACCATTTGCGAGCGCAGTTCTTTCGCCAGACTCTCCTGCGCTACGACGAGCCGCGAGATCGTTGCGGTGTCGTAGCTCAGGCGGTTTTGCGCGAAGTACATTTCCACCTTGCCCTCGGTCAAACGCGCACGCAGTTTTTCCGCGAGCAAGTCCTCTTCCAACCCTGTTTCCCAGGCCGTCAAGCTCAGGTGCCGCTGTTCCAACCAGGCCAGCAATTCCGTCGCCTTATGTAATTCGTGATGGGTGCGGAACTGATCTGCCGCCGCTTGCAATTCTTCGTCGGTAGCTTCGATGCCCTGCTGCGCCGCCGCCTGGCGAATTAGCGCCGCGTCCGCGATGCGCTGCAAAAAGCCAAGGTGTCCGCGAAATTGGGCGGCGCGCAACACGTCGGCCAAGGTCATGGCCTCATCATTCACGACCAGGGCGACGAATTCCCGTACGTTGTTTTCTATTTGCTCTGTCATTGCTCCTTTCCGACTTCGCCTTTGAGTTTGCGAAACGGTTCCAGCAACAGCGCCAGCACGCTTTTGCGTTCGGTGACGATTTCAGCGGAAACCGCTAAGCCAGGTCGCAAAAGAATTTGTTTGCCGTGTGCGAGGATGGCCGTATCTTGCGGCAGAATCGTTACTTTGTAAAACGAGCCGAGTTGTTCGCTGGCCTGAGCATCGGGCGCGACTTCGACGACTTGCCCGGCGACAATGCCGTAGTCTTGAAAGGGGAAGGCATCGAATTTTAATTTGGCGGGCATTCCTTTTTCGAGAAAGGCGATGTCTTTGTTCGGCACGTTTGCTTCAACGACCAGCCGTGCGCCCGCCGGAGCAATCGCCGCGACGGATTGTCCGCTTTGCACGACAGCACGCACGCTTTTCACATCCAGGCGCGTAATGATGCCGCTGACGGGCGCGGTGATGGTCGTATGGCTGAGGGCTTGTTCGAGTGTTGCGATGTCGCTTTTTAATTGGGCGATGCGGTTTTGCCGATCCAGCGTTTCCGTCGCCGGGCCGCGCACGGCGCGCAATTGGCGCAACTGTTCTTCGCTGGTAGTCAGTTCATCGCCAAGTTTATTCAACCGCGCGCGCAGTTCCGTCGTGTCGAGTTGCAGGAGCGTTTGCCCGCGCGTGACGGTATCGCCCTCGCGCACGCGGACGAATTGCACAATGCCTGCTGTAGCGGCCTGCACGGGTCGCACATCACCTTCAGGAATGAGTTTGCCGCGCGCTTCAATGACGACATCCAGCACGCTGAAGTACGCCCACAGCAAGCCGACGAAGATAAAGCCGACGATCAGATACAACAGCCCACGCGACACCCACCAGGGCAATGCGGCCAACACGTCCGACACTTCAGGGGTGGCGTCGAGCGTGTTGGCAGGCGTCCAGGTGCTGCCGAGCGCGGCGAGATCAAGTTCTGCGTTGGTTGGCTCTTTCTCTATCACGATTGTAGCGCGGCGTTAGCCATTGGAGGCGGTCTGACAAGGGCCGCTATGACCTGCCGGAAGGCCACACTTGCAGACAGCAGGTGTCGTCGTTGTAGAAGGCGTCGTGGTCGTACCGGTTACGGTAGGGGTTCCCTCTCTGCCCGCACAGCCGCTGCCGATGACGCCGCCCTGCGCGAATGCCATCTCTTCCGCTGTCAAGGGCGTCTCCGCTATATCCAGGTCGTTAATCGTTGTGCGATTGGCTTTGCTTGCATCTTTCGTAGTCATAAATTTTCACCTTTCTCAGCTTGATGATTTGCGCAAAAGGGGGAAGGATCGTCCTTACCCGCGCCTGCGTGTTCCGGTTGTCAATCTGTCTGATTGACAGGTGCAGTATACAAACCTTGCCGCAGCGCCGTTATGAACTGCGTCACACACGCTGTGTGAAATCGGTCACAGTGCCGCTTCACTTCGTGTTGCGGATCGCGTTCATCGTCGCGTCGTGCGATGTCGCGTTGGTGGTTGTCGTGGACGGCGGAGGCGCGACATTGATGTTGGATTTCGACAGATTCAGGTTGCTCGTTCCGCCCTGTACCTCCGTCATTTCCTCGGCGGTCAAGTCCTGCTCATTGACCGCGAGGTCTTTGAGTTGGGTGCGATTGCGTTTCGGTTGTGTAGCCATCTGTAACTTCCTTTCCTTGGCGTAGCAAGCCTCATTTCACTGCGACCAGCACGCCGTAATCTACGAGACGAGCGAGGAGTGCATCGTTAAGTTTGAGGTGTTCTTGTTCCAGAATCGCCTGCCGCGCGTCTGCGGTCAGGCGACTATCGAAATACGGGAGCAGGCGAGCAGGCGCGGCGACAGTGACAGCGGATCATAGGGGCTATACGTGACGGCCTGCAAATTGCCGGTCGTTGTTGCCAGCAACTGAAAGGTGCCGACTTGTAAATGCGCGGGCAGCGCTTCCGTTGTCGCAGCGGTGAGCGCGGCGTTTGCCAATTGGAGAAAGGCGCGCGTGTCCGGCCCGCAATGCGCCAGCACTTCCGACCAGCGCAAGCCTTCGACCAGCCCGGCACATTGCCGATAAAATTCTTCCTCGCGCCCGTGCCAGTCTCCCCAGAGCGATTGATAGCGGGCAGGATTCACCCGCCCATCCAATTCGTCGCCGTCGAGCGGCGCGGGTTGACCGCCTTTGCCGAGCGGCTGAAAGAGGCGTTGCAACGCGACTTCGCCGACCTGCAGTTCCAGCACGCACCACTGCGCCAAGTGTTGCTCCACACTGGCGAGCAGTTGCAGTAAAGCCTGCCAAAACTGGTCGCCGCGTGCGCCGCGTTCATGTTTGCAAAACCAGGTCGCACAAGTGGCGTTGCGATGACGCCAGACACCACAATTGCCGTTTTCTTCGGCGAGGTAATGCGGACAGCGGAGACTCTGGCTCTGGCCAAAAACATTGGTGCCCTGCGAATACAGCGTAACGAATTTCCGGCTCATCCCCAGGCCAAACGGCGTCACAGCGATCTTCTCCTGCAACCGTGCAACGACGCTCGCACGCCCGGTAGCAGTGCGCTGATCCGCAAGCGCACGCCCAACTAAAAAGTTTGGCAGCCCCGGCAGATAAGTGCAGCATTTCGTACTCGGATTGAAGAAAGTCGTAGTGTGGTGTGCCGCCTCACCCGCCGTCGGCAACATCGCGCAATTGTCACAGGGAGCAGCCGTCTCAGTCGGCAACGCGGCGGTGAGTGCCTCGCGCATCCAGGCGTCGTACAGCGGCGGAAGCGGACTGACAGCCAAGACTGGCAGCTCTTTATGCAGCGGCGTGGCAGTAACGAGCGGCGTAGGAATATGTTTGGGCATCTTCATAAAGGCAACCGAAGGCAGTGTTAGCAACGACACTGCCTTCGAGGTTTAGGAGAACCATTAGCAAGCCAAAGAATGCAAGAAATTACCCAATAGTTACCGGTGGCTTAGAGGGATCATAGGCTTTATCTGCGGTTTTGGCCTTATTAACCGTAATCGGGGCCGGATCAGTGCCCCCCTTGATTCGGTTGGCGTCATTGAGCGTCAATTCCTGCGCGTCAGGGGCGATGTCTTTGAGTTGGGTGCGATTGGTTTTGCTCTTTTTCATAATCAGAATCCTTTCTTTGCCTAAGCGGTTTGGCCGGGGTGGAAAGGAGCATCCTTTCTTTTCCGTGCCGATGCGGGGAGCGGCGGTCAATCGTGTTTCCTGATTGACAAGGAGAGTGTAAATCCGGCGCGTCGGCGTGACGATGAAATGCGTCACAGGCGCAGTGTGAAAGCGGTCACACCCGAAAAGCTCGCTTATTTTTTGGGCTTGACGGGCGTCTTGGGCGGCCACTGTGCGCCGCCATCGTCAGAAACCGCGATGTCAGTGCCGCCTTTGACGCGCTGTGCTTCCTGCGTAGTCAAATTTTTTGGGGTGTCTGACAAGTCGCTGATCGTCGTACGTTTGTTTTTCGGTTGTCTGGTCATGATGTTGTTCCTTTCTTAACACAGTTACTTGGTGCCTTTCGGTTTCGTTGGCGGTTTATACGGCGGATCGTCAGGGCCGGGGTCGGAAACAGCGATGCCGCCGCGCACGCGCTGTGCTGTTTGTTTGGCCAACGCCTGCGCATCAGCGGGCAGGTCATTGATGGTTGTGCGGTTGGCCTTGGTTGTTTTTTTCGTTGTCATACGAGGCTCCATTCGTGGCTGGACGGCGAACATCCCTTACGGGGCGTCGCAGTGTCCCTTTTTTAAGTCCCTAATACTCTGCGCCCGTATTTCCGATCACGGGAGGCTTACGCGGGCCCGTTGCCGACGTTGTCGTGGTCGTCGGCGGTAAAGAGGTCGTCGAAGTCGAAGTGGTTTCGCCACCGCGCACTTTTTCAGCGGCCTCCGCCGTCAGTTCCTGGGAGGTAATAGCAATGTCTTTGATTTGGGTGCGTTTGGTTTTGGCCGTTTTCTTCGTTGCCATAATGTTCCATCCTTTTGCTGTAAGTTGCTTCGCGCAAGGGTGCAAGAAGCGTTCCTTCCCTTTGCGTGTTCCGGTCGTCAATCTGTCTGATTGACAGGTGCAGTATATGAATAATGAAGCAGCGCCGTTATGAACTACATTACACGCGCACTGTGAAATTGGTCACACTGGGTACGCACACATCCTGCGTGCTGCCTTTTCAAAACCAGCACGCAGGATGTGTGCGTACCCAGTCACCCTTCCAGTTGCTGACTATTCAAGTAGTAATACAATCCGCGCTGTTCCATCAGCGAGTAATGATTGCCCGTCTCAACAATCGCGCCACGATCCATCACGACAATCAAATCAGCGTTGCGCACGGTGCTCAAACGATGCGCGATAATCAACGTCGTGCGGTCTTTCAGAATCTTGTCGAGGTTCTGTTGAATCGCGCGCTCGCTTTCGGTGTCGAGCGCAGAAGTCGCTTCGTCAAAGATCAGGATGCGCGGCTTTTTGAATAAGGCACGCGCGATGGCAACACGTTGTTTTTGCCCGCCGGATAAACTCTGCCCGCGCTCGCCAATCACGGTTTCGTAGCCGAGTGGCAATTCGCTGATGAATTCGTGCGCGCCTGCGAGCATTGCCGCGCCAACGACTTCTTCGAGCGGCGCATCCGTTTGGCCGAACGCGATGTTTTCGCGGATCGTGCCGCTGAACAAAAACACATCCTGCGGCACCACGCCGACCTGTGCGCGCAAACTGTTCAGCGAGACTTGCCGCAGGTCGTAGCCGTCAATAAAAATGCGTCCTTCGTTCGGCTGGTGCATCCGCAACAGCAAATTCGCAAACGTAGTCTTCCCTGCGCCACTACGACCAATCAGCGCGACGGTCTGGCCAGGATAGATTTCGAGAGTGATGTTTTGCAGCGCGTTGCGATCCGGCCTTGTCGGATAACGAAACGTTACGCCTTCAAAGCGCAAATGCCCGCGCACTTGCGGCAATTGAATTAGCGATTGCTGCGCTGCGTCCTCTTCGGGCTTGGCGTCAAAGACATCGTTCAGGCGTTCGAGCGCGATGTTGACTTCCTGCACGTTATGCCAGAGGTCAATCATACTCATAATCGGATGCGTCACGCTGCCGACCAGCACGTTGAAGGCCATCAATTGTCCGACCGACAATTCGCCGTTGATGACCAGATGCGCGCCGAACCAGAGCAGCATTGTCGTGCTGAGCGTCTGCAACACGTTGCTGACCGAATACGCGCCCATCGCCGTCATCGCGCTGCGAAACTGCACGTTCAGCGATTTGACCATCAAGCCTTCCCACTTCCAGCGAATGCTGCGCTCGGCGGCAGTGGCTTTGACGGTGCCGACGGCGGTGACGGCTTCGACCATTTGCGATTCAGCATCGGCGGCGCGCTGAAACGCTTCGCGGTACTGTCGCTGCATCCTCGGCGTCACGATCCACGTCAGCACGACGTAACCGGGGATGAATGCCAGCGCGAGCAGCGTCATTTTCGGGTTGTAATAAAACATCAGCGCCAGATAGACGACAATCATCATGCAGTCGAGAATCACGCTGAGCGCGCGTCCCGTCAGAAAGTCGCGCACCTTCTGGTTTTCGGCAAAGCGTTTCAGGATGTCGCCGACTTTGCGTTCCTCAAAAAACCGCAGCGGCAAACTCAGCACGTGCCGGTAAAACCCGACGACCATTTGCAAATCAATCCGCCGCGACGTATGCACCATCAGGTAATGCCGCAGCGCCACCGTCGCCGTCTGAAACACCGCGACAATCAGCATCCCTAGCAGCATCAGATTCAGCATCGGCACGTTTTTATGCACCAGCACTTTGTCCACAATCACCTGCATAAACACAGGCGACGCGAGGCCGAAGAGTTGAATCACGATGGAGGCGAGAAAGATTTCCGCGAGCAAAGCACGATACGGCTTCAGCAGCGGCAGGAACCGTTTGATTGTGCCTTTCGACTCTTCCACACCATCCAGCGCAGGCGTCGGCGTTAGTTGCAGCAAATAGCCCGTCCAGCCGCGCTCAAACTCCTCGCGTGACAGCTTGCGCAAACCGACTGCCGGATCAGCCACGACGACACGATCCGGCTTCGCCTCGTACAGCACGATGTAGTGATAGCCTTCCCAATGAACAATCGCAGGCAATTCGATTTTCAGCAGATGATCGTAGGAAGCCCGCAATCCGCGCGTGTGAAAGCCGAGCGCCTCCCCTGCCTGCGCGACGCTGTGCAACGAAGCGCCTTCGCGTCCGACATTCGCCAGTTCGCGCAGCCGGTTAATCGAAACGTGCTTGCCGTTGTAGCGCAAAATCATCGCCAGACACGCCGCGCCGCAGTCCGTTTCGCTCAGTTGCAACAACGCGGGATAGCGCAGGTGACGCAGCTTCTTGAAGCCATTCGTAGCGGGTTCCACGAGCGCCGGACTTTCGCGCAGGAACGGCGCAGGCGCAGCGGCGAGCGGGGTCGCAGGCGCGACGGGAATGGTTGCCGTTGCCACGCTCGCCAACGATTCCCGAAACTTTGGCGTCGCGGCGGCCAACTGCTCGAAGTCCTCGCGCTTCAGCCAAAAGACTTCCACCGCTTCATCGGCAATCACCGTCGTCGCATTCGTCTGCCCCGTCAACAGTGGCGTCAGCCCAAACGATTCACCCGTGCGCAGGCGTCCGACAATCTTATTTCCCTGACTTTCCTGCACCAGCCGCACACTGCCCCGCCGCAATAAATACAACGCTTCGGCGGGCGCGCCTTCGCGCAAAATCACGTCGTTCGCTTGGTGCGACTTCGTTTGCAACAAGCCGAGCAAACCGCGAATTTCGGCAGGCGTGAGCGGCGCGAACAGTTGCGACAATTTCAGAAAATTCCGCACGGCCAAATCGGAAACGTAATTCGCAAAATAGCCGCGCAGTTCCGGCTGCGTTTCCAACAATCGCTCAAAGTCCGCGCGACTCAGCCGCAGCAAATCCAAATCACTCGCCGCGCGCACTGTGTATTGTCGTCGCGCATTGTTGAGCAATCCCTGCTCGCCGAAATGATTCCCGCGCGTCAGCGCGCCAACCGTCAATTCCCGCCCCGGCTCCAGTTCCGCCACGACACGTGCCCGCCCGGAGTAGACAACATAAAATGCATCTGCTTCGTCCCCGGCCTGACACACCTGCTGGCCAAGCGAGTAATGCACAAGTTCCAACAAAGAAGCACACTGCCGCAACTCATCGGCAGAGAGCGCCGCAAACGCATCAGATTCGGCGAGGAGTTGTTGGAGTTCGGTTTGGTCGAGAGCTGTGGTCATTGGTTGTTCGTCATTCGTTATTTCGCGCAGCGCCTGGGAGCGCACGCGGCTCGCGTGCTAAGACGTAAAGAGCGCATCTGCTCCGAGAAAAGTTGCGGCTGATCGATCTTCAGCACGCGAGCCGCGTGCGCCCCAGGCGCTGCGCGTTTCGTGGCTGTCACGAAAAAAATTGTGCAACGGACTACTGACTAATCTTCAACGGCATCTTCACTACAAACGGGCTGCCGCGTTTGGTGCCGACGCGAAAAATAGTTTGGGGGAGCGGGTCGGCGGGCGTCAGGCGTTGTTTGGCGCTCAAACCGGCGCGTTGTTCGGCGTGCGTGTAGGCGGTGCCTGCGCCCTGAACTAATTCGAGTTGTTCGACGTTTGCGCTCCAGCGTTTTTCCCAGTCTTCGACCAGCACGGGCGAGAGTTTGAGCGGGCTGTCATCCGCATTCAACTGCGGCAGGCCGGTGAGCGGTGTGGGGGAAATCAGAAAGGTTAAGACTTCGGCCACCTGCGCCGCTTTGCCTTCGCCGCGTACGGAGTGCAATTCAAACACAGCTTGCTCATCCATCTGCGGCGGCAATTCGACGACGCGCCCGGCACTCACGCGGTTTTCGCCGTGCTGGGATTGCAACGGGAAAATCAGGTACGGATCGCTGAATGTGCTATCCGCGTATTGCTCGCGGTTGATGACGTAAAGATACCCGTTGCGCGGCACTTCGACGCTGAGCCGCACAAGTTGGCCTTCGTTGAATGCGGTGCTGGCCTCTACCCGCTCCGGCGTGTAATCGGTTTTCCTGCCGCTTTTGGTCACGAGGATGCGCGCCGCATCGGTAGCCTGTGCCGGACGCAAGCGCCAAATCGTCACGCCCAACACGGCCTCACCCGCTTCGGCAGCGAGGCTTTCAGTTTTCGTGAGCGGCGGCGTTACGCGGCGGTATTTCGCGGCTTTGGGCTTGGCGCTGCTGGTCGCCGGACGGTAGCCTGGCGGCCAGAAACGACGTGAAGGTTCCACATCAGCAGATTGCGGAATGGCATTTGCCGAGACGAAAATAACGATCAGCCAAAGCGCGCTCCCCCACAATTGATGTCTGCCTCTTGTTCGGTTAGCCATCCACAACATATATTTCCGTTCCTCCCAAATCTGAAAATTCGCTTTCAAATCCTTCATCGCCATTCGCCTTGCAAGGTGAAGGCAGCCCAATAATAGGGCGCGTGCCATTTCCGCTCGCGCCATAAGGCGAGTTGGGCAGCGCGCAAAGCGGCTGCCGGGCGTAAGCCTTGCCGCAGCATCGCTTCGTAAAACTGTCTCATCAACTCCGCCGTCGCTTCATCGCTCACATTCCACAAACTCACGACGACGCGCGGCGCACCAGCATACATAAACCCGCGCGTTAACCCGACGACGCCTTCCCCACGCACTTCCTGCCCCAGCCCCGTTTGACACGCACTCAGCACAACCAATTCCGTCGCGGGTAATTTCAACTGATAGATTTCCGGCGCGAGCAAAAAGCCGTTTTGCGTCTTGCCCGTTTCATCCACCAGCGATAGCACCAACCCGGACAACGCGGGATTTTCGCTGTTGAGAAAGCCGTGCGTGGCAAAGTGAAGGATGCGATAACGGCTCAGTTCTGTACTCAGCACGGTGGCGCGGTTGGCAGCAAAATCAAAAAAGCTGCGGCTTTGCTCAACTCCGGCCAGCGTCAAGATAGCTTCGGCCTCGCGGCGAGTTTGCGGCAAACGCGGGATGCCGGTCGCCTGCGGCTCTTTGGTTTTGGCGGCTTGCAAGAATAGGAGGCGAGCGGTGTCGGCGGGAACCAGATTGCCCGGTTCCGGTTTTGTCACCGCGCGCGCTGGTTGTGCAAGTCAGGCGCAGTTTGCTTGACACGCTCGTCCTTGACCTCAAACACCGGGTCAGCCAGCACCGCCGCCAGCTTCGTTGCCGCTGTCCGCCCCGCCGACACACGCCGCAAGCTGGCCAGCGTCGAGGCCGAGGGCAAGGTGACGATTTCGTGGCGCACAAGCAGTGGCCGGTAGTCGGTGGTCGGCGGTCGGATGCCCGTAACTGGTTTCGAGGAAGTTTTCTGACCGGCCACCGGCCACCGACTACCGATCCCTGGCTCAGGCAAAGCCGCAAACGGCACATATTGCAATGCGCCGTCAGCCACAATTAACAGGCGCTGGTTGTTGAGTTGCGCGGCGACAGGGCGCAGGAGCAGGTAGCTCAGCGCGATGCCTGCGGTGTTGTCCTCGGCTTGCGCCAAACGGGTTGCGGCGGTTTCGCTGGCGACGGCTTGATTGCGGGTGGTTAGCGATTCGTAAAAGCGCCGGGCTGCGGCTTCGATGATGGCGCGTTTGGGCAAGGCATAGGCGTGCAGAGACGTGCTGGTGACGGCCCACAAATAACTGCGCTCCTCGCCCAGCGCATATTCCAGCAACAGCGTATTCGGGGCGAGCAATTGTTGTTGCAACGCGGGCACGGTCAAGGGTTCGGGTTGCGTCAGAGCCGCGTATTGCGGGCTGCGCCGCCGAATTTCCGCCTGTGTATCGCGCAGTTCGGCGGTAAGCTGGGCAATGGCTTGTCGCAAGGTTTCTGCCTGGGATGCTGCGGCAGCGTCGCTCAGCAGGCGGAGCTGTTCGGTCGTCTTGTCGTTCAATTGGTTCTGCACTGTCCGTTCGCGTTCGAGCAACGCGGCGTCTACGCTTTGCCTTAAGTTGGTATTAGCTTCGGACAGCATTTCGATCAGGCTGCGGGCGCGGGCGCGTTCGTTGGCTTGCAGCGCGGCGGCGGCGAGTTGGTTGCCAGCACGTGGCTTCCCCGTTTGCCGCCAATGCTGCCGCATCAGGACGTCAATGTATAAATCGTAATATTCCTGCGTTGAAGCGCGAAACGCGGCGCGCAGTTCCGGGCTGTCGAGTTTGGCGCGCAGCAATTCAACGTAGGCAATAGATTGTTCGATGTGTTGGCGCGCCTGCGACAATTTGCCCTGCGCGCGTTCGAGGCGCGCCAGCCCGTAGCAGGCTTTGGCCACGCGGCGCGGGTCGCCTGTGGCACGGCTGAGTTCGAGCGAGCGTTGCTGATATTCCAGTGCTTTCGCCCGCTCGCCTAACTGTTCGTATACCAAGCCCAAACTGTACAACGCGGCCGCCTCAAATGGCCGGTCGCGGCTGGCGCGAAAGAGCGGCAGCGCCTGTTGATAGGCTTGCAACGCCTGCGGCCATTGCTTGAGCGCCTTATAAACTAACCCCAGATTATTCAGCACGCCCGCTTCGCCGTCGGGGTTTTTCGCGGCCTGAAACAGTGGCAGCGCCTGCTGAAAATGCGCCAGGGCAACAGTCTGTTCACCGAGTGACCAATGCGCCAATCCGATGTAATTGATCGCACGAGCTTCCGTCAATTGATCGCCCTGCGCCCGCGCGAGCGGGAGCGATTGTTCGTAATAGCGCAGCGCCTCCTGTGGCAGTCCGAGCCGATCATACGCCCGCCCGATATTGCTGAGCGCCCAGGCGCGGCCCTGCGGCGTGTTCGGCAATTGCAGCACCTGCGCGCTGGCATCCAGCATCTTCTGCGCTTCGCCTAAACTGTCATACAACGCCACTAAATTGCTGAGCGTCGTAGCCTCGCTTACGCGGTCTTTCATCTCGCGGCGCAGTTGCAGCGAGAGTTGATAATGCTCCAAAGCCTTCTGCAATTCGCCGAGGTGGTGGTAATAGGAACCGAGGCCGTTCAAGGCACTTGCCTCCCCCATCCGATCCCGGTTCTGACGAGATACCTGCAATGCCTGCGTCAACGCTTCGCCAGCCTTTTGCTTCTCGCCTGTTTCCAAATAAAGCGCGCCGAGATTATTCAAACTTGCGGCCTCCCAACCCCGATGCTTCAACTCGCGGCTCAGCCGTAGCAATTCCTGATAATGGGTCAGCGCCTGCGCCCTTTCGTTGAGTTGCTTGCAGAGAATGCCAAGCATCAAGCGCGTAGCGGCTTCGCCCTGCCGATGCAGCGTGGCTTGAAAGTGGGTCAGGGCTGCGGTCAATGCCTGGATGGCTTTGCGCGGCTCTTTGCGGTCGCTATACAGTCGCCCCCGTTCAAAATCAACAAAGGCTTCTCCCGTGCGATTGTTTGCTGCGCGGTGCAATTGGGCGGCTTTTTCGTAGTACGCGAGCGCGGCAGGCGTGTCCTGCAACTGGCGTGCGGTGCCGCCCAGGCGGAAATACGCAGTCGCAACGGCCAGCGGCGCTCCGACTTCCTGCCAAAGCCGCGCGGCGGTTTCGTAGTGCTGGAGCGCCTGTGAGAACGCCGCCGCTTTTTTTTCCGCTTCGGCCTGCTCGCCCGCTGTCTGCGCCTGCGCCGCCAGCATTCGTTGCTGATCGGCGGCGGTGGCGGGGCGCAAGGCTTCAAGTTGCACAATGTAACGCCCAGTAGGAACGTTTTTTTCCGGGCTGAGAATTTCGACGCGATAGGTGCCCGCAGTTGCGGCGATCCAGTCCACGACTTCCGGCCCCAAATACCCGTAGGGGCTATCCACTTCCAACAGTTTTTTCCCCTCCGGCCCTACCAGTGTGACCACAACATCTATGTGCTGCTGCTCAACACTGAGGCGCAGGTATTGCCCGGCAGTGAGGACAAGTTGATAGGACTGTTGCTCGCCGCCGCTCAACGTGCGCGCCACGCTCTGCCCCAGCGTCAAGATGGACAGACGCGGTTCCTGCGCTTGAGCCAGCGGGGAAAGAGGGGAGCAATGGAGTAAAACGCCAGTGAGAAAACAGACATGAAATGACTTTCTCACTCGAGGCCATCGGAGGGGCATAATGGCAACCTCGCAATTCCAGGAAAATGATTATGACCGGAACCGTCGTTTGTTGAAGCCTGCGCAGTATAGCCCGGTTCAGACGGGGAAGCAATCACGGGATACGGGGGCGAAGGCAGTGCACACACGATGTGCGTGTGCCCCAGCTTTACCGCCAATCGCCCTGTAAACCGAACGCCGCCCAATAATACGGCGCTTGCCACCGCGCCTGTTTCCACAGTGTAAGCTGTGCGGCGCGCAATGCTGCCGCCGGGCGCAAGCCTCGCCGCAGCATCGCCGTATAAAACTGTTTCATCAATTCCGCCGTCGCTTCATCACTCACATTCCACAAACTCACGACGACACGCGGCGCGCCCGCATACATAAACCCGCGCGTCAGTCCCACCACACCTTCCCCGCGCACCTCCTGCCCCAGCCCCGTTTGACACGCGCTCAGCACGACCAATTCGGTCGCGGGCAATTTCAATTGATAAATTTCCGGTGCCAGCAGAAAGCCGTTTTGTGCCTGCCCCTGTTCGTTCACCAGCGACAACACCAGCCCCGACAGCGCGGGATGAAGTGGGTTGAGAAAGCCGTGGGTTGCCAGATGAAGAATGCGCGCCGCGCCGAGTTCTGGGCGAAATATCGCTTCCCGGTTGGCCGCAAAATCGTAGGCGGATACGCTTTCGGTCGGCTTAACCAGCGACAAAATGGTTTCCGCTTCGCGGCGTGTGTGTGGCAGGCGGGAGATCGTTGCAGCAGCGATCGCGCCGTCCTTTTTCACAAACAAAAGGCGCGCTGCGGTAGCGGTGACGGGCGCAACCGCCGCCGGTTTCCCGGCTCCGACGGTCA
>JAXLQQ010000005.1:0-156899 GCA_046331525.1 Blastocatellia bacterium
CCGCACCTCCTTCGCCCCGGCGTTACGTGCAAATCACGCCCGTCCAGATGCTGCAAAAGCGCGTGCTGATCGTAGACGACAACGCGACCAATCGGCAGCTTTTGACGTTGCAAACGCAGAGCTGGGGATTGCAAGCCGTAGCCGTAGCGTCAGGTGCAGAAGCGTTACAACTGTTGCGGCAGGGCGAGTCTTTTGATCTGGGATTGCTGGATTATCACATGCCGGAAATGGACGGCATCACGCTGGCGCAAGAGATGCGAAACCTGACAGCCACAATGCCGTTGCTGATGCTGTCTTCCGGGATACTGACCAAGCGTCGTCTGACCGAATCGCACGGCAAGCTGTTTACGAATTTTCTGGCCAAACCAATCAAGCCTTCGCAACTGTTTGATCGCCTGTTGGAAGTTTTTGACGAACAGGACGCAGCACACCCCCTGGCTGCGCCTACGTTGTCTGCCGTCGGCAAACCCGGCGAACGGTTGCCCCTGCGCCTGCTGCTGGCAGAAGACAATTTGGTCAATCAAAAAGTCGCGCTGCGCCTGCTGGAAAAATTGGGCTACCGTGCCGATGTTGCGGCGAACGGGCGAGAAGCCATCGCCGCGCTGCACCGGCAATCCTACGACGTGGTGCTGATGGACGTTCACATGCCGGAAATGGACGGCCTGACCGCGACGAAACAGATTTGCCAAATTTGGGAGAAACCGCAACGTCCCCTCCTGATCGCCATGACCGCCAACGCCATGCAAGGCGACCGCGAAGCCTGCCTGCAAGCCGGGATGGACGATTACCTCAGTAAGCCAATCAAAATCGAAGAACTTTCGCGCGCCCTCGAAACCTGGGGCTTGAAATTAGCTGCCCGCGCCAAGTAATGTCACGGCATGCAACCTATTTATCTCGGAGTGGATTTAGGCGGCACGCAAATGCGCCTGGCCGCCGTGACGGAAAGCGGGCGGCTGGCAACGCCGATGCTTGCAGTGCCGACGGGCAAGCAGTTTTCCGCCGATGATTTGCGCGCGCAGTTACAAGCGCTGCACGCGCAGGCCCGCGCCGCCTTGCCCACACAGACTTTTCTGGCCATCGGCTTTGGCCTTACCGGACTTGTGGTAGGCGATACGCTACGTGCTTCCGATTTTCTTCCCCGCCTGAACGAAGTAAACATCGTCGCTTTAGCGCAGGAAACGCTCGGCTATCCAGCCAAAATCGAAAATGACGCCCGCTGTTTTGTGCTGGCCGAAACCCGCTTCGGCGCAGCACGCGGCGCACGCAATGTCGTCGGCATCACGCTTGGCACGGGCGCAGGCGGCGGCGTGCTTGTAGACGGCAAATTACTGCGCGGCGCACATGCCAACGCGGGTGAGATTTGGAGCCTGCCGTTGCGCGATAAATGGCTGGAACATTTCGTTTCGACTTCCGGTTTGGTGCGCGGCTTTCAGGAGGCCGGCGGCCAGGAGGCAATCGCAGACGCCGCGCGCCTTGCCCAATTAGCCCGCGCAGGCAATGTCGCCGCGCAAATTGCATTTCATGACTACGGCGCAGATGTGGCAATGGCGTGCGAAACCATTCGTGCCCTGCTCGATCCCGAAGTGATTGTCATTGGCGGCTCAATTGCCCAAGCACACGACCTGTTCGGCGAAGAATTTGCTGCGCGTATCGCCAAACTGGAGCCGCGCATCGCGTGGGCAGAACTTGGCCCAGCGGCAGGGATGATTGGTGCGGCGTCGCTCGTGATGGCATAACTACGCGACATGCATTTTCCCCCAACGTCAGTACTCAACGAGCATTCGCAAATCTGATGCAATCAGGAGAGGGAACCCGTTATGACGTTTGAGGGAGGATTTCTTTTAATTCTTGCTTTTCTGTTCGGTGCGCCGTTGCTGCTGGTGCTGGCGCGTTTGGTGGGCTGGGTGACGGGGACGAAGACGAAACCGGTTTGGTTTACCTTGCTGTTCCTCATCGCACTGCCCATCGCGTTTTTGTTTTATCTGGACATTGCGGGAACGGTTCAGCCAATGCGTGTTACAGACAAACGCGAAAACGTCACGGTTCATTCGTCGGGGCAATGGCAACGCAATATCAACATCACGGCAGAATATAACGTGCCCGGCGAAATCCTGCCCGTGCAAATGTCGCTCGGATGCGATGCCGCCATGTTCGATCAATTACAAATCGGGCAAACGGTCGAAGCGCGGCTGCTTGATTTGGGCGGTGTGTTTAAATTCGCACGTTTGCGGCAGCGTTCCGCCTTTACGTTTCTGACCGAGCGTTTTCCTCCACCACCTGCTGGCCCCTGGCAGGAAGGCATCGCAACCATCGAAGGTGTACGGCATATCACGGAATCCCTGGGCAGTCGCTCGGAATATCACACGCCATACCGTTGGCCTTACGATGTTGTCCGGCTACGTTTTCAACCGAAGGAAAACGCACAATCTCTGATTGCCGTAGATGTCGTGGAAACCGCCAGCGTGCCGCCCCTATCAGTCGGGCAAACGATCAAGATTACCTGGCCACAGGATGATCCTCGTGCGGCGCGCATTGTGAATGCGCGGCCTGGTGCGCCGTGGACGAATTGGGTGGTGGCATTTGGTGAAGATATTAGCGTGATGCTCTTGCTGCTCTTTGGACTGCTAGCTGCGGCTTACATAATGAATCGCCGCCGCAAACGCAAAGCGCAGGCCATCCGCTAAGAATCATTATCGTCGGCTTCGGCAGGCGGAGGAAAAACAACGTCTTCGTAAATTTCCGTCAACGGAATGGCGCAATGAAGCGAAGGAAAGTGAATCGTGTCGGATAAATCGCGCACCGTTTCGGCAATCACCCACAAACCATTTTCCTGCCGCGAAAAGCGCTCGATCAACGGCTTGTCCTGCGCAACGACCAGATAATCCTGCAAGGAAGGCAGGTAGGTGCGATAGCGAATAAATTTTTCGCCGCGATCAAATTCTCCGGTTGTAGGGGAAAGCACTTCGATAATGACCGTGGGATTGGTCAGCACGTCTTTGTATTCATCGAGATATTTTCGTTCCCCACAAACGACCAGCACATCAGGATAGGAGAAAAGTTTTTTCGGTTGGGCAGAAGTTTTTCCTGTTGGCACTTCCCCGCTTTGCACTTTGGTGTCTTTGTCGAATGTCCGACAGCCCGATCCTTTCAACCTTTGCCATAAGAAGCCATTCAGGTTATTCGTAATAATCCCGTGTTCTTCGCTCTCGCCCGCCATTGCATACACATAGCCATCCAAATATTCGTGGCGAATAGCTGAATCCCGTTCCATTGCCAAATATTGCTCGACGGTGTAGCGGATTTTTTCTTTCGGCGTTGCCATAGCCACCTCCTACTTCGTTTCCGACGGCGTGCCGAACCAGGAATCCCAATACATCTTCGCGCCCATTTTCAGCAGTTTCCACGCCTTATCCCATTGAATCGTGTTGTCTTCGC
The DNA here is from genome assembly GCA_046331525.1 of Blastocatellia bacterium. Lineage (GTDB taxonomy): Bacteria > Acidobacteriota > Blastocatellia > RBC074 > RBC074 > JAFDVL01. Next base: position 3,436 of record JAXLQQ010000005.1, read on the forward strand.
CGTAGATGATTTTCTTCAGCAATTGGTCGCGGAAGAAGCGGCCTTCGCGTTTGAGCATGAATTCTTTGGCGAAGGGTTTGGCAACATCGAAGAAGCTGAAATTCGGGTCCATCACGATGCCGATGCCTTCCAGCGTCATAATCGCCCGAATGATATACGTGAAATTCGCGGGCAGATGGAACGGATATTGGTACATCACTTCGGCGAGTTCGTAGGTCAATTCTTTGAAGCGAATGTCGCCGAGTTTCAGGTTCAGGTAATTGCCAAACAGCATTTCGACAACGTGACGAATCTCGTCTTTGTTAACCGTCGGCGCAAGGAAGTTCAGGTTGATTAAATCGTCCGTCAACCCGTGTACGTCTTTCTCGACGATGTGGAAGAACGCATCAATCATCTTGCTCTGCAATTCCGGCGTGATGCGTCCGACCATCCCGAAATCGAAGAACGCGAGCCGTCCATCCGGCATCACGCGCAAATTTCCGGGATGCGGATCGGCGTGAAAGAAACCGTCTTCGAGCAGTTGTTTCAGGTAGGTTTTGGAAATCAGTTTGACGACATCCGGCGGATGAATGCCGCGCGCGCTCAGGTCATCCAAATCCAGCACCTTGTTGCCGTCAATAAACTCCATCGTCAGCACGCGCGTCGCCGAATGCGAACGATAAATCGCGGGAACATGAATCTCCGGCCATTTGCGAAAGTTGTTGCGGAACGTGTCGGCATTGTTCGCTTCTTTGCCGTAATCCATTTCCTCAAAAATTACCGCCGCAAATTCGCCAATCGTTCCTTCCCAATCCACGCCGCGTGTCAGGTTGGGGTAGCGCAGCATAAACCGCGCGATCCGGCGCAACACAGCTAAATCAAAGTTAATGACATCTTCCAGATGCGGGCGCTGCACTTTGATCGCCACCGTTTGCCCGGAATGCAAACGACCGCGATAGACCTGTCCGAGCGAAGCGGCGGCAATCGGTTCGGTTTCGATTTCGGCAAAGAGGTCAGGAATCGGATGCCCAAGCTCGCGTTCGATAATGGCAAATGCGATGTCATTCGGAAATGACGGCACGCTGTCTTGCAGCTTGGAGAGTTCCTTAATGTACGCGAGGGGCAGCAGATCGGCGCGCGTCGAAACGGCCTGCCCGATTTTGATGAACGTCGGGCCGAGCTTCAGCAACTGACGGCTCAACCATTCGGCTTGCCACTGCAAATGCTTTTCTTCGGACTCGTCTTTTTTGCCGATGAACCAGCCGCGATGATAGGCGTACACAAATACCGTGATACAGCACGAACGTCCAAATAATCTGCCCCGCGCGCCACCAGCCGCGCAGCCCGTGGCCTTTGATGTCGTCGTGCGGATTGTAGACGGCAGGCGGCTCCGGCGCTGACTGGGCGAGTGGTTGCGGTTCGGCAACCGGCACCAAATCAATGATGTCATCCTTGCCAGCTTTCATCAGCGCGTCTACTTCGTATTTGGAAATCGCCATTGTTTTTACCTCACACAATAACTATAACCTACCCCGCCCTCATACGCTTCACACAAACGTAAAGTTGCGTTGGGCCACCGCCGTCGCAAAATACCGCGCTGTCGCGTTACGGTCGCGCGCGATTTGTGCTTTCAATTCCTCCAGTCCCGCAAACTTCTTTTCGCCCCGCAACCGATGCAAAAACCGGATACGAATTGTTTTTCCGTATAGGTCATTATCAAAATCAAGCACGTGTGTCTCGACCTTTGATTCCATATCCAAGCCAACCGTTGGACGCTTGCCGACATTCGTCACGCTGCGATGCCAAACGTCATCAATCAAGGCGAGTGTTACGTAGACGCCATCGGCAGGAATCACGCGATTTTGGACTTCAATGTTGGCGGTCGGAAAGGAAAGCGTGCGACCTAGTTTGCGGCCTTCAATCACTGTCCCTTCGATACCATACGCACGACCAAGCATGCGCCGGGCCTGATTCACCCGTCCGGCTTGGAGCAAGCGGCGTACCATTGTCGAACTGATGCGATGATGACGAATACGCACTTCGGGCACTTCATCAGCCACAAAGCCGAGTCGTTCGGCTTCGGCTTCGAGCAATTCAATGTTGCCCGCGCGGCCTTTGCCAAACGCAAAGCCTTTGCCCAAATGCACTTCGCGCGCGCCGAGCGCCCGATACATAAAGCGTTCGATAAACTCTTCGGCAGAAATGTCGGCGAGTTCCTGCGTGAAATTCATGACAACGACTTGCTGCATGCCAAGCAGTCGCAAGCCTTCCATTTTTTGCGCAAAGGTTTGCAACAGCGGCGGTGCGGAATCTGGCTTCAACACCTGGCGTGGATGCGGATCGAACGTAATCAGCGTCGGCGTCGCGTCCACCAGCAATGCGCGTTCGACAACGCGGCGCACAATCGCCTGATGCCCCAGATGCAAGCCATCGAAAACCCCAATCGTTAAGACGGTGGGACGTTGAATGTCAGGATGATGGAGGTCGTGAAAGATTTTCATTTGGTCAGTTGTCAATTGTCAGCCGTCAGTCGTCGGTGGCAAGCAAGCAACGGACAACTGACGATGGACAATGGACTAAAGCTCGATTTCCAATTCGTCATACGCCAACGCCACCGTGGGCGGCAGGTGCTGGCTGATTTCCGCGTGTTTGATGTCATGGCCCATATGCGTGAACAGGGTGCGACGCGGTTGCAGGCGTGCCACATACGCGAGCGATTGTTCCAGATGCAAATGAGTAGGGTGTGGTTTGAGGCGAAGTGCGTCGAGAATCAGCAAATCCAAACCTTCCAGCGCCGTTAGGGATTCTTCTGAGATGGCATTGCAATCCGTAACAAACGCAAATTCCGCGCGTCCATCGCTGAAGCGGAAGCCGCTGACTTCGCCTTTGCCGTGAATGACGGGAACCGGCATGATGCGCAAATTACCCACCGCGAAAGGCTGATAGTTGTGGATCGTGTGAGAGGTGATTTGCGGCAATCCGCCGCCGATATGCTTGGCTTCAAAGATGTAATAAAACACGCGCCGGACTTCGTGCCACGTCCGTTCGCTCGCGTAGACGGGAATCGCACCGTGTTTGAAATTAATTGGACGAATATCATCCAACCCAAATACGTGATCGGCGTGGCAATGCGTCAGCAACAGCGCGTCCAGTTTTGTCAGGCGAGCGCGCAACGCCTGCTGCCGAAAATCGGTCGAAATATCAATTACGACGTGCTGCCCTTCGTGTTCGATCAGCAGTCCCGTGCGCAGCCGTTTGTCGCGTGGGTCGGGTGAGGTGCAGGTGATGCATTCACACCCGATCATCGGCACGCCGACAGAAGTTCCGGTTCCGAGAAAGGTTAACTTCATAGGTGTCAGGTGGCGGGTGTCAGGAGTCAGGGTTAGCGCTGAAACCCGACACCTGACACCTGGCACCTAGCCTCTTCGCAGTGACACAAACTGCATTTTCAAATCGGAAAGCAGGGTGTCGAAAAACTCTTCCTCGCCGCTCGTCAGATTGCCTTTGGTTTTTTCGCGCAGGATCATCAGCATGCCGATGCCTTGTTGCGCGGCTTGCAGATTGACTTCCGGGCGACCGGTAGCAGGGTGTTCCATCAGACCGAGATGAATGAACGCCGTCGAAGTCGCCAGGCTGTAAATGATCTGCATAAATTCGGTCATTTCCGGCTCTTCTTCCAGCGGTTCGGCAGCGTCGGCAAAGGGTGGCGGCGCTGGTTCCAGCGCAGGTTGCGCAGCGGTCGAATAGATTTCTTCCGGGCGCACGGTGGGCGCGGGTGGTGGCGGCGCAACGGGTGCGGCGGGTGCGGCGGGCGCAGGCGGTTCCTCTTCGTACAAATCGCGTGGGGTGCCATCGGGATTAAATTTCCTTCGATCACTCACTTTAAATCCCACTTCTTGTTCTTCAGACATAGCGAAAATTTTGACTCCTTGCAGCTAAATCATTGGTTGATGGAAACCAGATAGTAGCATAACCGGGTGCAGATTGGGTACGCGGGCCGGTGGCGTTCTCAGTGTTTGGGAATGGGGTGATTTTGCGTTATCTTCCTGCTTCCCGGCAAAAAGGCTTTGGAAATAAATTATGCTGATTCTTGGAATTGAAACTTCGTGCGATGAAACGGCGGCGGCAATTTTGGAAAATGGCACGGTCGTCAGGTCGAATATCATTTATTCGCAAATCGCCACGCACAAACCATACGGCGGCGTCGTGCCGGAATTGGCGTCGCGCGAGCATCTGAAAAAAATCGGCGAAGTCGTGGAGGCCGCTTTTGCGCAGGCGGGCGTCAAGCCCAGCGATTTGGACGGCATCGCGATTACGCAGGGGCCGGGCTTAATTGGTTCGTTGCTCGTGGGCATCAACTACGGCAAAGGCATCGCGTTTGCCGCCAACAAGCCATTTGTTGGTGTCAATCACATCGAAGGGCACGTCTATTCGACCGCATTTGAATTTCCAACTCCGCAGTATCCGGCGCTGGCGTTGATCGTGTCGGGCGGGCATACGAATTTATTTCTGTTGCCGGAGCCGGAAAAGTACAAGCTCGTCGGACGCACGCGCGACGATGCAGCGGGCGAGGCATTCGACAAGGTTTCCAAGCTAATTGGTCTGGGCTATCCCGGCGGCCCAGTGATTGATCGGCTGGCGCAGCAGGGCAACAAACGCGCGATTATTTTTCCGCTCGCGGAAATTAAAGAGCAACGCCTGGATTTCTCTTTTAGTGGCCTGAAAACAGCGGTGCTGCGCTACGTACGCGAAAATAATATTGCGCCAGTGACAGACTCGGCTGCGCCCTCGTTGCAAATTCTCGATCTGTGCGCAAGCTTCCAAAATGCTGTCGTGCGGGCGCTGGTGCGCAGCGTGCGACGCGCCGCCGAGATTCATCAACCGCGAACATTGCTGCTTGCGGGCGGCGTGGCGTGCAACTCCGAACTACGCGCGGCGATTCAGCAACTCGCGGATGAATTGCAGATTCCAGCCTACATCCCCTCGCCTATTTACACGACTGACAACGCGGCGATGATTGCGGCAGCAGGCTATCCCAAACTCCTGCGCGGCGAATGCGCAGGCTGGGAGATGAGCGCCGATTTGACGCTACGCCTGCCAAACGTGGATGTCGAATCAGAAACGTGGAAGAAGAAACAACGCTACCGACTGTGAGAAAAGCGGGGTAGCCAAAGCAGGCCTGTCGTAGCCAGCAATAGCCAAAATCATTTTTTTAAGAGTTGCAAGGGGGTTCACATTTTGCGCTCTGCCTTTTCATTTTTCCTTCTTCCTCCTGAGAGAAAAGGAAAAATGAAGAAAGCAGAGCGCAAAATGCCAGGCCCGTTGCGGGGGCAAAAAGCCTAGGGGTGTTAGCGGTGAAAATTATTGCCAGGAAACGCATCTGAAAACCGCTATAACAAGTGGAACGAAGTGCAACAGTTGCAAATCCACTTGCCAAAGGAGCATCCATGAGACTTACCGTCTTTTCTGACAGGAAAAAGCTCTTTTTCCTACTCACCTTTTTCGTCATTTTGCTTATCCCCGGTTGGGCGCAGCAAACCACCGGCAATGTGCGCGGCTTCATTTTGGATCAGACCGGGGCGGTGGTTGCGCAGGCTAAAGTGATGATTTTCAATCCGCGAACGAATACGTCGCTGTCCACCATCAGCACGGGCGCGGGGGAATATGAATTCAAAAACCTGCCCACTGGCGAATATAAATTGACGATTGAAGCCCCCGGCTTCAAAACAATGGCGCTGAATGAAGTGCGCGTCCAATTGAATCAAACCACTGACGTCCCAGCTTCGCTGACGGTCGGCGGCAGCAACGAAAAGATGGAAATTATCGCCAGCGGAGCCGGGCTGGTGGACACGGCCACGACCAACAATACCAAAGGCTTCAACGAACGGCAGGTGGTGGAACTGGCGCAGACGGCAACGGGCGCGGGCCTTTACAATCTGGCGCTGATTGCGCCGAACGTGACATCCAGCGGCGGCGTAGGCGTGGGTACGGGCGGCGCAGTCGGCGGACAGCGTCCACGCAATAATAACTTTGTGGTGGACGGCATTGATAACAATGACAAAGCGGTCACCGGGCCGCAGGTGTACATTTCACCGGAATCGGTCGCGGAATTCTCGCTGCTTTCCAACCAATATCAGGCCGAATTCGCCCACTCGACCGGCGGGCAATTCATTACCGTGACCAGGAGCGGAACCAATGAAGTGCGCGGCACGGCGTATGGCTTTTTCCGCAACCGGCATTTGAATGCACTGGACACGTTGCAGAAAAACGCGGGCGTGACGCGTTGCTATGATTTGGGCAATGACAATTGCAATCCGCGTTATGACAACGGGCGCTATGGCTTCAATATTGGCGGCCCACTGATCTTCCCGCGCTTTGGCGAGGGCGGCCCCAGCATTTGGAATGGAAAAAGCAAACTATTCTTTTTTACTGGCTATGAACGTACGCAAACCGGCTCGGCGGCAGGCGCAGGTGGGGTAACTACGCCGACGGCGGCGGGAATGGCGGTGCTCAGTACGATTCCGGGTTTATCGGCGACAAATCTGGCGATTTTCAAGCAGTATGTGCCGGTCGCGCCCGCGCAGATGGGCGGCACCATTACGGTGAACGGCGTCAGAGTGCCGGTCGGCTACGTCAACATTCCGGCACCGAATTACAACTTTAATCATTATTTCGTCCTCAACCTTGACTACACGCAAAACGAACATACACAGCATCGCGCGCGGTTCAATTTCAATCAGAATCGCGCGATTGATACGGCGGCTTCGTTGCCGACGTTCTTTCAACTCATCCCAACCGATTCGCGGCTGTTTTCCTACACGTTGACGCATTCGTTTACGACGCAGCTTTCCAATGAAACGCGCGTGGCCTATCGTCGTTATGCGAACATTCTGTCGGCGGGCAACTTTCACTTTCCGGGACTGGATCAGTTTCCGAACATCGGCCTGATTGAACTAAACCTGAACCTCGGCCCCGACGGCAACGCGCCGCAATTCGGCATCGAAAACAATTATCAAATCGTGAATAACCTGTCGTATCTGGCGGGGAATCATTCGCTGAAATTCGGGGTGGACGCGCGCAAATTGATTTCGCCGCAATCGTTCGTGCAGCGACAGCGCGGCGACTATCAGTATGTTTCGACAGATTTATTCCTGCGCGACATCAGCCCGGATTTTCTGGCCGAACGCTCGGTCGGCGCGTCGGCGTATTATGGCGATCAGATTCTGCTGTTCACGTTTGCGCAGGACGACTGGCGCGTGCGGCAAAACCTTACGTTGAATCTGGGCGTCAATTACTCCTATCAGGAATTGCCGCGAGGCGCGCGTGGACAGGTAGTAAACAAGCTGTCTTCCGTACCGGGCTTGCTGACGTTTGACGAGCCTAAGCCGCAACTGAAAAACTTTGCACCGCGCATCGGTTTTGCGTATTCGCCCAATTACAGCTCCGGAATGTTGGGGCGGTTGTTTGGCAGCAGCGGCAAGACTTCCATTCGTGCCGGATTCTCGATGGCGTATGACGTGATTTTCGATAACTTGTACATCCTCTCGCTGCCGCCGCAATCAAATCAAACCGTAGACGTGGACACGGGCATTCCGAACTTCTCAAAAATGGCGGCATTCCGCCCACGCCGATTGCCGTCGGCACGAACGCCGCCGCTGCCCGCGCCGCCACATCGGCGTGGATCGCGGATCAAAAGGTGCCGTATTCGCTGACCTACACGCTGAACGTGCAACGCCAATTTGCTAATAACTGGTCGTATGAAGCGCGTTACCTCGGCACGCGCGGCATTCATCTGTTGACGCAAAACCGCATCAACGTGCAATCGCGCGTGTCGCCGAGCCTCTTTCTGCCGACATATTTGCAAAAGCCAACACAGGCGCAGCTTGATGCGTTGACAACCTCGCTGGCGACGATTCAGGCACAGCCGCGCGTCATCCCGGCGTATGCCAATGCCGGATTCACGAGCAATGTGATAGGCTTTCTGTCAAACGGCAACTCAACCTATCACGGCCTTTCGACGCAACTCACCCGTCGTTTGACGAATGGCTGGCAGTTATCGGGCGCGTACACGTGGAGCCATTTGATTGACGACACGACGGCAGAGGTCTTCAGCACCGTACTCAGTCCACGGCGCGTGCAGGATTTCCAAAATATGCGCGCTGAACGGGCGAATTCCGCGCTCGATCATCGTCATCGTTTCGTACTGTCGAGCCTGTACGACATTCCGTTCTTCAGCAAGAGTTCCCACCACTTCGTCCGCGCTGTCCTGGGCGGCTTCAGTCTGGCGGGCACGCTGACGCTGGAATCGGGCGAATGGGCGACGATTCTGAGCGGTACCGATGCTAACCAAAACGGCGACACTGCGCCGGATCGCACGATTATCAATCCGGGCGGCACGCGGAACACGGGCAGCACAACCACTACGCTGCTGAAAACCTGCACGTCATTTACCAACGGCTTCTGCAATCAAACCACCGCACAACGCACCGTCGGGTATGTCGCGGACAATCCGAATGCGTATTACATTCAGGCCAGAGCCGGCGCGCTGGCTACAGCGGGGCGCAACACGTACCTCTTGCCCGGCATCAGGAACATTGATTTTTCCGTTTTCAAGAATTTCGCGTTGACGGAAAAATACAAACTCCAGTTCCGCACCGATTTCTTTAACGTGCTGAACCATCCGCAATACGTCCCCGGATCGGTCAACGGCGTCGAAGCGGTTGGCAGTACGGGCGCGTTGACGATCAACACGATTGGCGCGAATCCCGCACAGTTCCTCAATCCCAGCACGGTATTCAGCAGCCACCCGCGCTTTATTCAATTGGCCTTGCGGTTGAATTATTAAGGCTGCAAGAGGGAAGAATTGCCATTCTCAATTTTCAATTCGCCCTTCTCCAATACCTTCCTGGAAGAAAAATGGAGAGTGAAGAATTGATAGTTGAGAATGGCGGCAGATCAGCCGGGCAGGAAACTTACTCCAGTTCATCGTCCGTTTCGTCCACGCCGAAATAGCGCATCCACTCGGACAATTCCCCCGCTTGAATTTGTGGCGCGCCATCGTCGGATTCGCTGAGCGTTTTCTCCAATATCCGGCGAAACACGCCTGCGCGTATTACCTGCACACCGCAGGCCCGCACGCGCTGCGTCAATTGCCCATCCGAAGTCACGACCGTCAGCGCCTGCCGATTGCGCTCCGCTTCGACAAAGCGAAGGATGCGACTGTCGGCGTCAGAATGCAGGCCGGAAAAATAGACTTTTACGCTGCGGTAACTGGAACCGTCTTCGATATTGATTTCCGGCGCACCGTCAAAGACGACCGCTACGCGCGCCCGCTTGCGTTGCACAAAGCGCGCCAGTTCGACCAGCAGTTGTTTGCGCGCCGCCGATTTGTCGCGGTGCCACCCAACGCGCGCGCCTATCACATTGTTGCCGTCGATTAAGTACACGAGCGTCAGTTGTCAGATGTCCGTTGTCAGTTGCCCATAGAAAACATCGTCGCAAAAAACAACGGGCAACGGACATCTGACAACGCTGTCAAATCCTAATATTGTACGACTTAATTTTGCTGTTGAGGGTGGTGTTGTTGAGTCCGAGCAATTTGGCCGCGCGGCTTTGATGGCCGCCAGTCAGTTCGAGGGCTTGGCGAATCAACTCAATTTCAAAGCGGGAAACTTCATCGTAAAACGAAATCCCATGCGCCAGATCAATGAACTGAGCCGGAGCGGGACTGGCTGCGCCCAAACCTTCGTGGCTTTCGGGATGCAGGATTTCCGTGCGCAAACAATCCAGCGTCAATTCGTCGCCGCGCGCAATAATGACGGCGCGTTCGATTGCCGTTTCCAGTTCGCGCACATTGCCGGGCCAGGGATATTGTTCAAGCGCCAACAGGACTTCCGGGCCGAGTTGCTCGGAGACATTGCGGCCATTTTCACGGCTGTATTTGCGGATGAAATGCTGCGTCAGGGGCAAAATGTCGGCGCGTCGGTTGCGTAGCGGGGGCAAATGAATGTTGATAACATTGAGCCGGTAAAACAAGTCTTCGCGGAAATCACCCGATTGCACGGCACGGCGCAAATCCGTATTGGTGGCGGCAATGATGCGCGCATCCACTTTGCGCGGCGACGTATCACCAAGCGGCGTAAACTCGCGCTCCTGAATCACGCGCAACAGCCGCGCCTGCGTTTCGGGCGGGATCGTCGTAATTTCATCCAGAAAAATCGAGCCGCCGTCTGCGACTTCAAACAATCCTTTTTTCGCCGCCACCGCACCCGTGAACGCGCCGCGCGTGTGACCGAAAAGTTCCGATTCCAACAGTTCCGACGGGATGTTGCTGCAATTCACCGCCACGAATTGCCCGCTCTCGGCACGCGGCGAGGAAAAGTGAATCGTGCGCGCAACAACTTCTTTGCCGGTGCCCGATTCGCCTGTAATCAGCACGGTCGAGCGCGCAGGCGCAACCTGCTCGATCAAGTCATACACCTCGCGCATTGCGGGCGAATTGCCAACAATCTGGCTGCGATCCGCCGACGCGCGTAGCGTGCGACGAAGCACTTGTCGCTCTTCGTCCTTGCGCCGACGTGCGATGCCTGCCGCAACTTTTTTCAGGATGTGCTCATTCTCAAACGGCTTGCGAATGCAACTGAACGCGCCGAGTTCCAAGGCTGCCACCGCTGTCTCAAACGTCGCAAACGCCGTAATCATAATCACGACCGCCTCAGCGTCGAGCTTGAGCAATTCTTCCAGCGTGCGCAAACCGCCCATCCCCGGCATCGAAACATCCAAGAGCACGACGTCATATGCTTTTTCGCTGAACCTAACCAACCCCTCTTCGCCCTGCTTGGCTAAGTCTACGCGGTAGCCTTCGGGAGAAAGTAAACTCTCCAGCACATCGCGCATGATTTCTTCGTCGTCAATCACTAACACATTGCCTTTTTTCGCCATAGCCAAAATTGTAGCGTAAGTCGCGCAAGATGTCAGAAGCGCTGGCAACAAACCGCAAAGATTTACATTGCCATCGTCGGCAACTTGCGCGTATAGTGCCGACTCCACAGCAGAGCCAAGCAGTAATGCCACCAGATTTGATTCGGTAAGAAGCCATTTCGTCAGAAAACCCCGGCTTCCACGAAAGGAGTAGTTTCATGTCAGTCAAGATCACATTACCCCAGATTACCTTTCTGGCACCCAATGTGCGCAGCGGTTACCGCGAAGCATTCCCCACCGCGCAGGACGTCCTGGATCGTTATGGCATCTCGGAAAGCCCGTTGCGGCTCGCGCATTTTTTGGCGCAGATGCTACACGAAAGCGGCGGCCTAACCGTCCAATTTGAAAACCTCAATTACAGCGCCCAACGCTTGCCCGTTGTCTGGCCAAGCCGGTTTCGCCCCGGAAAACTCAATCCGGCAGATTTCGCCCACAATCCCGAAAAGCTGGCCAATGAGGTATATGGCGGACGAATGGGCAACACAGAGCCGGGCGATGGCTTTAAATATCGTGGGCGCGGCCTGCTACAATTGACGGGCAAGGCGAGTTACCACGAAGCCACGCAAATCCTGCGGTCATTCAATCCCGCAGCCCCCGACTTCGTCGCCGATCCCGATCAAGTCATCAGCCCGCAATGGTGCATCGAGGTCGCGGCGGCTGAATACCGCGCCAAAGGTTGTAATGAACTCGCGGATCACGATGACATCAAGGCCATTACCCGCCGCATCAACGGCGGGCTGATTGGCCTGCCTGATCGCACCGAATGGCTGCGTAAGGTAAAGCACGTCCTGCTGCCTTAAATGACACGAGGAGGCGCGGCTGGCAAAGGTTTTACCGCTTTGTCGGCCGCACCAGCTTTCCGCCTAATAGAGGCAAGGAGAGAGAACGCTTGCGACTGAATTGCCTTCCCTGCTAAGGTACGCCTTCCTGTTTAAGAACTGTTTCAATTCCGCATCGTGATGGTTATTTCCCGGCTGGAAATAGTATGCCCCAAAACTATTCGTATGATGTTTTTCTTAGCTACCGCCGCGTACCGCCGGTTATTGATTGGGTTCGCAATCACTTTCATCCCCTCCTGACACAATGGTTGCCCAGTGCGTTGCCGCCCCGGTATAAGACCCGCATTTTTATTGATGAGTTGCAAATCGAAACCGGCGCGACGTGGCCGTTGCAATTGCAGGAGGCGCTGAAAAATTCGCGTTGTCTGGTGCCCGTATGGTCACCCGAATACTTTGGGTCTAAGTGGTGCCTGGCAGAACTCAAATCTATGCAAAAGCGCGAGCAATTATTAGGGCTGCGGAGTCCGCAGCAACCACAAGGCTTGATTTATCCGGTCGTTTTCTCGGACGGCGAAAATTTCCCGAAGTACGCCCAAGCCATTCAGCAGAAAGACCTGAGCCAATGGAATATTCCCGATGTGGTCTTTCGGCAGCATTTGGATTACATTGACTTTGTGCGGCAAATCAAAAATCTGGTAGGTGAACTAGCTCGCTTAATTCGGCGAGCACCGAGGTGGGCGGACTGGCCCGTCGAAATTCCGCGCGCCACGCCACCACGCCCGAAAGTTAGGCTTCCGAGGTTATAATGAGTGACGGTTCAGTCGTAACATTTTATTCCTACAAAGGCGGCGTCGGACGCACCTTGGCATTGGCCAATGTCGGCGCATTGCTCTGTCGCTGGGGCTATAAAGTGCTGTGCGTAGATTGGGATTTGGAAGCGCCCGGGTTGCATCTGTATTACGAACGCTGGAGTCAGGAGCCGTCGCAACATCAGGGGCTTGTTGATCTAATTCATGCTCAACTCGGCAAAAAGAAAGTTTCTTGGCGACAGTACCTAACCGAAGTGAAATTCCCTGACATTGCGCAACCGCTCGCACTTCTCACGGCAGGCAGGCAGGATGACGGCTATGTGCAACGACTGCAAGGGCTGGATTGGGAAACGCTGTATGAACGGCATGACTTCGGCAACTTTCTGGAGAGGATGCGTAACGAGTGGAAAAAAGAGTTTGATTTTATTTTGATTGACAGTCGCACCGGTATCACAGACATCGGCGGCATTTGTACGGTGCAGTTGCCTGACTATGTGGTCTTGCTTTTCACAGCCAATTTCCAAAGTCTGAAAGGCTCGCTGGATGTCGTGGCGCGGGCCAGGCGAACGCGCAACAGTTTGCCCTTTGATCGCACCAAACTGCTGGCGTTGCCGATCCCCACGCGCTTTGAAGGGCGCATTGAATACGAGATGGCACAGGAGTGGCTGCAAACATTTACGAAAGAACTGGCACCGCTCTATGCCGAATGGATTCACAAAGATGTCAAACCCGCCGACCTCTTAAATCATTTGCGCATTCCGTATATTCCGTATTGGAGCTTCGGTGAGAAATTACCCGTGATTGAAAAAGGAACCAGCGACCCGGAAGATATTGGCTTTTCGCTGGAAACTATCGCGGCCTTAATCGCTCAGAAATTTGCGTATACTGATGTCTTGACCCGCAACCGGGATTCGTTTGTTGCTTCGGCACGCAAGATTGTTGGACAAGCAGATTTACGACAGACAGATCAAACGGTAACTGCGCGAGGAACCGTCTCCTCACCGCTTCGCGTGTTTGTGAGTTATGCGCACAAAGACGGCCCGCTGGTGGAAGAATTAAGTAATCATCTGAAACTGCTGGAGCGAGAAGGAGTGATTCAAAGCTGGATAGATAAGATGATTCCAGCGGGCAACAACTGGACGCGCAAGATTGAAACCTACCTAGCAGAGGCGGATATTGTGCTCTTGCTTATCAGTCCTGATTATTTGGCTTCCGACTACACCTACAGCGTAGAACTGCCCGCCGCCCTGAAAAAAAATGAAACGCATAAGGCGATCACGATCCCGATCCTGCTCCGCCCTACGGCGTGGCAAAATTCGCCGCTTTCCTCGTTGCAGGCCGCGCCAGCAAATGGAATGCCCATCACCAAATGGGAAAATCGCGATGAAGCCTGGCTGGCTGTGATGGAGAATATTCGCGCTGCCGCCAGCCAATTACTGCAACAACGCCAAGCCGCCTGACCACACGTTACGCTTTCACTTTCCGTTGCTTCAGTAATTGATCCGCCAACACGCCCAGCAGAATCACCGCACCCATCACGGCAAAATTCAACGAACTCGGAATGCCGATCAGGTTTACGAGGTTCTGCAGCACTTGCAACAGCGCCGTGCCCAGCAAAATGCCAATCACCGAACCTTCGCCACCCCGCAAACTACACCCGCCCAGCACTGCCGCCGCAATGCCGTACAATTCAAAAAAATTGCCGTGCGATGACGGCGAAACCGAGTTGGTATAAAACGCGAAAATCACTGCCGCGATGCCCGTCAACGCGCCACAGACAACATAGGCGCTGGCAATCATCAACCGCGCATTAATGCCCGAATACCGCGCCGCGTCTTCGTTGTTGCCGACCGCAAACAAATAGCGTCCATAAATCGAGCGATGAATCAGTACCCACATTACTGCGCTCAGCACCAGCAACAACACAAACGGCGTCGGAATGCCGAAGATATTGCCGATAGCCAGATTTTGCAGCGTCTCCAAGCCTGTCGCATTGCCAAAGCCCTTCGTTTCATCGCTGGCAATAAACCGCGCCGCGCCGCGATAAAACAGCAATCCGCACAGCGTCACAATAAACGGCTGAATCCGCACCTTTGCCACCAAAAAGCCGTGCAACACGCCCAACCCCATCGCCGCCACCACAATCAACAACACCGCTACAAAGCCCGGAATATGCCACTGCGTAATTGCCATTGAAAGCAACACGCCAAGCAACGCCAGCACCGAGCCGACAGACAGATCAATGCCGCTCGTAATAATCACCGCGCCCAGCCCCAGACTTAAAATCCCAAATGCCCCAATCAGCCGCGCCGTATTCTGCAAATTCACCGGGGCAAGAAAGCGCGGATTGATAATCGCCGTAATCGCGCACAACACGGCCAACAGGATGAAGATGCCAAGTTCTTTTTTCATAGGGTTGAAGTGGTCGGTGATCGGTGGTCGGCAAAGAGATTCCACCAACCACCGGCCACCGTTAATGACTGCCAACTGCCAGCCGCATAATCGCCTCTTCGCTGCATTCGGCGCGGGGCAGGATGCCGGTCAGGTTGCCTTCGTGCATCACGGCGACGCGGTCGCTGATGCGGAGGATTTCTTCGAGGTCGCTGCTGATGACGATAACTGCCGTGCCGTCTGCCGCGAGTTGATTGATTAAGTCGTAAATTTCGCTTTTGGCACCGATGTCTATGCCGCGCGTCGGTTCGTCAAAGATGATGACTTTCAGTTTTTGCAGCAGCCATTTTGCCAACACGACTTTTTGCTGATTGCCGCCGCTCAGTTGCGAAACTTTGGCCGCAACAGAAGGCGCTTTGACGCGGAGTTTCTGCGCCATTTCGACCGCAACTTTGTTTTCAGCCACAATATCAATCAGTCCGCCTTTCGCATAAGCAGTCAACGTCGCCAGCGTCGTGTTGTCCTGAATCGTCCAATCCATCACGAGGCCCAGATGTCGGCGGTCTTCGGGAATCAAACAAATGCCGTGCTTGATCGCGTCCTGTGAAGATTTGATGAGCAATTCCGTTCCGTCTAATAAAATCCGGCCTCCGAGCGCAGGCTCGACGCCGAAGAGTGCTTGCGCCACTTCGCTACGCCCCGCGCCGATTAACCCGGACACACCCAAAATTTCGCCTCTGCCGACGCCGAACGAAACGGTTTTGTCGGGGTAGCGTTTGGTGCGCAGGTTCTCGACGACGAAGTAATCAGGCCGCGCATTGGTTACTTTCAGCGTGTGGACGTGCTGCAACTCTCGCCCGACCATCAGCGTCACCATTCGGTCGTGCGTGATTTCTTCGCGCACGAGTGTTCCGGCATTCGTGCCATCGCGCAGCACGACTACTCGATCTGCAATTTCAGTCACTTCGCCAAGCCGATGCGAAATGTAAATCACACTGACGCCTTGCGCCCGCAAATCCTTCACCACCTGCAAGAGCCGCGTCGTTTCGGTCAGCGTCAAGCTCGACGTTGGCTCGTCCATAATGAGCAACTGTGTGTTCAGCGAAAGCGCCTTCGCAATTTCGACCATCTGCTGTTGCGCAATGGAAAGCTCGCTGAGTGGCGTGCGCGGCGCAACATCTACGCCGAGCCGTCGCAGCAACACGTCGGTTTCGGCTTCGAGTTTCGTGCGATCAATGAGCTTGAGCAGGCCGCCGCTCAATGGCTCCCGCCCCAGAAACACATTCGCCGCGACATCCAGATTGGGAAACACATTCAATTCCTGATGAATAAACCCTATGCCCAGCCGCATCGAATCATTAACGTTCTGAATCATCACGGACTCGCCGTTAATGGTAATCGTGCCTTCATCCGGCTGATGAATGCCGCCCAAAATTTTCATCAGCGTAGATTTGCCCGCGCCGTTTTCACCAACTAACGCCACGATTTCGCCCGGTAATACGTCAAGCGAAACGTTATCCAGCGCCACTACACCGGGAAAACGTTTGCTGATGCCTTGCATTTGAAGAAGAGGAGAAGCCATAAAACCTACTCACGCCCAACCTTCCGCCGATGCGAAGCCAGAGCGCGTGAGCCACAGGCGTCATGAGTTCAACCTTTAGGTTTTGGATTTAGCAAGGAAGCAAGCTAAAGCTTGAACTCATGACACCTGGGGGGAAAGCAGTGCGAAAAAACGGCGGGAGTGCCTCAGCAAGCTGCCGCCATTAGGCTAGCTGCGACCGCGCAGTTTGTTGATCTTGGCGATGAACGCTTCGACGTCATCTTTTTTGATCGCCAGCGTATCCACAAAGATTTGTTTGCTCGCGGGAATAACGGACTTGTCGCCACCGAGGGCCTGCGCCATTAGCTTCATGGATTGATAGCCAAACTCGTACGGCTGTTGGACGACCGTTGCGTAAATCGAGCCATCTTTGATGCCTGCCAAAGTGTCGTCTTCTTCGTCAAACGCGATGATTTTGACTTTGCCGATTTTGTTGGCCTCTTTCACGGCGCTCAAAATCGCAGGGCCGTTGTATGACCACAGGCCGACCATTCCAACCAGATCAGCTTCTTTCACGAGCGCGTCAGCGGGATTCGATTTCGCACGTACACGGTCGGTATTGTCCTGGCGAATATCAACGATTTTGATGTTGGAACCTTCCAGCGCTTTTTGTAAGCCCTGATAGCGTTCCTTCGCGTTCTGTGCATCGAGCATGCCGACGAAGACCATTATCTTGCCGCCTTGTGGCAAGGCTTCTTTCACGAGTTTTCCAGCCTGTTCACCTGCCGCGACATTATTCGTGCCGATGTAAAACGCGCGTTGGCTGTCAGGCGCATCGCTGTCCTGCGTGACAACCATCGCTTGTCCGGCGACGCGATTAAGCATTTGGGTTTGGTTTTTTGGATCAACAGGACTGATAGCGATGCCGTCAATGCCTTTGGCGACGAGGTCATCCACCAGTCGTTGCTGATCGGCGGCGGTGCCTTCATTGATTTTGAATTCGATGGTGGCGTTGGGCAATTCGGACTGCGCCTTTTCTGTGCCTTTGCGGGCAATCGTCCAGAAGTCGGAAGGATTATTCGTCACAAAAGCTAAGCGGAGTTTCTTGCCGCCGCTCTTGTCGCCGCCAGCCGGGCTGTCACTGTTACCGGCGTTGTTGCACGATGCCGCCAGCAGCGCGCCGACGAGGAAAGAGAGAAGGAACCAATTCCGGTAGTGACCGGCTTTCATATGTTTTGCCTCCAAAAGATTGAATTGAATACGACGTGATCGCGGTGATTGTATACAGACTTGGAGCAGATGCGAAATGCACACTTACGAAGCTGCTTTGACGCAACGAAAGCCGATGTGACTCGCGCCACTGTCTATTGCCCCTTTGCCACGACTGCCAACGTGATAACGCGCGCAGTATTGATCGCTGCACATCAGCGACCCGCTTTTCTGCACGCGCTTTTGAATGCCCGGCTCCTGCGGATCATAGCTATCCGATGGGCCTTGCGGATTTTTGACGGGCGTTTTCGGATCGCTCTGCGCAAAGTAATCAGGCCGATACCAATCCGCGCACCATTGCCAGACATTGCCGCCGACATCATAAAGACCAAACCCATTGGGTGGAAACGCCATCACTGGCGAGGTCACAGTTTTGTACCCATCCTCGCCCGAATCAGCATCAGGGAAATGACCTTGCCAAATGTTCGCGGCCCATTTGCCATTGGGTTTGAGGTCGTTCCCCCAGGCAAATTTGTTGCGATCCAAACCACCACGCGCCGCGAATTCAAACTCGGCTTCGGTGGGCAAACGCTTCCCTGCCCATTTCGCATACTCGACTGCATCCAGCCACGCGATGTGTACGACAGGATGATTGGCTTTCGACTTAATATCGCTCTTTGCCCCTTGCGGATGCCGCCAGTCGGCACCTGGCTCGTACTTCCACCAAATATAGGCATTGTCGAGCGGGACGGCTTGTTTGGGTTTATTGAAAACAATCGAACCGGCCACCAGCATTTCCGGTTTCGCGCCGGGATAGTCTTCGGCTTTGGGGGTACGTTCGGCAATGGTTTTATACCCAGTCGCCTGCACAAACTTTTCAAATTCGGCATTCGTCACCGGCGTCTTGTCTATCCAGTAGCCATCAAGTGTCACCAAATGCACTGGCTCAGCATCGGGCATTTCGCAATCGTCGCAACCCATCCAGAACGTCCCGCCGGGAACCCACACCATCCCTTCAGGCGCAGGGCCGGGTGGCGGCGTAGTGTTGACATGCGCCTGTGCAGCACTGGCGGCATCGGGTGTTTTTGCTTCGGCTTGATGATGCGCGTGCGCATCCGTGACTTGAACGGTTTTAGGAGGGGAAGAGCAACTAACAACAGTTGACAGAAAAGCAAGGATCAGTCCCCAACACGCGAAGCGCCTGGGAGCGCACGCGGCTCGCGTGCTAACCACTTGGAAGGCACAACGTTTATCAGGGAGGGGGGCTCTCACGTCTCAGCACGCGAGCCGCGTGCGCTCCCAGGCGCTTCGCGTTCGCACGAGGAATAAACAAAGAACAACTTTCTTTCCTGGCTACGATAGCTTTTTCAGGCATTAATTCTGACTCTTGTTTAATGAAATGTTTGGGTAAAGCGCATCATCCCATTTCGCGCGTGTTTTGCGCAAGCCATCAGGCCATTAACTCTTTCACAACCACGCCGCTGACATCCGTTAAGCGAAAATCGCGCCCGGCATACCGATAGGTGAAGCGTTCGTGATCGAAACCCAGCAAATGCAAAATCGTCGCGTGCAAATCGTGGACGTGGACTTTCTTTTCCGCCGCTGCAAATCCGAATTCATCCGTCGCGCCGTGAATGTACCCTTTCTTCACACCGCCGCCCGCCAGCCACATCGAGAAGCCGTGATTGTTGTGATCGCGCCCCCACGTCGCGCGATCTGTGCCGCCGGATTCGCCCGTCAATTCAACGACCGGCGTGCGCCCAAATTCGCCGCCCCACATCACCAGTGTATCATCCAATAACCCGCGCTGTTTCAAATCCGTTAGCAAGGCTGCAATCGCCTGATCGGTCGCCTGCGCCAATTGCTGATGCGTGACGTGCAGATGTTCGTGATTGTCCCAGGGCTGATCTTTCCCCTGCCAAACCTGCACAAAGCGCACGCCGCGTTCGATCAACCGCCGCGCGATCAGCATCTCACGACCATAGAGCGTGTTGCCGTACAGATTGCGAATGTGTTCCGGCTCTTTCGTTACATCGAACGCATCCGTCGCTTCCATCTGCATGCGATAGGCGAGTTCGTAGGATTGTATATTCGCTTCAATCAACGGGTCTTCAGCACGCTTTTGTTGATAGCGGCGATTAAGTTGCGCGAGCAAATCAAGCTGTTGCCGCTGTTCGGCGCGCGAAGTGTGTGAGTTTTTAATATATTCAATCAACCGCTCAAGGTCGGTTTCTTTCGTGTCAATGTACGTCCCCTGATGCACCGAAGGCAAAAACCCAGCCGTCCAATTTTGCGTCCCGCTGACCGGGTAGCCATACGGGCACAACACAACGAAGCCCGGCAAATTCTGATTCTCAGTGCCCAAGCCATAGGTCAACCACGCGCCAAAGCTGGGGCGCAATTGCCGTGCATCGCCACAATTCATCAAGAGCAGCGACGGCTCATGATTCGGCAAATCTGTGTGCATCGAGCGAATAACACAGAGATCATCCACGTGCTTAGCGACGTGCGGATAAATCTCGCTCACCTCAATCCCGCTCTGCCCGTATTTTTGGAATTTATACGGCGAGCCAAAGCCGACCCCTGTTTTGCGTTCGGTTTTTAGATGGATCGGCAACGCCTTGCCATCATATTTCGATAGCATCGGCTTCGGGTCGAACGTGTCCACCTGCGACGGCCCGCCGTTCATAAACAGGTGAATGACACGTTTTGCTTTTGGTGCAAAATGCGGCGCTTTCGGTGCCAGCGGATTGCTCACTTGCGGGGTAGCGAAAGCATTGTTGCCAAGTGAAGCGAGCGCGAGCGCGCCTAAACCAAAACCGCAACGTTCGAGCATTTCGCGGCGGGTTAAGAATTGATCGTGGTATTGATCTGACATAGTGAAACCTCAATCGAGAATCATAAACTCCGCCGCCGCGAGCAGCGCCTGTGCATAGCGATCCCACACAGTTAATACGCCAGCAGACGGTTGCCGAAAATCGCGTACGGAACTCCATTCCTCCACACCCGCTTGCTGCTGAATCGTCACTGCCCATTTGAATTCACCACCCGCCGTGCCTTTGCCCGCTTCGGCAACGAAATCAAGGGTGTCGCCGCGTTTGACTTCAAGCGTAGCGAGTGGCGTTTCGATCTTGCCCTGCACCGTATCCCATTTGCCTGCTGTGCCGGTGCGGCTGGACACAACGCGCGCATACACGCCTTTGCACTTGCGACAGGCATTTTCATAACGATGTTCAAGCAGCCCTGCAATTGCCACTTTGCCATCAAAAGGTGCTGTCCAACGACGGATGGCGGAATTCGCTTTGTTGTTGCCGAGGCCGCCGCCCTTGTTCGTCAAGCTCGCCGTTGTGCTACGCGGATCACCGGGAATGGGCGAATTACGCCACATGCCGTTGATGTAATAAACGAGCGGCTGAAACGTCTTTACACGATCTGCTTTTTCGTCAAACTCGCCTTCGCCGTATTGCCAATCGTCTTGTTTGTTGAGGTAACCACGGGGGACACGGGGCGCACGGGGATTGTTCGGGTAGGAGTGAATTGCTTTTGGACAAAGCTGAATTTGCGTCCCTTTTCTTTCCGGCCCCCGTGTTCCCCCGTAGGATAAACTTCAGCCCTAACGCAATCTCCTCCGCACTCGGCGCGCGCCCGTAAATCAATTGATACAGCTTTGTGATGCGCAGGCGTGGTGTTGTCTCACCTGGCAACGCGCTGCATTAGTGTTTTCGCTTGCTCAATCACAAACGGCGAGTTGAGCATCATCAATGCTTGTTGCGGCCCGGTCGTCAACGCGCGGCTGGGCGCGTGGGCGTTCGGATCAGCAAAATCAAAGACGCGGTAATCGTTCGGCACCAGCGCACGATCAATAAACGAATAAATGGTGCGCCGATAGGTGTACGGCCACGCTTGCGCACTCACGGGTAGCCCAAACATTGTGTGTTCCAGTTTATCGCTGGCAATGAGCAATGAATCACGCAACTCTTCAATGTCCAACCGCCGCCGGTTCATGCGCCACAGCCATTTGTTTTCAGGATCGAGATTGTGCGCGGCAGGATTATCCGTACTGCTTTGCTGATAGGCACGCGACAGCAGCATCTCACGATGCAGCCGCTTCATTGACCAGCCGTTTTCGATGAACGTACGCGATAGATAATCGAGCAATTCTGGATGCGTCGGGGCCTCGCCGCGCGTGCCAAAATCGCTCGGCGTGCGCACCAAACCGTTGCCGAAATGCCACTGCCAAACGCGATTGACGAAGACGCGCGCGGTCAGTGGATTGTCTTTGCTGGCGATAGCCTGTGCGAGTTCCAGACGTCCGCTGCCAATCGTAAAAGGTTTGCGATTGTCGCCCGCGAGGATTTGCAAAAACTGCGGCGACACGGCATCGCCTTTGTTTTCAGGCTTGCCGCGCAAGAAGACAAAGCCGGGTTTCAGCTTGTCTTCGTCTTCGACGCTTTGCGCACGCGGTGGCGCGCCGCGATACGCCTGAGCCAAAAATAAATTCGTTAGGCGCGTGCGGCGACCGTTTTCGTTTTGCCCGTCCACCGAAACGCGAAACTGTTCGTAATCGCTGAACGGCATTTCAGTGGGTGCGTCCGCCGCGTGCAAGACCTGGCGCAACTGCTCCTCATTCGTATTGGGCAACGGTTGTGGTTTGTCATACGCGGCCAGGACTTTGCCATACAGGTCGGTGACTTCGCGGATGGAAGCAGGTGGTGCTTGGAAGGCTTGTACAATTAGCGGATTAAGTTTGTATTGTGCCGCAATCACGGCAGCGGCGTTGTCTTTGAAATCTTTTTCCGGCAGCGTTACAAGCTGTTGCCAGAGGGCCCACACTTCATTCGCCCCCGCGCGCTGCAAATAATCGCGCCAGCGTTTGAGCATATACAGGTTGTAATCTTTTTCCTGCGTGAATTTCTGCAACGCTTCTTCGCCCTTGATCGCGCGCGCTTCATAAACGCTACGCAAGCATTTGGCGATTTCGGGCTCGGTGCGATAGAGCGCCTTCAATTCGGGATACCGCTTCTCCCGCATCTTCGCAATCTCAGCTTCAATTTTTTGCTCTTCGGCTTTGGTTTCAGCGTCCCATTTGCTGAGGTCGGCATTCTCGGCATCGAGCAACGGCAGTGTTTTCGGTTCGCGCGTGTTGTTGAAGATTGTGTAGAACGAGTAATAATCCTTCGTCGGAATCGGATCAAATTTATGATTGTGGCAACGCGCGCAGCTTACCGTCAGGCCAAGCAATCCGCGCGCGACGACATCAATCTTGTCGTCAATCCGCTCGTGATAATTTGCATTCAGTCCGCCGCGACTCAAAGAGACAAATCCGAGCGCGGCTAGATTTTTCGCATCATTATTCGGCAACTTATCCGCCGCGAGTTGTTGCACAAGGAATTGATCGTAGGGCAGATCTCTATTCAACGCGCGAATCACCCAATCGCGGTACGTGTACGAATACGGAAACCAGCCCTGCAAATTATTGCCCGCATCGGTCATGCCAAGCGTGTCGGAATAGCGTGCGAGGTCGAGCCAATGCCGCCCCCATTTTTCGCCGTAGGCAGGCGCGGCTAGCAATCGGTCTACAACTTTGGCGTAGGCATCGGGCGCGTTGTCGGACAGAAAAGCTTGGATTTCTTCGTAGGTCGGCGGCAAGCCCGTCAAATCGTACGTGACGCGCCGCAGCAAGGTGCGCTTGTCGGCAGGCGCATTGAACGTCAAGCCATTGGCTTCGAGTTTGGCGAGTAAGAACGCATCTATCGCATTGTTCGTCGCGCCGTTGACTGTCGGCAAAGAGGATTTGCCGAGAGGCCGAAAAGCCCAATGCGCTTTGTGTTCGGGTTTGATGAGGTAATCCGTTTTCGCTGGCGTCACAGACCACACGGCACCGTCTTTGATCCACTGGGAAAGCGCTGCAATCTCTTCGTCCTTCAGCTTCGCCGCGCCTTTCGGCATTTTCAGGTTTTCGTCGCTGTGGCGAACGGCTTTGATGAGCAAACTGTTTTCCGGCTGACCAGGAATGAGCACCGCGCCATGTTTGCCGCCTTTCAGCAATGCCTCGCGCGAATCCACGCGCAGTCCACCTTTCGCCCCGTCAGTGTGGCAATCGTAACAAGCCGTGATGAGCAGCGGGCGAATTTTCGCTTCAAAGAATTCGTATTTCGCGGCATCAGTTTGCGCGGCGACGGAAGGAGCAAACCACAATGACTTGCCCGCGAGGCCAAGCAAGCCTGCGATGACGAACCATTTCCAGTTATTTTGATAAGTCCTTGTCTGCATTATCTTGATCGTCCTCTTCGATAAGTACGCGCAGCGCCTGGGAGCGCACGCGGCTCGCGTGCTGAGGCTTACTAAGCTGTAACTTTTCTCGGAGCGGATGCGCTTCCCACGTCTTAGCACGCGAGCCGCGTGCGCTCCCAGGCGCTGCGCGTTCCGCTTATTTCTGCGCCGCTTGCCCGGTGTGGGGATGCAAATCGTAATGTTGGCGCAAGAGGTCTTTGCCGTAATCGTTGCCGTTCGGCGTGCGTACAACCGTGTGAACATGTTGCCGCGTCGGGACGCGCGAACGCGAGAGCGCGACGGGCGATTGGTGATCGAATTCAATCAAAATCACCGGGCTTTGAATGCGGTAATAAAACACGCCGTTCGGATCGCCGATCCAGGCAAAGTTAGTACGATTAAGATGCTGGCGCACTTCGTCCATTTTGACGCGGGCGTGACCGTCATCCATATTGTTCACATACTCGGCCACGATGCCGAGCAAGAGCCGAATCTGATCGGCTTTCAATTGCGCAGCGGGCAGTCCGGCGTAATCCAGCACGAGATTGTCTTTGTACGCCTCGCCTAAGTTGTAATTCTTGTCTTTGGCACCGGGGAGCGTGGCTTTCGTCTTTTGTTCCGGCGTGAACGAATTAAAAAAGGCCGCGCCCTTGTCCTGTTCGTCCTGCATAATTACCGCGCCTTTGAATTTGCCGCCCTCCGCACGTACTGGCTCGCCGCCCAGAAACGTCGGGGACATCACGACCTGATCGCCCATCACGAAATAGTTGATGATGCAGTGATGCCCGTCCAGCTGCCAGCCCCAGGGTTCTTTGTCGGACGGCGTGCCCATAATCGTGATCCAGTAAAGCCATTCACCGTATTCATCGTAGTTGTTCGTTAATTCGGCCAGCGTGCCATTGAGCTTCATTGCATCCTGCGTTTTCTGTAAGCCTTTAGCGCTGAGGCTCGCGCGGAAGAGATCAAACGCGAGTTTGCGTTGCGCTTCGTTCATTTCCTTGAAGCCGACGCCCTGACGCGGGGGGAAATGACGATTGTCCCATTTGCGCCATTCCTCATCGTTAAGCGCGAACATTGTGCGTTTGCGCTGTTCGTCCGTCAGTCCTTTTAGAAAAGCCTCTGCGGCCACCCGCACAGGTTTCGTTGTCACACCCGTCTGCTTGATTTTGAAGAGGCCACTCATCACGCTGCCATCGGTCGTGACGCCTTTGAAGGGTTCGGCAAGAAATTTGCGCAGTTGTTCCTCGTACATTTGATTGCGATTGTTGGCTTGCGTGTACGCCGTCCAGTAGCGGCTGGCGGCAAACAACAACAACGTGCAATACAACCCGGCAAGGATGATTTTCTTCATCGTGCTCCTCCTTTTGCGTCAAAACGCATGACCCAAGTTTTCAGTGACAGGAATGTGAACGCCCGTATTTTCGGATAACGCTCCACAGAACACAATAAGGCGCGATGCAAGGTTGTCGAATTGCGCTGACGGCTTTATGCTGAGCGCACTACAACTTCAGGAGAACCCATTTTATGTGTACTGACCGACGAGAATTCTTACGAATGTCTGCGCTCACCGCAGGCGTAGCCGCGTTCGCTTCTAATGCCATTGCAGTGCCGCAGGAAACCAATGATCCGATTCGCAAACTGCGTCCGCTGCCTGGCAAACCTGCGCCCATCAGCGACAGCGAACGACAGGCGCGCATTGAAAAAGCGCGCAAGCTGATGGTCGAAAATCGCATTGACGCCATCTTCATCGAATCCGGTTCGAGCATGTCTTATTACACTGGCGTGCGCTGGGGAGCGAGCGAGCGCATGTTTGCCCTGGTGATTCCCGCACGCGGCGAAATCGCGTGGGTCACGCCAAAGTTTGAAGAGGCTCGCGCCCGCGAATTGATCCGCTTTGGCAAAGACATTCGCGCGTGGGAAGAAGACCAAAGCCCGGCAGAAGTTGTCGCGGGCATCTTCAAAGATCGCGGCATCAGCACAGGCCGTATCGGGATCGAGGAACGCGTACGGTTTTTCCTTTACGACAACATTCGCAAGGCTGCGCCGAAGCTGGAATTCGTCAGCGCTGATCCGGTGACCGTTGGCTGTCGCGTCATTAAATCGCCTGCCGAAATTGCGCTGCTAAAACACGCCAACGAGATTACGATTGCGGCGTTTCGTGCGGCGTCAGCAACGCTGAAAGAGGGAATGACGCAATACGAATTCGGCGCGCAGGTTTCCGCAGCGTTTCGCGCCCTCGGCACCACGGGTAGCGCCTTGATCGGTTTTGGCGAATACACGGCATTTCCACACGGCAGCATTCAGCCGCAAAAACTACGCGAGGGCGACATCGTGCTGATGGACGGTGGCACCAGCATCGAAGGCTATCAATCAGACATCACACGCACATTCATCTTCGGCAAGCCAACGCAACGTCAACGCGACGTGTGGGAATTGGAATTGAAAGCGCAGAACGCTGCGCTCGCCGCCGCCAAACCCGGCGCGACCTGCGAATCCGTAGACGCCGCCGCACGTAAAGTCATTGTGGATGCGGGCTTCGGCCCCGATTACAAAGTGCCGGGACTGCCGCATCGCACCGGTCACGGCATTGGCCTCGACGGGCACGAATGGACAAATTTTGTGCGCGGCAACAAGACGCTGATGCAGCCCGGCATGTGTTTTAGTGATGAGCCGATGATTGCCATTTACGGTGAGTTTGGCATTCGGCTGGAGGATTGTTTGTATATCACCGACACGGGCGCGAAGATGTTTACGAAGCAAAGCACGGCGATTGATAAACCGTTTGATTAATTTGATAAGTAAGCGGCGGAGCAACAAACAAGGTGTTTGTTGTACGGACGCGGCAAAGTAGCGTAAACATCCTGTTTGCGCCGCTTCCCCCAAAGGAGCATCTATGACAACCCTAGCTGGCAAGACTCTTTTCATTACGGGCGCTAGTCGCGGCATCGGCTTAGCGATTGCGCTTCGTGCAGCACGCGACGGCGCGAACATCGCAATCGCTGCCAAGACCACCGAAGCCCATCCTAAACTGCCCGGCACGATTTACACGGCGGCAGAAGAAATTGAGAAGGCGGGCGGTAAGGCACTGCCGCTCGTCGTAGACATCCGTGATGAAAACATCGTTGCCGAAGCAGTCGCCAAAACCGTTGCTACTTTCGGCAGCCTCGACATCCTCGTCAATAATGCGAGCGCGATTCATCTGACCAGAACCGTTGAGACGCCGATGAAACGCTATGATTTGATGCATTCGATCAACACACGCGGCACTTTCGTTTGCTCACAAGCCTGCATTCCGCATCTGGCTAAGGCGAGTAACCCGCATATCCTGAACCTTTCGCCGCCGCTCAATATGGAAGCGAAATGGTTCGCGCCGCACGTCGCGTACACGATGGCGAAGTTTGGGATGAGCATGTGCGTACTCGGTATGGCCGAAGAGTTGAAACCCGAAGGCATCGCCGTGAATGCCTTGTGGCCGCGCACAGTAATTGCCACGGCAGCGGTGCAAAACCTCCTCGGCGGCGATGAAGTCGTCAACCGCAGCCGCACGCCGGAGATTATGGGCGATGCCGCGCACGCCATTTTGACGAAGCCGAGCCGCGAATTTACGGGAAACTTTTGCATTGACGAAGATTTCCTGCGCAACGATGGCGTCACCGATTTTGCGAAATATCAGGTTACGCCCGGCGCAGCACTGCTCCCGGACTTTTTCATCTAACGAAAGGCTTCCGATGAACCGACAACGCTATCTTCTTTCGCTCTTGCTCTTACTGTTGGCGCAGATGCTGTATGCACAAGCGCCGCCGACGGCAACGCCCAAACCGGAATTGCAAATGGTGACAATGCGCGACGGCGTCAAACTGGCGACGGATGCGTACCTACCCGCAGGCAAGGGGCCGTGGCCGGTGATTCTGACGCGCACGCCATATAACAAATCGTCGGCGCTTGGTGCGGGTCGCCCGACCTTCTGGACAGACAAAGGCTATGCCATCGTCGTGCAGGATTGTCGCGGACGCTTTGCCAGCGAAGGAAAATACCTGCCGTTTATGGACGATCATTTTGACGGCTACGACACGGTCGAGTGGATTGCCAAACAGTCGTGGTCGAACGGTAAAGTCGGCATGACCGGCGTATCGGCGATGGGCATCACGTCGAATCAAGCTTCGATCACCGCGCCACCACATCTGACGGCAATGTTTGTGCAACTCGCGCCCGCGAGTGCCTATCAGCACGCGATTTATACCGGCGGAATCTTTCGCAAAGAGATGAATGAGATGTGGCTGAAATCGCAAAAGGCCGAAGACATCCTGCAACTCACGATTGAACACGCAAAAGACGACGGCTTTCTGAACATTCGCGAAGGCAAGTTGCACTGGGAAGACGTGCGCGTGCCTGTTTACAATCAAGGCGGCTGGTACGACATTTTTGTGCAGGGCAATATTGATAACTTCGTCGGCCTGCAAACACACGGCGGCGGACTCGCGGCAGGCAATCAAAAGCTGATGATGGGGCCGTGGGGACATGGCAATCTGGACGAAGTGAAATATCCATCCAATGCCAGTTCTCTGTTGGATATGACCGAACAACAACGATGGTTCGATTACTGGCTGAAAGGCGTGAGCAACGGTGTAATGGACGATCCACCGATTCGCTATTACGTCATGGGCGATGTGAACGATCCGAAAGCGCCCGGCAACGAATGGCGCAGCGCACAGGCTTGGCCAGTGCCAGCAAAGACGACGTCGTTCTTCCTCAACTCAAATAGCGTCTTGAGCGAAAAGATTTTGAGCGAAAAAGAGAGCAGCACGAGTTATAGCTACGATCCCAGGAATCCCGTCAAAACCATCGGTGGTGCGAATCTATTTGCGAAAAAAGGCCCGCTGGATCAACGCGCAACCGGCGAGCGCAAAGACGTGTTGAAGTTCGTAACGGAACCGCTGGCCTCGCCCGTCGAAGTTACCGGCCCGTTGTCGGTTGAGTTGTGGGTTTCGTCTGATTGCCCCGACACCGATTTTATGGCCAAGCTGGTTGATGTCTATCCCGACGGCACCGAACGTTTGGTGCAGGACAACGGCCTGCGCGCCCGCTTCCGCGAAGGCTTCGACCGCGAAGTGATGATGAAGAAAGGCGAGGTTTACAAACTCAAAATTGACCTGTGGTCTACGAGCCTGATCTTCAACAAAGGCCACCGCATCGCCGTCCACATCACCAGTTCCAACGACCCGCGCTTTGACCCGAACCCAAACACGGGCAAACTGCTGCGCGCCGACAGCGAAACGCGCGTGGCAATGAATACGATTCACCACGACGCGGCGCATCCGTCGCGGATTTTATTGCCGGTGGTGAAGATGTATGAGAACAAAGCCGTGAGCGCTAGATAAAGCGACCGCATCCCGTCCGACTAAAACAAGGGTGAATCGCATTCCGATATCAAAAATTCAGAGGCGATTATTTTTGTTATAAAGTGGTTTCCTTTGCTTGCGGTAACTTCGTCAACAACTCTGCCAGGTTATTCAATATCATTTTGAACCCTTCACTGAACCCCATAGCAAGCATCTTTTCCATACGATCCAGGGATTCGTTGTAAATAGTAACGCGCACTGTAGTCGCGGCGTTTTGTTCACTGAAGTGCAAATCCCAATCAGAGCCGGGCAATTCCGGGTTTTCATCCTTGTCGGAAAAAGCATTGAGGAACTTAAAATTGTTTTTGGGACTGATGGAAGTATATTTCTGAATTGACCAGCGCTCTTCGCCTTCGGGACTGACCATCGCGTAGAATCGTTGTCCGCCAACTTTGAAATCCATATATTTTGTTTTGGATGCCCAAGGTTTCGGCGCCCACCATTGGTCGAGGATTTCCGGCTTGGTAAAAGCATCCCAAACCAGCGCAAGTTCGGCTGCAAATTCTCTGGTGATGTGTACCGTTTTTGTGGCTTTGTCGATGGTAAAATCAAATAGCAAACTATTTTTCATATTTTCTTTTTTTCATCGTAGATAACACGTTATCTAACTGATTGAACCTTTCTTCCCAAAGTTGTCTGAAAGGTTCGATAAAGTCGTCTACTTCTTTCATTTTTTCGGGCTGAAAATGGTAATAAATCTCCCGCCCGATTTGTTCGGGCGCAATGAGTTCGCAGGCAGTCAGGATTTGTAGATGCTTAGAAACCGCTGGGCGTGAAGAATCAAAATTGGCGGCAATTGCTCCTGCGGTTAACGCTTGAGTAGAAAGCAACACGAGAATCGCCCGCCGGGTCGGGTCTGCAATTGCCTGAAACACGTCTCTTCTTAAGTCCATATGTAACCACTTGGCTTCAAGTACTCTACCCGAAACCAAGTAGTTACACAAGTAGAAAAATTCACCGCTGATGGTGAATGCTTTGAGTTGAGGAACGATTACCTAATGTCGGGGAAATGGGAGTGTATAGTTTTACAGCTTTATCGAGTGATTGTAGCCACGTCCGGTACTGGACATTAACAAATGATCAGCCGCGCTCGCCTTCCTGCTAATTCGTATTTTTGCTTTGCTCGCTGCTAATTCCAAACACCACCAATCCCAACAATCCAACGACGCCCGCAACTTGCAACGGCAACTGCGGCGCGTGCGTCCAAAGCAATCCGCCAATCGTACCCGCCGGAACAATCAGCAAATTGCGTATCGTGTAATACACGCCGACGACGCGCGCCCGTTGGGATGGCTCGGCTAAATCCACAATCAAGGCTTTGCGCGCCGGTTCCCCCATTTCTTTCAAGCCGCCAATGATGAAAGCTAAACCAAGCGCCGTCAGCCCATGCGCCCATTGCACGGCGAGGGGGAATAACGCGAAAAAGAAAAATGTCAACGCAATTAACGAGCGCCTGCCCGTGAACGCGGCCAGTTTGCCGGAGGGCAAATACATCGTAAGCGCAATTGTCATCTGCAAGGCATACAACAAACCATAGGTCGGAGCAGAATAGCCTCGCTCATTCGTCACATAAAGCACAATGAAGGCCGCCGCAATCGCATCGCCAAAACGCACCAGACATTCAGCCAGGAGCAATTGTTTCAGCGGGCGCGGCAAACGCGCGAGGATATGGTGAATGGGGGTTGCTTCAAATGCGGCTGCCGCCGTCGCTGGTTCTCGATAACCGCGTTGTTGCGTGAAAAGAACCACGAGCGCGAGCAATAGCGTGATGATTACCCCAACGCGCAGGCCGGCAGTCACGCCCCACGCCGCAATCAGCAATCCGCCGAGCGGCGCGCCAATCACGCGCGGCACGCGCACGAGCATGGATTGCACACTGAAGGCAAGCACCCGCTGGCCCTGTGGCAACGCATCGCCGATCACTGCAAACGTCACCGGAAACGCGCCCGACTTCCACGCCATTACGAACCACAAGCCGACAAACACAACGCCCCAATGCCACGCCAGCGCGTAACACACATAGCCAACCATTGCCGTCACCGTAAACAGCATCAGCGCGCGCTTGCGTCCGAAACGATCTCCTGCCCAGCCGCCGGGATATTGATACAGACCATCCAGCAAATCTTTCATCGAAGCGAACACACCGACCAGCACACTGCTTGCGCCGAGCGCCGTCAGATATTTTGGGACGTAGCTTTGCCATAACTCTTCGCCGAGTCCCAAGCCAAAGAGGCTTAAGGCCAGCACGGCGACGTTGCGATTCAGCCCCAAATAAGCACGGGTTGTCGTCAGGAATTTTGCAGGCACAGCCTCACCATCGCAGGGAGTTTCCGCGCGCACGAACCGGCGGCAATTCGTGTGCCGCCAGCACAATTTTCGCGCAGGCTTCGGCATCCGACAGGGCATTGTGATGTTGCAGGGGAATTTGCAAATGCTCGCAAACCAGATTGAGTTTATGCGAAGGCAACCGCCAGACTTGGCGCGCCAGCTTCACCGTACAGCGAAACGGCAGCGGCGGCATAATCAATCCCGCCGCCGTACAACACGCCTGCAATACACCTTTGTCAAAGGTGGCATTATGCGCGACAAAATGATCTACGCCCTGCCAATATTCGGTGAGCGTCGGCCAGAGTTCGCCAAAGGTTGGTTCATTTTTGACGTGCTCCCATTTGATGCCGTGAATGTAAGTGAAGTGAAATCGCGAACGCGGCGGGCGAATCAGGGCGTGCGTTTTGGCAACGATTTGGTTGTTCTCCACACGAACGAGCGCGACCGAACAGGCACTGTCGGGGTAAAAATCAGCAGTCTCAAAATCTATCGCAACAAAGCTCATGTACCTATCTTACATCGTCAACACCACGCGCCCGACCAACTGCCCTTGTTTCATCTCGTCCAAAATCTGATTGATCTCAGGCAGTGTCGCGGTTTTGTAGTGACAATGAATACCGCCTTTGGCGGCGAGTTCCAGCACTTCCTGCAAGTCCTGGCGCGTGCCAACGGTCGAAGCCATAATGCGATATTCGCCCGCTAGCATGGCCTGAATATCCAGCGGAATCGGTTCCGGCGTCATGCCGACGATCACGAGCGTGCCCATTCGGCGGAGCGAACGGAGCGCCGTTTCGTATGCCGCCTTGCTGCCCGATGTAACGAGCGCGACGTGTGCGCCGCCCCGCGCTTTGACTTCTTTGTGCGTCAGCATCGTCGCGGCATTAACTGTCCAATCAGCACCGCATTCCACCGCAAGTCGCAGTTTGTCATCGGCCACATCCACCGCGCCAACTTCTAAGCCCAACTTCTTCCCGATCTGCACCGCCAAATGCCCCAAGCCGCCAATGCCAAACACGACGAGTCGCTCGCCCGCCTGAATGCCCGAAACCTTAATCGCACGATAAACGGTCACGCCCGCACACAGGAGCGGGGCAGCTTCGGCAAAGCCCAGCGTGTCGGGCAATTTCGCAGTATGGCTCGCCTGCGCTACCGCATATTCGGCATAACCACCATCCACCATCAAGCCCGTGATCTTCTGCTTACCGCACATCGTTTCCTGCCCGGCCTGACAGTATTCACAAGTGCCGCAGGTCTGATGCAACCACGGCACCCCGACTCGGTCGCCCATAGCAAACTCGGTAACGCCTTCGCCCACAGCGGCAATCGTGCCCGTCAATTCGTGCCCCAGGATCAAGGGCAATTTCGCCACCGGTTTCAGCTTCGTCCAGTCGCCCAGCGCGATATGCAAATCGGAATGACAAACCCCGCTCGCCGCAATTTTGACGAGCACCTGCCCTGCACCCGGCGTCGGCGTCGGCACGTCTTCGAGCGTTAATGGTTGGGCAAAATCGTGTAAAAGTGCAGCTTTCATAAACGTCCTTCTCAAATCTCAAATTTCAAATCCTTACAACCTCGGTGCAGGCGGTTTGTTCGGTTGCTCCCACGCATTTGCGCCTCTGACGTTCAGCTTGCGTTTGTAAACTTTATCGCCCGCCGTCACAAACAACGTATCGAAATTCGGCCCGCCAAACGTCAGGTTACTGCTCTTGCCATTTGGCGTCGGCAAAATGGCATTCACGCGCCCGGCCTGATCGCAGATTTGCACGCCCAGGCGCGTAGCAACATACAAGAGGCCATTGCGATCCGTGCGCATCCCATCTGAGCCACTGTCATCAAAAGCGTCAGGAATGTGCAACCAGTAATAGCGTTGTTTATACGCGAGCGTGCCGTCTGCCTGGATTTGATAGCTATAGACCCAATGCGTGCGGTTTTCGGCCACGTACAGCAACGTCTGATCGGGCGAGAGCGTGACGCCGTTGGAGAAGCGTAAACCGGTATCTACGATCTTTTTCTCGCCATTCGGCTTAATGAGCCAGATGTTGCTTTGCGGATCATTGCCTTTCGGCTCGGTCACGTAGATGTTGCCGTTGCTGGCCACCACCAGATCATTGCCGCGAATGCCCGTTGCGTATGTCGAAACCTTGCCCGCTGTGTCGAAGGCCAGCACGCTTTCGCTATTTACAGAAGCCGCAAACAAACGACCATCGGGGCCGAAGGCCAGGCCATACGAAGCTTTTGTATCCTGGGCAAATTGGCTGAGCTTGCCATCCAGCCCGACTTTCCAAATATTGCTGCTTGAACCATCGGCAAAAAAGACTTCACCTTTGGCATTAGCGACCGGGCCTTCGCTGAACTTGTAGCCTTCGCCCACAAGTTGCCAGTCTTCGCCGGGAATCAGCAACGCATTCAGTACGACGTTTTTGCTGCGCCCCGCTTTAATCGGATTCGGCCAGTCTTTCCATAGATAGCGCATCACATCAGGAAAGATTGCTGTACCGTGCTTGCCGCCGTGCGGCCCTTCGCCCCAGACGTGTTGAATGTCGTAACCTGCGAACGCTAGCGCCCGTTCCATTGTCAGATTCGCCATCCACCAATCGCCCGCATAAATGTTCTGATCGTTCGAGCCGTCCTGCAAAAAGATGCGCAACGGTTTCGGTTCGTACTTGCGCAACAACGTGTGGTAGCGGTCGCCGCCGCGCAGCCCCACATAAGTCCCAATCGCGCTGAACACGCGGCTGAAAGCATCCGGTCGTTCCCACGCCGCCGTGAATGCCGCAATCGCACCGCTGGATGAGCCACCTATCGCGCGATCATTGCCGTTTTTGGACAGGCGAATCGCACGGCCATCCGAAGTCTTTTTGGTTTCGACTTCGGGCAGGATTTCTTCGAGGATGAAGCGTGCGTAAGCATCGCCGAGGCCGTCGTATTCAAAGCTGCGATTGAAGCGATCCAGCGCCGCATTCGTGTCAGCGGCGCGCACTCTGCCGTGCATCACAAACACGCCTATCGTGATAGGCATTTCTTTTTTGTGAATCAAATTGTCAAAAACAACCGGCGCGTTCCATTGCACACCGTCCTGATTGACATAGACACAAGCAGGCGTATCAGGCTTGTATTGTGCCGGCACATAGACCCAGTATTCGCGCCACGTGCCAGGAAAGATTTTGGAGTTCTCGAAGGTGAATTTCAGCACCTCACCCTTCGGTACGCCCGGTTGCACTTGCGAATCGGGATGCGGCGGATAATTTTCCTGCACTTGAGTCGGCTGCGCAGAAAGAGCGAGGGTTGCAAGCACAAAACTCAACACAAAAAACCAAACACGAGGCTGTCGCATGAAATAAAGTCCTTTCAGAAAAACTTCCTGACGATTGACCACCGGCAATTGGCTAAAAATTTGGTAGCCAGTTGTTAGTCATCAGCGTTCAGTTGTCAGTGATTTGTTAGCCCGCAATCGTAATACCGCCATCAATGACGATTTGTTGCCCGGCCATCCACGCGCCTGCTTTTGAGGCGAGGAAGACGGCGGCCCCGGCAATGTCTTCGACTTCGCCAATGCGACGCAGCGGCGTGGTCGCTTCCGCACGCGCGAGCAATTGCGGATTCTCCCACAACGCTTTCGCAAAGTCGGTGCGCACCAGTCCCGGCGCAATCGCATTGACACGAATGTTGTGCGGCCCCCATTCCATCGCCAGATTGCGCACCAACTGAAAATCGGCGGCTTTGGAAATGCAGTACAAGCCGAGCGTCGTCGAACCTTTCAGCCCGCCGATGCTGGACACGATGATGACCGCGCCGTCTTTGCGTTCGGCCATTTCAGGGCAAACCAAATTGCACAGCCACAGATTGCTCTGAATATTCGTGCCCATCACTTTCGTGAAGACTTCATCGCTCGCGCCCGACATCGGGCCGTAGTATGGATTCAACGCGGCATTGCAAACCAGAATATCAATCTGCCCATACGCCTTGCGCGCTTCGGCGACAAGGTTTTCGACTTGGTCTTTTTTGCTGATGTTGCACGCAATCGCCGTCGCCTCCAGCCCTTCCGCCCGTAACGCCGCCGTGACTTCTTCGCAGGCTTCGATCTTGCGTGAAGAAATCACCACCTTCGCGCCCGCGCGTGCGAGTTCTTCGGCAATCGCGCGCCCGATGCCGCGAGTGGAACCGGTGATGACAGCAACTTTGCCAGTGAGATCAAAGAGTGAACTTGCCATAAGAAATCCCTCTTTCCTGGGAGCGCACGCGGCCCGCGTGCTGAGGCGTCGTAGGCAAATCGCCTACGAGTAAAGCTACACCTTTCGAGTCATAGCACGCGAGTCGCGTGCGCTCCCAGGATTATCTGTAAGTATGAAACTGCGGATCATCCAAATGCGGAATCGCATTGAATGAATCCAGGGAAAACCGATCTTTGGAAAAAACGAATTCATTGAGCGCCGCATTGCGCACGCGCCAGTTGAAATCCAACACCATCTCTTCGTGCGCGCGCGTCGCCAGTTGCACAGAAACCGAAATCGCGCCGCCGGAACTGAACACAGCCACGCGCGAACCGCTCGCCGATTCCTGCTGAATGCGCTGCAATCCGCGCTGCACGCGCGCGTGAAAGTCACGAAAGGATTCAACGTGGGACGCGAGGATCTCGCCACGCACCCAGGCGAGCGTAATCACTTCAAACCGCTTCTGAAAATTGCGCCGTTTCTCTTCGATGGTAGCTGACCGCTCAAATGCCTCGTGCAATTGCCGAAAGCGCGCGTCGCGTTCGAGCAACTGCGGCAACAATCCAGTCAAAATCCCAGCTGCATCGTATTCATCAAACTCTTCCAGCGTCACCAACTCCGGCGCAGCCAAACCCGCCTGCAAATACTGCTCGCGCACAATGCGCCCCGTGTTCGCCTGCCGTCTTCGCGGCCCCGTAAATAACGCATCGAACGTCACGCCACGCCGCACCCAATAGTCGCCGAGCAGCCGCGATTGCTCTTCGCCCAGCGGCGACAACTGATCGTAATCATCACTCAAAAACGCCGCCTGCCCGTGCCGCACGAGGATCAACTGGCTCATATCGTCAGCACCACCTTGCCAATCGTCTGCCGCGTGCCAAGCGCCTGCAACGCCGTGATCGCTTCTTCCAACTTGAACGTCTGCGACACGACCGGTTTGATCTTCCCTTCGTTGTACATCGCAAACAAATCCGCCTGCGCCTCACGCATGAACTCAGGATGCAGCTCGCAGTAGCCGCCCCAATACGCGCCGATCACGTCAATGTTTTTGAGCAGAATCCGATTCGCCGCAATCGAAGGAATCGTGCCGCCCGCAAAGCCGATGACGAGCAGTCGCCCTTCCGGCGCAATGCACTTCGTCGAAAGATCAAAAATCTCGCCGCCCACCGGATCGTAAATCACATTCGCGCCTTTGCCCGTGATCTTCTTCACTTCGTCCACCCAACTCGCATCGCGGTAATTCAACGCGGCTTCGGCTCCCTGCGCCATACAAAAGTCCAGCTTCTCCTTACTCCCCGCCGTAGCGATCACGCGCGCGCCCATCGCTTTGCCAATCTGCATCGCCGACATTCCCACGCCGCCCGCCGCCGCATGCACCAGCAACCATTCGCCCGGCGTAATCGTCGTGCGTTTCGTGAAGGTGAAATACGAAGTCTGATAAATCACCAGCATCGCCGCCGCCTCTTCATAACTCATCGCGTCAGGAATCCTGAACGTCTTCGCCGCCGATGCCAGCGAGTATTCCGCATAGCTCCCACCCAGCGCCGAAGCCTGCACACGATCTCCAACCGCAAAGCCTTCGACGCCTTCGCCGACCGCATCAATCGTGCCTGCGACTTCGGAACCGGGCGTGAACGGGCGCGGCGGTTTGACCTGATACTTGCCCTGAATCAACAGAATGTCGAAGAAGTTCAGCGCCGCCGCGTGATTCTTAATGCGTACTTCGCCCGCCTTCGGTTCGGGCACGGCGATATCTTCGAGTTGCATTTGCTCCGGCTCGCAGAATTCGTGGACGCGCCAAGCTTTCATGAAACACCTGCCTTTCAGACGCGATCTTGTTTGAGGATCGCGGATTCTACACGACCTATCGCCCAATCAGCAATTGGCCAAAGCTTTGAAGGCTAATTCTTTAGGCTAATTTTGTGTGCAATCATTTCCGAATCTTTTGTACGACATTGTTCACTTATGGCGGTGCGGAATATCGCTCTCCGGTATTTCCGGAACAAAACTATTGAACGCAACTACTCACGTTAAGGCTGGAAGCTCGTTTAAAATGGCTTGTCCAAGCTCGGAAGGGATATTCGTGACGAATAATCTATCTATAGCCCGGTGGGGAGCTTCGCCATTCATTAACGAGAAAATCGAAGGTGCGTGATAATGCCCTTGGACGTCGGCACCTTCAATGCTTACCGCATGGGCGTAAAATCGAAACCCTGGTTGCTTTAATATTCCCTGAACGAGAAATTTCAAGACATTGGCTTCGTATAATGGCTGATACAGGCGGTCGCTTCGCATTGTCCGCTTCACTGCCAGGGCAAACAACAAGTCTCCGGCGGATATTCGCCCTTCCAATATGCGATAGGCCTGCTCTAGTGTGGCAACATTGGCGGTGTGCAAATTCTCAATCGGAGTAGAAAAAACGGCCTCGACCGTAGTGGCAGGAATTCGCACTCCCACAAAGTCGGGAGCCGATAATTTCAGATGCTGTCCATTTTTAGAAAGTCGTTGTTCTAATTCACTTATTTGGAGTCGCGCTTCGCGAGAAAAGAGTTGTGTCGCATCATACCCTCTGGGCAATTTGACAATAGCAATTTGCTGCAATGAGTCTGGTTTGAGATGTTCCGGGCATCGGAGTACCTGCGATTCCCAACTCCCGCTTGCCATAAACCGGTTCCAAGTCACAGCAGCGTTCCAAAGCAGACTGCCTTCTAAAATCTCAAGCACATCACCTTCGACTTTCGCGAGTGCGCTGCCCTCCAGGGTGAAAACCTCGCCCAGAAATTTATGACCAGCTTGTTTTACATTGAGCGCAAATTGTCGTAGGTAATCATCAAAAGTCAGGCTAGTAGAAGAATCCCTCAATGAACCAGGGACAATGCTCTGAAAAGTGCAGGAAATTGCATTGCGTTGCAAGACACGGAACTTGGTTTTTCGGCCCGAGACAGGATTATTGCGTCGGTCTTCAAAACAGTAGCCAAAGGGGCAGGCCTCGCAAATAGCTGGGTCAAAAGTATAGGGCATTATGGTTTTTCTTTTCCCGCTTCCTGCTGAATTTTGGAAACGATTTGGAACAATACCTCCACCTCAACACCCAAAGTTTTGGCCATTCGCTCAATCGTGAGCAAAGACGGATTACGACGACCTCTTTCGATACCGCTGACAGAAAAGGATCCACTGCCTGATGCGCCAGCTCTTCTTGTGAAATTCTCAACTGCTCTCTACACTGCCGAAGGCGAGACCGAGGCTTTCAGTAATTGTCATTGACGAATGGTGTGGTGATGTGGCTTATATGTCTACGGACTATAAGTCACATGACAATAAGTCCGATCACAGTATTTACGAAATGGAGGGTAGGATTACATTCATCGTATGAAGCGGAACTCATTAACAGCCGTGTCATTATTTTCAGGATGTGGCGGATTTTGTGAAGGAATTGAATTGGCTGGCTATCGGATAGCTACAGCCATTGAAAAGGATCATTATGCTTGCGAAACATACCGATTTAATTTTCCGGATGTCCCATTGATAGAGGGAGATATACGAGAGTTTCTTATCCAAGAGAGGTCAGCCCAAAAGCACTTAGCTACGAGTAATGGCAAGGTTGATCTCGTATTCGGTGGCCCCCCCTGCCAAGGGTATAGCCAGATTGGCACCCGTTCCTTGGAGGATGAGCGGAACTATCTGTATAAAGAATTTATTCGTATCTTGACGGTCTTACAGCCAAACTTCTTTCTCATGGAAAATGTGCCGAATGTACTCGTTCTTAACAAAGGGCATTTTAAAGACTTGATTCTTTCGGCTTTCAAAGCAGCAGGGTACGCGAACACAACCTATGTTCGTGTCCTAGCGTCGCAGCATGGGGTTCCACAGGAACGGAAGAGGGTATTTTTTATTGGGGTGCATGACCGGTATCAAGTTCCTTTTGACCTGCAACAATTCATT
The DNA here is from genome assembly GCA_046331525.1 of Blastocatellia bacterium. Lineage (GTDB taxonomy): Bacteria > Acidobacteriota > Blastocatellia > RBC074 > RBC074 > JAFDVL01. The sequence goes on from JAXLQQ010000005.1 coordinate 43,276, forward strand.
TTAGCGCAACTTGAAGAGCAGTCTCAGAAAGCCCTGGTCACTGTCTGGGAAGCAATCAGCGATTTACCCACAAATGTAGTACCGAGCGGATATACGATGGAGTACCCAACAAGTGTATCGTCTGAGTATCAAAAAATAATGCGGCTAGATTGTTCATATCCACCTTATCCGCTATTAGCAAAGATGAAAAAGGGGATTCGCCATTTTGAAGGGGTTCAACTTCATAATCACCATACGAAAGAAATTCAAGAGCGACGCCTAGCACTCATTCAAATGCTGGCACCTGGCAAGAAAGGAAACTCTTTACCAAAATCCGTTTGGGATGGTCTGCGTCCTGAAAAATGGCGACGACTTCATCCTGATCTTCCCGCTTATACGCTCTTGGCCAACATGCACCGTGATTTAAGTGAATTTGTTCATCCTACACTCAATCGCTGGATAACTGTTCGCGAGGCGGCTCGTCTGCAATCCTTTCACGACGGCTTTGTGTTTGTTGGGAGTGAGTGGCAACAACTAAAACAAATTGGCAACGCCGTACCACCTCTCTTGGGCAAAGCTTTGGGAAATGCTGTCGTGAGCCTACACGAAGTAATTGTGTCGAAGGCGAAGCCTGCGTACGCTTCAAAATATGCGGTGCAAGCGATACTGCCGTTTAGTAACTAACAGCAGGGACAAACCTGCCCCCTCAGCTTTCCTCATATGCAGCAAATGGCTACGGAAAATTCTTACAGTCATTCATTTCTAATCGTTAATTGTCAGCTATTAGCCCGCCTCGCTTTTGTGCTTTTGTGCCTTTCATAGTAATGAATCAATTATGCGAGAAGAAGCAACGCGGGAAATACTTGCAAAAGTGTTATCGCTAACAGTAACCTCACAGTCCGTGCTTCGTACTTAACTTTGTAGGAACTCATTTTCTTCGGAGAAAAATGCATGCAGGAACACCGCTTCGGCTTACGTTGGATCGTCAAACTAGCTTCTACTTTGGGCTTGCTCGGCCTCACTGTCTTCACTTGGTTGCCGTCGGTGCGCGGCGTTTCGGTAAACCTGACGCAAGACCCGGCGCAGCAGGAATTCTTTGAGAAAAAGATTCGCCCGATCTTCGCCGCCAAATGCCAGCAATGCCATAACCCGAAAGCAGCGGTCGCGCAGTTGGATTTGACGACGGCGGAGGGCTTTATAAAAGGCGGTGAAAGCGGCGCGCTGGTCAATAAAGACAAGCCGGAAGAGAGCCGACTGCTGAAAGTCATCAGCTACGACGAAACGACGAAGATGCCGCCGACGGGTAAATTGAAAGCGGAAGAGATTGCCGATTTGACGGCGTGGGTAAAGATGGGCGCGGCGTGGCCGGGCGTGGCTGCTGCGACGAATTGGCCGAAGAATTCCAGCGTGCGGTCGTTCACCGAAGAGGAAAAGAACTGGTGGGCGTTTCAGCCGATCAAAGACATCGCACCGCCTGCGGTGAAAAATTCGGCGTGGGTGAAGTCGCCCGTGGATGCGTTTGTGCTGGCGAAGCTCGAAGAAAAGGGGCTGAAGCCTGCACCAGTGGCAGATAAGTTGACGCTGCTGCGCCGCGCGACGTTCGATTTGACGGGCTTGCCGCCAACGACGGAAGAGATGAAATCGTTTCTGGCGGACAACTCGCCGGATGCGTTCAAGAAGGTCGTCGAACACTTACTCGCCTCGCCACGCTATGGCGAGAAATGGGGGCGAAACTGGCTGGATGTCGCGCGCTATGCGGACTCGACGGGCAATGACGAAGACCATCGCTATCCGCACGCGTGGAAATATCGGGACTATGTCATCAAAGCCTTCAATGACGATATGCCCTACGATCAATTCGTGCGTGAACAGTTGGCGGGCGATCTGCTTCCCTCCCCTGATGGCGGCGAAGTGAATCGGCGCGGCATTATTGCAACAGGCTTTCTGGCGCTCGGCGCGAAAGCGATTGCGCAGCAGGACAAACAGAAAATGCTGTACGACGTGTTTGACGAACAGGTGGATGTCACGTCGAAAGCGTTTCTCGGTCTGACGTTGGCTTGCGCGCGTTGTCATAATCACAAGTTTGATCCGATTCTGACGAAGGATTACTACGCGCTGACGGGCATCTTTGCGAATACGAAGAGCTTCTCCAACGTCGAATCGCATGTCTCAGTTCCGTTTGAAAAACCGCTCGTGCCAAAAGCGGAGTTTGAGCAATATCTGGCCGCGAAAAAGGCGCAGGCCGAAAAAGAAAAGCGGGGGCGGCTGGCGATGGAAGACATTACCGATGCTGTCAAAGAACCGCTCGTCAAACAACAGGCACCGCGTCTGGCCGAGTTTATGATCGCGGCGCGAAAGGTCTATCAAAACGGCGCGAAGCTCGAAGACATCGCCGCGCAAACGAAGCTCTCCGACGATCTGCTGAAAAAATGGGTCGAGTATCTGAAGCCGAGCGACAAGGTGCGTGGCTACTTGAACGAGTGGAATGAGGCCAAAGCGGATAGGCTGAATGAAGTGGCACTGGCTTATCAAACGCGCTTCGTCAAGCGTCTGAACGCCTGGAATGAGATGGTGGCGAAGTGGCGACCGGAATATCAGCAGGCGCTCGCGGCGAATAAAGCGCTGCCCGACAAACCGAAGCTCGAAGCGGGCGAAGATCGCTTCTTCGATGATGTGTATTTCGGCGGCGGCCCGTTCTCGGTTTCGCCGCGCGAGCGGAAGAATGCAACGGGCGCAGCATCCAAGGACAAGAGCTTATTCACCGAAGAACAACTGGCCAGGCTGGATGCGTTGCGCAAAGAAAGCGAAGCCTTGAAGAAAGCCGCGCCGCCCGAACCTGAAATGATGTGCGCGGTCGAAGAGGATGCGCCCAAGCAGCAGACCGTCTTCATTCGCGGCGATTACAACAATCACGGCGAGCCTGCGCCGCCGTCGTTCCCCGCGATTCTGGCCAAATTCGATACGAAGCCAAAATTTGCGGGCAGTGGACGGATGCAATTCGCTGAATGGCTGACACGCCCGGAACATCCGTTGACGTCGCGTGTGCTGGTCAATCGTGTGTGGAACGAAATTTCGGTGAAGGCATCGTGCGCACGCCGGATAACTTCGGCAAGATGGGCGAAAAAGCCAACCCATCCTGAACTGCTCGATTTTCTGGCGACGCAATTCATCAAGAGCGGTTATTCGATCAAGGCCCTGCATCGGACGATCATGCTGTCGAGCACCTATCAAATGGCGTCGGACAATGCCGCAGCAATGGAGGCTGACCCGGACAATCGGTTGTTCTCGCGCTTTGCTCGGCGGCGGCTGTCGGTCGAAGAAATGCGCGATGGCATTCTGGCGATTGATGGCACGATTGATTTGACGATGGGCGGCTCGCTGCAAACGGGACGCGGCACGGACGGCGAAACGTCGCAGGGACGTTTGAGTGTGAATCCTGAAACACTGAAGCGGCGTTCGGTCTACATTCCGCTGCGGCGCGCGAATTTGCCGACGCTGCCCAATCTTTTCGATTTCGGCGACGCGACAACGATGGCGGGCAGCGTTCGCTGACGAACCTTGGCGGCATGAGCGCTATTCTGGCTCAACAGCGAATTTCTCACGAACGCGTCGAAGACGATTGCGGAACAACTCGCCAAACAAAGTGATCCCAAACAGCGCGGCAACCCTTACGCGAATTTTTGAATCGAGACGCCGCGCCGGAAGAAATCACGGCAACCGTAAAATACATCGAAGGATTCAAGCAACGCACGACCGGCGCGCAAGCCGAAGCCTTAGCGTGGCAAAGTTTCTGTCGGGTATTGCTCGTCAAATGGGTTTCTCTATCTTGATTAGGCTATGAAAAAATCGCTGCTGAACGCCCCGGACAAGGCAGAAATTCACTCGCTTGCAGTCGTTACAACACACCAGTCAACGGCAATGGGGCCGAATGACGGCGCATCAGATGATGTGTCATTTGACGGATTCATTCGTCGGGATGATGGAGCGACAAGAGCTGTCTCAGGCAAAGCTGGCGCTCGGTATGGCTGAATGGATAAGCGCAAGAGTTCTTTGAGCGGCTGGGCCGCACATCGAGCAATTCTGAAATGGATCAAATCGGCGGCCTTTACAGATGAACGGGATCGAGCTGGGCACGACCGGTATCGCCGCCACCGCAACTCGACATAACCGCATCGGTTTGAGCGCGATGGGCGGGGGATGGATGATTTGAGACCTATTGCGGATCATCGTTTGCGGCAGTTTGGATTTGGATTTGAGCCAGAACTGAGTTGAAGCTATTTCGTCTTTATCAGCAGTTGAAAAACCGGTCGCCGCCTTGGCTGCGTACTGCAAACTGGGCTTGGCGCTGTCGGGATTACAAGCGGTACTCGCTGGAAGCGTTGACCGTAACGGACCGATCGCTTACGCTGGACATTTGACCAGGAGCGAAGCGGACACCTAACCTTCTTTGTGGCGGACCATCCAGCATTGATTTGGCGGTCAAACCGCGTTTGGTTTGATCCGACAAAACCGCGCAGTCAAACGTCATTTCGCGTTGCAGGAATCATGGGGCGTTGATGAAACCGCTCGGTTCGACAGGAAGTGCGGGCGAACGGCATTCCATCCGGCGTGTACGCGCAGACCGTGGGCAGACCATCGTCGCTCAAATGATTGACAGTTGTAGTCCGGCATGACTGCTGCAAGCGCTCACTGGATCGTGTCCGGTTTCATTCGAACATGGTTCGTGGATCCCGTTAACCTCGGCACGGAGATCAAAATCTGACTACATCATGATCAAACCGGCACTTTCTTTGTGGCTGAAAACTTCGTCTTCGGCGTTTTGCCGGTTATATCAGGCCTTTGGCTATCAAGCAACTCGAAGCTTAAATGGAACGTACATTGAAGGCCAGTTGGACTCCTCTTTGGAGCAAACATCATGGAGCGAGCAAAGTACGAACTGGGAGTAACGCGAAACATCAATCGACATCATCAGGATTGCTGGAAACAGGACCACAACTGGAGCACTGGTTCGTTTTAGATGACACTGGATGCAGGTCCTGGCTTTCGGAAGCGTTCAGGATCAACAAGGATCCAGGCAACGAAGTTTTGGAGCTGGATGATCCATGACGACTTGATTTCGGGCTGGCAATGTTTGCCTAAACGCTTGACCGGCGACGTACCATTCAATACACCGACCCAAATGGGATCAACTGGCGATCTGGCTAATCCCACGAAGACATGGTCGGACGACCGGTGGAAACACTGGGGAACAAGAGGCGCACGGGCTAAGACTACGCTCGTGATTTGGGCGGGGTGGGCGCAGGTCAAGCGGGCAGCGATGGACGCGATCTGGCGCCCGTACAACTGGATCTGGATGGCAGGCGGCGGCATCAGACTCGAACTTTATTTGGCGCAGCGGACGCTTGCGTGGCTATCCGCGATCGATCGGGATGCATTCCGACTTCCGCGACGATGCTGCATTTGTTGGGATGACCTGAACGTGACGCCTGATTCGGCGGACGGCGGTTTCACGCAACGGATCTGGAATAGTGAAGAAAATTATTGCGCTAAATATGAAAACCATGTTGCTGCCAGAAACAAGGTGCGGTGAAGCGCCAGCGACGCGCTTCATTGAATAGCGCTCCGTGGGTTCAGGTTCGCTCATCCCCGTACGCTGGCTTCTGCCACGATATTGCTCATATTTCTAACGACGCGCGCGATTACTCGCGCGATCAATCCCTACTGCAGCCGACGAACAGTTGGCGTGCAGCAACGCGAGATCGCAAGGTTGATTCTATCACGTCCTTGCGGATACCATCAACTGGCGCGGCAACAAGGACTCAACATTCATTCGCTGCTCATCATTGCTGTCACCATCGCTAACCCGAAGCGTATTCTTCCGCGACAGACCGCCGATCTGGCATCGGTGACAGCGTCATCCGCGCTCCTCTTCGAAGCTCGCCATCGAGCCAGAAAATCAAAGGGCGTAAGATCCAAGAGAAACAAGTCGTTCTTCGAAAACAAAATCATAACAAGGGCCGCAAAAAAATCAAATCAAAGAACATTGCCATGATATCATCAAGGGCTTGAACTACATTTCTGGGGCGATGAACAACGTTAATGGGATGCTGGATCAATGAACAACGTTAGCTTATCCTCGACACCAATAAAGTCAGGACCGAACAACAAGTTGTCTTTCTTCGGTAACCCAAGGATACACCTGCTCTCGACAATTCTCTCCTGAAACGACGAACGTCAAGGCGAACTTTGAAAAATTATTTCATTTGAACCGATTCGGCATCGAACAAACCATCTAGCCGCTCGATCCTGAAAAGATCTCCGTCAAACCGTGTTGCATTGCCACGCGAATGCCGGCGACTCGATGTGATGATGAATCAGAACGAAATTCGGGACGCCACCTTGTCGTCCGGTCGATTCTGGCTCTGACGCTCTCGCCAATAAGCCCCAACCATTACGCGCGAACAAACTGCAGCCAGTGGACGTCAACGAGCGATTGGATTCCCCAGCGTCAGGACGCAAGGACAACGAATCGATGTGATTCAATCAAAAATGAAGTCGTATTTAAGCCAATTGGCTTCAATGACGATGATGAAATTGTTGTTTACTTACTTATTCGAATCAAACGCGCCGTGCCGCAGGCTCTTGCGGGCAACCCAAATGATTAGAACGCGGTCTAAAACGTCGCCAAGCGCCACTGCGTACCTACCAGTTGCGCCGCTACTGCACCGTTGCAAAGGCAATTCGAAGGCAAAACAGCTAAATTAACTGCAATGATTCAGCTGGAATACGTCTAACGCTGAATTCCAGCAGCGGGCGATCAAAACTGCCTGCCGATTCGTGGCCAACGCCAGCCGATCACCCTTTGAAACCACGTGCGAAGTGCTGACCATCCGGCCAGACAGGGTATGTTGCTTATCGCCGAATGATCCGCTAAACATCCGGTTGGCATTGCAACGCTGGGAAGATGCTGAACATGTTGAATTACGAGCAAAGTTGCTGAATTTGGCGAATGGTTATCGCTTCGACTCGGCTTTACAAAGGTAAAATTCAAGAACAAAGAACGCTGGGGCTATTGATGAAACATTGCCGGGCAAGTGGAAGCCAATAGCCACAACAGATCCGCAAAGCCATCGACGGAAGTGACATCTTAATTGCCACCACCGCTGGTAAACGCTTCCGTCAAGCGATTTATCACCAGGCTTATTCCATCGAGCAAGGCTTCAGATGAGCTGATGACGTTCGTCGCCCGATAATTCTCAACAGGAAAAGTTTGCCAGTTTGGCGCGTGCCCAACAGGCGTCCTGTTACTCCGCCAACGACGCAAAAGCTATTCCCCGGATAAAGTGTTAACGTGGAAATAATCGAAATACATCCGATAGGATTCGAACGGCCGCGGCGGAGCCAAACTGCTTAAGCGAACACGCAACTACTATACACCTGAGGTCGAACATTTTGTTCACTTACTGCAGCCAGCGAGCTGCGTACGAAACACAGGGGTATCTGGTGCTGGAAAATTTTGTGCGCCCGGAAGCGTGTGACCAGTTGCGGCAACGGGTGGCAGAACTCCTCGCCGCTTTTGACCCAACGACTGTCAAATCCATTTTCTCGACAACAAATCAGACCCGAACAACAGACGAATATTTTCTGAATTCCGGCGACAAGATTTGTTTCTTTTTTGAAGAAAATGCCTTTGATGCCAAAGGCGAACTGCGGCAAGCCAAAGAGCTTTCGATCAATAAAATCGGGCACGCACTGCACGATCTTGATCCGGTATTTGAGCGGTTCTCGCGCACGTCGCAGTTGCAAGCCTTAGCCGCAGACCTCGGCTATCAGCAACCGGTGCTGCTGCAATCCATGTACATTTTCAAACAACCACACATCGGCGGTGAAGTCGTCTGTCATCAGGACAGCACCTTTCTCTTGACCGAACCGCCGAGCGTCACTGGCTTCTGGTTCGCGCTTGAAGACGCTACGTTGGAAAACGGCTGTTTGTGGGCCTTGCCTGGTGGGCATAAGCTGGGACTGAAATCCAAATTCCTGCGTACATCCGAAGGCACGACGCGGTTTGTGATTTATGACGACGCGCCGTGGCCGGAGGAAACGGCGGTGCCGTTGGAAGTGAAGCAAGGTACATTAATTGTGCTGCACGGCTTGCTGCCACATCGCAGTCACGCCAACACCTCGCCCAAGTCGCGGCACGCTTATACGCTGCATTTGATCGAAGGCGGGAACCACTATCCAGCAGAAAACTGGTTGCAACGCGGCTCGGAATTTCCGGCGCGCGGATTTTCCTTATGACACATTTTTTCCGCCTCCTGCTGTCGCTATGTCTACTCGTCACGGTTACACAGGCTCAATCCACGACTATCCCCAAGGCCAGGATTATTGCCGCGCTGCAAGCCGGCGGAAAAAACGCGGCCACGCAAATCCTCGACACCAAGGGCCGCGCGCAGGGCGATTACGACATTGTGCGGCATCAGTGGTACGAATACGAAGCGCCGTGGCATACGGGACAAATTATCAATGGCTTGCTGGCCGCGTATGAAATCACGCAGGACAAAGCTTTCCTCACTGCTGCGCGCAAAGCGGGTGATTGGTGGATCAGTTTGGAGTACAAAGATCACCCGAAGCTCAAAAGCATGCTGCGCGCCATTCACGGCGATCACGTCGGCAACATTATCGTCACGGCCACCATCAGCGATGGCACGCCGGGCTTGTTTCGCCTGAGTCGTGTGACGGGTGATCAGAAATACGCCGATTGTGCTACGCGCGCAGGCGAATGGATACGCGCGCATCTGTACCTCGAAAACGAGGCGTTGATTTACGACGGCGTGAATCCCGACACAGGCGCAGTGATGAAAGACAAAAGCCCGTTTGAGTCGCGCAACGGCGGGCCGCAGATTACGCTGTTTGACGTGGCGCGTCCGAACAATGAAGGCTATTTGTTCAAGGATATGTTTCTGCACACAAAAGATGAACGATACAAACAGGTCTTTCTCAACTTGTGTGATGGCTTGGTGCGGCGTCAGCACGCGAATGGCTTTTGGATGGATTTCGACCCGAACGAGCCCCAAACAGGCAAGATTCATCCTCGCTTCAATTTGTGGAATGCTGAATCGCTGCTGGAAGGCTATGCACTGACCAAGAATCCAGCGTATCTGGAAGCGGCCTTAAAAACCGCCCGTGCAACGCAGAAGCTGCAAAAGAAAAGCGGCGTGATGTATGCGACGAATTTTACAGACGGCAGGGCGCGGGAAGATTCGATTGTCGGTTCGGCCATTTCGTTTGCGGGGATTCTGTGGTTGCGGCTGTACCAACTCGGTTACCACGAATTCAAAGATAGTATCGAACTCTCGCTGGATTGGACGCTGAAAAATCAATTTGCACTCACTCACCCAGACAAAGCATTGGCCGGCGCATTTTTTGAAAGCAAAACCAATTTGCAGCCCGATCATTCCGTTCGCCTGATTGTGCGCGATGTGGCAACAGCATTCGGGCTGCGGTTCCTGGCAGATTATTATCAGGCGTTCCTTGCACGCGCAAATCAGACCACGAAGCCCTGATGCAATGTGACCTCAAGAACAATTAATGGCTTTACTGCACGCTAAGCGTTGGCGGTAGCTCGGTGCGCGGTTTGATGAGCAGCACGATCAACACCGATAGCAACGCTACGCCCGCAAACACGCCGAAAATTGCATTGAGCGGCACATGCCGATCCCGCAACCAGCCAAAGCCCCAATCCGCAAAGCCGCCACAACTGATGCTCACCAGATTCATAAACCCGTAGCCCGTTGCGCGCAGTTCAGGCCGCACGATCTGACAGAGAATTGGCATATTGTTCGTATCGAAAAAGCCCCAACCCAGTCCGAACAACATCAGAAATCCAACCGCAATCACTAGCGTCGCCGCATTGCCGACCCCAAACAGCGCGGGCAGGAAAAATGTCATTCCTAATGCACTGACAAAAATGCGTCCGCGCATCGTTTTTTGCATCCAGCGATCTGCCTGCCAGCCGCCAATGCCAGCACCAATTAACGAAGCGATTTGCACAAATAACACTGCCGAAACGCCTGCCTTGCCTTGTCCCAAACCAAACTGCTCTTTCAAAATATCCGGCATCCAATCGCGTACAACCCAGCCCGCGAGCGCAGGCAACGTAAAATACAATACCAACAAAATAAACCCGACATTCGTGAATAATTCGCGCACGGCGGACGCAGGCGAAGGCTGGGCCTTTACATCTGCCGAACGTGGTGGATTGCGCAATAACGCGAATAACGGCAAGGCATACACGACGCCAACGATACCAAACAAACTAAATGCCCAGCGCCAGCCATATGACGGACTGTCCGCGACGTAACCGGAAAAACCACCGAGAATCACGCCCGCGTAAATCCCCATCTGATGAATGCCGACTGCACGCGACCGTGTTGGGCCAAGGTGATAATCGGTAATCAACGCCAGCGCCGCCGGCATATAAAACGCTTCGCTCACGCCCATAATCGAACGCGCGATGACCAACTCGTTGAAGCTCGTGACGTGCCCTGTCGCCCACGTCACGGCTGACCAGATAAACAGGCTCAGGCAAATCACGTGACGGCGGCTCAAGCGGTCGGCCAGATAACCGCCAACAGGACTCAAAATCGCGTAGACCCATTTGAACGAACCAAGCACCAAGCCCCAATTCGCTTTCGTGGCGATGTCGGGAATATCGCCCATCATCGAAGACTTCATCGCCGCCAGCATTTGCCGGTCAAGATAGTTGAGCAGGGCTACGGGGACGAGCAGGATCACGACCAGCCAGGCCGTACGCGCAAAGGAGTTGGAAGAAGCGTCTTGCATGAATTTTTTGTTGGTTGGAGTGAAATTTACCGGATTGCCAACGGCAAATCTGCCGTTGCCGCGCCGATAATGGCGTAAAGTGGCGCTTACCGCAAGTCACCGACTGAGTAAGCACACAGGATGCGTGGGTACTCAAAATCCCGTTGCTCGAAATTTGTCCAAGCACTTCGATTTCGCGCCAACTCGCGTGACACCCAACAACCGACAGGGTATGATTCGCACTCTTTCACATTCACAACTCAATCTGGATCAAGGATGACTGAGAAAAATTATTTGATTACCGGTGCGCACGGTTTTATCGGTGCGTGGACAGTGAAACGATTGCTCGCGGCCAATGTCGGGCAAGTCGTAATGTTTGACCGCAGCGCCGACCCGCGCCGCCTGCGCCTGATTATGGACGAGGACGAAATTGAGCGAACCACATTCGTAGCAGGCGATATTACCGCTGCCGATGCGTTGCCGCCAGTAATCGAACAACACGGCATCACGCACATCATCCACCTCGCAGGGCTGCAAGTGCCGTCGTGCAAGGCTGACCCACGAATGGGCGCGATGGTTAATGTGATCGGTACAATTAACGTTTTTGAAGCCGCATTGCATTCCGGCGGACAGGTCAAACACATCGCTTACGCCAGTTCTGCAGCAGTGTTCGGTGCAACGGATGATGAAACGCCGCAGGCCGAGAGCAAAGCAGGCAACACTGGCACGCATTACGGCGCGTTCAAGCAGTGCAACGAAAATAACGCGCGCATTTATTTTCAGGACAACGGCATCAGCAGCATTGGGCTGCGTCCGCTCACGGTCTATGGTGTAGGCCGCGATTTCGGCGTCACGTCTGATCCAACCAAAGCGATGAAAGCAGCAGTCGTCGGGCGTCCGTTTCATATTCGCTTCGGCGGCAAGACAGATTTCCTCTACGGAGCCGATTGCGCCGATGCATTTATTCGTTCGGCGGATTCGGACAAGCCAGGTGCCTTCGTCTTCAATTTGCACGGCGAGACGGCGGCGCTGGGTGAGATCATCGCCGAAATCGAAAAGAACTTGCCGCAAGCCGCAGGCACGATTACACACGCCGACAACATTATGCCGATTCCGGCAGAGTTGGACGATTCCGCCATCGTCAACACGCTCGGCAACATCCCGCATACGCCGCTTGCGCAGGGTGTGCAGGAAACGATTGCGCGCTTTCAGTTTCTGTACGCGCAAGGCAGATTGGACACGGCGGATTTGGACGTATGAAAGCTCTTGTTCTGCACGATGCCGCCGCGATGGAATTACGCGACGTGCCGCCCCCCGTGCCACAATCGCATGAAGTCTTGTTGCGTGTGGGCGCAGTCGGTTTGTGCGGCACCGATTTTCACATCTTTGAAGGCAAGGCCAATTACAATTTCGATTCGGTAGGCCGCGTCATCCCATTGCACGAAGAGGCGCAAATCCTTGGTCACGAATTTTGCGGTACCGTCGTCGAAGTCGGTAGCGCCGTCCACGATCTAAAAATCGGTGATCGCGTCCTTGTGGATCAAGGCATCAATTGCAGCAGTCGCCGCGCGCCGCAGTGGTGCGAATACTGCGACACAGGCAACAGCCATCAATGCCAGCATTACGAAGAACTCGGATTGACGGGACGACCGGGTGCATTGGCCGAATTGATCGCCGTGCCTGCCGTCAATGCGATTTGTATCGAGGGCAATCTGCCACTGGCAGAAGTAGCGTTATGCGAACCGCTCGGCTGCATTATTCATGCTTCGCAGGTGCAGATGAACAGCCGGGCGCGCTATACGTTTGGTGGCGCGCGTCCGATTCGTTCCATTCTGATTTGCGGTGCCGGGCCTGCCGGGTTGTTGTTCGTACAATACCTGCGCAATGTCGTTGGCTACCAGCATCAACTGATCGTCAGCGAGCCGAACGAAAAGCGACGGCGCTTGGCGGCGGATTTTGGCGCGACGACGATTGATCCGAGCGCGACCGATTTGGTTGCGGCAGTGCAGGATTTGACACACGGGGAGCGCGTCCAGTATTTAATCGAAGCGGCGGGCGTCGCTCCGCTTTTCCCTTTGATTCCGGGCTTGTTGCGCAAACAGGGAACCTTGCTGCTGTACGGTCACGGGCATCACGGCGCGGATTTGGGCGTGATGAATAGCGTGCAATTTTTGGAGCCAACGTGGCTTTCGCCCTGCGGCGCGTCGGGCGCAATTGATAAAGACGGCAGACCCGTCACACACAAACAGGCGCTGGATTTGGTGAGCGGCGGCGTCATCAACGTCAAACAACTGATTACGCATCAATACTCGTCGTTGGCCACCGTGCCACAAGCGTTCACGCAAGATCGCTTTGACCAGAGCTACATCAAAGGTGTGGCTGTTTTTGACAACTAAATGCTTTTCACCAACTATGAAATTACGCAAATTCTCGCTCCTTCTCTCCCTCGTTCTTGCGCTTTGCCTCGTCGCGCTTTCCTGCAATCAAAAAGGCGGCAGCGGCAAACCACGCATCGCGGTGATTCCCAAAGGCGTTTCACATAACTTCTGGCTTTCGATCAAAGCGGGCGCAGATGCTGCCGGACAGGAACTCGGCGCGGAAATTCTATGGAAAGGGCCGGCAACCGAAACCGATTACACCGGACAGGTCAACATTGTCGAAGACTTTATCAACAAACAAGTGGACGGCATCGTTCTTGCGCCTTCCAGTGGTGATGCGCTTGTGACGCCCGCGAAAAAAGCGCAGGCGGCAAACATTCCCGTTGTTGTGATTGACTCCGGCATCAACTGGGAAGATTACGCCGCGTACATTTCCACCGACAATCGCAAAGGCGGGGTGATCGCTGCCAAACGAATGGGCGAAATCTTGAATGGCAAAGGCAAGGTAGGGATTATTGGCGTCAAGAAAGGATCCGTTTCCACGGATGAACGGGAAGACGGCTTCATCGAAACGATGAAGAAAGAATTTCCTAATATCCAGTTATTGCCGCTGCTATATGGCGAGGCAGATCGTGCCAAATCTTTGTCGGTGGCCGAAGACATCATTACCAAAAACCCCGATCTGAACGGCATTTTCGCCTCCAACGAATCGTCCGCCGTTGGTGCCCTGCGCGCCATCAACGTCAAAGCCGTACAAGGCAAAGTCAAACTGGTCGGCTTCGATTCCAGCCCGGATTTAATTGCGGCAGTCAAAGGCGGCATTATTGATTCCCTGGTCGTGCAAGACCCATACAAAATGGGCTACGAAGGCGTCCGCGCCGTATTGAATAAGAAAGCGGGCAAGCCAATTGAGCGCCGCCTGGATACGGGCGTGGAGTTGGTTAAGAAAGACAACATCGACACGCCAAAAATCCAGAATTTGGTTAAAGAACGTAAGTAGCATCGGGGCGTTAGCAGGATGCTGGCGCGCCCATCGGTGTGCTGTTATAATCCGCGCGCTCGCTTTCCCGAAGGCGAGCGTCATTAACCGTTAGAAAGGGATTCATTCATGTTTGCAGGTGATCTTGAATCGGTACTTAACCCCACCATCACGTTAGGTATTGGCGGGTTAATTGGTGCCGTATTTGTGCTGGCCGTTGCGCTTTCTGTTTGGTTTATCGTGTATTCCCAAGCCAAAAAAGACCGCAGCAGCGAGCATTAAAAATTTCGCCACGAATTAACACGAATTTTCACGAATCGTTTTGTAACCAACGCGATTCGTGAAAATTCGTGTTAATTCGTGGCGAATAAACGTTTCGCATTCCACACTCCACACTCCGCAAGCAAGTTATGCCAATGCCCCAGACTGCGCTGGAAATGCGCGGGATTATCAAGTCGTTTGCTGGCAACACGGTTTTAACTGACGTGAGCCTCTCAGCGCGTGCAGGTGAAGTGTTAGCGCTACTCGGCGAAAACGGTGCTGGCAAATCTACGCTGATGAAAATCCTGGCGGGTGTACATCAACCCGACGCAGGCGAAATTTTCATTGACGGGCAGGCAGTCAAAATCGCCAATCCCGTAGACTCACTACATCACGGCGTAGCGATGATTTATCAGGAACTCTCGCTTGCGCCGCATCTGACCGTCGCGGAAAACATCTTTCTGGGCCGCGAACCCGTCTCTAGCTTTGGCCTCATCAATCAACGTGCATTGAATGAGAAAGCTGGGGCCTTGCTGCGCGAATACGGCTTCAAGCTGGAGCCGAAAGCGAAGGTCAGTCAGCTCAGCACCGCCAAACGCCAGCTGGTCGAAATCACACGCGCCATTGTCGAAGCGAAAAAAGTCATCGTGATGGACGAACCCACCTCGTCGCTCACTTCGCACGAAGTCGAGGATTTGTTTCGTCTGATTCGTGATCTAAAAGCGCGCGGGTTGGCGGTGATTTATATTTCGCATCGGCTGGAAGAGTTGGACGAAATTGCCGATGAAGTCACAATTCTGCGTGATGGCCGAGCAGTTTTCAACGGCAAGTGGGGTTCAATTTC
The DNA here is from genome assembly GCA_046331525.1 of Blastocatellia bacterium. Taxonomy (GTDB): domain Bacteria; phylum Acidobacteriota; class Blastocatellia; order RBC074; family RBC074; genus JAFDVL01. Next base: position 58,538 of record JAXLQQ010000005.1, read on the forward strand.
GACTGATGAAGTCATCCGGCATATGGCTGGACGCGAATTGAAAGAAATCTTTCCGCCCCGCCAGGCGAAGATCGGCGACGTAAAATTACGTGTTAGCAATTTGAGCCGCCCGCCCAAATTCGACAACATTAGTTTTCAAGCACACGCGGGCGAAGTTGTCGGCATTGCCGGACTTGCAGGTGCAGGCCGTACCGAACTCGTCGAAGCGATTTATGGCACGCAACCGGCGCTGCGTGGTGAAATCAATTTATCCGGTCAAAGCATTCTGCATGCTGTACCGCATCGCTCGGTTCAGCACGGACTGAGTTTGCTGACCGAAGATCGCAAACGTACCGGCCTCTGCTTGAATCTCTCGCTCGCCACCAATCTGACGCTCGCCAATGTGAAAGCCTTGCTGAAAGGCGGCATGCTGCAAACCAAAGCAGAAACGACGGCGGCGACCGATTACATCAATAAGCTGCACATTCGCCCGCCTTCTCCCGCGAAAACCGTTGGCCGGATGAGCGGCGGCAATCAGCAAAAAGTCCTGCTCGGTCGCTGGCTCTTTGCGCAGACACAAGTCTTTTTGCTTGATGAACCAACGCGCGGCGTGGACGTGGCGGCACGCGCCGAGATTTACCGCGAAATTAACGAACTGGCCGAAACTGGCGCGGCGATTGTGATGGTCTCGTCCGACTTGCCGGAACTGCTCGGCATGGCAGATCGCATTTTGGTGCTGCGGCGTGGGCGGCTAGTGGCCGAATTAGACGCCAAAACCACAACGCAGGAAGAAATCTTGAAATACGCTGCCGTGGAAGAATAACGCGCCGCAGCCATTCCCCTCTACACCTTACACATTGTTCCTGCCGGACTGGTAATTGTTGGAAAATCAATGGGGAATGAGGAGTGTGTAAGGTGGAATGGCTGCTTGCCCAATCTGCTGTTTTACCGAAGGAGCTGTTATGTTACCGAAAATTTTTCGCCTGATTGGGTTGCTTTGTTGCCTAGCGGCGGTCGTACTGGGCGTCGCATATTTTACTGGCAGGCCGCTGTGGGGCAATGTGATGACGCCGTTTTTAATGCTGCTTGCCGGTGCCTTGCTGCTGGTTCGTGCCCGCTTAACCCGTTCCTAACTTATGCCCGATTTCATCAAACGCTTTCTTCCTTTCATTAGCCTGATTTTGCTGTGCCTGATTGTCGCCGTCATTGAGCCGCGCTTTCTCTCGCCCGGCAATCTGGCCAGCGTTGTACGGCAAACGACGGTCATCACCGTAATGGCAATGGGCATGACGATGGTGATGGTGTCGGGTGGCATTGATTTATCGGTGGGATCGTTGCTGGCGCTCGCGGGCGTTTGCGGCGCGTTGACGATGACGAACAAAGGCAATTCGCTCGGCATTATCCTACTCGGATTGGTTGTGTGCATCGCCGTCGGACTGGTGGGCGGTTTCATCAACGGCCTCGCCGTAACCAGATTAAAGATTCCGCCGTTTATTGTGACGTTGGGCGCGCTGGGCATCTACCGCGGCATTGCGCTGGTCATCACAGAAGGCAACGGCGTCGTGAACCTGCCGGAAAACTTCGGCAAGCTGGCGGAAGGAACGTTACTAGGCATTCCGGTACCCTTGCTCATTGTCGTCGTCATTGCTTTAATCGTGCATTTCCTGCTGACCAGTACACAACCGGGACGATATTGCTATGCGATTGGCAGTAACGTCGAAGCCGCGCGCTATGCCGGGATTCGTGTGGCGCGCTATCAGATTTTGTTTTATTGCATTCTGGGCGCACTGACCGGACTGGCAGGCGCGATTGAAACCGCTCGACTCGTGACTGGCGTGCCGACTTCGGGTGAAGGCTACGAGTTGAATGTTATTGCGGCGGTCGTCATCGGCGGCGGCAGTTTAAGCGGTGGACAAGGCACGGTCGTCGGCACGATTATCGGTTCGCTGATTATGGGCGTGCTGTCGAACGGCGCGAATTTATTAGGTATTTCGCCCTTCATTCAAAAAATCGTCATCGGCGCGGTGATTGTGATGGCCGTTACCTTCGACGAATTTCAACGACGGAAATTTGAAATCGCAGAATAAGGATCCACTCCACAGAATTGTTTTATGGCGCATTTAGAGGGATTAAGAATACAAAATTATCGCGCCTTGAAGGACATCATGATTGGCAAGACATTTGAGGATCGTGAGAAAGATGCCTTGCCCCGGTTCGTTACAATTATTGGCCCGAATGGCAGCGGCAAATCATCATTGATGGATGCACTGGGCTTTATTGGAGATTGCCTTCGCTTAGGGGTAGTGGAAGCGTGTGATAAATCGCATCGTGGCGGCTTTGAGCGAATCAGAACCCGAGGACAAGATGGCCCTATCCAGTTTGAGCTTTACTATCGTGAAGAAAAAAGCTCACGTCCTATCAGCTACTCATTGCACATTGATGCAAAAGATAACATTCCGTTTGTTGCTTACGAACGGCTCCGGCAACGACGAAAAGGACAAACAAGAGGATGGCCTTTTTCATTTTTGGAGACGACGAATGGGGTGGGCTATGCTTGGGCCGGAGATGCAACAGAGACAGAAGAAGGCGCACAACGAATTGATATAAAGCTTGAAGATCGGCAGCGATTAGGGATTACGACGTTGGGTAATCTCGCTGACCATCCACGGATCGTGGCATTTCGTGTATTTTTGGAAAACTGGTATTTGTCGTATTTTGTGCCTGAACTTGCGCGGGGCTTACCAATGGCTGGGGCACAAAAGCACTTAAATCGAGCGGGCGATAATCTGGCGAATTATGTGCAGTTCATGGAAAGAGAACAACCCGATGGCTTTGCCCAAGTCCTAAAACGAATCGCGAAAAAGATCCCTGGCATTCAACAAATCTCTCATGAGCGCCAGAAAGACAGTAGGCTACTCATCCAGTTCAATGAAAGAGGATACATCGATCCTTTCTACCAGCAAGATATGTCAGAGGGGACATTGAAAATGTTTGCCTATTTGCTGCTATTGGAAGACCCTGATCCGCCGCCCTTGATTGGAATTGAAGAACCGGAAAATGGCTTACACCACAAACTGATTGAGCCATTAGCCAAAGAAATGAAGGATTACACGAAAAACAAAAAGAATAGCCCGCAAATTATCGTTACAACGCACTCTCCTTATTTCGTTGATGCGTTATCGCCACACGATGTGTGGATATTGGGAAAAGGTGATGATGGTTTCAGCACGGCGGAACGTGCTGCCGATATACAAACGATTAAAGAACTCTACGAAGAGGGAATCCCGCTTGGCAGTCTTTGGTATAGTGACCACTTTGGCAGGGGGAATCCATAATGTTTTTCGAGGTCTTATTGGAGGGAGATGCAGACGCTCCTGTCGTCAAAGAAATTTTCCAGCGCAAATTTCAGTTACAGGAACATACGAATTTCCGTCTCCATCCTCATCGAGGTAAAGGAAAGCTGCCAGGAAATCCACTGAGTCGCCCTGACCCAAAACATCAGGCATTATTAGATCAGTTACCGGCAAAGCTTCGTGGCTATGCTCAGGTTCCTAGTCATCTTTGCATTATCGTGCTAGTTGACGTTGAATACGATCACTGCGTTACGTTGAAGACAAGCCTGCTGACCTTACAGCCGCGTCCACGTTGCACTTTATTCAGAATTGCTATCGAAGAAACCGAATCTTGGTTTATCGCAGACCCCGATGCAATCAAAAAAGCTTTTCCAAAGGCTAAAACAAAAACGCTAGTCAACATCCCGCCAGATAGTATTTGCGGAGCGTGGGAAAAGCTGGCAGAAGCCTTAGGGCGTAAACCCAAAGATTGTAGCGGGGAAGATAAACATGAATGGGCAACTAAGATTGCCCCTCATTTAGACTTAGACTTCCCCAAATCGCCTAGCCTTCGCCATTTTATAGAAGGCGTAGATAAAATAATCACCTCTCAAGTTGAGTAAGTTGGAAAAAACATGAAACTCGCACAATTCAAAACCAAAGACACAGACGGCGTGCGCCTCGGCGTTTTGCGCGGCGACGTGATTGTAGACGTAACCGACATCGCGCCGACAATGAACGATGCGATTGAACGCTTCGGTGTGATCGCCAAATCCTTGCAGGAAGCAACGGCGAAAACCGCGTATGCGCTGGATGCCGTCGAATATTTGCCTGCCGTGTTTCCGAAACAAATCATTGCCATCGGACGCAACTACGCCGATCACGCGACCGAGGGCGGTTCGGATGTCCCGACTTCGCCAATGGTATTTATGAAGTTGCCGAATTCGCTCAACGCACACAACGGCGACATCATCCTGCCGAAGCACAGTTCGCAAGTAGACTTTGAAGCCGAACTCGCCGTCATCATCGGCAAGCGCGCCAAAGGTGTGAGCGAGGAGGACGCGCTGAATTACATCTTCGGCTATGCCTGCTTGCACGATGTCAGTGCGCGCGATTTGCAATTCAGCGACGGCCAATGGATTCGCGGCAAAGGACAGGACACCTTCTGCCCCATCGGCCCATTCATCACGACGAAAGACGAAATCCCGGACATTCACGCCCTCAATATCGAAGGCCGATTGAACGGCGAAACGATGCAATCGTCCAACACAAGCAAGCTGATTTTCCGCATTCCGAAACTCATTAACTTCATCACGCAGGGCATCACACTCGAACCGGGCGATGTCATCGCTACCGGCACGCCTGAAGGCGTTGGCGTGTTCCGCAATCCGCCCGTGCTGCTAAAAGACGGCGACGTGTATGAAGTCGAGATTGAAAACATCGGCTTGCTGCGGAACAAGTGTGTGGCGGAAAAATAGCGATTTCGGAGGTAGGATTTAGGAAAGAGGAGACAGGGCAGAACAGCTCGCTCCCTTTTCTAAATCCTACCCCATGCCTCTTGAAGTCTATGTCTGAATATTTCATCGGCATTGATAGCGGCACGCAAAGCACGAAAGCCATTATCCTGGATGCAGAATCTGGCGAGGTGGTAGCGAGTGCTGCTGCGCCGTACGATTTAATTCCCGACCTGCCTGCCGGTCATAAAGAGCAACACCCTATTGAATGGATTACAGCAGTCAAAACCACCATCAACGAAGCCTTGTCAAAAGCCAATATTGACCGGGCTGCGGTGAAAGGTATTGGTGTGTCAGGACAACAACACGGCTTTGTGCCGCTGGACGCCAATGACGAAGTAATCCGCCCGGCTAAACTCTGGTGCGATACGGCAACAGCAGCGGAATGTGAGGAGATGATCAACACGCTGGGCGGGCTTGATCCGACAATTGAAGCGGTGGGCAATGGCATCCCGGCAGGGTTCACAGCCTCAAAAATTCTCTGGCTTAAAAACCACGAACCAGAAAATTACGCGCGGCTCGCGTCCATTTTGTTGCCGCACGATTACCTCAATTTCTGGCTCACCGGACGCAAGACGATGGAACATGGCGATGCTTCGGGGACGGCACTGCTGGATGTCAAAAATCGGACGTGGTCAGAGGCGGCGATTGCGGCCATTGATGCGCGACTGGCAGACAAATTGCCCGCGCTTATCAATGCCGACGACATTGCAGGCACGTTGCGCGCAGAATTAGCGCAGGAATTTGGCTTAAGCGATGCTGTCATCGTTAGCGCGGGCGGCGGCGACAATATGATGGGCGCGATCGGCACAGGCAATGTCAAACCGGGCGTTGTGACGGTCAGCCTCGGCACCTCAGGCACGATTTACGCTTGTTCGTCGCATCCTGTTATTGACCCGCAAGGCGAAGTCGCGGCCTTTTGCGATTCGACGGGCAAATGGCTGCTGCTGGTTTGCACGATGAACGTAACGGTAGCGACCGAGATGGTGCGCGAACGCTTCAATCTTTCCCACGAAGACCTGGCCAACGCCGTCTCTGCTGTTCCGGCAGGCAACGATGGGTTGATGCTGATTCCCTTTTTTGAAGGCGAGCGCACGCCGAATTCGCCGAACGGTACGGGCGTGTATTTTGGTCTGCGCGAACAAACGTACACGGTTCCGCATTTCGCTCGTGCCGCCATGGAAGGGACAACGCTCGGTTTGAACTACGGCTTGAATCGCTTTCGTGGCTTAGGTATCACGCCAGTGGAGATTCGCGCGACAGGCGGCGGCGCGAAAAGTGCGGTGTGGCGGCAAATTATGGCCGATGTTTTCAATGCCGAAGTTGTCTGCAACGTCAGCGAAGAAGGTGCAGCGGTCGGGGCGGCGATTCAGGCAATTTGGGCGTATCGCAAACAGCAAGGTCAAGCCACGAAGATCGAAGATTTATGCGACCGCTATCTGGCTTTGGACGAAGCTACGCGCACGAAACCGAATGAACTGAACGCGGCGCTTTACGCCCGGATGCAACCGCTCCACGACCGCTTAACGCAGGATTTGAGTGATTCGTTTGCTGAGCATCGCAAGCTGCTGAACGCATAAACCTCACAGGCAAACGAACCCGATGGCAACCGGGCAGCAAGAGTTCAAACTTTCGTTTTTTCTTTGCGGAGCGCGCCCGCTTTTAGACGATCTAAAGCTGGAACGCCGGACATCCGTCGTCTTCTCGTTTTTGCTGGAGGAAACAAATGAAGAAGAAATGGTGGGTTATCTTTATCGCCATTATGGCGCTGGCGCAATTTGCTGCGGCCCAACCGATTCCGCCACCTGCGGGGGAAAGCGCGCTGCAACCAAAATGCGCTTGTGCCGATCTGCGTAGCCTGACGAATTATGATTTTTCGATTGAAAGCGCCACGCTAATTCCGGCAACGTCAGATGCGCCGGAACGATGCCGCGTCAAAGGCTTGATTCAGCCCGAAATTCAGTTTGAAGTGAACTTGCCCGCTTCATGGAATCGGCGGTTTTACCTCTTCGGCAACGGCGGTTATGCGGGCGAGAATCTGGACGCGCCCAATCGCATCGGACAGCGTGCTACGGCGATTCGGCGTGGCTTTGTCGTAGCCGACACGAATACGGGACACGATGCGGCGACTGAACCGCTCGGTACGTTTGCGACAAATCGCCAGAAGCTGCTGGATTATGCCTTTCGTTCGCTGCACACCACAGCAGATGCGGGTAAGCGGGTTGCCGAAGCGTATTTTGGCGTAAAGCCAACACGGTCGTATTACGAAGGTTGCTCGACAGGCGGACGACAAGGATTGATCCTGGCGCAGCGTTTTCCTGAGGATTTCGATGGCATCGTAGCGGGAGCGCCCGTGCTGAATTTTTCTGGCACGATGACGGGTTACACGCAAATCCTGCAAGCCTTCGCCGCCGCGCCAATTCCGTATGCCAAGCTGCAATTGCTAGCCGAGAAAATCTATGCGCAGTGCGATGAAAAAGATGGATTGAAAGACGGCTTAATTGACGATCCGCGCCAATGCCAGTTTTGCCCGTCGTGCGATTTGCCGCAGTGCGCAGACGGCACGGACAAAGGCGATTGCTTCACGGCAGCGCAATTGAACACATTGCAGAAAATTTACGGCGACGTGAAAAGTCAGGGAAAGCGCATCTTTCCCGGCTGGCCGATTGGCGCAGAAATCGCCGGGCCGAATGGACGGAGCGGCTGGGACAATTGGTTTATCAACGAAAAGGGGCAACCCTCGACGCAACTGAATTTTTCCGAGACGTTTTTCCGCTATCTCGCTTTCAAGAATCCGAATTTCAAGTTTGCCGACTTCGACTTCAGCAAAGATCCGCAACGGCTGGAATGGATTCACAACGTGCTCGACGCGACCGATCCCGATTTGTCGCGCCTGCAAAAACGCGGCGGCAAAGTGCTGATGTATTTTGGCTGGTCTGACCCCGCGTTGAATGCGCAGATGGGCGTGGATTATTACGAAAGCGTACTGCAAAAGATGGGTGCAGGGACGAAAGATTTCTTTCGTCTGTTTATGGTGCCCGGCATGTTTCATTGCGGCGGCGGCGTGGGTTGCAGTAACTTCGATAAGCTGACGCCGCTAATGCAATGGGTGGAACAGGGCAAAGCGCCGGAAAGCATCATCGGCGCGCGCGTCGTGGATGGTAAAACGACACGGACACGCCCGCTATGTCCGTATCCGCAAGTCGCCAAATACAAGGGCAGCGGCAACATTGACGATGCCGCCAATTTCACCTGTAAGTAAAATGTTTTGGTGCTACAGCGTGTGGCACATCCCGTCCTCTTCACTTTGGAGAATTTAGTTATGAACACCCCATTTACTCGACGCGATTTACTCAAAGCCTCGGCCTATGCGGCAGCGGCTTTGCCTTTTCTCAACCTCTCGTCTGAAGCGACCCAAACTAGCGCGGCAAAAGACCCATGGCGCGGACTGAAAATCGGCGTAGCGACGTACACGTTCCGCGAATGGCCGATTGAACAAACCATCAAAGGCATTCAGCGAGTCGGGATGAAATACATCTCGATCAAAAACGTCAAGAATCACATTGACCTCTCGCACACGCCCGAAGAACGCAAACAACGCGCGCAAATGTTTCGGGATGCAGGGTTAATTCCGCTGAGCGTCGGCAACGTTTCAATGCGCGGCAGCGATGACGAAATTCGCAAAGGCTTCGAGTACGCCAAAGACGTAGGCGTTTCGACGATTGTTTGCGCGCCCCGTGAAACGGCCTTGCCGCTGCTCGACAAGCTGGTCAAAGAATTTGACATCAAGCTGGCCATTCACAATCACGGGCCAGAAGACAAAGGCTTCTTCCCGTCGCCCTACGACGTGTGGAAAGCCGTCGAAAAATACGACAAGCGCATCGGCCTCTGTATTGATGTTGGCCACACCGCACGCGCGGGCGTGAATCCGGCAGAAGCCATCGTCAAATGCAAAGACCGTTTGTACGATCTGCACTTGAAAGACATTTCCGCGCTCGGTGACCGAAACACGCCAATTGAAGGCGGACGCGGCATTCTGGATTTAAAAGCGATCCTGCTGGCCCTGAAAAAGATTAACTTCCAAGGACTAGCCGGATACGAATACGAAAAAGACGGGAAAGACCCGCTCGCCGGACTGGCCGAAACCGTCGGCTACACGCGCGGTATACTCGCCGGGCTGTAAGCTCTGCGAGCGATTTGAGATTTGAAATTGGAAATTTGAGAGAGGAGATGCGAGATGCTTTCTGCTCATCTCCAATCTCCAATCTCAAATCTCAAATTCCCTTTTGGCTGAGAACGCTGACTGTGCTTTCGCTCTGCTTTATTTAGTTGTTTTACACCTGCCACCAACTCCCTCTCCACCTACATAAGCGCATTTCAAGAGCCAAAAATTGAACGGCAAAAATATTTTTTTATTTTTTAACTTTCCCCTTGCATTAAAAAATTTGGTGCTATAATGCGCCCGCTTTCGCTCAGCCAGGAGATTATCGTATGACCCCAGTGCAAGTTCGCACCGCACCGCATGGCAATCGGCCAGCGCGTGAAGTGCAATCCCATGAAGTGACGCAATTGCTCTCAGCCTGGAGCCACGGCGATCAAGCCGCGCTCAATGAATTAATGCCGATTGTCTATCAGGATTTGCGGCGGCTCGCGCATCACTATATGCGCGGCGAAAAAGCCGGGCATATGTTGCAAACCACCGCGCTCGTCAACGAAGCATATATGCGGCTGGCGCGCGGCAAGGCCGTGGACTGGCAGAGTCGCACACATTTCTTTGCCGTCTGCGCGCTCGTAATGCGGCGCATCCTGATTGATATGGCCAAAGGCAAACACCTGCAATGTGTCGAACTGGAAGAAGCGTTGTTCATTGCTGAAGAACGCGACGGCAGTTTGATCGAACTTAACGATGCGTTGGAGCAGTTGGAAAAAACCGATCCGCGCAAAGCGCAGGTCGTCGAGTTACGCTACTTCGGCGGCCTGAGTGTGCAGGAAACGGCAACGGTTTTAAAAGTCGGGCCGGACACGGTGATGCGCGACTGGCGCTTAGCCAAGATGTACCTGCGTCGCGAACTCGATAAGAAACAAGCAAACAATCATTAACGAGGTCTCTGTTCAATTGTCAGAGTACGGCAAGCCTCTTGTCTGCCGTTTGGTGTGAGCGCCTTACGCGGCAGCAAACAGGATGTTTGCCGTACACCGGCTAAAGTTTCACGGCGTAACGTGACGCACGACAAACGTGCTCCCCGCACGCCGGTTGGCTGCATTAGTGGGATTATTATGAGTGCAAAAAACTGGCAACAACTGGAACCCTTACTCAACCAGGTGCTTGACCTGCCGACGGAACAGCACGCTGCCTTTCTACAACAGGCCTGCAATGGCGATCCCTCCCTGCAACGGGAAGTAGAAAAGTTAGTCGCGGAAGAGAAACAAGAACCAGCGTTTCTCGAAACGCCCGTGCTGCCGCTGCCGGACGACATCAAAAATATGGCCGATGACGCGATCACACAACCCACGCTGAACTTGATCGGACAACAACTCGGCAAATACCAAATCCGTACGCTGCTCGGCAAGGGCGGAATGGGCGAAGTGTATCTGGCGGATGAACCCGAAATGGATCGTGAGGTGGCTATTAAAGTACTGTCGCCGCACATTGCGCGTGATCTGGACGCGCTGGCTCGCTTCAAACGCGAGGCGCGCATGCTGGCCCGGATGAAGAGTCATCCGAACATTGCCGTCATTTATGCAATGGAATTGCAGGCTGACCCGCCTTACATTGTGCTGGAATATGTGCCGGGCATCACGCTGGAAAAGAGCATGAAAGAAAGCCGGTTGTCGCTGACCGCCGCTTTGCCGATCTTTGAACAGATTACTGCCGCCTTGATCGAAGCACAAAAACAAGACGTCATTCACCGCGACTTGAAACCAGCGAATATCAAAATTACGCCCGACGGCGTGGTCAAAGTGCTGGATTTCGGCCTCGCTAAAATGTTGTCGCACGATGCGCCAACCAGCGACTTGACCGCTGGCGCACCGATGCTGGAAACCACACGCTCCTTTTGGACAACCGCGCCCCACATCATCAGCGGCACAGTGCCGTATATGAGTCCTGAGCAAACCTACGGCCAGCCGCTTGATCATCGTACTGATTTGTGGTCGTTCGGGTGCATCTGTTTTGAAGCCTTGACCGGCCAGCGCCCGTTTCAGGGCGGCGACACGATTGACCTGCTGCACGCCATTCGTACTGAAGAGCCGAACTGGCAATTGCTGCGGGCCAGCACGCCAGACACAGTGCGCACGATGCTGCAACAATGCCTGCGCAAAGAGGCAGCAACGCGCCTGCCCTCAGCGCACGAGGCACGCGAACTGTTGGCGGCTGCCGCTGCCAAACCCTGGCTGTCGCTGCTGGCGCTTTACCTGCACCGCTGGCGCAAACAAGTCATCCTGACCGTCACCGCCAGCCTGCTGCTGGGCGTTGGCATCAAGTATCGCCAATCGATAGAAACGCCCTTCCGTAAGTGGTTTGTTAGTGCGCCAACCGTCGTGCTGCCGCTCAACAAAACGATGGTAATTCTGCCGTTCAGGGAAACCCAAAATCCGACGCGCGAAGACAAGGTCGGGCGCGGAATGGCGAGGACGTTGCAGGCGGCGCTGTCGTCCGTCACAGATTTGCACCTGCTGCCGGTGGCCGAGGCGTTGCAGGCCAACCTGCTCAATGCCAATCCCACCACGATTGCCAAAACGCTCGGCGTCAATTTGTTGCTCACGGGCGAAGTACAACGCGCGGGCGACGCGGTGACGATTCGTTATCGGGTGCAAAACCAGGAGGGACTGCCAATCCTGACAGGCACGGCAACGGGCAAGAACGGCGAATACGCCAGGCTGCAAGCCGACATTACCAACAAAGTCGTCCAGGCGCTCAAGCTCAACGTCGCACAGGTGCAAAGCACGGTCGCTTTCAAAAACCCCGAAGCGGAAGAAAAATATTTGGAGGCGTTGACCATCTTACAGGGCGAACCGACGCAGACAGCCCTAGATGCGGCGCTGCAAGCACTAACAGAAATCGGGCAGTCCGAAAACGCTTCGGCTCCGGTGTTCGCGGCGCTTTCGCAGGCGCACTTCCAAAAGGCCAAACTGAGCGAAGATGCGACGGCGGCGACCAAGTCTATCAACCTCGCGCTGGCGGCGGCGGATCGTGCGGTAGAGGTGGCACCGGATTCGCTCGAAGCCGATCTCGCGCGCGGACAGGCGCTGTTGTTTTTAGAAGACTACGCCAAAGCGCGGGAAAGCTATCAACACGCCCGCGCGCAACAATCTGCGAATCTCGAAGCGATTCTTGGCTTGGCCTACAGCTATCAGGAAGAGGGCAACTTTGCCGAAGCCGAACAGCATTTCCGGGCGGCGGTCAGCGCCTGGCCGGACTATTGGAGCAGTCATAACGAACTCAGCACGTTCTGGCTGGATCGCGGACGCTTTGCCGAAGCGCTGGCCGAGGCGCAGAGAGTCATTGACCTGAACGGCACGGGACAAATGGGGTATGTCAACGCGGGCAACGCCTGCCTGAAGCTGGCGCGGTATGACGAGGCCGAAGAATTCTTTCGGCAGGCGCTCAATCAACGCATAGACAACAAGGCGATCATCACAGGTATTTATTCCGGCTGGGGCACGGCGCGGTATTACAAGGGATCGTATCCGCTGGCCGCAGACAGCTTCCGCAGCGGCCTGACCATCAATGACAAATCCATCCTGCTGCTCGGCAATTTAGGCGATGCCCTGCGGCAACTCGGTGGACAGGAAGACCCGGCGGCGGGCGCGGCCTATGATCAGGCATTGACGTTGATGCAGCAATATCAGCTTGGCCCAAAGGGCTTGGCGCATCGGGCCGAATTACTGATTAAGCGCAACCAACTGGCAGGCACGACCGAAGCGCAGAAAAAAGCCAACGAAGGCAAGGCGCTGCCGTCGCTCAATCTGGCGCTCCAACGCAGCCCCCAAAATGCCGATGTGCTAGCCATCGCGGCAATGGTACATCATCTGTTGGACAACAATGAAAAAGCCTGGGTCTATCTCGCCAAAGCCGTGCAACAAGGCTATAGTGTCACCGACTTAGACCACGAACCCGATTTTCAGAAGCTACGATTGGAACCGGACTACGAAAAAATCGTCGGGCCGTTTCGGAAATAAGTTCACGAAGTAAGTACATGCCCCGCCAACAACCAAAGGAGAAATTGACATGGAACGAGTCGTCATTATCACCCTTCGTATAGATTCCGACGGGAATCGCATCTTAGAATTGAATCCGCCGGTCGTGGCGGTTTCCCCCGTCGACGTGGAAGAGGATAAGGTGACTGTACGCTGGATTTTGCAGGAAGTATCGCCCTTCCCGCCGGTAGCTCGTCGGTTTACCGTAACCTTCACCGAAGTGCCGACACCTTTCAATCGAGGGGGAACGGCCACGGCGGTCGAAACATATGCGGGCTATGTCGGCGATTCCGGCAGCACGACGGACAAGGTGCTGGATAGCGCCGTCGGCAAGAAAGAAACGGATGTAAAATTCTATAAATACAACGTTGCTGTGGAAACCACAGATAGCAGCACGCCGCTGGAGTTGGTCAGCGTTGACCCACACGTCGGTGTGCAACGAAAAAAAATCACGAAAGATACAATCTTAGGTTATTAGCAAAGGAGTTCCGTTATGCCCGAAATTGAAACCTGCGCTCAAGGCGCAACTGTCGATGAATTACGCAAAGCGGTTCTCAGCCTGCGGCTCGCTGAAGTGCAACAGCTTGTCCTTAATCTGCCGCCCGTGCCACCGGCCAAAACCGTTACAATCACCGTCTCCAGGGACGCGAAAGGAAGGTTCATCCAAATCAAGCAGGACTGGGCGAAGTTGATGGCGAACGAACAGATTGCGTGGACGTCGCCTGACGGTCGCGTCGAGATTCGCTTCAGCCGCACGACGTCGCCTTTCCTCGGCGATATGTTTGAAGTCGCACGCGGCGGCAAAGCCTTTTCCGACCCGCCCGTCAAACGTATTACGCAAGATCAAACCTACAAATACACTATTCTCGTCACGACACCGGATGGCTATTTTGTGTCGAAAGAAGTGGATTTAGTCATCACGCCTGCCACTGGCTCAAAAGGAAAGGCGCGCGCTAAGGCAAAAAACAAAAAGGATGCGTAACGCATGAAACCTGCTCGGTTGCTGTTCTTTTTTCTGTTCTGTGTCGTGACGGTGCTGGCCCAGGAAGCCAAGCCCAAAGTCGTCGCCATCAAAGCTGGACGATTAATTGACGGCCTCAGCAACACCGTCATCGAAAAAGCATTCATCCTCATCGAAGGCGATAAAATCACCGCTGTCGGCCCTGACGTGAAAGTTCCCGCCGGGGCTGAGGTGATTGATTTGAAAAACGCCACTGTCCTGCCCGGCCTAATTGATTGCCACACGCACATCACGGGGCAACCGAGCAATTTTTACGAAGACATCTTTCGCCGCTCGCCGATTGATGATGCCGTCACCGCACATATCTACGCGCGGCGCACGCTCGAAGCAGGCTTTACCACCGTGCGCGTGTTGGGCGCGCGCGATTATGTGGACATCGCGCTGCGCAATGCGATCAATCGCGGAGATGTCGTCGGGCCGCGCCTAATTTGCGCAGGGCTGGCGATTGGCGCGACGGGTGGGCACGGCGATTTGAACGGATTCTCGCCCTACCTGAACTTCAATAACTTCTCCGGCATTGCCAATGGGGCAGACGAAATTCGCAAACTCGTGCGCACGAATATTAAGTACGGCGCTGATGTCATCAAAATGATCGCCACCGCCGGCGTGCTGTCGGAAGAAGAATCCGTTGGCGCGCCGCAGTATTCGCTGGAAGAAATGAAAGCGATGGTCGAGGAAGCCGCGATGTGGGGCAAAAAAGTTGCCGCCCACGCGCACGGCACCGAAGGCATTAAACGCGCGACCCTGGCGGGCGTCGCTTCGATTGAGCACGGTTCCTTCTTCGACGACGAAGCCATTCGCCTGATGAAAGAAAAAGGTACGTACCTCGTCGCCGACATCTACAACGACGATTACATCCTCGCCGAATTCGCCAAGCTCGGCTATCCCGAAAAGATCATCGAGAAAGAACGCAAAGTCGGACGCACGCAGCGCGAAAGCTTTCAGCGCGCGGTCAAGGCTGGCGTCAAAATTGCGTTCGGTACTGACGCTGGCGTCTACCCACACGGCTGGAACGGCAAACAATTCGCCCACATGGTTCGCTGGGGGCAAACGCCGCTGGAAGCGATCAAAGCCGCGACCGTTAACGCCGCCGGCCTGCTCGGCTGGAGTGACCGCGCTGGTGCCATCGCCCCCGGCAAATTCGCCGACCTCATTGCCGTAGACGGCGACCCGCTGAAAGACATCACAGAATTAGAGCGCGTAAAATTCGTGATGAAGGGCGGCGTGGTTTACAAAAAGTAGTTGCCCCAAATCGTACCGCAAACATCTTGTTTGCGCGGCAGCCAGGAAAAACCACCAGAGAACCAACCGCAAGCGAGACGTTTGTGCTATGCCCTGACAAAAATGCAGGCTCGCTGAAACGTTTTGCCTTTTTTCCCCATACCTCTATGACAGCCGCGAGAGAAAAACGCCCCTCCGAGAGAGGCGTTTTTTGGCAGAGATTCTGCGCGGCTGCGGCTTAGCCAATGGGGTCATAAAGTTGCAGGCGGCACGGGTAGCGCATTATCCAGCCAGCAAGTCAGCCAAAGCGTTCACTCAGCCAGCCCGCCTGCGGAACCCCTTTCCCCAAGCCGCCCTTCGTCGCTTTTAATCTCCGTTCTTGACCGCAGTTTAAGCCAGAGGCTATTATCCCTGTTGTCCCCGATGGAACCCTTGAGATACACGCCATTATGACCGCACCGCTGAGTCCATTGCCGCAAGAATTTTCCGACCGTTTACGCAATCAATTACGTCGCCTGCTGCTCCATTTTGAAGAGCTACGCGCCGCCGCACCGCCCACGCCCGGTTCGTGGTTGCCGCCCGTAGATTTGTATGAACTGGAAGATGCCGTCGTCGTGCACCTGGAATTGCCCGGCGTGGCGCTGGCAGCTATTCGCGTCACAATGCTGGACGGCCTATTAAAAATCGAAGGCGTAAAAGAATCTTATCCTCCCCCTGACCCCGGCAACGAACAGGAAAAGCCGTTGCGCTATTTGTGCCTGGAGCGCACTTCCGGCACCTTTGCGCGCCGCGTTCAATTGAAATGGGCTATTGATTTAGCCAACGTGACGGCGCAGTTATCCAACGGCATTCTCAAAATCCGCTTGCCCAAAGCTCAGGCCGCCGGCAAAGAATTGTTAATTCCGATTATTGAAGAGTAACGAGTGGTCGGTGATCGGTGATCGGTGGCTGGTTGATCCTGTCGCCGACCACCGGCCACCAACCACCGGCCACCGAACTAATATGTCCACCATAGATCAACAAGACGAAAAAAAACTCGTAGAAGCCGCTGACGATCAAATCAAAATTCCTGACGTGCTGCCGGTGCTGCCGTTGCGCGACATTGTGATTTTTCCGTTTATGATCGTGCCGCTGTTTGTCAGCCGCGAACGTTCGATCCGCGCCGTGGATCAGGCGCTGGCGGAAAATCGCATGATTATGCTCGTCGCGCAAAAAGACATTGCGAAGGAAGAGCCGGGCGTGGGCGACATCTACGACGTAGGCACTGCCGCAATCATTATGCGCATGCTCAAATTGCCCGATGGCCGCATTCGTATTCTCGTGCAAGGGTTGTCGCGCGCCCGCATCACACAGGTCGAAGACACTTCTGGATTCCTGCAAGCCCGCATCGAATCCTTGCAGGAACCCGAAGCCGAAGCCGGTTTGGAAATGGAAGCGTTGATTCGCAACGTGCGCGGCTCGCTGGAAAAATCCGTCGCGCTCGGCAAAAACATTTCGCCTGAAGTAATGGCGATTGCCGCGAACCTGGACGATGCCGGACGACTCGCCGACCTTGCCGCGTCGAATCTCGAACTGAAAGTCGAAGACGCGCAATCCGTCCTCGAATCGCTCGACGTCACGCCACGGCTGCGCCGCGTGAATGACCTGCTCGCCAAAGAAATCGAAGTCCTGACCGTGCAGGCCGACATCAACACACAGGCCAAGAGCGAAATTGACCGTTCGCAGCGCGAGTTTTATTTGCGCCAGCAACTCAAAGCCATTCAATCCGAACTCGGCGAAGGCAACGAACTCGCGGAAGACGTTACCGCGTACCGCGAGAAAATCGCCAAAGCCAAAATGCCCAAGCCCGTCGAAGAAGAAGTTGATCGGCAACTCAAAAAGCTCGAACGCATGCACCCGGATGCGGCGGAAACCGCGACGCTGCGCAACTGGCTCGACATTATGGTCGCGTTGCCGTGGGCGAAACATTCCAAAGAAAATCTGGATTTGAAGAAGGCCGATAAGATTCTCAACGAAGACCACTACGGTTTGGAAAAGGTGAAAGAGCGTATCATCGAAGCCTTAGCCGTGCGCAAGATCAAAGAAAAACCCAAAGGCTCGATCCTTTGTTTAGTTGGCCCTCCCGGCGTCGGCAAAACGTCGCTCGGTCGTTCGATTGCCAAAGCCGTCAATCGTAAATTCGTGCGCCTGAGCCTCGGCGGCGTCCACGACGAAGCCGAAATTCGCGGCCATCGCCGCACCTATGTTGGCGCGATGCCGGGGCGCATCATTCAATCCATTCAGCAAGCCGGGACGAACAATCCGCTGATTATGCTGGACGAAATTGACAAGGTCAGTTCCGACTTTCGCGGCGATCCGTCGTCGGCCTTGCTGGAAGTGCTCGACCCCGAACAGAATTTTTCCTTCCGCGACAACTATCTCGGTTCACCGTTCGATTTGTCGAACGTGATGTTTATGACGACGGCGAATATGCTGGAAACGATTCAGCCCGCGTTGCGCGACCGGATGGAAATCATTCGCTTGTCCGGTTACACGGAAGAAGAGAAACTGCAAATCTCGCGGCGTCACCTGCTGCCGAAGCAAATGGAAGAAAACGGCATCAGTGAAAAGTATCTGGAAATTTCCGACACTGCTCTGCGCGAAGCCATCGTGCGCTACACGCACGAAGCGGGCTTGCGCCAACTCGAACGCGAAATCGGCAAAATCAGCCGCAAAGTCGCGCGCCGCGTAGCTGAAGGCAATACAAAGAAAGTAAAGCTGACCGTCAAAAATCTCTCTGAGTTTTTAGGTATTCCAAAGGTCGAACCAGACGAAGCCCTCAAACACGATCAGGTTGGCGTCGTCACCGGACTGGCCGTCACCGCCGCTGGTGGCGATGTGCTGTTCATCGAAGCCATCGCGATGAAAGGCAAAGGCGGACTGCAACTCACCGGCCAGCTTGGCGATGTGATGAAAGAATCCGCGCACGCTGCGTATTCCTACGCTCGCGCCCGCGCCAAAGAACTTGGCATTGACGAAGACAAGTTCACCAATACCGACATCCACCTGCACATTCCCGAAGGCGCGACGCCCAAAGACGGCCCGTCCGCCGGTATTTCCATGGCCACCGCGCTCGTCTCCGTCCTGAGCAATCGCCCCGTCCACAAACACGTAGCGATGACGGGTGAATTAACCCTGCGCGGCAACGTCCTCGCCATCGGTGGCGTGAAAGAAAAAGTCCTCGCCGCCCATCGCGCCAAAGTCAAAAAAGTGATTTTGCCGATGCAGAACAAAAAGGATATGGAAGACGTGCCGAAAGACGTGCAGCGCGAATTGGACTTTGTCTTTGCCGAAGATGTGCGCGAAGTCTTCAAAGAAGCGCTGATGCCGCCCATCGAAAAGGCCGAGCCAATCCAGGAAGCCCAAACCGCCGAAGCATCAAGCAAAGCTGCTTCCGACGCATCGGCATCGTAGTATTTTTCCTGAGTGCGCCAGTAATAGTCTGGCGCACTCAGCTCCTACCGTTTGACGCCCGCAATCGTTGCTAACGCCTCAGCATAAGCTGTCAAATCACGTCGCAGCGTTTCCAGTTCTTCCCGCACTTCCTTTTCGTGCTTCCATTTTTTCTCGTGCTCCTGCGGCGAGACTTTCGGTTCCCGCTTGGCTTCGTAGCTTTGCAGCCAGGGATGCCATTTCGCCAGAAACGGGCGCAAGCCGTTGTTGAGCACGGCGATGGCAATGCCGCCAACGGAGTTGTTGGCAATCCCAATGTCCGGCCCCGCCTTGCGCAAAATGTCGCGCGTCGAGCCAAACAACGTGTACAACGAATTCATCGCCTCGCGCACCAAGCCCTGCTCCGTATCCAACGATTGCACGGCAATGCGCGTGACGAGTTCAATGTACAACTCCCACGCAGCTTTGCGTTCAACTGTATTGACTTCCCATTCGGCGGAACCAATGCCGAAGGGCAAACTCAGCGAAACCTTTTTCAACTTGGCATTCAAGGCGCTCATACACAATTACTCCATTAACAGTTGTAATGTACCAATATAATGACCTTTCCTTGGTCGAAAAAATCTAATCAAATCGGGATTCCGTGCAACCGAAAATTCCCGAAGAATAGCAGCGAATGCGGCTAATTTATCAATTGACCTCGCGCATCGTTCAGCGTCTAAACGCGCCAAGTAATATTTTTGCAACTTGGCCTGAGCGATTGCAAGCCCTGCATACCCCTCAGATCGTTCTTCATCATCAGCTACTCCACCTATTCCGCAGCGAACATTCTCACAGACTTTCATTGCCTCTTCGGTATGCCCGCTAGAAGCAAGCGCAACAGCGATTCTTGCAAAGGTGATTATCCGTTGGCCTGTCCATTTTATCTCGTGCGCAAGATCGAAGGCTTCTTCGATCTTTCCTTTTTTTGCCAGTTCCCAGGCAATCTTTGCGAATACACGGAAACGGTATTCATAATCTTGGATACTTTGTGCAAGGCTAATCGCTTGGCGAGCAAAACCTGTTCTTACGATGACATCAGCGTTGATATAAAGACCTGAATAGAGACGAAAAGCTCCTACTTGAGAAACAGAAAGCGTTTTGCTAATAATCTGACTTGCCTGCTCGATAAATCCTCCATCAGCAAGAGATTCTGCCGCATATAGCGATTCAGAAGAGTTATCTGCAATAGTGACTGCCTGCTTCGCAAAATGATTCGCATCTTTTGTAAGCCCAGCTTTGGATAACGCCATAGCAATCTCTGAGAAACGTCTAGAGGATAGCTGAACAGAGTTATCATTTTTGATAAGGCCAAAAGCTTCTTTATGTAACCCCACCTCGCACATTGCAGTAGCAATATGTAATAGCGCGCTTTTATAAGTTTGCGAATCTTTAATTTCTGAAATTAAGTCGAGAGCGTGATCAGCTTGTTTGGCTGCTGCCAACTCTGTGGCAATGGTTTGAATTGAAACGTGCCGAGCATATTCATTTTTAATATTCAGTGCAATGCTAATAGCTTGATCCGTCAGACCACCTTTTGCCATCGCCTCAATAATTTCGGGTAACCGATCTTCGGAGTAATGTGGATCGTTAATTTCTTGCAGAGCTTTTAATGCTTCATTAGCCAGGTAACTAACATGTTCATTATGACCCGCCCTTGCCATTAAGTTAGCTATATCGCAAAGGGACTCAACATATATAGTTTTGGACTTAATTGTCTTAATTGCAGAAAGCGCGCCTTCCCATCCGATACATATTACCAATGTATAACACCAAATGCCCGCCCCTTCTTCGCAATAGGCTACCAGAGGTTGAGCTTGAGACAAGATTTTCTCTATCTGAAAATCGTCCTTTTCAGCCCAAGTAATGTAATCTTGTTCGTACTGGTTCAAATCAGTAGGCCGCTCTACAAGCCACTGTTTGGCTTCTTGTAGAAAATTTCCTTTTAGTAACTCCTCCTCATCCCGCTTTGATTTCTCCCACTCGTCCAATCGAAAGTTTAGCCTGCGTCGCCAAGATAGAAACTCCCTATCTCTGTTCAGAGCTTCTTGTAGCCTATGCCAATTCTTAATCAACGCTTCGTGGGCGAGTTCAACAATTTCCTCATTCGTTACGTGGTTTCGATTTGTGACCAGCAGTCTGGTTTTGACAAATTTTTGGAGGATGATTTGCGAAGGGGGATCGAAGTCTTTTAGATTTACGCGCTGACGCGAATCAGTACCTTCTTCACTGGCGGCGGCAACGCGCACCAAGCGAGTGAAGGCCCGAATAGCAAGGTCTTGCTGCACAGGAAGTAAGCTGGCGAACACTTCTTCCGCACGCTTACCGAGGGAGCCACCAACACCACCAATTTCTTCGTACAATTGATTGCTGACGCGATTGCCTTGCCGCTTTTCCCAGAGTTCCGTCAACGCAAATTCGAGTAAGGGCAAATTGCCGGGTTCGTCTTCGAGGTTGTCGAGGATGCGTTCGACCAGGCTGTCTTCAAATTGCAGGCCGACGGTTTTGGCGGGTTCGAGAATCGCGCGGCGCAGTTCTTCGCGCTTCACGTAGCCGATGTTGACGATGCCTTGCTGCAACAGGTCGCTGAGTTCGCGGCTGACGCTGATGGCTTGGTTGTAGAAATCACCGCGCAAGGTCAGCACAAGCGTGAGCGGCGCGGTTTCGGCGGCTTTGAGCAGCAGTTGCACAAACGGCTTGCGGTCTTTTTCTTCGGTGAGCGTGAAGAGTTCTTCAAACTGGTCGGCGATGATGAGCAAACGGTTCGCCCATTTCGTCGCTTTCAAAGCTTCGGCCACCGGCACATCGAGCGGCAATTCATTTTTCGCGAGTGCCTCGCCTAGCTTGTTGGCGGCGAGCATTTGGTCAGTCTTGCTCAGGCTGGTTTCGTAGAGCGCGACCAACTCATCGGCCAGATTGTGAAACGGGCGATTGCCGGGGCGAAAGATTACGGTTTCCCATTGCGCGTGCGGCGCGCGTTCCCGGCGCAGGCGCGGCAGCAATCCGGCCTGGACTACGGACGATTTGCCGGTGCCGGAGGGGCCGATAACGGCGAGCAATTTCAGCCGACGGGCTTTTTCCAGCAGGGCATCGGAAAAGGCATCGCGCCCATAAAACAAGGGCGCATCGTCTTCGGTAAAGGCGAGCAGGCCGCGATAAGGGCAAAGCGGTTCGGGCGCAGCCGTCTGAACAACCGGCACGCCACCGCGAATCGCGCGCGCGATGGCGTCCAACGCGGCAGCATTGTCCAGACTTGCACGTAAATCAATCCAGGTGTTTTGCGACAAAAACCCAGTGACGGCATCCGGCTGTGCGCCGGGCAGCAGAATCGGAATGACGGGAAATCGTTGCCCGGCTTTGGTGGCAAACTCCTGCCGATCCAGCGCCAGATTTTTCTCGCCGCGCTGGACACGTCCAAAACCATCACTGCCAATGAAGACGGCGACGGCGTTGACCTTGTTCAGCGCCGCTTCGATTTCGTCGCGCCAGGACAGGCCGACGGTCAGATGTTGGCAATCCAGAAAGGTGGCGATGCCCCGCGTGCACAACATCTGCTGCACGCGCAGCACGTATTCGCGGTCGCGCGTGTTGTAGCTCAGGAAAAGATCAGAACTGCGTTGCTGATCTACCGGCGCGGTTGATTCGTTGTGATCCGAAGCACCCATACGGTTCTTGCTGGTAGCTGGAGACAACGAAGCTAATACGCTGATTTACAGGGTTTGTCAACGCGGGGGCACGCTGGGTACGCGCGCATCCTGCGTGCTGGGCAGGGCAATCGCATGGTAGGTGATGGCAGCGAATAGCTTTACAAGGAGCGGGCGCTGTGCTGAGGTAAGTCGTTATGACAACGACCACGACTCTTTCCCCTGCACCGGTCGCGGCCCCCAGCGACCTCTTTGCCCATTTTGCGGATTTGCCCGATCCCCGCAAACGCCCGCACGAATGTGACCATTTGTTAATTGACATTATTAGTATTGCGATTCTGGCCGTGATTTGTGGTGCCGATGAAATCACGGCGCTGGAAACGTTTGGGCAAGCACGCCAGGAGTGGTTACAAACTTTCCTGGCCTTGCCGCACGGCATTCCGTCGCACGATACGTTCGGGCGGGTGCTGGCACGTTTGTCGCCCCGGGAGTTCGAGCGGTGTTTTCGCCGTTGGGTGGCGAGTATCGCGCGGTTGACAGCAGGCGAAGTGGTCGCCATTGACGGCAAGACGCTGCGCCGTTCGCACACGCGCGGGCAAGGGCAAGGGCCGTTGGCACTGGTGAGTGCCTGGGCGCAGGCCAATCGCTTGACCTTGGGGCAGTACCAGGTGGCAGCGGACTCCACGAGATCACGGCGGTGCCGGAATTATTACGGCTCTTAGCACTCAAAGGCTGTATTGTGACGGTGGATGCACTGAATACCCAGAAAGACACGGCGGCGGCGATTCGCGCGCGGGAGCGGATTATGTGCTGGCACTGGAAGGCCAATCACGGCTTGTTGTATCAAGCCGTGCAAGACTTATGCACGGCGGTCGAGGAGAACCGCACTGCGCACCTGCCCTTTGCCACGCACCAGACGTTAGATGGCGAACACGGACGGATTGAAACGCGGCGCTATCTGAGTGTCGCCGCCCGGACTGCCGGGCTTTGCCGAATGGCAGGAATTGGTGAGTGTCGGCAAGGTGGAAGCGACGCGCGAGGTGGGGAGAAGGTGAGTGTCGAGACGCGCTATTATTTGACGAGCCTGGCGGTGGATGCGCCGCGCCTGCGCGCACGCCGTGCGCGGGCATTGAGTGTCGAGAACAGTTGTCACTGGGTGTTGGATGTGGTGTTTGGCGAAGATCACTGTCGCGTCCGCACCGGGCACGCCGCCGAAAACTTCGCGTTGCTGCGCCGCTTAGCGAATAGTTTGTTGCAACAAGAGAAGACGGCCAAAGTGGGTATTGCCAACAAACGGTTCAAGGCGGCGCTGGATCAGCGCTACTTGCTCAAGGTGCTGAATCCGCCCTCTTCTCAATAGTTACCATGCGATTGCCCTGGCGTGCTGGGCGACAAAGAAGTGAGATTCTTCCGCAGGGCTAACACGCAAGATGCGTGTTAGCCCAATGCACGCAGGATGCGCGCGTACCTAGATCGGTTTTCATTTCAGTGTATGGGGTATGTAGTACCGGCTTCAGCCGGAAGGAATGGCCTATCCAACTTCCGGCTGAAGCCGGTACTACATACCCCATACACTGAAATCCTGTATACTGCACTCAGGATGCGTGCGTACCCAAAGACTTACCTGATATTGACCCGCAACGTCTTCGTTTTGCGCCCTTCTACGGTTAAGACCAAATCTATTTCGCCGCGATTATCCAGGCTGGCGGGGATGTTGATGTTGACTTGATCCAGGCCGAAAAAGCCCGGCGCAACGGAGGCGTATTCAACGGGCACGATGACGCCGCCGACTTCGCAAACCACGTTCGCCTGACTGCTGCGGTTGCGAATGCCCGTGCCGTATAGTTCGATGAACAGGGCTTCGGTCGCCGGATCGAAATCCAGCGGTTTGGTGACGAAGCGATTGGTCGTCGGATTGAACGTCACGATGGTTTCGCGCGACTGCACGCCATTGCGGACGCGAATTGCGTAGCCGACTGCCGCCCCTGTGCCGTCGGCGTTCGCAGAAAACAGGCCGGGCGCGACCGCTACGATTTCGATGAAGCCGGTAGCAGTTTCGCCGAGCGCGTTACGGATAATCACGGTGGCAAAGCCTTCGGCGATTTGCGCGGGAATCAGGTAATTGACCTGCGTGGGGCCGACGTACAGCAGGCGGGCGGTCTGCTCTGCACTCTGGCTATCCCGAATCGTCACGGTCGTTCCGGCCAGCGTCGTTGGCAAGGTCGTAGAACCTGCTGGGGGAACGGCTTCGGTAGTCGCCAGGCGATTACCAAAGGCCGTGACCAGCGAATCGCGCGCGACCGTTGGCCCGGTGTAGCCAGCAGATTCGACCGTGGCGACCGGATTCAGCGCGAGTGCGGCGACCACGTTTTGCCAGAAGGCGTCCGCCACATAAATATTCCCTGCTCCGTCGAGCGCCAACCCGCGCGGCTGCGAGAGGCCGTAGGCGGTGGGCGCGACGCCTTCCTGCGGTAAGCCGTTCGGGTTGCCAAAGACGGTAACAATTCTGCCGTCAGAAGTGACGCGCCGCACGACGGCAAAAAATTCATCGGTGAACAACACGCTGCCGTCGCGGTCTACGGCCAGATGAAATGGCACGCCAAGGTGCGCTGCCGTCGCCGCGCCGCCGTCACCGCTATAGCCAAATTCGCCCGTGCCGGCAAAGCGCGTGATCCTGCCGTCGGTGCCGACTTTGCGCAGCGCGGCGTTGTCAGAATCGGCGATGTATAGATTGCCCTGCCGATCCACTGCTACGCCAGTTGGCAGGGAAAGCTGCGCCGTTCTGGCATCGCCGCCGTCGCCTGCGGAACCGGCAGTGCCGTTGCCCGCGACGGTTTCAATAACGCCATCGCTGGCACGCACTTTGCGGATGCGGCTGTTGCCGTAATCGGCAATATAAACATCGCCGTTGGCTGCGACAGCGATGCCGGTGGGCGCGTTGAATTCCGCAGCCGTCGCCGCTTTGCCGTCGCCGTCATAGCCGCCTTTGCCCGTGCCAGCAAACGTGCTGATCGTGCCATCGGGCGTGATTTTGCGAATCTTGTGATTGCCCGTGTCGGCGAGGTAGAGATTGCCTGCGGCATCGAACGCTACAGCAGTCGGGTTTTGCAGCGTGGCCTGTGTTGCCGCGCCGCCGTCGCCTTCGAGGCCGCTAATGCCGGTGCCTGCAATCGTCGTGATAACGCCGCCCGGCGAAACTTTGCGAATGCGATGATTTTCCCCGTCGGCAATGTACAGGTTCCCGCTCGCATCAAACGCCAGCCCGTGCGGCGACCATAACTGCGCCGTCGTCGCCGCCCGATTGTCGCCATTGAAACCAAAAGAGCGAAAATCCAGCCCGGCAATAAAGCGCGTCGTTTGCAGCGGATTGGACAACACGGTGATGACGGCCTGCGAGATGTTGGCATTACTGTCATACGCCGTCACCGTGATTTTATTCACGCCGACTTGCAGCGGGATATTGCGAATGATCCAGGTGCCGCTGCCTTCCGCACGCCCGCTGCCGCCGCGCTCATTGCTCCACAGTAAATGCGTCACCGAACGGTTGTCCGCCGCCGTGCCTTCCAGCGTTAGCAAACCTTCCGTCGTGATGTAGGTCGCATTGCTCGTGGGCTGCGTAATCCTGAGCGTCGGCGTAGTCGTGTCGGTCGTTTGCGCATTCAGGGAAATCGTCAGCGTCGTGGTCGTCGCGTTGCCGCTGCGATCCATCGCGGTCACGGTGAGGACGTTCATCCCGGTGCGCAGATTGATCTGATTCGACACCCAATCATCCCCGCCCATTGCCGTAAACGCACCAGAACCGCCGCGATCACTGCGCCACGAAATGTTGCTGATCGCGTCGTTATCGCGGCTCGTTACGGTCAATGTCACCGACCCGGTCGTCGTCGTGTAAGACGACTGCGTAGTCGGTGCCGTGATGCGCAACGTGGGTGCGGTTTTGTCTTCCTTGCCCGCCTGCGTAATCGTGTAACTGCGCCCAGCAATCGTGATGGTGCCAAAGCGCGCAGCAAAGCCGTCATTCGCGGCAACGGTGAAATTCATGCTGCCGCTGATCGTGCCCGTGAACGAGTTGACGGTAATCCAACTCGCGTTACTGCGCGCTGTCCAGTTGCACGCGCCCGCAGTCGCCGTCACATTCACGTTGCCCGTGCCGCCCATCGCAGCGACGGCCTGCCCCGGCGCATTCAGCACATAGTTGCAACCCGCATAGTTGACATCCACTTTCCACGCGCCGCGCCCGTGCGTGAAGGCGTACAACGTCGTTACGCCACTGTAGACGTTGAGTTGCAGCGCTTCCACCACGACATTCGCAAAGCCCGTATTTTCCACCGCCCACGTCGCCCCGCCATCCAGCGAAGCAAACACGCCCAAGTCAGTGCCAACGTACAAGCGTTGCGTGTTGCTCGGATCAATCACCAGACAATGCACCGGAATATCCGGCAGGCCAGTGTTGCCGCTGCCATCAATGCTCTGCCACGTCTGCCCGCCGTTAATCGTGCGCCAGACGTGCGCGTCGCCAAAAGTCGAATAGGTCGCGTAGGCAATCTGTTTGTCCGCCGGATCAATCGTGAGGCCTGAGACGAATCCATCGCGCGGCTTCACAGCGTCCCAGTCGTCCAGTTCCGTCGTCGTCAGCGCCTTGTCCGTGCGGTAAATATATCCGGCAGCATCGCCCGCCAGCACGATGTTGGCATCGGTCGGCGCAACGGCAATGGCGCTGATGAATTCGCCCGAAGCGAGATAATTGCTGGCCTGTTGCCAGAGCGTCGCCGCGTTCGTCGTGCGGTACAACGCGCTGCCGCCAAACCACAACCGATTCGGATCGCTCGGATCCATCGCAAACGGCGCGATAAACAGACTGTTCGTATTCAGCCCCGTTGTCGCTTCCTGAAAACTCGTGCCGCCGTTCGTGGATTTACGCAGCGAGACACCGGTAAATTCAGCATACAACGTATTCGGGTTGAGCGGATTGACCGCTACATAACCGCCATCGCCACCGTTGATTTCACGCCAATGGTTCGCGCCGTCGCTATCCGCGCCGCGTACCGTGCCGTTGTCCTGCGTGCCGCCGAAGTAGGTTTTACCGTCAGGATACACCGCGCCGTGAAAGAATTGCGTCACGCCGTAGCCGTTGTTGAGCGAAGTGAAAGCAACACGCGAATTCGCTGCATTGCACACCGCTCCACTGCCCGCCGCCACTGCCGCCCGCGCGTTGTCGGTACGAAAGATGCCGCCGTCGTTGCCGATATACAGTGTCTGATTTGTTGTGCCGTTGTAGTTCGGATGAAACACGAGTACATGCTGATCGGCATGCACATACGACGGTGCCAACGGATTGACGCTGCCATTCGCTGACCAGTACGAAGCCAGGCCCCAGCTTTGCCCGCCGTCTTCCGAACGAAACAGATCAATGCCGCCGAGCCAGACGCGATACGGCTCCGTCGGATCAACCGCCAGGACGTTGTCGTACCAGCCCTGATTCAAAACCGGTTGCCGCCCGGCGGCGACAGTCGGCAATCGCCGTAAAAGGCGAAGAGCGGATTTGTAAACACCGCCGTGCTGAGCTTGTCCGGGCTGGTGTTGCGCAATTGCGGCGTCCACGATCCCGCTTCGCCGCTGTTCGTCGAACGGAAAATCGCGTGCAAGCCCTGCTCATAGACTCCCAACTCGTTGCTGACCGCAGCGGCGTAAATGATGTTTTGATTCGACGGCGCAATGGCGAGCGACGTGCGCCCCATTTCCACTTCCGTCAGCACGGCTGTCCACGCGCCCGCGCCTGCGGCATCGGTGTTGCGATAGACCGTCGCCTGCTCAAACGTGCCGCACGAAGCGAACAGATAATCCGTCGCCTGATCCGTGCGCATCACCAAATCCAGACAGCCGCCTTTCACGCGGTCGCCGTAGCCATTCAATGGTTCCAGCACGCGCGTCCAACTCGCGCCGCCATTCAGCGAACGCCAACGCCCGTGCGCGTCGCGGCGTAAAGGCGTTGCGCGTCGTTCTTGCTGATGATGATTTTGTTGACGTAGTAAAAATCGGCGTTGTTCGTGCCGGGCAATTGCTCCCACGTCAGCCCGCCGTTCGTCGTTTTGAAAACGCCTGCGCCGCGCACAGCATCGCCGTTGAAATAGCCTTCGCCCGTGCCAGGTAAATCACGTTGGCATTCGTCGGCTCCATTGCGAGCGCGCTGACCGCCAGATTCGCCATCGCATCGCCGAGCGCCAGCCAATTCTGCCCGCCGTCCAGCGAACGCCACACGCCGCCCGCTGTGCCTGCCGCGTACAGCCAATTCGGATTCGTCGGATGAATGAGCAACGCGCGCGTCCGCCCGCCCACATTGCCAGGGCCAAGCGGCGTCCACGCGCCACCGGCTAAGGCTTCCGGCGTGGCGTGACCGGAGGTGATGAAAGCTTGCTGCTGCGAAGAGTACGTGCGCATTTGCTGCGCCCGCTGTCGCGCGATGGCGTAGCGTTCGGTGGGAACACCCTTCATTCCGTTGGGAGCGCGCTTGCGCGTAAAATACTCCGCCGCTTCTCCCGGTTTGTCGTATCGCTTGCCTTCTTCCTCCTCTTCCTCTTCGGATTCCATTTTGTCGCGTCGTTCCCACGGAGCGCGGTTTCGCCACGCGCGCGGATCATCGCGCTCGAAGCGTTCTTCCGCTGGAAATTCCGTGGCGGCTGGCAGGATTTTGGCAAGTTTGGGCTGGTGAATCTTGGGTAAAATAACAGGTGCGAAATGTGAGGTTGGCGCGGTGCTGGTGAGCGCGCTGGCTGTTTCTAATGCCGGCAGTTCAGGCAGGGATACCTGAGGCGTGGTGGGCGGGTGGAATTGCTTGGCAAGCTTGATCGCTTGATAAACCAAGACCATTCCGAGAGCTGC
This sequence comes from Blastocatellia bacterium, assembly GCA_046331525.1. Taxonomy (GTDB): domain Bacteria; phylum Acidobacteriota; class Blastocatellia; order RBC074; family RBC074; genus JAFDVL01. The sequence goes on from JAXLQQ010000005.1 coordinate 87,798, forward strand.
CGCAAATAGAAATAGCGAGGATTTACGGTACATCATACTCCTCTCGAATTTCCTTCGTTTGCAGGGCTAAATTGCAGGGCGAAAGTAGAAGCCTGGTTGTCTTGACAGGTGAGGAACGCCAGCCAGAGGTTGGCGCGACTTCAGCAACTGCACAACAAACATCTTGTTTGTTGCTCGGCGTCAATGAGCGGTGCAAACAGGATGCTTGCACTACTTCGCAAACAGGATGCTTGCGCTACCGTTTGGCAGAAGCCGTACAACAAATATCTTTTTGTTGCGCCTGCTGTCAGTCAATTAACTTGTCAATCCAAATAGCGGCTTGCGTTGGAAGAGAGTAAGGCTCTTCTCAATCGTTAGGTATCGTCGAATTTTGGTGGGACACAACTTCTAAGCTGAAGCTTAGGAAGCGAGCGAGGTGATCTTAGCTTTGTGATAATTTTATTGCAACAATTCTTTACGAGGTGCGCAGGGCTGCGGCCAAAGCAACAGGGCAGCCCTGCTGTGCAAGTGCTGCCCTGATAATGAAATGGCGTGTCTGCCTGACAATTTACTTAGGCTGCTTTTTTCTTCGCCTTCGCCCCTGTCGTTAACACTTCGATAGCCTTTTTGAGAATTAAGTCTTCGCCCGGCTTACCCGCGGTGGCAGGCGTCGGCGTTGGCGTCGGCGTGGCTGTTGGCGCGGTCGAAGGCTTTGGCGAAGGTTCCGTGTCCACATCATCCGGCAAGATTGCGGCTAGGTCTTGCCGCTTTACTTCCGTCGCGGGCATTACGCCTTCGGGGAAGAAAAATTTGCCGTTGGGCGAAGCATAACGCGACGTCGTCAGCAACATTGCCGAACCGTCATCCAGCGGGAACAATTGCTGCGCGGTGCCGACGCCGAAGCTGCGTTCGCCAATGACATCGCCGCGTTTGTTATCCTGAATCGCCGCTGCAATGACTTCCGCCGCACCGGCAGTGGAGTTATCAATCAACACGGCTACAGGCAAATCCGTAATCGCGTTTTCCGGCTTGGCCTCGAAGGTATTCAGCAACTTCTCCTTGCGTCCGATGACTTTGGCAATCGTGCCGGATTTCAGGAAGTAATTTGCTACCGTCACGCCCGTCTGCAAATCATCGCCCGCTGAGCCGCGCAGATCCAAAATGATTTTCGTTGCGCCGCGCTTTACCGCATCTTTGATGGACGTCTGCACCGCTTCCGCCTGTCCGACCAGCACCGGCACCTTGACGTAGCCGATTTGCTGTTCCATCAGTTGCGTTTCCGGCTTCGGCTGCGCACCTGGAGCGCGCGTGATTTTGACTTTTTCATTGGCGCGCGTGCGTGTGCGCAGGAAGGTTAATTCCACAGATGTCCCCGCCTGTCCTGACAGCATCGCATTCGCGTCAATCAGATCAATGTCTTGCGTCGCGTGGCCGTCAATGTATTCGATGACATCGCGCGCTTTCACGCCCGCTTTGTCCGCCGGAGAATTCGGCACGACTGAAATCACGTACGCAAACCGCTGCACCGAACCCAACTGAATGCCGGTCATATCTGCATATTTGCCTTTGTTCGATTGATACTCCTTGAGCTGCGCGGGCAAAAGGTACGCGCTGTAAGGATCAAGCCCGTCCGTCAAACCGCGTAACGCTCCGACGCGCACTTTGTTGAGATCGGGTTTTTCGACGTAATCGTTGACGATGTGCCGCACGACTTCCTCGAAAATTCTGAGTTGCGGATACGGGCCGGGATTTGCTACGACACGTCCGAAGGAACCCGACAGCATCCCGCCGACAATGGCGTAAAATGCGATCAAGCCGGAAATGGTGATCAGGGTTAGCTTGGTGCGAATTGACATGCGCGATTACTCCTCACAGGAAAACAATTGGCAGCCGTCGCGGGGAAATGAGACAAACTGCAAAACCTCACAAAAACACTGCTGCGATGATAGCCCACGCCTTCTGCCCGGCGCAAGCTGCATTTGTGATTGGTCAATTACCTGTTGCCAGTCGCCCATTGTCATTGGTAATGGACGATTTTGGCGAAGCTTTCCGCGTCGAGACTTGCACCGCCGACGAGCGCGCCGTCAATATCGGGCGCGTTCATCAGTTCAGCAATATTTTCCGGCTTCACGCTGCCGCCGTACAGGATACGCAGGTTTTCGGCCACGCCCGCACCGAATTTTTCGGTCAGCCACGAACGGATATAGGCGTGCATTTGCTGCGCTTGTTCTGGCGTGGCCGTGCGTCCGGTGCCAATCGCCCAGACTGGTTCGTAGGCAATTACGAGTTTCGCTATTTCCTCCGCGCTCAGCCCACTCAAATCGGCGTCCAATTGGTCGTTGACGACTTGTTCGGCGCGTCCGGCGTCGCGTTCGTCAAGCGTCTCGCCGCAGCACAAAATCGGCGTCAAACCGAAATTCAGGGCCGCGCGCAGTTTGCGATTGATAAAGGCATCGTTGTCGCCGTACATCGCGCGGCGTTCGGAATGGCCGATGATGACGTGACTGCATCCGGCATCTTTGAGCATATCGCCACAGATTTCGCCCGTGTGCGCGCCGTGTTTGAGTTGATCTGAAACATCCTGCGCTGCGACTTTGACGTTCGAGCCTTCCAGCCGGTCGGCTACAGATTTGAGCGCGGTGAAGACAGGCGCAATGACAACTTCGCAGTGATTGGCATTGGCGACTAAGGGTTTCAGCGACACGGCAGTATTGACAGCATCGCTGATGGTTTTGAACATTTTCCAGTTTCCTGCAATGACAGGTTTCCGCATTATGAGTTTTGCTCTCCTTATCTATTCTCGAAAAATTCCCGGCGGCACGCCAACGCGCCGTCCTTCTTCCTGCAAGGCTTGCAGTTGCTCGGTCAAGATCGCAATACGCGCTTGCACAAACTGTGCATCGCTGCCGACACCACCCAATTCATCGCGCAGGCGATTCAGATAAAACACATCTGACGCGCCGTTATTGGGATAGAACTGGATGCCACGCCGTCCCGCTGCTGACGGTGCATTCCACGTCGTATTGATTGCCGTTTGCAAGCGATTCGTTCGCTGTTGCAACACGTCGGCACGCGCTTCGGCGTCATGTAAATCGCGTTGCAAGGCCAGAAAGCGCGTGCGGTAATACGCCACGTTCGGTGCGCCGTTTTTCAGCGTAGGCGCAAGCGCGGCGATTTGGTAACCGAATTCCCTGCCCTCATCCAACAACCGGTTGACGATGGTTTGTGCGGCACGGGCTTCGGCGCGGTAAGCGTTCGCAAAGGCGTTGCAATTCGGCGACGCGGGCATTATTGGCATTCAGCGCGTTGGCATCGCCGTAAAAAATCCAGCTCCGTGCCTGCGTCGCCGCCAATTCCGTTTCGTCCGCGCGGCGCTCAAAACTACGCACACGCTCCCGCGCTTCCGTCAGGCGCGCATTCCAATCTTGTTCTTGCGCTGCTGTGTTGGACGGTGCACTAGGTTGCTGCGCCGCAGCAGTTTTCGGAATGAAATGCTCCGCGCGTTCAGGGTGCGCCGCCCGCCATTTCACGACATCTTCTGTTGTCAGCGTTGGTCGCGCTGTTTGTGCCCAAGCCGCACTGCCCAAGAACACAAAACCAATTACCAAAGAACGATACTGCATTTTCATAGTTTGTCTTGATCCTTTCCGATGAACCTCGTGAACCCAAGAGAAAGTCTCGAAGAAAACCTGATTTGAGGTTGAAAATTTGAGGTTTGAGAGAGAAACTGTTCTCTCTCTCAAATCTCCACTCTCAAAGTTCAAATCCTACTTTTCCGTGAGCGCCGCCACACCCGGCAGCACGTCGCCTGCCAGTAACTCCAACGTCGCGCCGCCGCCAGTGGAAATGTGCGACACCTTGTCGGCCAGCCCAACTTCGTGAATCGCGGCCACGCTGTCGCCGCCGCCGATGATGGAAATGGCGTGATTGTTTTCGGTGGCATCAGCAACGGCTTGCGCAACGGCGCGCGTGCCTTGATCAAAGGGCGCTTTTTCAAACAAGCCCATTGGGCCGTTCCAGATCACGGTCTTAGCAGCCTTGATGATCGCGGCGTATTCGGCTTGCGTAGCCGCGCCAATGTCCAGGCCCATCGCTTCAGCGGGCGTGGCATCAATGCCGACCGTTTTCGCATTCGCGCCGTCATTCGGATTGGCCGCGATGACGTGATCGCTCGGCAATTGCAGGTTCACGCCTTTTTCTTTGGCGACGACTTCGAGTTGCTTCGCCAACTCGGTTTTGTCCGGTTCGACCAGTGATTTGCCAACACCTAGTCCTTGCGACAGGAAAAATGTGTAGGCCATTGCGCCGCCAATCAACACAGCATCAGCTGATTTCAATAAATTCTCAATCACCTGAATTTTGTCGGAAACTTTTGCGCCACCCAGAATTACGACGAAAGGGCGTTCCGGCGCTTCGAGCGCGCCGTACAAATAGCGCAACTCTTTCTCCATCAAAAACCCAGCGGCGGCCTGTTTGACGTGATGCGCGATGCCTTCGGTCGAAGCGTGCGCGCGGTGCGCCGTGCCGAACGCATCATTCACGTACACATCACATAGTTTCGCCAAACTGGCGGCAAAATTCGCGTCGTTCGCTTCTTCTTCTTTGTAAAAGCGCACGTTTTCCAAGAGCAGGATGTCGCCATTTTGCAGCGCAGCGACGGCGGTTTCCGCCGCTTCGCCAATGCAATCAGCGGCAAGCGGCACGGCACGTCCGAGCAACTGCGACAGACGGTTCGCAACAGGCTTGAGCGAATATTTCATATTGCGCTCGCCTTTCGGACGGCCCAGATGCGAGGCCAAAATTACCTTTGCGCCTTTGTCTACAGCGTATTGAATTGTTGGCAGCGCCGCAGTGATGCGCGTGTCGTCAGTGACTTGCCCGCCTTCAAGCGGGACGTTGAAATCTACACGGATGAAAACTCGTTGCCCGGTTAAATCCAGATCACGAATAGAAAGTTTCGACATTCTCTCTCTCCACAAAAAAGCAAAAGGCTAGCAAAGGGGTGCTAGCCGCGCCGGTCTTAATTGCCGTTATTTTTCTTCTTTTCCTCTGGCTTCTTTTCGCCTTCTTTCTTCTCACCGTCTTTCTTTTCGCCTTCGCCGTCCTTCTTCTCGCCTTCAACGGGTTTATAATCGGTGAGCCATTCGACATCAATGGAATCGGCTTTGCGCTTGTCTTTTTCAGCGATCAGCCATTTGCCACGGTCATTCCAGCCTTCGCCGCCATTGGGTTCGGTGTGGCAAAACAGACAATCTTTCGCTCCGAATTTTTCCGACTTGCGCACAAACGGCGGGTAGGCTTCCGTGCGAAATGCAGTCGCCAGGAACAAGCCGAAAACCGCCGTTGCAGCGATGATTTTTACGGTTGCTTTCATTGTGATACTTCCTCCACTTGAAATTTGAGATTTCAGATTTGAACTTTGAGCTTAACGGGACTCATCGTCCTGCCGGAAAAGTTGACGAAATAATTTACGTCGCCCAGAGTCTTCCGGGGCGATGACTGCCGTAGCAAAACATTGATGGGCGATGCGTTGTAAATCGGTGAGCCAGTCGGCTTCGATCAAAACCATGCGCTCGCCTTGCTGAATCCATTTCCGATCGGGGTACTGATGTTCCCATTCGACTTTCACAGCATTGAGCCAGAAAGAATTGCGTCCGGTGATTTCGACTCTGATCGGTTGTTTCATGCCTTACGTGTTGCGTGTCAAAAACCGCTTGGCTATAGACACAATCATTTGCTGCTGGCACATCTCCAGGCGGTGGCATCTTACCGTTCTGCGCGGTCGGTTCGCAAGCCAGCGCCCCGGCCATAAAGTTTATCAATCGCCTGATAAGCCTTGCCAGGCAAGGCAAGATAGACCACAGATGACGCAGATCGTGCAGATTTTCGCGGGTCTGAATCCGCGTTGATCCACCGCATCTGCGTCATCCATGGTCTATTTCTTCGCCTCCATTAGCGGCGCGCCGTACGCAGGTTGTTAATCCCGCAATACGTGTGAATGCCGATGTATGCTGTCATCGGCACCCACCAGAAACGGCTGCCTTTTTTGCGCAGCTTATAACTGCTCAGCACCGCCAGCGCGTTCGTCGTGGTCGTAAACGCGTAAGCCGCCGGACGTCCCGCATGCACAAACGGACGCAAGAACGGATTGCCTTCGCGGCAGGTATATCCAGCCGGGCAATTGTTCAGCACGTAGTACGAGCTTTCGACATCCAGCACCGTGCTGGCCTGCAAGCCGACCATCAAGGTGTAGAATTTTTTATCAAACACCTTTTTCTGATCCGGCTTCGTGGAACTCAGCGCCGTCGTGGCAGCGGCGTTTTTCTCCTCCCGATTGCCGTCTGTTGCCGTAGTGCGCGCCGTGGTTTGCAACAGCGCCGGACGACTAGGTGGAATCGGAGTTTGCGCCCGCACCGTAAGCGGGAGCAAAAGTAGACAGAGCCAAAGGTAACGCATAGTTGGGGCCTTTCCTTGAGAGGGTTATATTGAAAGTTAGCGGTGGCGAGCCGCAGCAGCCTGTTCTTTTCGGCGGCACACCACAAACATTCGACAGAGGGAATGCGCCCCGAAATCCAGATTTTCTGCACGCTTGATCGCGTTTCGGCCTTGTGCTAGTTTGCCTGCTCGTCTTCACAAACAATTCCTGCCGCCGCCTGCAATGACGCGGCACCTGAAAGTTGGAGTAACTCAAGTGTTTCAAACAACTCGCACGCAAAAAGTTTATGACGCCATCATCATCGGCTCCGGCGCTTCGGGCGGGATGGCGGCAAAGGAGTTAACGGAAAAAGGGTTGGAAGTTCTCGTGCTGGAAGCTGGCCCGCCCGTAAATCCAGCCCGCGATTTCTCGATGCACACCTGGCCGTATGAAGATATGTATCGAGGCTTTGGCCCGCCCGGCTGGAAAAACGTAGATCAATGGATGGAAGACACGGCAGGCCATTTCAGTCGACATTTTTACGTCAAGGATTCTGAGAACCCGTACACGACCGAACCGGGCAAGCCCTTTTTATGGGTACGCGCCCGCATCGTCGGCGGCAAGACATTGCACTGGGGTCGCCTGTCGTGGCGATACTCTGATTTAGATTTCAAAGCCGCCACGCACGATGGCTTTGATGTGGATTGGCCGATTGATTACAAAGAAATCGAACCGTACTACGACAAGGTCGAAGAGTTCGTCGGCGTCAGTGGGAATCACGACAATCTTTGGTATCAGCCGAACGGCAAATATTTGCCGCCGATGAATCTGACCTGCGGCGAAGCGTTGCTGAAAAAAGGTTCGGAAAAATTAGGCCGTCCCGGCATTACTTCGCGCGTTTCGATGCTGACAGCGGTGAAGCCGCATCACAAAAAATATAATCGCGCGGCTTGCCATTACTGCGGGCATTGTGGCGATGGCTGCGATGTCGGCGCGATGTTCTCTTCGGTGTCGGACGCTGCCGGTCGCAGCAGCTACGGGCAAGATGACGCTCCGGCCTAATTCGGTTGTGCGACACATCAACGTTGATCCAAAAACCGGAAACGCGAAAGGCGTCGCGGTCGTGGATCGCGTGACGTTTCAGGAACTCGAATATCAAGGCAAGGTCATCATCGTTGCCGGTTCGACACTCGAATCCACGCGGCTGCTGCTCAATTCCAAATCGCGCCAGCATCCGAACGGCCTCGGTAATTCGTCCGGCGCGCTCGGTCATTACCTCGTAGACCATTTCGGCGGCATCAGCGGGATGGGCGTGTTCCATACGCTGGCCGGACGCGAGCCTGTGAATGAAGATGGCAAGGCGGCAGGATTGTTTATTCCGCGTTTCCGCAACCTCGACGCGAAAACCAAACATCCGAAATTCCTGCGCGGCTACGGCTTTGAATGCAGCGCTGGAATGGGTCGCAATCCGGGCGCAAACCGCTTCCCCGGCTTTGGCAAGGAATTCAAAGACTCGGTGCGCAAGTGGAGTACAGCGCCAGTTTATATGACGACGCGCGCGAATATGCTTTCGCGCTTTGAGAACTTCGTTGAAATTGATCCCGGCGGAACCGTAGATGCCTGGGGCATTCCCGTCCTGAAAATTCACATTCAGCATTCCGACAACGAACGCGAAATGGCGAAGGACGCGGCAGAGTGCATCGAAGAAACGCTGAAATCCGCTGGCGCTGAAATCATTTCCGTCGGTGGCAATATGACCGCGCCCGGCAAGATCATTCACGAACTCGGCACGGCGCGGATGGGCAATGACAAAAAGACTTCGGTGCTAAACAAATGGAATCAAACGCACGATGTCAAAAACGTTTTCGTAACCGACGGCGCAGCCTTTGTCGGTGCCGCGAATCAAAATCCGACAATTACGATTATGGCGCTGACGATGCGCGCGTGCGATTACATCGCGGATGAGATGAAGCGCGGGAACCTGTAGTTTTTTTTAGCCACGAATTGACACGAATTTTCACGAATGGGAAGAACAGAAAAAGGCACAGCGATGGAATTAGATTTTGCGTCTTTTACGCTTTTTGCGGTGTTCCCAATTCGTGAAAATTCGTGTCAATTCGTGGCCAATTCGACAAGTTCGTATCTGGAGCAATCAATGTTCGTACAAGATAACAAACAACCTTCTGCCAAAGACGCGCCGGGGCCGAAGCCGACAGCGAAGTTGTATTCGATCTTTGCGCTGCAACGCGACAAAGGATTCACGGGCGAATTTGAAACGAGCAAGAGCAAACATCAATTCACTTTTGCGCCCGCATCGGCACGAGTGGAAAACGGCAAGTTGCAACTGCTCGGCACGTTTCGCATCGGCACGCGCAAAGTCGAAAACGTAGCAGCGACGATGATTTCTGTTCAAGGCGGGCTGGGAGCCGTGCCAACGCTCATCACAGAACGACGATTGAAAATGCCTTCCGGCTTGCCCTTAACCGAAGCTACGGGCGATCAGGGATTTGTGGGCGCGCTGTACTTTCAGCTTTCGCCCATCAAAGCGAGCGCGCTCGGTCTGACGATTGAGATGAGCAAAGTGCAATTGAATGTGCGGCTGTTTCCCACGAATCAGGTTGAGCGCGAATTGCAGGTGCTGCTCTCAGATGTAGCAGCTACGCTTTACGGCGAAACCCCTGATGCGAACGCAGCCACGCCACTGCTGGCATCGCTGAATCAAATTTTCTAGCGGCGTAAATTCCGTCGTCTCGCTTCCCCGCCGTTGGTGTCTGCACGAGCGTCGGTTGCGCGTTTCCGGCCTGCGCTTGTGCATTTTGCCAATCCTGACTATAAACAACCTTCCCCATCCCATCCGTTTCAGAACTGAGGAAAATTTATGCGACGAACTTTGCTCGTATTCTGTGCGCTGGCGCTGCCCATCATCGCCCAGGCACAACCGTCCCGCGACACCCAGCTTGCACAAGCCGCCGAAGCCTTGCGCGCCAAATTGATCGAGACGCGCCGCTATCTGCATCAGCATCCCGAACTCTCGAACCGCGAAGAAAAAACGTCGCAATATATCGCCGAAAAACTGCGCTCGTTCGGACTGGATGATGTCAAAACGCAGGTCGGCAAATACGGTGTGGTCGGCTTGCTGAAAGGTGCGAAGCCCGGCCCCGTCGTCGCCGTGCGCGCGGATATGGATGCGCTGCCAATTCTGGAAACGCTCGACATTCCCTACAAATCGCAGAATCCCGGTGTCAAACACGCCTGCGGCCACGACGTTCATATGACCGTGCAACTCGGCGTCGCCGAAATCCTCAGCAAAAACCGTAATCTCATCAACGGCACCATCAAATTCATTTTCCAGCCCGCCGAAGAAGGCGCGCCCGAAGGTGAAAAGGGCGGCGCGAAATTCATGATTGAAGAAGGTGCGCTGGAAAACCCGAAACCGTCCGCCATCTTCGGTCTGCACGTCATGCCCAATATTCAAGTCGGCCAAATCGGCGTGAACGTTGGCCCTGCGATGGCATCGTCCGATAAATTTATGCTCACCGTGCGCGGCAAAAAAGTACACGGCGCGTACCCGCACGACGGCATTGACACCATCGTCGTCGCCGCCGAAGCCGTGCTGTCACTGCAAACCATTCGCAGCCGCCGCATCAACACGCAGGAGCCATTGGTCATCACCATCGGCAGTTTTCAAGGCGGCAACCGCTTCAACATCATCGCCGACGAAGTCAAAATCGAAGGCACGATGCGCACGCTGAATGAAGAAGTGCGAACGACCGCAATGGCGATGATGAATCAAACGCTGAAAGGCATCACGTCGGCCTACGGCGCAAGTTATGAATTGACTTGGGGTCGCAACAATCCCGTCACGTATAACGATCCAAAGCTAGTCGCCGCGACGTTGCCTACGCTCAAGCGCATTCTCGGCGAAGCCAACATTACGACGCCGCTGCCGCAAATGGGCGCGGAAGATTTTTCGCTGTATCAGAAAGTCGTGCCGGGCTTCTTTTACTTCCTCGGCGTCGGCAACACCGCAAAAGGCATCACGGCAATGATTCATACGCCGGAGTTTGAGGCGGATGAAGAAGCGTTGGTGATCGGCAGCAAAGTGATGTCGAACGTGCTGTTGGATTATTTGGATAGAGAAAGCAAAATAGGCCATAGATGATGCAGATCAGGCAGGTTTCGCTGAGCGACAAAAACTCATTACATACCGCATCATTTGATGTCTATTCCAACTCATAGCGGCTCGCAATAACTTTCGCGGCGTGTCAAAATCTCCGCGCTCTCACGAACTTCAGGAGTCAAAGCAGAACCGATGAAAAACATATTTCTATTCGCCCTCGTTTCCCTGTTGTTGGCGGCGTCTACTCTGGCACAACCGCGCGCGCAACAGCCCACGAAAACACTCACGACCGAAGAGTACGAACCGAAATCTTCGCTCGTCACCAAAGAAACAAAAGTCACACGCTCAAAGTTTCCTTTCATTGATGTGCATAGCCATCACGGCAACCCGACGAATGCCCGCGTAGATGAACTCGTCAAAGATATGGACGGGATGAATATGCAGGTGATGGTCAATCTGAGCGGCGGCACAGGCGAACAACTTAAGAAGACGGTAGCAGCAATGAAAACGCGCTACCCGGATCGCTTCGTCGTCTTTGCGAATATGACGTTTGATGACATCAACGAACCCGGCTACGGCGAACGACAGGCAAAGCGATTGGAAGAAGACGTGAAAAATGGCGCGCAAGGATTGAAGGTCTTCAAGAATTTTGGGATGGATTTGAAGTACAAGAACGGGCAGCGCGTCAAAGTGGACGATCCGAACTGGGACCCGGTCTGGCAGATGTGCGCGAAGCTGAAGATTCCCATACTGATTCACATTGCTGAACCGAATGTCTTCTTTGATCCGATTGACCGCTTTAATGAACGCTGGCTGGAGTTGAATCAATTTCCTGGGCGGGCGCGGCCACCGGAAAAGTTTCCGACGTTTGAGACGCTGATGACCGAACGCAATCACATGATCGAAAAGAACCCGAAGACGAATTTCATCCTCGCGCATCTCGGCTATCACGGCAACGATCTGGCACGACTTGGCAAACTCTTTGATACCTATCCGAACGTCTATGTAGACAATGCGGCGATTCTGGCCGAGTTAGGACGACAACCATACGCCTCGCACGATTTTCACATCAAGTATCAAGACCGCATTCTGTTCGGCAAAGACATTTACGAAGTCAGCGAATACCACGCTTACTTTCGCGTCTATGAAACGCGCGATGAGTACATTGAATACTATCGCAAACGGCATGCCTTCTGGCGCATCTACGGCTTTCAGTTGCCGGATGAAGTGCTGAAGAAGGTGTATTACAAGAACGCTGTAAAGTTGATTCCAGGGCTGAACCCGAAACTGTTCCCCAAATAATAATGTGGTCACGGATTGCTCCTCATCCAACGCCCCATGAAAGGACACCGATGTTGATTAGAAAATTTCTGCTTACAGGTCTTCTTCTTTGCGGCTTTTCTCTCACAAGTTGGGGGCAATCCGTATCTACCATTGAGCCGCAAAAGCTTGCCTTACTGCGCGAGCTGTTAACGGTGATGAATCTCAAACAAATCACTGAAAAAACGATGGAGGCGCAGTTCACGCAACTCGAAAGCAATTTCCCTCAATTGATGGGGCCCGTGCTGCCGAATATGGCAGACTTACCCAAAGAAACGCAGGAAAAAATTCAGCAAAAGGCCGTCGCCGGCGGCCTCCGCGCGATGAAACGGATGCGCGAGTTATATAAACAACGCATTGATCTGGGAGCCATCGTCGAACAAATCTATTTCCCCATTTACGACAAGTATTATTCGGCGGACGAACTAAAAGAATTGGTGGTCTTTTATCGCTCGCCGGTCGGCAGGAAATGGGTGGAGAACGTGCCGTCAATAACACAGGAGGCAATGCAGAAATCGTCGGAATTGCTACTGCCACCGATCACCGCCATTATGACTGAGGTGATGGAAGAAGAGCGGGCGTTATTACAGAAGGAAATGGAAAAAGAATTCCCTACGTCCTCGCCGCCACCGCCGCCGCCGCCGCCTGCACCGCGAAAACCGAAGAAACCAATAAAACGATGACCGCTCGCGCAACGCGGGAGTCACATCACAAGCTAGGAGGGCGGATTCTTGAAACGCACGCCCTGGCAGCAGCGTCCTAACGGGCGGCAACCAGTAAGATTTACAATTCAACCCACTCCAGCGGAGAACCCACTTATGTCAAAACGTACTTTGCTCGTCGTTGTATTTTCGCTCGCACTGCTGGCCCTCAGCAGTTTGCGCCTGTCCGTTTCCCAAGCACAAAGGCAGTGGCACGCGCTTCGCTGCGCACACCGACCGTCAGCACTACAGCCACATCGCGTTTGCGTATGCCAATAATATTTGGGTAGTCGAACGCACAGGCGGTACGGCGCGGCGGCTCACGAGCTTTCAGGGGCAAACGTCGAATCCGCATTTTTCGCCTGACGGCAAATGGATTGCTTCCAGCGGCGAATACGCGGGCAACACGGATGTTTATGTTGTGCCGTCGACAGGTGGCGAGCCGAAGCGGTTGACGTGGCATCCGGGCGCAGACACCGTGCAGGGATGGACGCCTGATGGAAAGTCAGTGATGTTCGCTTCGGCGCGTGCGACGTGGGCACCGAGCGCTGCGCCGCGTTTCTGGACAGTTCCGGCAGAAGGCGGTGTCGAAGAACCGATGGCATTGCCGCGTGGCTATCAGGGCAAGATTTCGGCTGACGGTTCACGCATTGCCTATCGGATGAACAACTCGTGGGATGACGAACGGCGCAATTATCGCGGCGGGCAAAATCGTCCCATCTGGATTGTGGATTTGAAGAGCTATGATCTCGTTTCGCCGCCGTGGACAGACTCCAAAGACATTGATCCGGCGTGGGTCGGCGAGACGGTTTACTTTATTTCCGACCGCGATGGCGTAGCGAATGTCTGGTCGTATGAAACGAAAACGAAGAAGCTGGCACAGGTCACGCGCTATACCGATTTTGACGTGAAGACGCTGGACGCGGGCAGCGGCGCGGTCGTGTTTGAGCAGGCGGGATACATTCACGAACTTGATCCGAAGACGGGCAAGACAAAACAGGTGAACATCACGGCAACGGGCGATTTCCCGTGGATGATGCCGCGCTGGGAAGATGTGACGAGCCGGATGACAAATCTTTCGCTTTCGCCGACGGGTACGTTGTCGTCGAAGCGCGCGGCGAAGTCTTCACGATTCCCGCCGAGAAAGGCGACATTCAACTTAAGCAATTCCGCTGGCTCCGCCGAACGTGATCCCGCGTGGTCGCCGGACGGCAAATGGATTTCGTACTTCAGCGACAAATCAGGTGAATACAAACTGGTGATCGAAGCGCAGGACGGCTTGTCGCAGCCGCGCGAAATCGCGGCTGCCGAATCCGACGCATTACTACACGCCGTCGTGGTCGCCCGACCTCGAAAAAGCTGCTCTATACAGACACCAACTTGAAAGTCTGGGTCTTGGATGTGGCATCCGGTCAGCCAAGACTGTCGGCAACGATCCGTGGATGGTGCCGACGCGCACGCTGAATCCGGTGTGGAGTCCTGACAGCAAATGGGTCGCGTATGCTGAAGCCGCCTGAAATCGCTCTATCACGCGATTTTCGTCAGCAATGAAACGGGCGAAAGCAAACAAATCACCGATTTGCCTCGCCGATGCCGTGTGGCTTACGGGATGCGAGCAAAATATCTGTGGTTTTTCGCTTCGACGGATTTCGCCGAAGTCGCAGTGGCTCGATATGACTTCGTATGACCACGACGAAAACCGGGTTTGTACTTTGCGATTTTGAAGAAGGGTTGAGGCCAGCCCGCTGCTGCCGGAAAGCGATGAAGACAGCGGCATCGGCAACGCGCCAGCAACACCGGGCGGCAGGACGTGGCGGCGGGCGTGGTAGCGCGGCAACGGCGGACAATGGCAAAAAGTGATCAAGCGCCAGCGGTTCGGCGTCCGTGCGCACGCCGGTCAATGTGCAGATTGATTTCGACGGCTTGCAGCAACGCATCATCGCGGTGCCGGGTGTGCCGGAGCGGCAATATTCGCAACTGCGCGCGGGCGTGGCGGGCACGGTGTACTACCTCGAAGCTTCCGGCGCACGCGGCGGCGGTGGCTTTGGCGGGCAGACGCTGCAACGCTATCGGCTGGAGGAGGCGCGCGGCGGCGTTTGCGACGGGCGTAGCCAACTACGATGTCAGCGCCGATGGTCGCAACCGGTTTATCGCGCAGGCGGCGGTGTTGCGGGCGCAGGACGCGGCGGGCGTGGTGGCGGTGAAGCACCTGCGCCCGCGTTGTTCATCGTGGATGCCGACCGGCAAGCGCCGCAACCGGGACAAGGTCGTATCAATGTTTCGCTGCGGATGTACCTTGATCCAAAAGAGGAATTCAAACAAATCTTCAACGAAGGCTGGCGCAATCAACGCGATTACCTCTACGTCCAAAACATGCACGGCAGCGATTGGCCGAAGATGAAGGAAATGCGCTTGGCGCGCTGTTGCCGTACGTGAATCATCGCGCCGATTTGAATTACCTGCTCGACAACATGGGTGCGGAAATCGCCATCGGCCATTCGTATGTGCGCGGCGGCGATCTGCCGGACGTGCCACGCGATGCGGGCGGATTGCTCGGTGCGGATTTCACGATTGATAACGGACGCTACAAAATCACGCGCATTTACGACAACGAAAGCTGGAATCCCGACCTGCGCGCACCGCTGCACGCGCCCGGCGTCGAAGTTTCCGAGGGCGATTACGTCCTCGCGGTCAACGGTGTCGAATTGAAAGCGCCCGACAATATCTTTCGCCTGCTCGACGGCACGGCGAATCGGCAAACCGCGCTGACCGTCAACAATCGCCCGACGATGGAAGGCGCGCGGCAAATCGTCGTCGTGCCGACCGCGACAGAACAGACGTTGCGCACGCGCGCGTGGGTCGAAGCGAATCGCCGGAGGGTGGATAAATTGTCGGATGGCAAATTGGCGTATGTCTATTTGCCGAACACGGGACAGCCCGGCTACACAAGCTTCAATCGCTATTACTTTGCCCAGCAGGACAAGCAGGGCGCGGTGATTGACGAACGCTACAACGGCGGCGGCTCGGCAGCGGATTATATCATTGACGTGTTGCAGCGCGATTTTGACGGCTACTTCAACAACGTCGCCGGAGATCGTTATCCCTTCACCAGTCCGTCCGCAGGCATCTGGGGGCCGAAGGTGATGATCGTCAATGAAATGGCCGGTTCCGGCGGCGACCTGATGCCCTGGATGTTTCACTATCGTAAGATCGGCCTGCTCGTTGGCAAACGCACGTGGGGCGGTTTGGTGCATACGGCAGACACGCCGACATTTATTGACGGCGGTTCGATGATTGCGCCACGTGGCGGTTTCTTTACGCGCGAAGGCAAATGGGCCGTCGAAAACGAAGGCACGCCGCCCGATATTGATGTCGAAAACTGGCCCAAAGACGTGATTGCCGGACGCGATCCGCAACTGGAACGCGCCGTGCAGGAAGCGTTGCGGATGCTGAAAGAAAAACCCGTCAATCGAATGAATACCGAACCGCCACCACCAACGTGGGGACAACGAAAGGCAATGCCTACCGCAGCGCAACCAGCAGCGGGCGGCAAAGGCGGCAGGCAACGATAGAAGGAGAGACGGAGCGAAGGAGAGAAAGAGCGACAGCGGGAAGGAGAGAAAGAACCCAGATTTTCCTCAACCTCTCCGTCTCTCCTTCGCTCCGTCTCTCTTTCTTTCCCAAACAAGCAGGAGAATCATGAAACGACTCGGAATCGGTTTTATCGGCAGCGGTTTTATCACCCGCTTTCACATTCAATCTTTCGTCGCCGTGCGCGATGCAGACATTCGCGGTGTGTGGAGTCCGAATAAGAAACACGCGAAAAGCGCGGCAGAACTCGCCAACTCGCTCCGCCTCGGCGAAGCCAAAGCGTTCAAGTCTATCGAAGAGATGGTTGCTTCGCCCGACATTGACGCGATCTGGATTTGCGGCCCAAATCACAAACGCATCGAAAACCTCGAAGCCATTGTGAAAACCATCAAGTCGGGCAAAGGCTCGCTTAAAGGCATTGCGATTGAAAAACCGCTCGCACGCAATGCAGCGGAAGCGAAGAAGGTTGTCGAACTCGTCGAAGAATCCGGCTGCCTGCACGGCTACCTGGAAGACCAATTGTTCGAGCCGGGCATCGTGCGCGGACGCGAAATCATTTGGCGGCGCGCGGCTGCTTTGACTGGACGCCCCTACCTCGCCCGCGCAGCCGAGGAACACAGCGGCCCGCATATGCCCTGGTTCTGGCAGGGCGATTTGCAGGGCGGCGGCGTGCTGAACGATATGATGTGCCACAGCGTCGAAGTTGCACGTTTCCTGCTGACTGAACCCGGCAAGCCGCGTAATTCGATCAAGCCCATCAAAGTCTCGGCCACGATTGAAAGCCTGAAATGGTCACGCCCGGAATATGCCAAGTTACTGAAAAAACGCTTTGGCAAAGAGGTGAATTACCTGAAACGGCCATCCGAAGATTTCGCGCGCGCAACGATTCAATATGAGGACGAAGACGGTTTGCCGCTGATTGCCGAGGTTACAACGTCGTGGAGTTTCGTCGGCGCAGGTTTGCGGCTCAGCACGGAATTGCTGGGGCCGGAATATTCGATGTCTATCAACTCGCTCGACAGCGGATTGAAACTCTTCTTCAGCCGCGAGGTCAAGGGCAACGCAGGCGAAGATTTGGTCGAGAAACAAAACGCTGAACAAGGCCTGATGCCGGTGGTCGCAAGCGAATCTACCGAATATGGCTACGACGCCGAAAATCGCTACTTTGTGAATTGCTTTCTGGATGGCAAACAGCCGGAAATCAATGTTTACGATGGCTTGGAATGCACGCAGTTGCTGATGACGGCGTATATGAGCGCCGAACAGGAGCGCACCGTTGCGTTCAAGCCGAAAGAGTTGGACAACTACATTCCCGCTGTAGCACGAGGGACGTGGAAATCTTGAGCAGAAAGAGCGGGCAAATGGCGCGACGAAGTTGATTTCTCTTCGCTCCTCAACTATCGTTGACTTCCCCTTTATTAGCGGCAAACAAACAATCTACCCACCAAACCCGGAGGTTATAGATGAACCGCCTTTGCCTGCTCTCGCTCGTTTTTCTTCTCCTTACTACAACCAGTCAAGCCAGTGTTACGACCAAGCCCGAAGCGTGGCGCGCCGATTTGCGTTATCTGGCCGGCGAATTGCCGCGTCGCCATCTCAATTTTTATCACGATCTCGCGCCTGATGAATTTGTGCGCGCCGTGGAAGAATTGGACGCCGCTATCCCCTCAAAATCCGATGCCGAAATTCAAATCAGCTTTTTTCGGTTAGTCGCAATGGCGAAGGAAGCGCATACCAATGTGGGTTGGTCAGTCAATGGTGGTTTCCCCTACTTTCGCCGCCTGCCGATCTCCGTCTTGTGGTTGCAGGATGGACTGTACGTCACCGGCATCGCAACACAAGCGCAGGCCGTGGGGCGCGGACGGCTCAATGATCGTCGCTTGCTCGGCGCGCGGTTGATAAAAATTGGCAACACCGAAATTGAGGAAGCCGTGCGGCGGCTGAGCGTGTTAATTGCGCGTGAAAATGAGTATTGGCTGCACGCCCAACTGCCGCAATACGTCATTACGCCGGAAATCTTGCAGGAAACCGGCATCGTCGAAAACATGGAATCCATCGTACTGACACTGGAGTTGGACAATGGCCAGCGCCTCCCGCTCGCGCTTGCACCCGTATCGTGGACGCAAGCGCTCACAGGCATTGCGAGCGGCGTCCGACAGGACGTGCCGCTTTACCGGCAAAACACGACGGTGAATTACTGGTACAAATGGCTGGAAGATTCCCGCACGATCTGGCTGGAATACAATCGGTGTTCGGATTTGGCAAATAATCCGATGACGAACTTTGCGAATGAAATGTTTCGTGTGGCGGACGACAGCGGTGCGACACGCTTCGTGATTGACCTGCGCAACAATCCTGGCGGCAATTCGGAAGTGATTCGTCCGATCATTGCCGGAATCCGCAATCGCCCGTGGCTGAATCAACGAGGGCGATTGTATGTCATTACCGGCAACACGACCATCTCATCCGGGTTGTTATGCGCATGGGATTTTCAGAATCAAACGAATGCCATTTTGTTAGGCGAGCCGACGGGAGGAAAACCCAATAGCTACGGCAACGTCCTGACCTTCACGTTGCCCAATTCCGGTCTGACGTGTGTGTATTCAACCAAATACTTCAACCTGACGCCGAGCGACCCGGTCACCCTTTTTCCGGACGTCATGATGGAGGTGAAAGCGACCGATTATATCAGCCGCATAGACCCGGTGTTCAATTACATTTTGGCGAATTAACCAACAACGTCAGGCTTTATGCTCACCAGGAATACCGGTTGTTTTTATGTTCGTAACGGATTGTTGCATCATTTGCTGCAACACCGTTAGATCAATATCGGTCAGGCGTTTGATGTATACACACGACTTGCTGGCTTTGTGTTTCCCCAGTTGTTTGAGCAAGTCGGTATAAGGCTGAAGACCATCGCAAAAATACAACGTCAAATCCTGCTTGCGTGGAGAAAAGCCAATCAGGAACCAGTCATTTTCGCGTCCGCTGGCGTAGCGGTAGTGATAATGACCAAATCCAACGATAGCCGTTCCCCACATCGTTGGCTCGGCATTCGTGGCTTGTTTCATCATCTCCACAACCGCAAAACAATCCGCGCGGCGTTGCTCATCAGCAATCGTGTCCAAAAACGCTTTCACGCTGGCAGTGGTCTTTTGGGTTTTCAGTTCAGCCATAATTTTCTCTTGGTTATGCGTTGCTCGTTCTTCAGGCGGGCCATTGTGCGGCAGGCTTCCCTAACCAGACCCACGCGATAAAATCCACGAGCGGCGGCTCGACGCCAATCTCACGTAATCGTAGATTGACTTGCCCGCGATGATAGGTGCTGTGCATCGTCACTTGCTGCAAGGTTTCCGCCAGCGTCGAAGCGGCGGGCGGTTGCCCAAGGCGGGCCGCAACCATCTCACTCCACGGCAAAGTAAGGATTTGTGCCAGGGAATCTTCTGTCAAACTGCCCAGATATAACTGCACATCGTGGTGATAATCCTTTCCCCACACCAATAAATCGGCCCCACGCAGCTCATTCCCCTTGTTCACCCACTCCATCACAGCCTGTCGCCGTTCGTTGCTGTCTTGCAAATGCGCGAACGCGCCTTGCCAAACTGACAAAAACACGCGCTGCACCTGATGAATGTGATGCAAACGGAAACGCAGCGTTTCATCCGTCAGCCCTGCATCCGCCGACAACGCTGTTTGCCAAACCATCGCATCGGCCCATTCCATTTGGCGAAATTGCGATTGCAGGTGCATAAGCAGATTCATTGCGATTGTCCTTTTCAGCTAGTCGGATATTTGGCCGCAAGTTTGCGCACGGTATTCAGGCCACGAAACGTGGCTTTCACTTTGACGATTTTCTCAAAGCCGGCTTTGGCAAACGGGGATTCAGTTTGTCGCATACGGCACAGCCAATAAATTTCGCGGCCTTGCAGGTGCAAATCGTCCATGGCATTGCGATAAGTCAAAACCTTCTCTGACGCTTCCCGGCTAAGTGGTTCGGCCAAAAAGCCCACGTTCAGCGCCAGCGCCGCCTGCATTTCTTCCGCCGCAAATGGCTGGTAGTTTGCGACCGCCTGCACTTCGGCATCCGTGCGTAAAAACGTGGCGACAGCGTACCCGAGCGAGGCTTGCAAGTGATCGGCGATGCGCTGCTCCAATGTTCCGATGTCGAGCCTGTTCGTGGTAAAAATCACGTTGCCGCTGGCGATGAAGGTTTCGACGTCGGTGAAGCCGAGTTCAACGAACAACGCGCCCAATGTTTCCATTTTCACATTATGGCCGCCAACATTGATGGCGCGCAGGAAAGCAATCAATCTAGGCATAAGAGAAAAAAAGGTTAGCGCTTGCGCCGTTTGGCGGGCGCAGCGTTTTCCGCCATTCGCGCGGTGACGATTTTGCGCACCAGTGCGGTTGGCAGTGGCGTGTTCACCGGAAAACGAATCGTCCCCGGACTGGTGTCATACTTTTTGAGGTCGTCCGCGTGCGCTTTCATAACCGCAGCGCTCAGTGGATACAACGAGCAGTGATTCATTGCCGCACCGAAGGCGACCAGCCGTTTGCCGTTGAGCCGAAAGGCGGGCAGTTGGTAATAAAAATATTCCTCAGCCTGCGGCGCGACAGAATTGATGGCTTGGCGCAGGCTTTCGAGCGTGGCGCGTTTGTCTTCGCTCAAAACATGCAGATATTCGTCAATCGTTTTGGGTTTCTCGGCCATCGCGTTTTCCTTACACGTGCTGATCCAACAGAATCACGTTCCCATCAGGATCGGCAATCATCAGGCTCGCCGGGCCGGTCGAGGTTGCATCCGCTTCGGTAAGCATTGTGACACCTTGCGCTTTCAACTGGCGCTGCAATTCGCGCACATCGGTAAAATCGTCCAGCGGTTGCGCCGCCTGATTCCAGCCGGGATTGAAGGTGAGAATGTTGTTGGCAAACATCCCTTGAAACAGGCCAATGACGGTTTCGCCGTTTTTCAGAATCAGCCAGTTTTGCGTTTGATTGCCGTGGAAAACGGTGAAGCCCAGCTTTTCATAAAAGACCTTTGACGCTTCAATGTCTTTGACAGCCAGACTGATAGAAAAAGCTCCCAGTTGCATAATCGCCTCCTTTTGGCTAAGCAATAATTTTTCAGGTTACGTTGGTAGGCATTGCAGCCGAAAATAAATGTCAGTAATAAGCTTTGATGGATCGTCGTGCCAATCGCCGTAGACTTCCCAGGATTGCCCGCTTGTTTGATACCCCTCTTGCGCGCACCAACTTACAAGATTGGTATAAGAAATATTTAGTTTACTATAGGGTCCAATGTGTCGGATGTGTGCTGCACGACCAGCTTCAAATTCCACACATTTAACGGATTCGTCATCAGGAAAACGCGCGGACACGGGAAAGCCAGCACGCATTTGCATACCGCCATTGGTGCATTGGTCGTAAATGGCGTAGTTGTGGCCAATTTGCTGCACGTTCGCTGTTCGCAACCACAAATAAACCACATCGAATAAACCACGAATTTTTGTAGGGACTTCAGAAGGAAACAACCGCAGCTCGGCCAGCGCAAGAATTACGGGTTGTACCGCTACGATTTCAACCTGCTGACTCATAAGGCGATTGAATGAAGTGTTAATTGAATATTTAGAGCGATGCGGAGCCTGACACCAAAGCCCAGTCGCGACTTACACGCTGACGCAAGAAACTTGATGGAATACTTCATTGGTGGCATCCCATCAAGCTCGATAGTTTCGGTTGCCAAAAGGTCAGGCGTTTACTTCTTTGGCTCTTGTTTGCTGAATTGGGTGTAGGCGACACGGAATAGTTCAGCCAGTGCAGCGGCGCTTTCCGCCGACAGATTTTTATCGGCGCGCAAGTGAACTTCCACGATATCGGGCGTCGCTTCCTGCGGGAAATAAATCACCGGTTGATTTTCGCCCTTTTTGCCCGCGCCGCCCATAATGCGTTCAACCGGCATCTTCAGCCATTTTGTCAGCCGCGCGATGTTGTCAGCGTCGGGCTGGCAAGTGCCATTTTCAATACGGGATAAAGTGGAAGCCGACACGCCCGTCGCTTCGGCCACAGCGCGCAGTCCCATTTTACGGCGTTCTCGTTCGCGCTTCACGGCGCGTCCCAATTCGGCAACGTTTACGAGATTGTCTTCAGAAGTTGCCATAAGAAATCCTCTCTTTCTGCGTCGGTCGCACCAGAAGCGAATTCCGACGCGCGCAAAACATAACATGAAAATTTCTGTCGCGCAACAGCTGTTTCACTCTTGCAACATCAAAAAAGGCGTGATACACTGTTTCACAGATGAGACACATGAAACAGCAGATGACACAGGGACACTAGGGAGACGAACTGTGGTGACTCATCGAAAGAACGACTTTTGACGAGAGGAACGAACACTATGACCAACACGAACGCAACGAACGACGCAATGATGAATAATGTCCTGCTCGGTTCACACTGGGCGGAAGAAGCGGGAGAAACCGCTTTGCTGAATAACGTGATTCCCTTCACGCAAACGCTGCGCACCCTGCGCGAGCCGGTGGATTCCAGGCTCGTCAAAACGCGCGAAGGCTGGACGGATTATTCTGGCCATAAACACATGGTCGAATATGTCGAATGGCACACCGTCGCCGACATCCTTGACCGGCAAGCGCCGACGTGGGGACACACGATTAAAAAGATTATGCCGGTGGGCGAAACGATTGTCGTCATCGCCGCCATCACTATCAACGGCGTCACGCGCGAAGGCATCGGCACCGGGAACATCAAC
The DNA here is from genome assembly GCA_046331525.1 of Blastocatellia bacterium. GTDB lineage: Bacteria > Acidobacteriota > Blastocatellia > RBC074 > RBC074 > JAFDVL01. The sequence continues at coordinate 110,687 of JAXLQQ010000005.1, forward strand.
ACCGAAACCGGGATTAAGAAAGCCGAACACGACGCGCTGAAACGGGCAGCTATTAAATTCGGCATCGCGCGCGACCTGTATCAACGGGACGGCGAGCATCACGAAAATCCAGGGATTCCGCCCAGGCAGCAGCCCAAACCAATTCCGTCGAATCCATTGGCGAAGTCAGTTTCCGAACTCGCCACGCCGAAGCAAATCGTGCTAATTCGCTCGATCTGCCGCGATCTCGATATTGATGTGGATATGGAATTACAGGAAACGATGAAACTTGATTGCAAGGTCGAAGAGCTTTCTCGCCGCGCTGCTTCTTCATTCATTGACCACTTGAAGCAGTTGCAGGAAGGCTCTGAAATTCCGATTGTGCGTCGCGCCAGCTAAGGGAGGACGTGCATAAACCTTAATCTGCAAACAGGAGGAATTTTATGTCAGACCAAGTCAAACCCATTCCTGAAGGCTATCACACTGTGACGCCATATTTGATTCTCAGTGACGCCGCCAAAGCCATTGATTTTTACAAGCAGGCCTTTGGCGCAGTCGAACTCTTTCGGATGGATAGCCCAGAAGGCAAGATCGGCCACGCTGAACTGAAGATCGGCGATTCGCCTATTATGTTGGCAGACGAGCATCCGCAAATGGGCTATCGCAGCGTGCAAACGCTGGGCGGCTCGCCCATCAGTATCATGCTTTATGTGGAAGATTCCGACGCCATCTATCAGCAAGCAATCGCGGCAGGAGCGACCGTCAAGCAGGAGATCAAAGATCAATTTTATGGTGATCGCTCCGGCACAATCGCAGACCCATTTGGCTATCAATGGACAATCTCCACGCACAAGGAAGATGTGACGCCGGAGGAGATGGAAAAACGGATGGCCGCGATGAATTGCAGCGCGACGGCGGAATCGCAGTCAGCGGCAAGTTAGTTGATTTAAGCAAACGAATGACAGCTTGCGTGTCAGGTGCGATAAGCAAGAGGCGTGAACGAAGCCCTGCACGCAAGCCGCTTCGCCACTAAGCAGTATCGAGAGGTGAACACTATGCTACACGAATACAATCGAACGCAGACCGTACCTTTACCAATAATCGAAGGCGCGCTGGAAACATTGCAACAGGAAGAAGCACGCGAGAAATCGCCAACCAAAAAAGATCAGGTGCTGAGCCTTTACCATCAGGGCGTGACGGATGTGGCAGTGATTGGACGCCAAACCAAAACGCATCCATCCTACGTCGCGCAAGTGCTGCGCCAGGCCGGATTGCTAACCGGGTACTTCGATTTGTACACGTCTACCAATGCGGAACAGAACGTCTATTCGCGTTTCTTCCGCCATGTTCTGTCCTTCAAGAATGTCGAGGCGGCGAAGAAATCCGTAGATCGGATTGACAGCCTCTACCAATACTTTGAAGAAATTGGCGACCGCGCGGGACAGCATCAGGCGATGGTTTTGGCGCTGACCGGCAAAAATCGCGCGCGCTGGAGCGGCAAACACGAAGAAGCCAAAATCTTCAGCGACTGGCTGGCGGCGCACTGAGGAGTGGAGATTTGAGATTTGAGATTTGAGATTTGAGATTGTAAGAAAAGCGAAAGCGGAGGCGTTATGCAAATCGCTTGCAAACGATTTGGCTGTCAGAAAGCGGTGGAGGTCTGTTACTGGACGTGCAAACACCGCAAGAAGTGCAAAGACTGGACAGGTGCACTGGAAGGCGCGCCGGGACTGGTGGCAATTACGGAACGGCTGGAAGGCGCAGCGGCCAGAGTGGGCGGATTTTGAAGCTACTACGTTGCTCAAACCCGCGCGCATCAAACGGGCAGCGGCTGCCCCCGCGCTGCTCGCTCCTGTCGCCAAGCTGGAACCGAAACCTGTGGACGAGCCAAAGTCCAGCGCAGCGCCCAAGCCACCTAAAATAAAAGTCAAAAGCCAGCGCGCTCCGCGCCAACCTGTGAAAATCGAAAGGAAGATCATGAGCAAGTCACCTGCAGAAGAGGAAAAGATTCCTCCAACCAACCGAAGACACCAGCAAAGCAGCTGACCGCAAACCAGCTGCCAAGCTCGCGCGTCCGAAAGCACCGCCCACGAATGGCCCGGTGTATTTATTGCTGAGTAAAAATGGCAAGTACCGGGAATTGCGCGAGGCGGATTTGCTGAAAGAGGCAGCGAACATTATCAAAGATGCTTCGCTGCGGTTGGTCAAGGGGCAGGTGCTGGTGCCGCAGATTACGTTCAAGCCTTTTGACGAATAAGTTTATGTGGACATCGCGGGCTGTCATTGTCACTACTGGATCAGACCTCAGCCGTTAATGCGTCACACTGACCGCGACGAAGCACGCGATGTTCGCACCATTTTTGCAATGCCCTTTGACAGCGATTTTCAAGCGAGGCGACAACAGTCATTCCCAGCCTGAAGGCTGCAACCTTTTGACCGTTTGCGGAGGAGGCACCGCAAGCAAGTCGGCAGCAGCCATTAGCGACTGGTACACCGATTGGCTTGAAAATCGCTGTGATTCACAGCCAAACGCCAACCAAGTAACTTGGTTGGCGTTTGGCTTTTGCAATGAAGGTGCAATTTTATTGGTGGTTTTGCGGACTATTAAAGTTGGGAGCCTTGGCTTTTTCTTCATTGCTGTTCACCGTGGCTGCGGTGGTTGTCACGCCCGGTTCGCGCAGAAAGCGATAGGAAATCGAACGATATACACGCCCGGCAATGTCTGCGGCTTTCTTGCCCGCTTCGCCGCGCCCGGTAGTGATGACGGTCACGACGAGTTTCGGATTTTCGACGCTATTGAAGGAAGTGAAAAGGCCGAGTTTATCGCGGTCAGTGCAGGTGCCGGTTTTACCTGCAACCTGTCCGAGCGGATCAAACGCTGCGCGGCCCGTGCCGTAGTTAACGGTGCCAGACATCGCTGCCAGCATCCGCATGCGATTTTCCGGCGTCATTTCAATCTTGCGGCGCAGCTGCGGCTGGAAGTTCGCAGCTTCCTGGGGCGTCTTGGGAATACGCGGCGCGTAGAGGTTGCCGCCATTTGCAATCGCTGCCGTAAATGAAGCCAGCTGCAACGCCGTCACACCAAAGCCGTCGCCGTGACTGGACATCAGCGTCGTGAATTCTTCAGGAATAAAGCCCCCGTCTTCACCCGCCAGGTTAATGCCCGTCATTTGGCCAAAACCAAAATTCTGCGCGTACCGCACGACACGATCATAGCCCAGGCGTCGTCCAAGTTCCTGAAAGAAAGGATTGTTCGATCTCGCCACTGCATCCGCCAGCGTCAGGCTGCCGCCGCGAAAGGCAACTTCCACGTTGGGATCAAAGACGTTTTCCTGCAACGCGGCCAAACTCACAATCGGTTTCACCGTCGAGCAGGGTTTGACTGGAGAGGCAATCGCCATTTTCTGGTTCACAATGCTGTAAACACGCCCGCTCATCGGGTCCATCACAACTACTGTACCAGATTTGCCGCTGAGCGCATCAATCGCCGCCTGACGTACGACCATATCTTCGCCCACTGTCTGGTCATTTAGGATGTTGGTCGCGGCCAGGTTTTTCAGCGCGTTTTCGTGCGCGCGTGCAGCGCGTTCACGAGCAGCACGAATCGCGGCCTGGCGAGCAATTTCACGCCGCCGTGTTTCGGCGCGGAGTGAAGCCAATTTGCGCTTATCAGTCTTGGAAAGCTTGCCCTTGCGTTCCAGCTTTGCCAGTGAATTCATTTCCGCGCGGACTTCTTTTTCTTTCCGCGCCGAGCGTTTTTCGGCTTTGGTTAAATGACGCGAATGACGCGCAGCGCGGGCCGACTTCCGGCCTCCGCGCCCGTGCCGCCTGCCGGCGAAGGCCGATTCCAGCGGGAGAAGGGAGGCAATAAGAAAGAGCGTCAAAAGTGGAGCAAAAGAGCGAAATAGTTGTTTCATTAAAAATCCCTTTCCTGTCTTGGCTCACGGCCTCACTGGGGGAGAGGTGAGAGCAGAAATCGTTGAGTTGTAAGTTGCCGGAGCGTAACAGTTTCGCAAAGCTGGCTTCTGATTATTTGTGAAGCTGGATCGCACGTGCTGAGATGGGCTGTACGGTAAATCGGCATCAGGACTGGCACCCACTTCAGAACCAACTTTCTTACCTGTACAATTGGGGAGCACGCGCAAAGTGACTTCCTCCAGAGCTTTGTTTTTCATACAACCGACAAAGCCAGGGGGCAGGCGCACCATTGAAATATAACAAATCTTTTAAAGCTCGGCAAACGGTATGTAATTTTTACCGGGCGCGGGTCAGCGACAAACTGGCCAAGCCGTTGCCAAGTCTGACTTTTTTATTTTTTGCTATGACGATTTTTTCCAGCTTTCGGGCGCAAATGGTGTTATTTGTGGCGGCGATGGTCTTGCTGACTACCGTCACGCTGCAAGTGTTGAATCAGCGCTTGGAACGACGCATCACGGACACGGCTGAAGAGCAGTTCAATGATGTCACAACGGCGGTTGATCTGGCGGTGAATTCGTTTCCGAGCAATCAGTATCTCTACGACATTGTTGAAGACGAAAATCTTTCGTTCACGCCGAAATCCACCGTGCAGAACATTTTCATCGTCAATCAGGACGGCGACGTGATTGACAGCACGAGCAAAGCGGATATGGACAGTCAACTGCGGCCCGAAATCGCCAGCCTGCCGCCGCTGCGGCGCAACGAATCGCTGATGAATGCGCTGAGCAATAACACAAACGCCAGCAAAATCCAGTTTCTGATCGAAACCGAAAAAGGCATCCGCAAAATCATCCTGGTGATCTCGCTGCAACGTCTGTCGCAAGTCGTTAGAACGGTGGGACGGATCCGGCTTTTTGCGACTATCGCGCTCGGACTGGTGCTGCTGCTGTTGACGGCACTCATCAGTCGCCGCTTCACTCGTCCGGTCACGGAACTGGCTCAGGCGGCGCAACGAGTCAAGGACGGCGAGTTGGATTTTGCGGTAGAAGCGCGCGGGCGCAATGAGGTTGCGACGCTCTCACGCACGTTCAATGAAATGATTGTCGGGCTGCGGCGCAATCGTGAACTGGAAGAGCAATTGCAGCGCGCTGAACGCTCTGCCGTCGTCGGGCGTTTGGCTTCCGGCATCGCGCACGAAATTCGTAATCCGCTGAATTTCATGAATCTCTCGATTGACCATTTGCGCGCCCGCTTCATCGCGCCGCCCAAATCCGAAGCCGACGCCAACGCCGCACGGCAAGAGGCGGCGCACATTCTGGGACTCATCAAAGATGAAATTGCGCGGCTGAATCGGCTCGTCAGCGATTTTCTGAGCTATGGCCGTCCCGCAAAAATCAAACTCAAAGACATTTCGGCACGCGCGCTGCTCGCAGAAGTCATCGGCCTCGTCCACGCGCAGGCCGAGCAACAAGGCGTGACAATCCAGTTGCACACGCCCGCCGACGCGCGCGACCATTTCACCGCCGACGCCGAGCAAATCAAAACCTGCTTTTCCAATCTCGTCATCAACGCCGTGCAAGCGATGCCGCAGGGCGGCGCATTGAATATTGCCGTCACGAACGCCGAGACGATGCTGCACTTTGAATTTCAGGACACGGGCGGCGGCATTGAAGCTGATCCCATCGAACAAATTTTCGAGCCGTATTATTCGACCAAGGAAACCGGCATCGGGCTGGGTTTGCCCTTAACCAAAAAGCTGATCGAAGATCACGGCGGCGAAATCCAGGTCAGCAGCGAACGCGGCAAAGGCACGACATTTGTGGTCACGCTGCCGCGCGCGGCAATCCAGTCACAGCAACCATCGCCCGCTGGTTGACCCATATTTCTGGATGGCTTATGTTGCCTGCACCGACTCCCAGATTTTGAGGACTGCGATGAAAGCGAAAAATATCCTGATTGTTGACGACGAAAAAAACCAACGTGACATTTTGCAATTGATCCTGCTCGGCGAACGTGACGAGGCGGGCAATCCGCTCTACGACGTGAAAACCGCGAGTTCCGGGCAGGAGGCGTTGCGGCTGTTCAAGCTGAACCGCTTTGACCTCGTGATGACGGATTTGAAAATGAACGGGATGGACGGCATTGAATTGCTGAATGAACTGACGCAGATGGATAGCTCAATTCCCGTGATTTTGATGACCGCGCACGGCTCGATTGATTCGGTCAAAGAAGCGTTGCGCAGCGGTGCGTTCGACTACCTCGAAAAGCCTGTCGGACGCGATGAACTGCTGACAACTATTGCCCGCGCCGTCGCCAAAATGCGCGCCGTAGACGAAGAAATCGTCGGCGTTTCCGATGCCATTGAGCGCGTCAAAAAAATGATCGTCAAGGTCGCCGTGTCCAGCTCCACCGTCCTGATTCGCGGCGAATCCGGCACCGGCAAAGAACGCATCGCCCGCGCTATTCACAAGGCCAGTCCGCGCATCAACGAACGCTTTCAGGCCGTGAACTGCGCGGCAATCAACGAGAATTTATTGGAGTCGGAATTATTCGGCCACGAAAAAGGTTCATTCACGGGCGCGCACGCCGAGAAAAAAGGACTCTTTGAAATCGCGGACAAAGGCACGCTCTTTCTCGACGAAATCGGCGAACTGAACGTCAGTATGCAGGCCAAGCTGTTGCGCGCCTTGCAGGAAAAAGAAATCACGCGCGTCGGCGGCACGAGAGCGCTCAAGATTGACGTGCGCGTGCTGGCCGCGACGAATCGTGATTTAGAAGCGATGGTCAAAGAAAAACGCTTCCGCGAAGATTTGTTTTATCGCCTGAACGTCATTCCGCTCGACATTCCGCCGCTGCGCCAACGCCGCGATGACATTGCCGTGCTGATGGATTACTTCCTGCGCAAACACAGCGCCAATGCGGGCGGCAAGCCGATGAAGGTTGCGGCGGACGCGCGCAGGCTGCTGCTGGATTATGCGTGGCCGGGCAACGTGCGGCAGTTGGAATCGGCGATTGAACGCGCGCTGTTGCTCGCCGAAAGCGACGAAATCACCGTCGAAGATTTGCCGATGGAAATCCGCGATGTCGCGCGCATCGAAGGCAGCGGCGGCTTCAAGCTGCCCGCCGAAGGGATTGATTTTGAGCAACTGGAAAAATCACTATTGATTCAAGCGATGGATCAGACGAACTGGAACATCACGCGCGCGGCAAAATTGCTCGGCTTGTCGTTTCGCACGATGCAATACCGCCTCGACAAATTCGGCCTCGCCCGTCCCAGTCGCGGCGGCAAAGACGAGACAGAAGAAGATAGCGAACAGGAGTAAAGCAGCCCATTGCACCTTACTCATTCCACCTTACCCATTAAAATTCCGGAAAACCTTTTCTGAGTGATAATGTGGAATGGGGAGTGGGTAAGGTGGAATGTCGGCCCATTCCAAACAGCCATGAACAATTTATATCGTATCGGCATTGACCTCGGCGGCACCAAAATCGCAGGCACGATTCTTGACCCGGAAGGCAACGAAATTTTTGCCGAAGGCCAACGCCCACGCCGCGACACCGAACAGGAAAAAGGCTACGCCAATATCGTAGACAAAATCGTGTCGCTCTACGACGAATTGCACGCGCACATCGGCCAAGCCGACCACACCTTTGGCATCGGCACGCCCGGCGCGGTGTCGCGCAAAACGGGGCTGCTGAAAAATTCCAATACCGTTTGCCTGAACGGCTCGCCGCTGAAACAAGACCTGAGCGAACGACTAGGACGCGAAGTCGTCATCGAAAACGACGCGAATTGCTTTGCGATGGCGGAGGCGAAAAACTATCCCGGCAAAGTCGTCTTCGGTGTGATTATGGGTACCGGCTGCGGCGGCGGCATTGTCGTCAACAATCAAGTCATCACAGGACTGCAATCCATCGGCGGCGAATGGGGACATCACACGATTTACCCGAAAGACGGGCCGTATTGTTACTGCGGCAAACGCGGCTGCATCGAGACGTTGATTTCCGGCGGCGGTTTGCAGAATCGCTTTTACGAAAGATTCCGCGTGCCGCTGACGGTTAAGCAGATTTTTGAGCTGGCGAAGAAAAGCGAGAATTACGCAACGGCGTTTGTCGAAGAGTTTTACGACAACTTCGGCATCGCGCTGAGCAACCTGATCGCGATTCTCGATCCTGATGTCGTCGTGCTGGGCGGCGGGCTTTCCAACGTCGAAGAGTTGTACACGACGGGTCGTGCGCGCGTGCGGAAGTACATTTTCAGCGATGAACTGGAAACGCCGATTGTCAAAAATGTCTACGGCGATTCAGCAGGCGTGATCGGCGCGGCGTTAGTCGGGAGGTAGGAGATGTCAGCTTTACCAAAACGTAAATACACGATTGAGGAATATATTGAGCTGCTCAAAAATTCTGAAGAACGGTTTGAGTATTTCGATGGCGAACTGTTCTCAATGGCAGGCGGGAAAAAAGTGCATAGCCGCATTTCCGGCAACGTCTTTGCGACCTTGCGGCAACGGTTGGAAGGAAGTTCCTGCGAAGCCTGGAATGATGATCTGGCTATCAAAGTCCCGCTCGCTCCGCCTTTCCGCTTTGCCGAGGCCAGCGTCGTTTGCGGCGAAGCAATTACCGAAGAGATTCAAGGAATTGACGCACTGGTTAATCCGCGCGTGATCGTCGAGGTACTTTCCAACACGACGGAGGCGTATGATTTGAATGAGAAATTTGTTGCGTATCAATCTATCGAAAGCTTCTGCGAATATCTGGCCATTGCGCAGAAACACGCGCACGTAATTTTACATACCAAACAAGCCAAATGGATTATGGGTGCGCCGCGACTTGATTGGGATGGACAGTGAAGTGTATTTGAATCGCTCAGGTCACGCTCACGCTCAGAGAGATTTACGCGAAGGTGCAATTCACTGCGAAAGATAGCAATAATGCTCACCATTGATGGTTCCTTTGGAGAAGGCGGCGGCCAGATTTTGCGTTCGTCGCTGGCGTTGTCGCTCGTGACCAGCCAGCCGTTTCGCATTGAAAAGATTCGCGCCGGACGCAAGAATCCCGGACTGCTGCGCCAACACCTCACTGCCGTCAAAGCCGCTACCGAAATCGGTCAAGCCAATGTCGAAGGCGATTTCATCGGCTCGACGCAACTGACGTTTCGTCCTGGCGCGGTGAAGGCGGGCGAGTATGCGTTTGCCGTCGGCACCGCAGGCAGCGCGACGCTGGTGCTGCAAACGGTGTTGCCGGCGTTGCTGCGCGGCGAGGGCGAGACGACTACGTTGAGGTTGGAAGGCGGCACGCATAATCCGTTTGCGCCGCCGTTTGATTTTTTAGGGAAAGCCTTTTTGCCGCTCATCAATCGAATGGGCGCAGGCGTCAGCGCCACGATTGAACGGCACGGTTTTTATCCGGCGGGCGGCGGCAGGTTTGTCGTCAGCATCAATCCGACCGCGCATCTGCGCCCGCTCGAAATGATCGAACGCGGGGACATCACAGCCCAGGCCGCGCGCGCGATTGTCGCGCATTTGCCCTTCGACATTGCCGAACGCGAGCTATCGTTGATTGGCCGCAAGCTAAATTTGCCCGGCGAAGCGTTGCACGGCGAAACGATCAGAACTTCGCCCGGCCCCGGCAACGCGGTCACAGTTGAACTCACAAGCCAACACGTCACCGAAGTTTTCACCGGCTTTGGCGAGCGCGGCGTTAGTGCTGAAGCTGTCGCCAACGCGGTCGTCAAAGAAGCACGTGCTTACCTCGCGGCGGAAGTTGTCATCGGCGAACACCTCGCGGATCAATTGCTGCTGCCGTTCGCGCTGGCACGCGGCGGATCGTTTACGACGTTGCCGCTGTCGGCGCATGCGACGACAAATATGCTGGTGATTCAGAAATTTCTGGACGTGCAATTTGCCGTGACGAAGCTCAGCAATAAAGCCGTGCGTGTGGACGTGCAATGAATTACCAAATCATCATCGCCTACGACGGCACGAATTATCACGGCTGGCAGATGCAGGGCGAGCGACCGACGATTCAACTGGCGCTGAGCAACGCGCTGGCAACGATAGCGGGCGCGCCCGTCGTTGTACACGGCGCGGGGCGCACGGATTCCGGCGTGCATGCCGAAGGACAGGTCGCGTCGTTTCACCTGCCAAAAGAATGGACAGGCGCGGCGCTGCGCAAGGCCATCAACGGCAACCTGCCGCCCGACATTCGCGTGCTGCAAGCAGAACAAGTAAGCGAGAAATTCCACGCGCGCTTTTCAGCCAAAGGCAAAACCTATCGCTACCAGATTTACAACGCGGACGTGATGAATCCGTTACTCGCCCGTTTTGCCTGGCATTTTCCCTTTCCGCTGAACCTCGCCCAACTCAAGCAGGACGGCGCGGCGCTGCTCGGCACGCACGATTTTACGGTGTTCACGGTCGCGGCGTGCGAAACGCATACAAACGTACGCACAATCACGGGCTTTCGCGGCGAACAGCACGCTTCCCTGCTCCAACTTCATTTTAGCGGTGAAGGCTTTTTGCGTTATCAGGTGCGGGCGATGGTGATGGCGTTGCTGGAATTGAATCGCGGACGGTTGGGAATGACGATGTCGGAATTGATCGCAAGCCAGCAGCGCGCGCTGATTCGCGGCTCCGCTCCGGCGCATGGGTTGACGCTGGTAGCAGTCGAATATTAGTATGGCTGCCTACTTCGCAGTGGCTAGTACGCAGGCAAATCAAGTTGTCGTTATTCACAATCAACGCATTCTTACAGTGAACGCCACGCGATCTCCTGATGCCCCGTGACGGGATTTTTCATGTCCGATTTTACCGAAGTAATTAAACCTGGCTCGCGCGATGAACAGTTGCTCGCGCAAATTGACTTATCACGCCTGCCGCGCCACGTCGCCGTGATTATGGACGGCAACGGACGTTGGGCCAAGAAACGCTTCATGCCCCGCGTGGCCGGTCATCGCGCGGGCGTTGAAGCCGTCCGCGCGACGGTAGATGTCGCCGCCCGGCTCGGTATCGAAGTGCTCACGCTCTACGCTTTTTCGGTCGAGAACTGGAAGCGTCCGGCCTACGAAATCGAAGCGTTGATGACCTTCCTGAAAGAATACCTGCGCAAAGAAATTGATAATCTGGATCGCAACAACATCCGCTTTCAAACCATCGGACGCACGCACGAACTGGACGAATCGGTGAAATTTGAACTGCGCAGCGGCATTCATCAGACGGCGAAAAATACCGGAATGATTCTGAATGTCGCCCTGAATTACGGCGGGCGCGTGGAGATGATTGACGCCGTGCGCGCGCTCGTGGCCGAAGGCAAAGCGCCCGATGAAATTACGGAAGCCGAAATTTCGCGGCATCTCTACACCAAAGATTTGCCTGACCCGGATTTAATGATTCGCACCAGCGGCGAAATGCGCATCAGCAATTTCCTGTTGTGGCAACTGGCCTACGCCGAAATTTACATTACCGAAGTGCTGTGGCCGGACTTCCGCCGCCCGCATTTCTTTGAGGCCATCATTGACTATCAAAAACGTGAACGTCGCTATGGCGGTTTGATCGAACCACCGCAGAAGTTAATGGTGAACGCTTCTTGACACGCTCAACTCTCAACTCTCAAATTTGAAATCACAATGGCGCGCGTACTTTCAGCGATTGTCTTCCTCCCCGTTTTGCTGCTCATTATTTGGCGCGGCGCACCCGTTTAATTTTGCGGCTTAATCGCCATCGTCGCTGTGTTGGCGCTGCTGGAATACAAAAACATTGCGGCGCAAGTCGGCGCGCAGGTCGGCATCATGCAAAGTGTCTTAGCTGCGCTCGGCGTGCTGGCTGGGTTTTATTGGCAGCAGCCGGAATGGATCATGCTGAGCCTCGCGTTGCTCGTCATTGTCGAATTGAGCGTGCAGCTTTTCACGACGAAAGATTTGACGAAAGCCTTGCCGAATGCGGCAGGAACGATCTTTGGCGTCGCGTATATCGCGCTGCTCGGCGGCTATCTGCTGGCGTTGCGCGTGGCACCGGAGCAGGCGAATTCCCTGCCCGCCAAATTGATTTCGCTCTTTTTCCTGATTGTCTTCGCCGGCGACACGGGCGCATATTACACAGGCCGCACGCTCGGCAAACATAAACTCGCACCCAGCATCAGCCCTGGCAAAACTGTTGAAGGTTTGCTCGGCGGGCTGCTGGCGAACGTGCTGGCGGTTGTGATTGCGCGCTACACGTTTTTCCCGGAACTGAGTTTGATTTCGGCCATTCCGCTTTCGCTGTTGATGGGCGGCCTAGGAGTGATTGGCGATTTGTGCGAATCCATGCTCAAACGCGGTTCGCACGTCAAAGACGCCGCGCACCTGATTCCCGGTCACGGCGGTGTGCTAGATCGGTTAGACAGCATCCTCTTCAATGCACCCGTGCTGTACTATTACTTCGTTTTGTTTGTGAAATAGCAGTTGTCAGGAATTAGCGATCCGGTGTCAGATAAATTCTATGAAACGAATTTCATTCTCGGCTCCACAGGTTCAATCGGTCGCAATACGTTGCGTGTGGTGGAATCGCTGAACGGCGATTTCAAAGTGGCGGCACTGGGTGCGGGAACCAGTGTGGCATTGTTAGCCGAACAAATCACGCAGTTTCAGCCGCGCATTGTGGCGGTGGCCGATGAAGCCTGTGCAGAATTGCTGGAACGTGAATTATACGAGCGTAACTATACGAACAAACCGCGCATTGGCATCGGCGTCGCAGGTTTGTGCGAAGTGGCGTTGTGCGACGAAGCGGAAATCGTAATTGGTGCAGTGGTTGGCGCGCTTGGTTTGCTGCCGACCTATCGCGCGCTCGAAGCCGGAAAGCGCGTCGCCCTTGCCAACAAAGAAACGCTTGTCATCGCGGGCGAATTGATGACGCGCGCAGCGGAAAAATCCGGCGCAGAACTCCTGCCCGTCGACAGCGAACACAACGCGCTGCATCAATGTTTGCGCGGCGAACAGCACAAAGAAGTCAAACGCCTGATCCTCACCGCTTCCGGCGGCCCGTTTCGCACCGCAGACAAGGAAACCATCGAAAACGCCACGCCGGCCGAAGCCCTCAAACATCCAACGTGGCGGATGGGCGATAAAATCACGATTGATTCGGCGACGATGATGAACAAAGGACTGGAAGTGATTGAAGCGCACTGGCTTTTCAATCGCAGCGCCGACGAAATCGGCATTGTCGTGCATCCGCAATCGGTCGTCCATTCGATGATTGAAATGGTAGACGGTTCCGTCATCGCGCAGATGGGCGTAACCGATATGCGCCACGCAATTCAATACGCGCTGACGTATCCGGCGCGCCAAGCGTCGGAACTTCCGCCGCTGAATCTTGCGGCGTGTGGCAAGCTGGAATTCTACGAACCCGACACTGAACGCTTTCCCTGTATCGCGCTCGCCTATCAAGCCCTGCGCGCGGGCGGCACGATGCCTGCCGTGCTGAATGCAGCAAATGAAATCGCCGTCGCGGCATTTCTGGACGAACAGATTAAGTTTGGACAAATCCCCACGTTGATTCGCGCCGCCTGCGCAGCGCATATGCCGCAGCCCGTAGCTGACCTGGAAACCGTGCTGGCAGCAGATGCGTGGGCGCGCGAGTATGTTACCGAAAAAATCCAACGCGCGGCGGGCAGTTCGTTGTAAGCCGATTTGCGATGCTCAACACGCGATGCTAGAATCGGTTTTACTGCACAGATTTTAGTAAGTGACAATGTTTTCAATAGGAAAGTACAAGAGTCCTAAACGTCATCATCCAGTACGACTGACCAGCCAGAGTGTTCACTAAGGAGGAATTATTGTGTTATTCAAAGTAGGGCAAAAAGTGGTTTACCCCAATCACGGCATTGCCATCATTGAGCAAATTGACAGCCGCCAAATTAACGGCGAAAACAACGAATTTTATCTGCTGCGGCTGCACGCCACGAATTCAACCGTAATGGTGCCCGTGCGCAACGCGCTGGAAGTCGGACTGCGTCCGCCGATTGCCAATAAGCAGTGCAACGAATTGCTCAGGGTGTTAGCCGAAGATTTGACGATGCCGGAAATGGATTGGAAAAATCGCTTCAAAGACTTTTCTGACCGCATGCGCAGCGGCGATTTGTTTTTGATTGCCGAAGTGCTGAAAACGCTGACCTACCTGAATCAACTGAAACCGCTGTCGTTCCGCGAAAAGCGTATGCTCGAAAAAGCGCGCCAGTTGGTCATCACTGAACTCGCCTCGGTTGGTGGCGTGTCAGAAGCCAAGATCGAACCGAAGGTGGATGCCGCATTGAACGGCGCGTGCAGCAAGCATCGTGCGGCCTTTGCCAGTGTCGGTCATTAAGTTCTCCTGTTTCCCTATCATTAGACCTCACTCAAGCCGTAACCTGTTCACGCAAGTTACGGCTTCTTTTCTGGCACGGTCACAACGAAATCCCGCACACGCTGACACGAAGATAACTCCACCGCTTTGTTTGCGGCTTCGGCTTCGCTGCGCAAACGTGCGCGCGCTGCGGCATCCCACGCGACCGGCGGCGCGGGCTGTTCGTCGCTTTCGTCCGCTGGCACCGCCCGCGCGAGCAACCAGTATTTGCCGGGCGCGAGATGGGCAAAAGTGAAATTACCATCGCGCGCCACAACTTCGTCGTAGCGCAGCACCGCGTCCGCTGCATCCTTTTCCGCTGGCACCAAATGCACACGCATCCGAGGCGCGAGGGATTTGCCCGTTAGGCGTCCGCGCAACTCGGCTGCGCCTTCCGCCAGCGTCACAAGCAAATCGTTGACTTGTTCGCCGCCTTTGACCGTGATGCCGTTGGCAGCATTGGTCGTTTTATTCGCCGCCGTTTTCGCGCCGGGCAGCGTCATCGCTTTCACATACCAATGCTCGCTCGGCAATTGCGGCGTGAGGCGATATTGCCCCGCGATCAAACCAGCCAGCCGAAATTCGCCTTTTTCATTTGGTAAGCCATCCGCCCACGAAAAGCGCCGCGATTCTTTCTCCTCGCGCCGCGCCCGCAGCAGGGTTTCTTCCGGCCCGCCCTGCGCTTTGATCGCGCAAGTCGTCGCCACGTCCAGCTTCTCAATGACGACGCGCCCGGCAATCGCGCCGAGGCCAGTGAGGCGTAGTTCCAGCCCCGTTACATCGCCGCCTTTGACCGTAATGCGACGCGGTGCCGACGTACTGCGGCTGGCATCGGTGCCTGTGGCCTGCTGCGAAGCGACGATTTCGTACTCGCCATCCGGCACGCCATAGAGCACGAAGCCGTTGCCGTTCATCGGGTACACGTACGCGGTGGCGAGGCGCAGCCCCGTCGTGGCTTGCAATAAATCCACCGTCACGGCCGCTCCAAACGGCGTGCGACTTTCCTGATGCCCAGCAACGGTGCCGCTGACAGCGTGGCCGAGTTCGCCGCGATGCCGGATGTCTACGCCGGTCGCTTCCGCGCCAACACTGACAGCCACTTCCTGCGCCGTGTCGCGCGTGGCTGCCGGATAATACGTAGCGACTTCGCGTGCGCTGGTCGGCGTGTTGCCGCTGCCATCCGTCGCCACCAGATATGCGCCGGACGGCAAGCCGAAGATGCGATAGATGCCACGATCATCCGTCAAGCCGCGCCACGTGGCGGACGAGGCGGCGCGGCGTCCGTCGCCATCCCGCACACGGTACGCGGTCACAACTGCCGCCACTAACGGCTGTCCCGCGCTGTCCACCGCTTTGCCCGTAATGACACCGCCTTTGACCATCGTGATCGTCGCGCTTTCGCCGACGCGATACAGCACGGCGCGCGACGGCGCACTGCTATCCGCTTCGCCGCCGTCGGGATTGACATAGCCGGGCACCGCAGGAGAAATGCGATACGCGCCCACCGGCAGATCGTTGATTTTGAAATTGCCCTCGTCATCCGTGATGGCCTGACGACGCGCGCTGCGTTCGGGCGTCACGCTCGCCACACTGACGCCGACGTTGGCCAGCGGTTGCCCGTCATCGCCCACAATATGCCCGGCCAGCGTCCCGCGCTTCCCTGTCCACGCGGCAGCCGGTGCAGGCGAAGAACCCATACTGAAAGTCATTGAAGTGGTGGTTGCGACCGGCGGCGGCGGCGTTTGCGCGGTCGTCAGCACGGCCAGCAGCAACAGGTGCAGCAGGAAAACGCAGCCACGGAATAAGCGTATTGTTGAAGCACGGCGGTAGTGCAAACAAGAGGTTTGCACCACTTCGGCGCGGCAAACGTACAACAAACATCCTGTTTGTTGCGCGAAGGCATCGTTTTTCATCATCTCTCCTATTTCTCACCCAGATTGAGTGTAAACGTGACGCGCGTTTCGCCCGCGCCGACAACCACTTGTTGCCGCTCTACGCGCAAGCCTTGCGGCGGCGGCGCGCCGAGAGAACCGACCGGGATAAGTTGCAATTCATACTCACCGGGCAGCAGCCCTTCGATCACAAAGCGCCCGCGCGAATCCACCTGAATATTTCCATTTGGCCCCAGAACCGGCGCGTTGGAGCCATCGCGTTTGCTGCCGACGACGATAAATCGGGTTTCGGGCGGCAGGGTTCCGCCAATGACATCCAGTTGCCCGTGAATCACGCCGCCGCCGTAGCCCAGCACCGCTTTCACGCCTGTCACGCTCTCGCCCGCCGTCAATTCCATCTCGCGCGCGATTTCGACGCCGTCGCGTTCGAGCCGCAGCAATTGCAACGGCGGGCGCGGCGTTACGCCCACGCGCGTCTTGCCGGGACGCAACCCGGTAAGTTGAAACGTGCCGTCAGCATTTGTCGTTGGGCGGGCGAACATCGGCATCATCATCATCTGCGACCGCGATGGTGAAACCGGCGAGGCAGACACCTGCACGTCTTTCACGCGCTGCAAAATCGCGGGGTCGGCCGTGCCTTCGATGACGACGATGCCGCTGATGGTCGCGCCGCGATAGGCTTTGACTTCCAGCCCTTCGACATCGGCGGTGAGGACAGCAAAACTGGCCGGGTCGGAGTAATAATCGCTGCCCTCCTCCGGCAACAGCGTCACCGTGTACTGACCGGGCTTCAGACCTTGCAGCAGAAATTCGCCTTGCGTGTTTGTCCGTTCCTCGCCCGCGCCAAAAGAACTGCCTCTTTCGCTGATCGCGCCGTGCGAGAACCGCACGCCCGCAAGCGGCGCGCCCGTCGTACCATCCACAATGCGGCCTTTGGCGTCGTAGGTCTTTTCGGACTTGCCGACCTTGATGTCAATGTCCGTGGCCTCACCGCCTTCTGTGACCTCAACGACTTTGGCTTCGGCCTCGTCGCGCGTGCCAGGATAGTAAGTCAGCGGCAAATAACCACCGACGCGCCCGATGCGGATTGAGCCGTCGTTGCTGGCTTCGCCGACGCTGACGACATAACGTCCGGCAGCCAGACCATACAAGCGAAACACGCCGCGATCATCCGTGTCGTACTGCGCAGCAGCGGGAGGAAAGAAGGGCTGAGGCCGCGCGTTGCCATCCACCCGTTTCACATTAACGCGCTGCTGAATCAGCGGGCGACCATTTGCGTCAGCAACTTTGCCTGTGATGACGCCGCCTTTGGTCAGGGCAAAGTCTACGCCTTCGAGTTGTTCATTTTCGCCGATGGTTACGTCTTTGCCCGCGCGCATCATCATTCCACCCAACGGCACGACGTAGGCTCCGGCACGCGGTGCAACGACGTGCTGCCCTTTCGGCACGCCCGTAAAACGATAACGCCCGTCGCTGTCCGTCTTCGTGCTGAAGGCTTTGCGCGGTGTGGCGGAGTTTTCCGAAGTCGGCGCTTCCAGTGTGACGGTAATGCCGGGCAGCGGTTGTTCTCTGACCGTAATGCGCCCGCTGATGGAACCCGTTGGCGCGTTCGCTTGCGCCCAAATGGCGAGGCTGAAAACCAGACTCGTTACGCCACTGAGGAGTTTTGTCATAGCTGTCCTTTCGTGCGGAGAATGCTTACTTACCGAACCGCAGCGCGTAATCGTTCACGCGCTGACACGTTTTCAATTCAATCACGTTGTTACTTGCGGCGGCTTGCCGCAGTTTGTTGCGCGCCTCGGTGTCCCAGGCTACAGGCTTGGCGTCGGCGCGGGGCGCGGGCTGCGCCAGCAACCAGTATTGCCCCGGCGCGAGATGGGCAAAGGCAAACGTGCCGTCCGCTTGCGCCAGCACTTCGTAGTAGCGCAAGACCGCTTCGCCCGCGTCTTTTTCCGCCGGAATCAAATGCACACGCGCGGCAGGCGGACTGCTTTTCTCTGCGACGATGCGCCCGCTCAAACCTGCCGCGCCTTCTGCCAGCGTGACCGTCAAACCTTTGAGCCTGTCGCCCGCCTTGAGTTGCAACCCTTGTTTGCCGACATCAATGGGAGCAGCCGCTTTCGCAGGCGGCGTTTCAGCCTTCGGGGCGGGAAGCTGCACGGCTTTGACGTACCAATCGTCACTCGGCAGTTGTGCGGTCAGGCGATAGCGTCCGGCGAGGAGGCCGTTGTATTTGATTTCGCCTTTTTCGTTCGGGGCTTTGCGCGCTCGCTCGCGCAGGTTCTGGTTGTCGTCTTCCGCGCGCTCGGTTTCCGGGCGCAGGATCACCATCGTTTCTTCCGGCCACGCCTGCCGCGCCGGTTTCGCTTTGGCAGGGCGCTCTTTTTCGGCGAGCGGGTCGAGCGTGACCACGCCTTCGATAGAACTGAGCGGCACGAGTTGCAATTGAATGTTGGCGACATCGCCGCCTTTGATCGTGATGCGGCGCGGCGTGCCGCGGTGGTAATCCAGTTCGTCTCGGTTACCAAACCGGCCTTCGGCTTCCAACGTGTATTGGCCATCGGCCAAACCGAAAAAGGTAAACTTCCGCTCCGGTGCGTTTTCAGCAACCGACGTACTATTAACGACCTGCCCGCCGGGGTATGTTTTGAGTGACAGGCTGATGCCTCCAAAATATCTGGAGCCTGCGGAAGAAGCGCCGCCAAGGACGTTGCCGCTCACTCTGAAGCCCGGTTCGCCGCGATAGCGAAGATCAATGCCGCGCACTTCTTCGCCCGCATTGACAGTGATTTCCTGTGCGCTTTCGCGCGGCGACGAAGGGTAGTACAGCGGTTTTTCGCCGAGATGCGCGTCGCCGCCGCGATAGTAGTAGGCCGTCGCGTTCGCCTGAACGATGTAAACGCCCGGTTCCAGCCCGTAAATGCGATAGCGTCCACGATCATCCGTCAGGCGCGTGGAGCTGTAGCGTTGCTCAGCTCTGATTTTGGTGCCGTCCAGATTCCGCACGCGTAGCGCCGCCACGCCCATTTCGATCAGCGGCTCGCCCATCGCATCCGTCAGTCGTCCCGTAATCACGCCGCCTCTGGTTAACGTCAGCAGCGCGGTTTCGCCGAGGCGATAATATTTTGGGTTGGCTGAATTGTTGTTTTCGGCAGACACATAAGCGCTGTTGTAAGCGTTGATGCCATAGGCCGCTGGTGGCAGGCCGTCAGTCGAAAAATTGCCTTCGGCATCAGTTTGCACACTGCTGCGGCTCCCGTCCTCATTGCCCGTTGAGTAAACCGTCACGCGTGTTTGGCAGCGGCTGTCCATCATCGGCGACGACACGCCCGGTGATTGCGCCTTGCGGCGCGTGTTGGCAGCATTGGGTTGCGGCACGTCCTGCGCCACGACGAACACAGCGCTTAGCAGCAGCAGCAGGAAAGTTTATACCGGATTTCACTTCAGTGTATGGCGCATGTAGTACCGGCTTCAGCCGGAAGTTCGAGCGGGTTATCCCTTCCGGCTGAAGCCGGTACTCACATGCGCCATACACTGAAGTGAAATCCGGTATAGGCATAACCTCATTTCGCCACCTCCTTATCGTTCACGTTGACCGTGAGTGTGAGTGCGGCTTGCGCCGTTGTTGACCGTGACGGTTTACCTGACGGGTTTGATGCTGGCGAAGGGGTTGTCCCAGGGCGGTTTGGCGCGGCGGGATTTGACGATTACTTCATACGCTCCCGGCACTCAAACCTTCAATCAGGAAGCGCCCGCGCACATCCACTTCGCTGCCATAGCTCGGTGGCACGCCGTTGCGCTCGATTTCGACATAAAAGCGGTGGTCTTCGGCAAGTCGCCGCCTTCAAATTGCACCTGTCCGCGAATCCTGCCGTTGCCGTAGCTGATCACTTGCAAATCCGTGACCGTTTCGCCTTCGTTGACTTCAATCGTGTTTTCCAGCGGCACGCCGCCGCGTTCCAGACGGGGCGAGGCGCAAGCCCTTCTCCTCCGACCAGACTTCGACTTCCAGCTTGCCGGGACGCAGGCCGGTCAGACGGAAATTGTCGCGGCATCCAGACGCGAGGAATTGCCCTGATACATTCCATCTTCGCCGCCTGCCCGCCTGCACAGACACTTGGGCGAGTTTGCGCAAGACTTCGGGATTGTCGTTGTTTTCCAGCACGGCTTGCCCGGCGACGGTTACGCCGCGTTTTACTTTGATTTCCAAATCCGTGACGTTGTGGTTTGGTCAGCAACAACAGCGTGTCGGCGTAAAAGCCTTCCATGTTGCGGTAAAGGCGACTGCACCGTATTTGCCTGGCGTCACGTCCTGCAATTTAAATTCGCCGTCGGCACTGGTCGCCATCCCGCCATAAAACATCGTCACCCGCCCATTTTCGCCGACGGGACTGCTCAGCACAGAAACGTGGGGGACGGGTTTGCCGGTGTCGGCTTCGATCACGCGCCCGCTGACGGCAAAGCCTTTCTTGCGACGGCGCAATTTCCAATCAATTTCCGTTGCTTCATTGCCGACGGTGACTTCGACGACTTTGGCGCTATTCTCGTCTTTGGTGCCGGGATACCAGAGGCGTTCGTAAAAGCTGCCGTTCCACCCCACCGCGCCCGGCGTTGGATCAACGCCCGCGCCGCCGAGGTACTTGCCCCGGGCCAAACCGGAGCAGCGGGAGTTGCCCTGATCGTCCGTGGACTGGCGACAGTTGACGGGGAGATTCTTGTTCGCTTCTTCAACGCACATCAGTACAAGCGCTTCTTCGATTACGGGCTTGCCGTCTTCATCGGTGATGCGACCGGCGATGACGCCGCCGCGTTTGAGCGGGAAATCCACTTTATCTATCGCCTCGCCTTCGGCCAGCGTGATCGAACTGCGACGATTGCCCTCGCTCGATTTGCGCGCATCCACAAAGCCGGGCGCGGAAGCGGTGATTTCATATTTGCCGGGCGGCAAATTGCGCAGCACGTAACGTCCGCTTTGATCCGTCACGGCTTTGGGCGGCGGCGCGTCTTTGGTTTCATTCGCCCACTCGCTGTTATTTACGACAACCGCGATGCCCGGCGCGGGCTTGCCATCAATGGTGACGAAACCGGAGATCGAACCGGTTCGTGTGACCTGTGCGGACAGCACGAAACTAAGGCTGAGCAGTCCGAGGAAAAGCGATGCAGTGCGCGACATCAAGCTCATAAACCGCCTCCGAATTTTGGCGAACCGCGAACCGGGAAGTTTGCGGCTGAGATATTTCGCTGTACTATTTGCCGTCTACGGAACGCAGACGCTGATTTTCACGTTCGCACCGGCAAAATGTTTCAAGAACCTGAGTGATAAACAAGATGACCGCATTATCTCCCCGTTATTATTTGCTGGCAATGCTTCTGTGCGCGTTGTCGCTATCTCTCAATGCCCAGGCGCATTTTCAAGTGGGGACTGCACGGCGCGACATCACGCCGACCGAAGCCCTGCCGATGTGGGGTTATGGTGACCGCCACGATGCGTTGTCGCAAGGCACGCTTGATCCGCTGTATGCTGCTGCACTCGTCGTGCAGGCAGGCGCGAACAAACTCGCCATCGTTGGTTTGGATTTAGGGCGCTCACCGAACGAAGCATCGTTGCAACGCATTCGCCAACGCATCAAGACTGAGGCAGGCATTGAGTATTCGTTCATCGCCGGTTCGCACACGCATCACGGCCCCGTGTTGGAATTGAGCAACGAAGACGGCAAGGGCAAAGGACGCTTTGATGCGGCGCTGCGGTATTACCAGCAGCTTGAAGACCGCATTGTCGCGGCGATTGTCGAAGCCAATAGCAAACTCGTTCCGGCAAAATTGGCGAATGGCGTTTTCAAACTCGACGGCTTCAATCGCAATCGCCACACGAAATTTGAGCCGAAGCCGGTTGACCAGGATGTAAGTCTGCTGCGCTTTGACGATGCAGCGGGCAAGCCGCTTGCGGTGCTTGTGAATTACACGGCGCATCCGACTTCGATTCCGAGTTCGGTGCTGAAATACTCGGCAGATTATGTCGGCGCAATGAAAGCTGCGATTGAAAAAGAAACCGGCGCACGCGCGATTTTTATGCAGGGAGCATCGGGCGATCAATCCACCAATCGCGGCGACAAAGATCATCAGGCATACGGGCAGGCCCTGGCGCAAGATGTGCTGAAATATATGGCGAGGATGAAAGCGAAAGAAGTGACTGCACCATCGCTCGCAGTGCGCGAAGACCGCTTCAAATTTGGTTCGCGCACGGATTTTGCCAACCCGCTCATCAAACAAGCGTTCGCCAAAGCCTTCTTTCCTGAACTGATTCCGAACTTCATTGACGAGTATGCCGACGGTGTGCGCCCAAGATTGACAGTGGCATTGCTGAACAACGAAATCGCGTTCGTCGGTGCGTCAGGGGAATTCTTTGCCAATCACGCCATCCGCTTGAAAGAACGTGTGCGCGGCGCACAAGTATTTTTCTTTGGCTACGCGAACGGGTATCATCAATACTTTCCCACGATTGAAGCAGTGTCAGAAGGCGGTTACGGCGCAGACAACACGGTGTCGCCGGTCGAAGTCGGCGCGGGCGAGAAGCTGATGAATACAGCGCTGGTGTGGATTTACCAGATGTTGGGGAAAATAAAGTGACGGTCTTGGGTCTTATACAGGATTTCATTTCAGTGTATGGCGTACGTAGTACCGGCTTCAGCCGGAAGCAGTGTATGACGTACGTAGTACCGGCTTCAGCCGGAAGCTGGGCAGGCCATTCCTTCCGGCTGAAGCCGGTACTACGTACGTCATACACTGAAATGAGAACCGATCTAGAAAAAGGCCGAAGACCAAAGACCAAAAAACCAAAAACCTATGGAAGCACTCGGAATGATTGAATGTCGCGGCCTCGTGGCAATGATCGAAGCGGCAGACGCAATGGTCAAAGCCGCCAACGTCACGTTGGTCGGTTGGGAAAAAATTGACGCCGGCATCGTGATCGCCATCGTGCGCGGTGAAGTCGCCGCCGTCAAATCCGCTGTCGAAGCGGGCACCGTCGCTGCGCGCAGAGTCGGCGAAGTCGTCTCGACGCACGTCATCCCGCGCCCGCACGGCGAAGTGGATGAAGGCATCAGCGTGCTGAAAACCGGCGAGACAACGCGCAAACCGATCAGCGGGTCGGTGCCGCCGCGTACTTGACGCAGTGCGCGCGGGCTGCTTACAATTCGCGTTTCTTCCAAAGCAACAATGATCTACCACCGGAGGCGAACTTGATCGAAGTTGAGCATCTGACCAAAAGCTACGGTAGGGGAAATGCCGTCAGCGATATTTCCTTCACAGTCAACAAGGGCGAAATCGTCGGATTCCTGGGGCCGAATGGCGCAGGGAAAACCACGACGATGCGAATTATCACGGGCTACCTGCCTGCGACGAGCGGCACGGCGCGCATTTCCGGCTTCGATGTCGCGGAGCAGTCGCTGGAGGTGCGCAAACGCATCGGCTACCTGCCCGAAACGCCGCCGCTTTATCCCGAAATGTCGGTGCACGCCTATCTGGAATTCATCGCGCGCATCAAGGGCGTGGCGACGAATGACATTGCAGGCCGGACGAACTACGCGATGGAAGCGACGGGGTTGACGGAGCGCAAAGACGATTTGATTAAGCGACTGTCACGCGGCTACAAACAGCGCGTCGGCATTGCGCAGGCCATCGTGCACGACCCGGATGTCGTGATTCTGGACGAGCCGACCAACGGTCTTGATCCAAATCAAATTCTGGAAGTCCGCAACCTCATCAATCGTTTGTCGGGCGAACACACAATCATCCTTTCGACGCACATCCTGAAAGAAGTCGAAGAAACCTGCCAGCGCGTCGTCATCATCAACAAAGGCCGCATTGTCGCCGAAGACACGCCGCAGAATCTTTCTCGCCAACGCGCGGGCAGCGAGCGCACGCACCTCTTGATTAAGGGCGATGAGATCGCCGTCAAAGCGGCGCTGGGCGCATTGGAAGGCGTGAATAACATCGAAGCCAGAGACAAAGACGGCCTGCTGGATGTCACCGTCGAAAACCAATCCGGCCTCGATTTGCGCAGCCAGATTGCCGCGCGCGTCGTGACGAGCGGCTTTGATTTATTTGAATTGCGCTCCGAAAGCCTGAGCCTCGAAGAAGTGTTCCGTCAGGTCACGACCGAAGAGAAGACGGAGGCGAAGTCATGAAAAATATTATTGCGATTTACCGCCGCGAACTCGGCAGCTATTTCGTTTCGCCAATTGCATATTCCGTCATCGGCGTGTTTCTGGCCATCGTCGGCCTCGTGTTTTACTTCGGCATGTTCACGCGCATCATTACGGACGTGATGCGCTACAAAATGCAGGCGATGCAAAGCGGCCAAGCCGGCGACATTGATGTGGCGATGATTCTGCTGCAACAACTGATGGGCTTTGCGGCGACCGTGTCGTTGTTTATGGTGCCGATGCTGACGATGGGTAGCTACGCCGAAGAACGCAAACGCGGCACGATGGAAATGCTGATGACTTCGCCCTTGACCGAATGGCAAATCGTGCTGGGCAAATTTCTGTCGGGACTGACGCTCTACATTCTGTTGATTGCCCCGACGCTGGTTTTCAATTTGTTCGTTGCCAAGTTCAGCGATCCGTCGTATCCGTGGCGGATTATGTGGTCGGCGTATTTGGGGCTGATCCTGCTCGGCGCGGTGCTGATTGCGCTCGGCTTGTTCATTTCTTCGCTGACCGAAAATCAGATCGTCGCGGGCGTAGTGACGTTCGCCGTCGCGTTGCTGTTGTGGATTATCAACATCTTTGCCAGCGATGCCAGTTCGACGATGGGGCAGGCGCTGCAATACCTGTCCGTCATTCGGCATTACGAAGATTTCACGCGCGGCGTCATTGATACGACAAGTCTGGTATTTTACCTGACGCTGACCGCGCTCGGCCTGTTCTTAACCTGGCAATCCCTGAATTCAATGCGCTGGAGAAGAGCATAAAAACTACTGCTATGGAACTTTCCCGGAAAGAGTTATTCAAATATTTAGGCACGTTCGGCCTCGCCCTGTTGGTCATCACCTATCTTTGGTATTCCACGACCGAAGTGCTGGGTAAGCTGAAAGGCGCGCTGATGATTGCGGGCGCGCTGATGATCCTTGTCGCCCTCGCCGCCAATTTCAACGAACTCGTCGCAGCTATGCAAAAGCGTTCGACGCGGCTCGGCGCAAACTCGGCGCTCGTGATCCTGGCGGCGCTGGCGATTTTCGGCTTCGTCAACTTCCTCGGCTACCGACATCACAAGAAGTTCGATTTGACGGCGGAAAAGTTGTATTCGCTCTCGGATCAAACCATCAAGGTCGTGTCAGGATTACAAAAAGACGTGAAGGTGTATTACTTCAACAAGACGGATGAGCCGGTTGCGGATGAAGTCGAGAAATATCGCTACTACAGCAAACACCTCACCTACGAGCGCGTGGATTTGCAGGCGCGCCCCGAAATGGCGTCGCAGTTTCGCGGCATCCGTCCGGGCGAAACCGTCGTCGCCGCAGACAATCGCACCGAGAAGCTGACGACCGTTGACGAGCAAAGTCTGACGAGCGCGTTGATGAAAGTGACGCGCGAAAAGGCGAAAACCGTTTGCTTTGTCGAAGGACACGGCGAACACGAAATCTCCGGCGGCGGCTCGGAAGGTTATCAGGGCGTAGACACCAAGCTCAAAGGCGACAACTACAACACAAAATCCATCAACCTCGTCACCACCAACGCCATCCCCGAAGACTGTTCGGTGCTGGTGCTGGGCGGGCCGAAAAAAGCCCTGCTCGCGCCGGAAGCTGATCTGGTTAAGAAGTTTCTGAATGACGGCGGCAAAGCGATGGTGGCCCTTGATCCTGAAGCGGATCCCGAACTCAGTAATCTGGTCAAAGACTGGGGCATCGAAGTCCGTCAGGATACGGTAATCGATACGAGCGGTGTCGGTCGCCTATTCGGCACCGGCCCGGCGGTTCCCTTAGTCGTCCAATACGGCCCGCACGCCATCACCAAAGATTTCGGACGCAATTCAATGACGTTCTTTCCGCTCGCCCGTTCGATCAAAGCGGAATCGAATGGCGAAGTCACTGTCACCGACTTGCTGAAAACTTCGGAATCGAGCTTTGGCGAAACCGATCTAAAAGGCAACGAAGCCAAATTTGACGAAGGTAAGGACACCAAAGGCCCGCTCACATTAGGCGTCGCTGCCACCAAGAAAATCGGGGCCAAAGAGGCGCGTCTGGTTGTCATCGGTGATTCTGACTTTGCCGCCAACGGTTATCAACGCAGTGCCGCCAACGGCGATCTGTTCGTCAACTCCGTCAACTGGCTCGCCCAGGAAGAAGACTTGATTTCCATCCGTCCCAAGAGCCAGACAAATCGAGACGTACAACTGACCTCGACGGCGCAAAATCTGTTGTTCTGGCTGACGATGATTTTGCCCATTGCCGTCATCGGCGCAGGCATCCAGATTTGGTGGAAGAGACGATAATGACTCGTCCGTTGTCAGTTATCCGTTGTCAGTTGCTTTTGCAAGCAACTGACAACGGATAACTGACAACGGACAACTGACCTATGAAACGAAATACCTTCATTGTTTTGATAGTCGCCCTGGCGATGGGCGTGTATGTTTATTTTTATGAGATGAAGCACGGCAAAGCCCGCGATGAGGAAGAAACGAGTAAACCCGCTTTTACCTTCAAAAGCGATGAAGTCGCAGCTCTGACGCTCACGAGCAACCAGCAAATCGTCGCGCTCGCAAACGATGGCAAAGCGTGGACAATCACGCAGCCCGTCAAAACTGACGCCGACCAAACCGCCATCGAATCGTTGCTTAGCAGCCTTACCAGCGCCACGATTGATCGCAGTCTGGTGATGACGCCCGGTTTGCAGAGCGGTTCCGGCCTCACGCAACCGTCCGTCATTGTCGAAGTAAAACTGAAAAACGGCACGTCGCATAAAATCTCGCTCGGACGCAAAGACCCAACCGAGGCGAGCGTCTATGCGCTGATAGATCAAAATCCGAACGCGCTACTCCTGCCCGCTTCCCTGCTCGAAAGCGCGAACAAAAAGCTGAACGATTTGCGCGCGAAAGAAATGGTCAAAGTGCTGCCGGGCGATGTCACCAGCTTTACCATCAAAAATCAAAATCTGACCTTCACCGCCGAACGCAACAGCGAAAACAAATGGCTGGTCAAAGAGCCAGCGAGCAAAAAGGAGCAGGAAGCGACGACCACCAAGCCTTTCACAGTGCTAAGCACGCAGGCCACCGAAATCATTGATAGCCCTGACGACAAAACCAAGTCACAACTTTCCAAACCGGCGGTAGAAGCGAGCTTCAAAGACAAGGACAACAAAACCACAAAGGTGCTCATCTCAGCCGCCGACGGAGAGAATGTGTTTGTCCAGGTGGAAGGTCACCCGGAAATTTATAAAGCGAACAAATCGTTGCTTGAATCCATGAATTTCAAATTGGCCGACGTCGTCGCAGAGCCGGCAGCAAAGTCTGACGACAGTGCGGCCAAAGCCGAAGAGACGAACAACGAGAAGAAGGACGAAACGAAACCCGCGAAAAAATAAGGCACTTGCCTTGGCCCGTTTGTTCGCGTTTTTACGGCGCGCTGATGGCGCATTATCTTGAGGAACTACGATGAATCGCGCTCTGCTTTCGGTCATCATTCTGCTGTTGCTGCTGCCCACAGCAACACTTGCTCAAAAGAAAAAACGCACAACAGCACCCAAAGCCAAGCCTGCGGCCCCAGCCCCCGCGCCAACGCCCGACACGCGTGCAGAAGCTACGCAGGTAGCGAACACGCTAAAGGCGCTGACGAAGTTTATTTTCTTATATGGAAAAATCGTAAACGGGCTGGAAGTTGCGGATGAACAATCGAAAAAAGGACGGCTCGCGCCGCGTGTTATTGAACAAAATGTCGAGAATAAAAATGGCGTCATCAATGGCATCGGCGGCCTGAAAACGCAGGTGGATGCGCTCGGCAAAGTCTTGCAGGCCAATCCCCGGTTGCAAGTTCCCTACATCAATTTAGCTGGTGTCACGCAAAAGATTGTAGATGCACAGGAACTTGTTCGCAGCAATCAATACAACGATGCCGGACTCAGCTTAGTCACCGCCATCGAACGGTTAACGGATATTTTGATGCAAGTGAAATAGGCGCATCGCTACAGCCTGATGCGCCCGGCTTTCCTGGTGATGTGAGGAGTTCGTACGGCTACAAGAAAGTGGTTTGAAGATCGCCATTTTGCACTTTGCATCCTCCATTCTTTACCCGTTGTCAGAGGAAAGAAAAATGGAAGATGCAAAAAGCAGAATGATCTTTATGGCTAACTTACTTTCAAGCGGTACTTAGGCTTTCGGTGCGTAATACCCCTGGCGTGCACGGACACGTAACTCTGGCCGATTCGGTACGTTGACAGCAATCTTGCGAAATCCACCATCGGCTCTTTCATCGGTGGAATAGTACCCTAACAAATATTGTGCTTGTAACTCGGCAGCAATCTGACGAAATACGGCATCGAGGTCTTCAAATTTTTCCGGCAGGAACACGGCACCGCCCGTTTGCTGAGCCAGCGTCGTCATTTCCTGATGCCCTTTCATACTCACTTTGTTCAGCCAGATCGAAGGGCCGCTCGGATTGATCGAATAAAACAAACAGTCGTCGCGTTGCAATTCCTGCGCGGCTTCGCGCAAACGGAAGCGGTCGCTGTTATTGTCTTCGCCATCAGAAATTACGACAATGACGTGGCGCGTGCCGGGTTCGGCAGTTTTGCCAATATATTTCGCGGCATCGCCAACCGTATCAAAAAAGGCCGTGCCTTCTTTTGTCGGCGTCAGACTCATCAGGCCAGCCAGCGCACTATTTAAATCAGCCGTGCGCGCTGTCGTCATCTTGGAATACAGGCCAATTGAAAAGATCGACACGGCGTCTTTGGGTTTGATGACCTGTTTCAGAAAGCGCGCGGCGGCTTCCTGCTGAAACTTAAATCGCTCGTAAACACTGCCCGAAACATCGAAGAGCAACGACAGTTCAACAGGCGTTTTGCCCGGATCACCGAGCGCCACAAGTTGTTGTTGTTTGCCTTCTTCTTCCAATCGAAAATCTTCCGGTTTCAAATTGCGAATCGGCTCGCCTTTGGTGTCCGTAACAGAAACCGGAACCGCTACTAACTTGGATTCAATGCGTAAGACTTCTCCCGCTTCCGCCGTTTCGTCTTTCTTCTCCGGCACTGGCACGGGCGGTTGTGGCGTGGGTTTCACTGGCGGAGCTTTGGGCTTCACAGTACGATTCCGTTTCGCTTGCCCCAGCAAACTCAGATTCAAAAGCAGCACGAGGCTACAACTTACGCACACTGCCTGTTTCAAAATTTGCAGCAATCGCATACCGTTTATTCCTCACAAACCGAGACAAAAGAAATGGCGAGGCGGGAGCGTTAGTGCCACTACTTACGGGCCTACCTCCCCCGTCCCCTCGCCATTTCTGCGTACGAAAAATTCGTCAACCAATGACCCGCGTTAGCGAATCGCAGCTTCGCCGCCCACGCTGGCAGGACGCGAAGTTTTGACCGGGCTCAGCAAGCCTTTGTTGACTAGAATCTTCACATCTACGCGACGATTCTGCTCACGGCCTTCTTTTGTCGTGTTGTCTGCCACAGGTTGCGAAATGCCATAGCCCATTGTGGTCGCGATGCGACGTAACGGGATGTTGTGCGATTCGACCAGATAACGAATGACTTCATCGGCACGTTCCTGGCTTAGCTTGCGGTTCACATCCAGTTTGCCTTCCGAAGAAGCATGGCCCGCGATTTCGATTAAATACGCTTTTTCCGTCTTGGCCTGCGCGGCAATAGCATCCAGGATGTTTTTGGCATCATCAGACAACACATAACTACCAGCTTTGAAGTTCACAGAAACGGCTTTGCGCTCTTCAAAATCGTCCATCATCGAAATGCGATTATTTGTTTCGTTGATGCCCGCAATCGCAGCATCAGCAGTTTCCTGCGCCGCCTTCGCGCCACCGCGCGCAGCGTTGGAAACGGCTTCGAGTTCAGCGATTTGGCCGGAAAGACGCTGCGCATTCGCTTCGGCTTCCGTGATGCGTTTTTCGGTGTCACCCACACGGCCTTCCACCGGCGTCACACGCGCTTCCGTCGTCCGCGCCATCGCTAATTCGTCTTGCGTCATCTTCACCGATTTGGCAACGATGGCACCAGAACCATCGCCCGCGCCTTCTACTTCGACGTTCAAGCCGCGCAGCAGATTCGTTGTGGGATACTTCTGCGCGCCACGGAACGGATTGCTCTTGCGCTCTTCGACTTTCGTATTATTCGTCAGCGTCACGCTCCAGTCATTGCCATTCAGGTCGCGCATGACAAAACCTTCGGTATCACGTTTGACGATGGTGCCGCGCACTTTCTGTTTTTGCCCAGAAACCGCGCGCGAGATTTTGCGCCCTTCATCGGCGTTCGCCGTCGTGGTGCGATTATTATCTGCCGGAGTTGTAGTACGATTCCGATCATTGCTCTGCGCTACCGCAGAAGCAGCCAATGCCACGCCGAGAACCAAAGCCGAAAAGAACTTGGATTGCCTTTTCATGTGTTTCATATATCTTGTTTCCTCCCTATCAAGTCAAATCAAAGTAAAAACTCCCGCCTCAAGCGAAGCAAAGCGCGTGCCAGAAACCACACTGCAAGAGTAAAACGCGCTATCACGTCTCGTATCAACGATTTTGGAGGCGATGAGCGGATTATGCCAGTCCGCCGCAAGTTTGGCAAATCATTGCCCGCTATGAAGATATTACATAGCTCTATGCAATTATTCCGTATCTCTTTCACCGTCCCACAGCCAAACTTACTCACATAATTCGCTCATAATTCGCAGCAGGTATTCAGGATCAATCGGCTTGGGCAAGTGGCGAGTAAAGCCACTTTCATAGGCGCGTTGCCGGTCTGCATCCATCGCATAGCCCGTCAAAGCAATCATTGGCAACTGCTCATACCCCGGTTTGCGGCGCAATTGCCGGGCAAATTCATAGCCATCTGCGTCGGGCAACCCAATGTCGGAAACCACGATGTCCGGCTTTTGTGCTGTAACTTTTTCCCACGCCATCGGCACCGATTCCGCCAAATCCACGTCGCAACCGTAAGAACGCAGGATGATGCCCAGCAACTCGCGCGTATCCTCTGCATCCTCGACGATCAGCACCCGCAGTCCATCCAACCGCAGTGCGTACACGGGTTTATCGCTTTCCATTTGCTTGAGAGCAGCTAACGGATAGAGCGGAAAACTCACCTGAAACTGCGCCCCTTGGTCTGCGCCAGCACTCGCCGCCGTGATTTTCCCTTTGTGCATCTGCACAAGCGAATGCGCGATGGCCAGCCCGATGCCCAGCCCGCCATGTCGCCGCGTAATGCTCGAATCGCCCTGTTTGAAGGGTTGAAAAAGCTGTGGCAGGATATCCGGCTCAATACCAATGCCACTATCAATGACCTCTAATTGACATTCGTTAGCCACTAGCCGTGTGCGCACCATAATGCTGCCGCCCGGCGGCGTAAACTTCACTGCATTGCTCAGTAAATTCCAGGCGATTTGTTCCAGGCGCGTCGGATCGCCATTGATGAGCAAATGCTCGCTCGCCAATTCCAGCCGCAATTGCAAATTCTGCGACGTTAACCGGTATTGCACGGTTTCAAGCGCGCGGCGCACGATATCGTTGAGGTCAATCGGCACACAAACCAGTTCCACCTTGCCCATCGTGATACGCGACAAATCCAGCAGGTCATCCACCAACTGCGCCTGCAACCGCGCATTACGTTCAATGGCCTGTAGCCCCTGCGCCGCCACCGACACGTCATCATTGTAATCTTGCATAATGCGCGCCCAGCCCAGAATCGGCGTGAGCGGCGTCCGCAGTTCGTGCGAGAGCGTCGCCAGGAACAGGTCTTTCGCGTGATTGGATTTTTCCAGTTCCGAGCGCGCCGATTCCAACTTCTGTTCCGCCTGAATTCGTTCGGTTACTTCCGATCCCAACAGCAGTACGCTTTCGGTTGCGCCCGCTTCATCCTTCACTGGCCATAACGTCCAGTCCCAATAAGTAATTTTCCCCGTTGCTTGCGCCCGGCTCTGCTGCGCTGGCAGCTTGACCGGCAAACCATGCTGTAGAAGCGAAAACGCTTCTCGCGCCTTCGCTTCGGTTTGCCAGAGATGCGCCGTTAGGGATTTGCCCACCAGTTGCCGTGCGGCTTCACCGACCTGAGCCGTCATCAGATTCGCATAAATTGGATTGGTCATTGAGTAATGCAAATCCGGCGTGAGTTGTGCAATTGCGACCGGCGCATTTTCTGCCAGCAAGCTGGTTAACCGTTGCAATTGCGCTTGGCGTCGCTCCAGCGCCGACAGCTCATCGGTCACCTCCCGCAAACGGGCATCCCGCTGTGCCCGTTTGCGTTGCTCAACCGTCACAATCCGCCACTGCCGCACCGAGAAATAACACACCATCAAATGCAGCGTCGCCGCAAAGATCATCGCCACAAATTCCGGTGCCGGTTGGATTTTCTCATTGGCAAAAAGGAGTTGATGGAAGAATTCAAATGAGTGATTGCGCGCAATATCCAGCGCTGCCGCCAATACGCTGGCCATCCCCACGCCTAAAATCGTAGCCCGCTTGCGCGCCACAAATGTCAGCAGTGTAGGAATCAAATAAAAGAGAAAATAAATTTCAGGATGCGGGAAAAACGCGCGACATTGCCAAATCGTAATAAACGTTAAAGCAATAATGCCATATAAAATGCGTTCGCGTTTTTCTGCCCGTTCATCAGAAAATGAAGCCAGTTCCACAGACGAAACCTTGCCGGATATGCTCATACTTCTGCAACGATTTTTTAGGGCTGGTCAAAAGTAGTTTCGCGGATGTAAGCAATCTGAACAGACGTGCCAGAAAGGGCAAGTGCCGCGTAAGGGTGGGGAGGCAACAACGTCTTTGTAACTCTTCGGCAACCGGGAGAGTAATGAAACTGCCCGTTCCCTGTCAACCGCTAAAATCCGCATAAGAATCGCCACGTCCGCCTCTTGACGGAACGACCGTTGATATGGGAGCATAGCGCCTCGTTTTTGGAAGTTCTTACCTTCCTTCATTGATAAGGCGGCGTAGCCAAGTGGTAAGGCAGAGGTCTGCAAAACCTTTATCCATCGGTTCGATTCCGATCGCCGCCTCCAATCCTCTCAACAACTTAGCCCGTTAATTCAATTGTCAAAATTCGTGACTGTCTCGAAAACTGTCACCACTTCAGAACTGGCAAGCCATAACATAGCCTCTTGCTTCTGCTCCTCGACCGGATGTGCATAGCGTAAGACCATTTGAATTTTGCTATGTCCGAGGATCGCCGCAAGCGTAACTAAGTCCGTGCGACGCGCCAGACGAGTGGCTGCCGTGTGACGCAGGTCATACAAGCGGAACTTCATTTGCCTGACTTGTTGTTGCACGATCTCCGGCGCATCTTTCGCGTATTTCGCCCCGCAGCCGCCTTTCTTGGCAGAACAGACCCAGCCACTGCCGCGCCCTACTTTACTCTTCATAATGGCAGCGACGCCGCAAGTCGTGCATCTACGTAATCGGCATCGTTCCAGCGCACCATAATGGCCATTGTTCACTTTTGTCATCGGGCGGGTTGGGTCATCCTCGTTGGGAAATAAATAGTCCGAATCAATGTTCTTGATACGGGTCACAAAAATCTCGCGCACATCACTGCCAAAATAGAGCTTGCGACGCGCGGCCTTCGTTTTCCCCTTTACCACCTGCAAGAATTTTCTTGCAGGTTGATGTGTTTCTTTTAATACGTACACTTCGCCGGGTCGCATACCGGTGCGCAGCATAATCAGCGCAATGTCGTAGAGCGGCTGCGTGGCGGCGGCGAGATATAAAGCTTCATCTTCCTTGCTCAGGACATAAAAATTTTCGTTGTCTTCGTCGGCGAATTTCATTTGCGATACGGGATTTTTCAGCCGACAGCCCTGGCGAATCCAGTAATTGAAGACGGATCGCAGGCAGGCCAGCTCACGATTGCAGGTCGCTGGTCGTAACTGCACGCCCGTGACGCTATGCATGGCCTGTAATCGCTGCGATTGATAAGCCAGTACATCATTGACGGTGATTGAGGATAGCTTGCGACCACGAAAGGCAGCCAACAGCGCCTTTCCGCTCGTTTCGTGTCGTTTGACGGTTAACGGTTTGCTCGTCATTTTTGCCCAGGCGAGAAATTGTTTGAAGGCCTCGCTAAATTCCGGGATGGGTTGTTCACTAATGCCCAACTCGCCGCGCTGAAGTTGACGCCGATAATCGGCCTCCATCGCAAGCGCGACTTTTTTGTTCGACTGGCGGGTAGTGCGCCAAATCAATTGACCATTGAAGACGAACTTAAACCACCAAATATTTCCTCGTTTGTAGACCATTCTTCGTTGCCCTTTGCTTTAGCGGGTGCCTGATCGGTGAGAAGGCGATGTAGTTCCGGTGCTGGAATCAAGATGGTGTGCCCCAGCTTGACGGTTTTGATTTTCTTTTTGCGGATTTCACGACGAAACCAGGCGACCGACATACCCGTTGCAGCGGCAGCGTCTTTCAGTTTGTAGCTCAATTTCGGCACCTTAGTCCGGTGCTGTAACTTGCGCAATTCTTCCGCGACGGCAGCAGCCAATGTTTCGGGTGGAATGTTCACTTGAAATTGCATAATGACCTCGTGCTTCACTCGTTTTTTGCTGGCCGGGCGACGGAGCGTCCGTTTTCCCGGCCAGCCTGAGAGGCTCTGCTTCCTCATGGCTCACCACATGCGCCGTTGATCCTCGCGAGGCGACGCGCCAGGTGACTGCATCCTGAAGGCAAACTCCCCCGTGATCTATTGATCACACGTCGCCTTCAAGCTTGTGGTTACTTGATTCGAAGGTGCGTGCCGCGCGGTGCCAGCGCACATCCTTCAATAAGCTGGCCAGCCAGCAAATCCGCGCGGATCGCGTCCTTGTCGAGTTCGATGGTCTTTTTGTGATAGGCCTCCGGCGCGCTGGCTGGCTCGGCTTCCCACTCCGGTTTGATAGTGATCGGCTGCGCACCACCGTTGGCAGCAACCGAGAATTTATGTAGCGCGGTTTCATACTTCCTGATCCCACGCGACTCGAAGAACGCTTTCAGCCGCAGTCGCATCCGTACCGTTTTATTCGAGTCTACATTGGCCAGCGCGATCAGGCGTCGCGCTTCGCGCACGCGCAGATCGTTCAGCACTTCGCGTTCAGCAATGACGGAACAATACCCATCCAGCTTTTCCGCGAGGTTCTGCTCGTTCTCCTGAAGCCAGGCGTCAATTGCCGCCTCGATTTCTTCGTTCGAGAGTTCGCCAGCTAACTCAAACAGTAACTCGTCTAACGCTTGCATGTCGGCGGAGATTTCCCACAGCGTTTTCATCCTGCACGACTCCTTTCTCGATAGGTTCAACGCGACTCAAAACGACGCCAGAGCGACGGTTGAGGTCAATCAAAACGGGCGCAAATGGGTGCGGTTTGTAGGCTGGCGACGTCGTGCGCGCACGCACATGTTTGCCATTCTCCAACTTCAGGATGACCATCGTGTCCACTCTGAATTGGGCATTCCAACGCGCGATGGCATCGGCATCATTCAGAAAAGGCTGAAAGATGCGTGGTGGTCGTTTGTTTTTACGTTTGCGTTTTCGGCGCATCGGGGCGCTCCTTTAAGGCGAAGAGCAGCATCGTTCAAAGTAGCATTGATGCTGGCGACAAGTTCACTGGTCATGCGATCCAGCTTGCGCTGGAAATCGCGCGGCATACCGGCGCGCAGTTCGCGGAGCGACATGCGGCGCTTGATGCGTGCGCGCCAGCGTCGCGGCACGCGTTCAAGGGGAAATAAATGTTCGACGGTGAGACGATGGCCCTCGATGGCTTCGTCCCACGTATGGTAGCGATTCTGATTGCCATCAAATCGGCCACCGAAAATCATCGTCTCGAAAAGGATCGGCCTTCCGATCCGACCCAGGGCGTGATCCAGACCAAGAAAGACCGTCGAAACCTCAATGCCAGGCCTGACCTGATCGCGCGCGACGATGCGCTCCTGCGTGTGATCTTCCATCCAGTGGCCCCACTCCAGCACGCTTGATACGCGCTGTGGCTCGCACCCTTTGAGGATGTAGAGATGGTTCATCGTCG
The DNA here is from genome assembly GCA_046331525.1 of Blastocatellia bacterium. Taxonomy (GTDB): domain Bacteria; phylum Acidobacteriota; class Blastocatellia; order RBC074; family RBC074; genus JAFDVL01. The sequence continues at coordinate 147,048 of JAXLQQ010000005.1, forward strand.
CCCTCCCCGCTCTTCGGCTTGCAGGCGCGCCGCAATCGCTAAGCTCAGCGCGCCTGCATAGCCGTGCTGCCGGATCGAAAATTGCGCTTTGCGCTTCTTCCATCCTTTGCGCGTCTGTTCCTGCCACGTCGCTTGAAAGTAATGCTCGACGTTCAGGTACACGCCGGTCTTGCGCACACGCTGTCGCTTACGCCGATAGGGGCCGCGCACGCCAACTAAGCTCGTGCCGGTATCTTTCTTCATCGCAGGCCTCCTCTTTTGACGGGTGGCTGCTTGATGGGCGACGCCGTTGGTTCGACGTTTGTAACACGCAGGATACCGGCGCAGGAGACTTCGCCGTTATGCTCAATGGTACGTAGCGCCTTCCCTGTGGGAAGACGCTGCGCCGTGTGAAACTCGCCCTCGCGGTTCAGATTGAACTCTATCAGGAGGCATTGGTCGCAGATCAAAACTTTCATGCGGCCTCCTGTTGGAGAGCTTCGGGGCGAACCCACGAGAGCAAGTTCTTTGCGGTCAGGTCAATGCGCTCCGGCGAGCGATAATTCGCCGGGTTGCCGACGATGGCTTTCGTTTTCTCAAAGCCGTCCACCTCGGCATGCATCACGATCAGCCCCATCAAATAGACCTTCTGAAGATGCTCGCCGACCCACTTCTCGGCGTGCCAGCCTAGCAGTTCTGTGTTCACGGCAGCTTTGCGGATCGCGTCGCGCGTCCGGATAAGTTCGCCGTCGGTCAATTCCGTGATCAAGCGACCGCAAAGGCCACGCTCGAATTCCTGCCACGCATGGAGCGTGGTGGCGAACTTGAGCGTCAGCACTGTGTTCTTGATCTCGGCAATGGTCGCGTTGCGATCCAGCGCGGTGGTTGGTGCGGGCGTCGGATCAAGGTCGGCAAACGGATCTGCGTCCTCGGCTGTTGGTTGCGGTGGCTCAACCAGTGTGAGTGGTACGGGAGGAGGTGACGCAGGGCTTGCTTGCTGTGACACCTCCTCCGCTCCGGAGCGTCGCCCCGGCGGTCGTTCGGGCGACGCTTCGAGTTGTTTCAAGTGGTCAATGAAAATCGATGCCGCTTTGCGACTCAGTTCCTCGACTTTGGCGTCCAGCTTGATGAGCTTTTGTAGTTCTGCCTCAGCGTCAAGGTTGAGATCACGGCACGTCGCGCGAATTAGCGTGACCTGTTTGGGCGTGGCGAGTTCCTGGAGGTCGCGCGCGAGTGGATGGCTCGGCATCGTGCGCGCTTGCTGTTGCGCCGGTGGCGGCGCTGGCTGGCTTTTCGGCGTGCTATTGGCTGCTGGCGTCGCTTCCGTTGTCCGCGCTGCGTTGTCGCTGCCCGTGGGCTTCGGAGGTGGCGACTGCGGTTGTTCGTGCGTTAGGTCTTCGACGTCTTGGGTGAAGAATTCGCTCGCGTTCACCGCCAGCAGCGTTACTGCGATCAGCGCGCGCTTCGCGGCCATCTTCTGGATCGTGTTCACCTGATCAGCGATCTCCGGATTCGGCACGCGACCTGTTTGCTGGAGCGTGATCGCGGGATCGTCAATATCGAACTTCGCATTGCATCCGCCTTTGCGCTGGAAGCAGAGCCAGCCGCCTCCGAACTCCTCTTTTCCTTTGATGATGGCGTAAGCGCCGCACGTCGGACATTGGCGCTGCATCTCGCGCCACCGATACTTCGTCTCGCGGCTGTTGCACGAGCCATCGGCTTCGGCGATCAATTGGTCGCCGCGATACAAAGCGCATCTGTACAGGTAATAAAAGAACGGCTCGCCACCGTGTTGTTCGCCCGTCCAGTCTTCGACTTTTTCGACGATAAAAAGTCGCTTCGTCAAACCAAAAAACGTGGTGAGCTTTTCTGCGCCTGGCTTTTTCAGCGATGGCTTATCTGTGCCAGGAATCGTGCCGAAGTCGTGTCCCTCGACCATCACGCTACCCACATATTTGGCAAGCTGTTGATGGCGCTCAATGGCCTCTTGAATCGAAATTACTGGCGCGACATCCGCATAGCGTCTCACTTCCGGCTGCTCGATTATTTGTAAACTTTGTTCATTCATAAGAACTCTCGCTTTCCTCTTCGACCAACGCGTGGTCGAAGGCTGGCGTAGCCTCCATCAAGCCACCTTCCTTTGCATCCGAGATTGCCGATACAGTTCGCGGCTCACGAGAATGCCCTTGATGCGCGTCAAGCGCCGGGTGAGATTCTTGACCTTTGTATACTCCGCATTTTGGCGCGCGCGATTGAGAACGGCTTCCACAATGGTTTTTTCCTGGAAAAATTTGTTCGCAACGGGGTCAATCCAGCCTGTGCTGATGGCGAGGCTGAGGTCAGTGATCGCAGCAAATTGCTGTGTGGCGGTCATCGCGCACTCCGGCCCCATGCCGCGCGCGATACTTTCCGGGTCAGCGAGTTCCTGACCACATCGCTCACATAACACTACCGTCTCCGTTCGTGCTTTAACTAAGTACATAGCGTGCTCCTTCAGTTTGTGGGGCGGAGCGATTGCTTTTTCGGCAGTAGCGTTGTTATAGTCACAACATACATTTAATGCGTTTTGCGGATTCGCTCCGCACCCGAAGCCTGATGACTGGTACTCATCGGGCTTTTGGTTTATTGGGTGGGCAGGTTGTTCTAACACAATGAACATGCCCTTCAGACAACCTGCCCGCACGCTTGCGAGAAGCCATCTGACCTGCCCATAAGCTCAAAGATCAAAAGAATGCAGCATCAGTACGGAGCCCCACTGATGCTGCGCACACCATTGCCAACAGGCGTCTTCTCTCCACCTGCAAACAACGGCTTCGTCCGCTGGGGCCGGATGAAAGGTCGTAGGACTACGCGGCCTGCTGTCGCAGTGTAAGTTTGAGGGCATCCTCTTCACGCAAAGCCTCCACATGGTTTTCCAACACCAGGCTCAGATAATTGGAGAGCGTGCGTTTTTCCCGCGCGGCGGCATCCCTCAATTCTTCCACGACGTCGTTCGACAAGCGCGTCGTCACAATCGCTGTTTGTGTCTTTGCTTTTTCCATCGCATTCATTCTAAACCAAATGTATACATTGTCAAGCAAGATATACGTTGCTGAAAACTTGTATACGAGTTATTACTAACGCATGACAAAGGATGCACAGGCATCTTTACGGATGCCACAGGATTTAAAAGAAGAAATTAAGAAAATAGCTGAGTTTGAACATCGCACACTGAGCAATACGATTGAGCTATTGCTGAAAAATGCTGTCACTTCTTACTGGAAAGAAAAAAAACCGTTGGTTGAAATCAGCTATGAGATTAGCGCTGACAGACCGAGTGCAGTTCCAGTGAAACAGCGCCGGGCCAGCTAACGGAGACACAAAGTTCAACCAACGTGATAGACATTGAGGCCTATCGCCAGCGTCGGGGTTCTGGTGAGGGGGATGATTCGCAAAATAAGCAGTAAATAATGGACGGTGCGTTCTCTCTGTAGAGAATTTAGCCCAATCGTTGCAGAAAAAAAACAGCCGAAGGGATCAGCCAATGAAAAAATCCTACTTATGGGTGATCGTTTGTTTGCTATCAATGCTTCCTAGCGCGCTTCTATCGCAAGCCAAAGACGAGAAACCGAAGCAAAGTAAGCTGGACGAGTTTTCCTCTCGTTCTGGGCATTTGATTCAACGAAAATTTACCGATATTGGCACGTTCAAAAGCGTCAAGGTTAAGGTACTCACCCTCACCGATGTACTAACGCATAAATCTGCCTCTGGGGTTCGATTTGAGAAGGTTTCCTATATTGGTAACAGTTCAAGAACAGCGATCTGTTTTTTAGATCAAGACGAAGTGGATGATGCGATCAAAGCTCTGAAGTATCTAAAAAGTGATGTAGTAACAAACACGACTGATATTTATACAGAATACGAGTTCACCAGCCGTAGCGATTTTGAAGTCGGATGTTTTTCGCGCGATAAGAATTGGGTAGGGTTTGTGCGCGTTTCTCGTTATGACGACGGCCTCATTAGCTTTAACGTCACCGAATTTGATAGCCTGCTAAAAATGCTCGAAGACGCCAAAGCAAAACTACCCGCCAAGTGAGGACAATAAAACGCTTGGAGTAGATGTTGTTCTTTCTATATGGAAAGTGCGGCAAAACGTTTCAAAAAGTAAGGAATGTCACTTGCCAAAAAGTCGAGTAAGAAAAAAGAATAAGCACCAACCAAAAGTCACTAAACGAACGGCCCTTCCGCCCACATTGTCTAGTACTCCCTCAATCTTAAAGGCAGAGCACATGGGAATTTATACCGAATACCTAAACCAGCAATTTGACCATGCACGACTCGAACAAGAGCGAAAGACGCAGTTATTACGAATTTCAAAATTACGAAGTGACAGAGACATTCTTGTGATTGCTGCTGACCTAAACAAAGGGCAACAACCAATTGCAATCAGCTACTCTGATCTGCTCCCCTTCAATGATCAACTACAATCGCTAAGTGGCACAGCCATAGATGTCATTCTGGAAACCCCTGGCGGGTCAGGTGAGGTTGCCGAAGATATAGTCAAGCAGTTACGCAAAAAATATGATCACGTTGGAATTATCGTCCCAGGATATGCAAAGAGCGCAGGAACAATCATTGCGATGGCAGGTGATGAGATTCTTATGGAGCCAGCTTCTGCACTAGGCCCAATTGATGCCCAGCTATCGTGGCAAGGAAAAGTATTTTCAGCAGACGCATTAATTGCAGGCATGGATAAAATCAAAGCAGAAGTAGTAACCACTGGAGCGCTAAATAAAGCTTACATTCCTATTCTGCAAGGAATCTCCCCTGGGGAATTACAGAGCGCACAAAATGCGTTAGATTTTGCTAAAATACTCGTTACAGATTGGCTTGTTAAATATAAGTTCAAAGATTGGGCTACACATCGAAGCACTGGATTACCAGTAACTGCCGATGAGAGGAAACAGCGAGCCGAGGACATCGCAAAGAAGCTTTGTGATCACGGGCGTTGGCTTACTCATGGACGGTCAATCAAGATTGACGACTTGCGTGAAATGCGACTCGAAATCACGGACTATACTGAATCAACAGAATTAGCCGATGCGATCCGTAGATATTACACGCTCTTGCAAATGACTTTTGACTCGAACGTTTACAAAATATTTGAGACCCCAGCATCACAAATATTAAAAATGGCCGCACCGGTAGTTCAAACTCCAACTCCGGATATAAAGCAAGCAGACGCTATAAACTTTGATACTGCGTGTCCAAAATGTAAATTTACTTTGCACATCCAGGCTAATTTCGTTAAATCACTGCCACTAAAGCCCAATTACAGTCCGTTCCCAGCAAACAATAAGATTTCTTGCCCCAACTGCAAAACTGAGGTAGATTTACTCGCCATCCGGAGAGACCTTGAATCTCAGGTCAAAAAGCCCATAATCTGAATTGTCACCAAATCAAACAAAATCCCAAAGAGGAGTCAACGCATGGAAGCCAACGAATATTCAATAGTTTTTGAGAAAATGGCAGAAGCACAGGAGCAAACCAGTACGAGTGAAATCATCAAAGAGAGCGATGAGATCGCGGAGCTTCGCAAAATTGTGCTTGAAGTCAATCAACCAGAATATAGATTTATCACTATTACTTAATTGAGTAGGTTGTTATTGTAAGCAAGGCCTGCCATCAAGAGTTATGGCAGGCCTTTAGTTTTTTAGGAGCAAAAAACTCACGCCCGCGCGGAGTACCGCGACACACTTACTCCCGACATCCTTGTTGTTCCATCCGATCTGATAGATAGCCTGTCGAATTTCATCTCCTCCACACTGACGCACTTTCCTTCTTCCATGCCAGTGGTCGTACCAAGCATCTGCAATACCTGTAGAGCTTGGGGCGGCAAGGTAATCGCGGACTGGAGATTTCGGACTGGTGTGTCATTAGTTGATCCGGTGGTTTCGCAAGGTGGGGCGCACGGCAATTCCGCGAACTTCCGGTGCTTCTTGTTGTTGCTTCAGCATGACGCGCAGATCGGCTGGCATAAACGGCTTTGCGCGTGCCGCTACATCATGCACATATTCCACTGTGAGCTTGCCCGCCTTCGTCAGGCGTTGGATCTGGCGTTCGGTGCAACCAGCAGTTGCGCCGCTTCATTTTTTCGTCATCTGTTTCATTTTCGTTCCTATAGTGATCGCTCACTGTGTTAGAACGCTCATCCTGCCAGCTACGACAAAAGACGTCAGCCACGACCGTCTATGACCGTCGTGGACAGTCGCCCAAGTCGTCGCAAGTCGCAGTTGATTTTGAATTTTGTTTCAGGCATAGTCCCGCCCCTCGTTCATTTTTCGTTTCGATTAGCCGCCCCCGGCTTTGGTCGGGGGCGTTGCTTCATTTGATGCTCAAGCATCCTCACGCCCCAGGAAAAATGCCCCGCTGTTTGCTATGCCGTACATTCGTGTGTTCGTGGCCGATGATCAATTTGAGCAGCTTCTCCAACTCGGTAAGGTCTACCAAATGAGCGTTGCCTCGCTGCTGCGCCCTTATGTTTCCGGGACGGTTATCCAGCTTTGGTCAGCCTATTCCGATGCTAACAATCGCCCACTCCATCAGCGCATCGTGAAGATCGCGATGGGACATCAGAACACGACAATTGAAGAGCTTGTCGAATGGACGGGGTTAGATCGGTGCATCGTCAAAACGACGCTCTCCGAATTGGTCGAACTGGACGAAGTCCGTGAACATGCCGGACGCGGCAAGGTCGTCAATTACTTTCTGAAGGACAATCCAAATGCCAAGAGCAAAAAAAGCTAGTGCGACGCCCAGTAACCAGTGGCGGGATCGCAAAACGAAAACCGTGCGGATGCGCGTCGGCGACGTGCTGGCGCATCCGATGAATCCGAAACTCCACCCCGACGTGCAAAACACGCCACTGCGTGCGCTGCTGGATGAAGTCGGACAGGTGGATGATTTGAAGGCGTATTACTCCGCGCGCAATGGCGGCAAGCTGACTTTCTTTGATGGCCACGCCCGGCAGATGCTTGATCCGAATCAAGAATGGAACATTGATGTCTATGATCTGACCGACGAGGAAGCCGACCTAGTGGTGCTGACCTTCGATCCGATTGGCTATCAGGCCACGCACGATGCGCGTCTCGTTCACGAACTCATGGCGCAGGTACAAACGAGCAATGTCGCCCTTCAGGAGTTCCTCAAAGCTCAGGCAGCCCAGCATGTCCTGGCGCACGAAGAATTGCCCAAACCCGGTGCTGGTGGCGACGACTTTGATACGACGCCCGTTGAGCAACAGACGCGTGTTCGCTCCGGCGATCTCTGGCAACTCGGCACCCACCGCCTTTTGATTGGCGACAGCACGAATCCGACTGATGTCGTCAAACTGATGAACGGAGAACGCGCCATCCTCTTTGCCACCGATCCGCCGTACCTTGTCAATTATACCGGCCTAAATCATCCGCAGAACCGGGGCAAGGACAAGAAAAATAAGAGCAAGGATTGGCGCGAAACGTACCACGATTGGGATGACGCCAAGCTCGGCGATGGCCTCTTTGATGGTTTCATTGCGACAGCGATCCAGCACGCCATTGTTCCAAATGCCGCCTGGTATTGCTGGCACGCGTCGCGCAAACAAGCCGAACTCGAAGCCGTATGGGAACGACACGGCGCGCTTGTGCATCAGCAAATCATCTGGTTCAAGACGCGCGGTGTGCTGACTTATTCCTGGTATCTCTGGGCCCATGAACCCTGTTTTTTTGGCTGGGTGAAGGGACAAAAGCCTGAGCGCTGTGCTGAAGATTATCCGAAGACGGTCTGGGAGATTCCCTCTTCCGAAGTCGAGAACCATGAGCATCCGACCTCCAAACCGATTGAAGTCTTTGCCATTCCCATGCGCCAGCACACCTTACCGGGCGAGCTGTGTTACGAGCCGTTTTGCGGCTCCGGCTCGCAGATCATTGCCGCCGAACGCAACGCGCGGCGCTGTTTTGCGATGGAACGCGAACCCAATTATGGCGAGGTCATTGTGCGACGGTGGGAAACGGAAACCGGCCAAACGGCGACCCTCCTGGAGCGCATTGATGAGACGCCGAAACCGTCTGTGCCGAAGAAAACGGCGCGCGGCAAACGGTGACTTTTTGGACTTTCGACACTGAAAAAATAAGCACTTATGGAAAATCCGAATCTCCCTGCACTACTGCCAGCCGCGCACGGTATTGGGCGACCGCCGCTCAAACTGAATATCGAGACGCTCGCCGCGCAGATCATCTCGCTCTCCGGCAATATTTCGGCGGTGGCGCGTGTTTTTGGGGCGCATCGTCACACGATTCAGGCGCGGATCGACAAGCACAAAGGGCTGAAGAAACTGCTGGAGGATACGCGCGAAACGATGCTCGACAATGCCGAGTCGCAGCTTTACACCAAAGTGCTGGCGGGCGACACGCTGGCACTGATTTTCTTTCTCAAAACCCAAGGTAAGAAACGCGGCTATGTCGAGCGGCAGGAACTGACCGGGGCGGATGGCGTGCCGCTTTATGAAGAAATCGCCGACCTTTTGAATGAAGTCTATGCGGGCAGGCAGCAGCAACTTACAGCGCCAGACCTGGATTGAATTCTTTGACCTGGCGCTTGCGGCGGGGATGAAACGGGAGCAGATTAATAACCTCCACAAACGTGGCTGGTTTCCCTTCCCCAAGCAGGTACTCTTTCACGCGGCGGCGCGCGCTGCTGACAAAGAGGAGGGGCCCGACAAGATCGGTTTTGGCGGCGCGCGAGGCCCAGGGAAAACCAGCACCACCTTTGCGCAGGTCACGCTTGATGATTGCCAGCGCATTGCAGGTCTCAAATGTCTGTTTATTCGTCAGACGCTCAAGTCGGCGGCAGAATCCTTTGACGACTTGCGGCTACGCCTCCTGCGCCACACCCCGCACGAGTACAATCAAAAGGGCATCCTCAAATTTCCCAATGGCAGTCGGGTCATTCTCGGCGGCTTTGCCAACGACAAGGACATCGACAAGTATCTCGGCATCGAGTACGACCTGATCGCCATTGAGGAAGACACGCAACTTTCCAAAGCGAAGAAAGACAAGCTGCTTACATGTCTTCGCACCTCGAAACAGAACTGGCGACCACGTTCCTACCACACAACCAATCCCGGTGGCTTAGACCACGCCAATTTCAAGCGCGAGTTTATCGAGCCTTTCCGCAAGGGCTGTGAGACCAGCACGCGCTTTATTCCTTCCATCTCGACTGACAATCCGGCTGTCAACAAAGGCTATCAATCTAAGCTCGACAACTTAGTCGGGTGGCTGCGCAAGGCTTGGCGCGATGGCGACTGGGACATTCAGGCTGGGCAGTTCTTCACCAATTTCAATTATGAACTCCATGTTCTCAAAGAGCCTTTTGCTATTCCTGCGAACTGGCCGGTCTGGGCAGCCCTCGACTATGGCTTCACACACCCGACGACGGCTTATCTGCTCACGAAAGGCGACGGCGTCTATTACGTGGTCGCCGAGCATTTCCGCACCAAGACTTTGCCCGCAACGCACGCGACATCCATTACGAGCTTGTTCGCGCGACGCGGCGTGGCGTTGTCGCGGTTGAAGTCGTTCGTGGCAGGTGCAGATGTGTTTCAGATGAAGGGCGACACGCAAGGCAAGACCATTGCTGACCAGTATCGCGCGGCTGGCATTCGCCTGCGCCAGGCGGTGATGGATCGAGAAGCAGGCGCGGCGCTCATTCTCCAAATGCTCGGCGATCCAGAGAACAATATCCCGGTGCGACTGCAAATTGATCCATCGTGCGTTCACCTGATCGAACAATTGCCCGCAATGTGTCACGACCCGAATCATCCGGAAGACGTGCTGAAGGTGGACGCAGATGAGGAAG
>JAXLQQ010000006.1:0-116177 GCA_046331525.1 Blastocatellia bacterium
TGCGTCCGCGCTCAACCTCAACGGGAATCCCAAGGTAGCGCTCAGCGGCACGAACGCGGCGGATTTCTCCGTCATCTTGCAGCCCACGTCACCCGTCGCGGCGACCAACGGCATGACCCCGTTCCAGCTTCGGTTCACGCCGAACGCCGTGGGACTGCGCACCGCGACCGTCAGCATTGCCAACGATGATCCGACGAAGAATCCGTACACCTTCGCCATTCAAGGCACTGGCACCAACACCGCGCCGACGATCACGCCGCTGACGGTCGGCATTCCGCCCGGCACGACCAAAACCAACGTCAAGATTGCCACCGTCGCCGATGCGCAGGATAGCGCGGGCAGTCTGGTGGTCACGATCACGAGCGCCAATCCCAGCAATGGCCTGACGCTCTCTAACCTGGTGAATCAGGGCGGCAATATCTTCGCCACGGTCGTAGCGGCGGCCAATGCGACGCAGGCCAGCTTTACCTTGCAGGTCAAGGACAGCGGCAATCTGACGAACACGGCAGCGGTCGCGGTGTCCGCGCTGCCGCTGGCGGTGAAAGTCGGCGATCCGGCGGTTTGTCTCGATCCCGGCGGCATTATCGGTGTCGAAGCCACGCTCACCAATATCAATGCCGCGCCGTTTGCTTCTTCCTGGACGGCGACCTTGCCGGGCAACCTGACTGCCGTCGCTGGCACGTGTGCCGTTGCGCTCACGCCGCCCACTGGCAATCCTGGCGTCTGCACGATTGCGGCGAATGGCGGTAGCTTGAGTTGGAACGGCACGCTGGCCGCCGGACAAACGGCGACGTTCATTTATCGCACGCGCCTGAACAACGCCGTCGGTAATAGCACGCAACTCTGCATTGATAATCAAGGCACGGTCGGCAATGCGATGACGACGCTGCAATACTGCTTCACGGTGGATTGCCCCGTCGCCGAGAACGTGCCTGTCTCCGACAGCAAAGCGGGCAGCGGGTTAGTCTTCCCTTACTACACTTCGACGATTGGCGGCGCGAGCGATACACGGCTGACGATCAGCAACATCAGCAACGAGGCGAGTACGACCGCCAATCGCACGTTTGTGCATCTCTTCTTCATTGACGGCACGACCTGTCAGCAGAGCGATCTGTTTCTCTGCCTGACGCCGAACGCGAGCTTTTCGTTCAAGGCGTCGGAATACGATCCGGGCAACACCGGCTACGTCATCGCGGTTGCCGTAGATGCGCAGGGCTTGCCGGTCAACAGAAATGTCCTCATCGGTAATGCGTTCGTCAACACGCCGACGCTCAGCGACAACTATGGTGCAGAGTCGTTTCGTGCCAACGGGCAGTCGTTCGAGTTGTACACGCAGAATGGCAACACGGCGACGCTCTACTTCGATCACACGGGTTACGACGCCGTGCCGCGCCAATTCGCTGTCGAAATCCAAAGCCCGGCAGAAGCGGCAGGCCAGCAGGTCGTCACGGCAGGATTGAGCGGCAACTTGCTGACCGCACAAGTGACGGGGGCCGCGCAAGTCGGCACGGGACAAGCCTTCAACGAGAAGGAGGCGTTTGTGAGTTTCCAGGGCTGGCTAACCGGAACGTGTCAGGCGCGGGCGACGATAGCGGCGAACAGCCCGCGCGTGACAAACGGGCTGAGCAACCTCATCAAACCAGGGCAGGCCGGGACGCTGAAGTTCAATATCGGCGGCGGTGTCGGCCTGTTGCTAACGCCGCGCACCAATGCGTGGAAAGGGATTCGCACGCTGCACAAGACGCAGACGACGACGACGACATTGACGATTCCGATCTTTATCCCAGCAGTGCTAATTCAACGTTCACCGCACACACGCAGCAAAGGAGATTTTTCCACGAAGCTGCACGAAGCAAACACGAAGAAAGAGTCGGATTTTCTGGCTGTTCTTTGTGTTCCTTCGTGTGGCTTCGTGGAAAAGAAAAAGGGCTATTTGCGCCTGCGCAGTAGCCGTTGGCAGCGCCAACCACAGACCTTCCTTTTCACCCAGGGGCAATTCCTGCTCGCTGAAATAGGCCACAGATGACGCGGATGGAGCGCGCTTTACGCGGATTCAGACCCGCGTAAACCCGCACGATCCGTAAAATCTGTGGCCTATTCCCAGTGATGATCGGGAGAATGAATTGCCTCTGCTTGTCACCCAGACGCCCTCGCTCGTATAATCGCGGCTGTCGCACTTTTCCCCTGACATTTCGTAACTTGATGCAAAGGAGTCCATTCGTATGCAACTTCATCGCCAAACAGGGAAACCGTTTCGGGCCGTCGCGCAATTCCTGCTCGCCTGCCTGCTAACCGTTAGTTTAGTCTGGGGCGCAGAGGCCAGTGCCTTCCAAAGAAAGAATCCCGAAGCCGGGAAGAAAAAGGCCGCCAAACGCATCGGCGTTGGCGCGGCGATTGGCGGCGCGGCAGGCGGGTTGATTGGCGGGCGCAAAGGCGCGCTGATCGGTGCGGGCGTTGGCGCTGGCGGCGGCACCGCGTATCACATGAACAAAAAACGTAAAGCGAAAAAACGTCGGCGGCATTAATCCGCACGACGCAAGATCATCACCCGTACCGGGCAGAGATTCCATCTGCCCTTTCTCTCATCACCAGGAGCAATATGAACAGTCGTCGCAAGTTTCTGCAAAACGGACTGCTGGCAGGCGTTGTCGGCAGCAGCGCGTTCGTCACTAAACCTCTCAGCGCTGCTTCTTATGCGCATTCAAGGTGCCAATAAACGCATCCGCGTCGGCCTTATCGGCTGCGGCGGGCGCGGTTCCAGCGACTTGAGCAAGATGCTGATGATTCCCAATGTCGAATGCGTCGCGCTGTGTGACGTAGACGATGCCCAGGTTGCCAAAGCCGCCGACATGGTCGCCAAACAAGCGAAGCAAAATCCGGCGCTGCGCACGCGCGACTTTCGCAAAGTGACCGACGACAAAAATATTGATGCCGTCATCATCGGCACGCCCGACCACTGGCACGCGCTGACGACCGTGACGGCTTGTCAGTCCGGCAAAGATGTCTACGTCGAAAAACCGCTCTCGCTCACGATTGCCGAAGGGCGCGTGATGGTGGACGTGGCGCGGCGACACAATCGCGTCGTGCAAATGGGTACGCAACAACGCTCAACGCCGCATTACAAAGACGCCTTTGATTATGTAAACAGCGGCGCACTCGGCAAAATTCGCGTCGTGCGCACCTGGGCGTATCAGGATTGGATGGGCAACATTGAAAAGGTGCCGGACAGTGATCCGCCGTCGGGCGTAGATTACGATTTCTGGCTTGGCCCCGCGCCCAAACGGCCTTTCAATAAGAACCGCTTTCATTTCAATTTCCGCTGGTACTACGACTATTCCGGCGGACTGATGACCGATTGGGGCGCACACATGAGTGACATTGCCAACTGGTATATGGGCATCAAAGCGCCGTTGTCGGCCTCGTCCGTCGGCGGCAAATACGGCTTCCCCGACGACGCCGAAGAGACGCCGGACACGCAGCAGGCCGTGTGGGACTGCGGCAGCTATTCAATGATTTGGGAACACGCGACGGCCATCGGACAAGGCCCTTATCAACGCGATCACGGCGTCGCGCTGCACGGCAACAACGGCGTCTTAGTCGTGGATCGTGGCGGCTGGGAGGTCTATCCCGAAACAGCAGGCAACGGCAAACCCAAACGCTACAAGCCGACGGCGGCGAGTTTGCCGCGCCAAGGTGCGGGGAATGCCGATGGCACGTTGCTGCACGTCAGGAATTTTGTGGATTGCCTGGATTCGCGCAAGAAGCCGAACAGCGATGTTGAAATCGGCCACAATTCAATGATCGCCTGTCACCTCGGCAACATCGCCTTCCGCACCGGCAGAACTGTGCGATGGGATGTCGAAAAAGAACAGGTCATCAACGATCCTGCTGCACAAAAGCTCGTGTCGAAAGAATACCGCGCGCCCTGGAAACTGACAGAAATGATGTCGAAGGGCTAACCCATAAACTGATTCCCGATTCCTGACCGCTGATTCCTGCGGCAACCAACGACCTGTTTTGTTCAGCAGGAATCAGGTGTCAGGAACCGGGAATCAGTTACTTCGCCATCGGCACGACCGTGAACCCGTCAAAGTAACTCACGCTATCCGTCTTCGACCACAACCCAACCTTGCCTGACACCGGTTCCGCCAGCGTGTAATCCAGCAAATGTTTGCCGTTCAGCCAGCCTTCAAGCTGTGTGCCGTGGACGGCGATTTTGATTTCCGCCCATTGGTTCAGCGGCAGCGGCATATTCTCCGTTCCCTTCTTGACGAACTTGCGCACGCCTTTATTAAACGTCCAGAGCACGAGGTTGTCTTCTTTCCCATTGAAGCGCACGGTCAGGTAATCGCCGTTCGGTTTCAGGTTGAAAAGAATCCCGGCGCATTTATCGAGTTGGCCGGAAATCATTTTGAATTTGACCGTGATTTCGCCGTTCTGAAAGTCGTTGATGTCTTTGGCGACCGAGTACGGAAAGTAGGCGAAGGCTTTCACGCTGTCCACAAAATCTTCGTGCTTGGAACCGTAAATCTTGCGCGCGTTTTCGGCCAGTCCGCGCGAAGGATTGCCGCGCAACCATTCGCGTCCGTCCACTGCCATCACATTTTTGCCACCGTCACTGACAACTGACCAGTTGCCGACAACGCTAAGAAATTTGGCAGACGGCGCGCCCGCTTTTTCCTTGCTGACATCCACCGAAATCGCCTTCTTCGCTTGCGCCAGAACGACAAGCGCGAGGGCGGACAAGCAGACAAACAAACAGAAAATTCGTTTCATAATTATCTCCGATGACGTTGCACAAACCACCAGCACGCGAGAACAGCCAGGGGCCAGAGTCCGTAAAAAATCAGCCTCGCCCCGCGCGGTTCGACGGCCAGCGGATAGCCGGGAAATGCCGCTTCTTCCGTTGCCGTTGGCGGCGCGAGTTGCGTGAGTTGGTAAAGTTGTTCGAGGACGATAGGTTCCGTCGTCGAACGGTTCATGACTTTTTGCCCGTTCCATTCGTACCAGATTTCGCCGTAATGTTCGTCGGAACCTTCAAACAGCCCGGTGCGAGAGTTGGCGGCGAACGTGACGTGTAAGTTGGGCAATAAGCGCCGCAGCTTATTCAAAATCCCGCGTTCGTAATCCATCAGGCGCGGGTCTTCAGCAGCGAGGTTGATCGTGATGCCGAGCGGTTGTTGGATTTGCCGAAGCGTCGCTTCATCCGTGCGCGAAAACGAATTGCGCCGATTCTCGCTCACATCCCAACTGCTGCGCGCCTGTGCAGCGGCGAGGACGACAACGACAGCGAGCAGCAAGACGCCCGCCGTTTGCAGCAACCGCGTGCTGACCTTGCGCCCTGTTTCAATCCACAACGCCGCGAGCGCAAAACCAACAAACGCCAGCGCGAGCAGTGCCAGCGTCGTATTCAACCGCAACAGTCCCTGCTCAAAAAAGCGCAGCGCCGAGGTCGGCGTGTACGCCGCAACTTCGGCTAACCAACCGCCACGCCCATTCGCAATAAAATCCAGTGCCCAAGTGCCGAGCGTGAAGCTGAGCGTAAGAATCGCCGCACTCGCCGCACTTTCCGCAATGGCCGCCGCCGCGAGCGCGAAGCCAGCGCTTAGCAACATACGCAGCCAATGCCCAGCCAATAAATTCAACGCTTCCGGTGCGTACGAATGCCCGCCGTACGATTTCCAAAGCACGAGCGCCAGCACACCAGCAAACCAGGCAATCGCCCAACCGACTATCAACGCCAGCACCTTTGCCAGCATCATCGTGCTGCGGCCTGCGGGAAACTGTTGGGCTAATTTCAATGCGCCGCTTTCTTTTTCCGCGGACAACAAACGAATCGCCACGAAAGGAAACAGCAACGTAATCGCCAAATCATACGCGCCCCACGTGGGAACGAAGATACCATCGAGCGGCGTCAATTCCTGGGGCAACGCGGCGGCTCCCCCATTGCTTCCGCTCGCTTCGGCAAACAAATTGACGGCGTGAATGAAATCGTTGCCGACGAGCGGCCCAATCACCAGCAACAGCAGCCAGTACGCCCGCGAAGCCAGCAGTTCGCGCCATTCTTTTCGCCACAACGCACTAAGTAAGCGCAAGAAAAATCTCCTCCAATCCGCCATCGCTTAAGTTGGCTTGTGCACGTAATTCGTCAATCGTGCCAATGCCAACGACACACCCGCTGCTGAGCAAAATCAACCGATCACAAACGCGCGCGGCATCCGTGAGTTGATGAATCGAAAGTAACAGCGTGCGTCCGTGCGCGGCGTGCGTGCGTAGCAGTTGCATCACATCGCGCGTTTGCCGCAAATCCAACCCATCAAACGGCTCATCCAAGAGTAGTAACGGCTGCGGCGTCAGTAACGCGAGCGCGAGCAACAATCGTTTGCGTTCGCCTTTGGAAAGCGACCCAATTCGCGCGCGTTGCAAATGATCGAGTCTGAGCGATTGGATGAGGTCAGTGATTTTCGTTTTCGGTTGCCGATAAAGACGCGCAAAGAATTCGAGCGCCCAAGTCACTGTCTGCGCTGCCCACGGCGAAATACCATCCGGCAGGTAAAACAATATTGATTTGCGAGGAGAGTTGGCGGCGCAACTTAATGTTCCCCCATCGTCAGGCAACAAGCCAGCCAGGCATTCAAATAGCGTCGTTTTCCCTGCTCCGTTTGGGCCAATTAGTCCCAACACTTCCCCCTGCCTCACACTAAAACTCACGTCCTGCAACACGGCGCGCGTGCCGTAGCGTTTGGTGATGTTATTCACAGTGAGCAAGTTCATCAGGTGCAAGTTAGAATCTCTGAGGAAAGCGCGAGTGAGTAAGGATGCAGTACGGAGAGCGTCAGCGACCTGCGCATTGTTTAGTGTATCGCCTGATCGAAGCTCAGGTCGCTAACGCTCTCCGTACTGCATCCTTACTTACCTCAATCCTTAAAACCGCAGCCGCGCTTGGAGTTGGAACATACGCGGCGGATCAATGTTCGCAAATGCAGGGATCGCATTCGTCGCTGTGCCGACTGCTACAAATTGACCGAATGTCGAACTTGCGGTCGCAGCATCGCCGTATATCGTTTGCCCGCGTCCGAGAAAATTGCCGTGATTGAGCAAATTGAAGCCTTCCAACCGCAGCAAAATATTCGCCCGTTCGGAAAGTCGAATCGTGCCTTCAACAAACAATCCGACATCCTGCGTCATCGTGCCGCGCAAGGTGGACTTGCCGATGATTTTGCCGTCAATCACAGGACGATCATTATTCGCGCCGTCGCCGTTGTTGTCTACGCCGGTTGTGGCGCTGAAGGGACGCGCGGAGGCAAATTGGGAGAGCGTGCCGATGGTGAAGTTGTACGGCAACTGATACGTCACCAGAATGACGGCGCGATGCCGCTGATCCACGACGCTGGGGCCGCGTTCGGTTTCGTCGAGGCGCGTGATATTCGGCTCATTTGGATTAATGCCGTTGCCGTCCGGTTCTGTCGTGTTCGTCGCTTTCGACAGCGTGTAGCTGAGCGAGGCGTAAAACTTCGCGTGGCCGCGATAGGTGATTTGTGTTTGCAAACCGTCGTAATCTGCGACGCCGAAATTCGTCAGCACATTCACCTGCCGAATGCCCCCGTTGACAGGCATAATCGGACGTGTAGCGTTAGCCGCCGCAACCGTACGCACTTGTCCTGGCGCGGTACGATCAAACGGCGTCGGCGCATTCAGGTCAAGCGTCCGATCAATGTTGCCAAGATGTTGATGCACGTAATCGCCACCGACGAAAAAGCCGCGCACGATTTCGCGTTCGACTCCGATGGATACGACCTGACTGCGCGGGTTTACAAGCTGATCGGGATAGTTCGAGAGCTTCGAGAAATCCAATCCGTAGCGCGTGAATTGCGATTGATAGAAGCTGCGCAATCCAGCTTTGATCGTGATGTCACGCGCAGGCAATTGCGACGCGGGCAACGTCTTCGGGTCAAGCGGCACAGGCAGACACGCGCCTGACAAACAGGTCGGGAAACCCGTTTGCCCCGGCGTCGCGGTATAGGTCGTCAATCCGTCCAAGCCATTCACCAGATAGCCCGCGACGACGTTGGAGCGAATCCGTGTGTAATACATCCCATAGCCGCCGCGAATCGAGGTGCGCGCATTGCCGCCCGGATGCCAGCCGAAACCAACGCGCGGCGCAAAATTCTTCGTCGCATCCGTCAACGTCTGCCGGTCATACCGCAACCCGACATCCAGCATAAAGTCACGATGCACGCGCACGCTATCCTGCACGAATCCCGTCAAGAGCCATTGCGTCAGGTCGTAGCTGCTGATGCCGAAGTTAATTGGTTGCGTGTAATTCTGCACATCGGCCAATGTCAATTGATCGAACGGCGCAGTGGTCGTGTTGCGGAAGGTGAAGGTACCAAGCACAGCCAATCCCGGTTCGTTGCCAATGCCTCCCGAATTGTGACGAACGGCGCTGCCACCGAGCCGCAGGTAATGTTTGCCGAGCGACCACGACAGCGTATCGGAGAATTGTATGACGGCTGTAAATATCCGACAGGCGCGATTGGCCAATCGTGAACGGCACCGAACCGGCGCGCGTGTAGGTGGTCGAAAGATTCGGCTTCCCATTTCGTAACGGGATCGCCATTCAAAAAGGCAAAGCGGGCTTCGTTGAGCAACGCGGAACTGATGACTGTCGTGTGATTCAGTTGCGTTGTCCACGAACGGCGCGAATATTTGCGCGCGACGCTCGGCGCATTCGTCCCCCCGACGGCATCCTGCGGGTTGTCGTCGTAGAAGCGATCCACATTGAAACGTCCCATCAACGTTTGATTCGCCGTCAGCTTGTGATCTACGCGCGCGTTGAGCAGAAATTGGCGATAGTGGCCGGTGTAAGCAAGGTCGCCGTTTGCCGGCAATAAAAACGCAGGCAACGTGTTGGAAAGAAAAGCGGTGCGATCCTGATGCGTGTAATCGGACGTGACAAAGAAAAACGTTTTGTCCTTCAGCAGCGGCCCGCCCACCGCACCTGAAACTTGATGCAAGGCATCGGGAATGTTCACTGGATTGATAGCTTGTAACGTAGTCGGCGTCACACAACTTGACACAGACGGCGGACAAAAGTTTTTCGTCGAAAAGGTCTTTGCCTGCATCCCACCGGGGCGGCCCAAATAAATGCCTTCGCCGTGTAAAGTATTCGTACCGGACTTCGTGACGATATTCAGCGCGGGGCCGGATGTCCAGCCGTATTCGGAGGAAAACGCATTCGACAACACCGTCGCCTCCTGCACCGCACCGAGTGGCACAGTGGCGATAGCGACTTGGCGTCCCCACCCTTCGTCATTGTTCGCGCCGTCGAGGGTGAAGGTCGTCGCGCGGCGGGAGCCTACGCCAGTGATGAAGTATGTTGCGTTAACGAACAAATCGCCCGTGCCTTTGCCTTGGCGAAAGGCAGAATTGAGCAGCGGCAAGCTCGTCACTTTGCGTCCCAGAATCGGCGTTTCGTTAATCTGTGTGCTGTCGAGGCGGCGGCCAATTTGCGGATCGGCACGCACGCCTTCAGCCGTCCCAAATACTGTAACTTCCGCTGTCTGTGTTCCAACCACCAATTTGACGCGCACGGTGGCGGTTTCTCCGGCGCGCAATGTAATGTCGCGGAGTTCTTGATTCGTAAACCCCTGCCGCGACACGCTGACCATGTAGGTGCCCGTCAGTGGAAGCGCAGAAAAACTAACACTGCCATCGGCACCAGAAATGGCTTCGCGCTGGGCAGCCGTCGCAGTGTTTTCGACGACAACGCGCGCGTCTTTTATAACGGCATTGCTGGGATCGGTCACGACCACAATCATCGCAGCAGTATTGGGTGATTGAGCGACAAGCAGGCTGGGTAACAAGGCAAGCAGTGTCGCCACGCCGAGCAAATATACAAAGCTACGTTGAATCGGTATGAGCATATCGGTTCGCTTTCTTTAGTTAACGTACCAGCTGAGGAAGTGAGGATAATGAAGAACCGAATCTACTACCAGCCATCGTAGATAGTTTTGCTGCCTTATTGCAGGTAGGCCAGCACAAATTCTGTGAGTTGATGAACGCGGAAGAGCAAGCCAGGCCAGACCGAAAACAAGGCTAGTAGGCCAGCAAAACCAACCCACCCCAGCCACGCAAAAACTGCGTCCGCCTGATTCCGCCCGGCGTCCTGAGGCTTCCATTGCAACAAGGCTTGTACGCGCGGAGCGATGCCAACGGCATCCGGCCCAACAATAGCAGTGCCGACAGGCAAGGCAACGCGGACGCCGGGCGGAATCAGGCGGGCGATTTTCACAAGCGCGCTGGCTAAATCTACCGCAACGTGGTTTCCGGTTCGTGCGGCAAATTCATCGGCAGCGACTTCGGCAGCTTCGGCCCAGGCGCGTTCCAGCGAACGCCCGGCAGGCAAAATCGCCAACACATCGCAGCATACTCGTAGCAAGATGCGTTTCAGGTTATCGCGCGCGTGCCAATGCCCACTTTCGTGTGCAATCGTGGCCGTCAGTTCGGCAGGTGTAAGCACCTGACACAACTGCTCCGCCAGAAAAAGGCGCGGTCGCCAGCAGCCCACCAACGCCACCACTGGATAAGGATGCGCGATGCGATAAGCAGGCAATGCTACCCCGGCAACGTCAATGCGTGTGGCATGCTGCAACCAGTTCTGTACCAAACGCCGCGTCACCCGCCACGCGCGCAAGCCACGCCACAAGGCAAGCAATACACCGACGCCAGCAAAAGCTGTTAGCAAGGCCAATTTGAAGCTGATGGGTTCGACTTTTTGACGAGGCTCATGCAACCAATAGGCAGGCAACACAACTGCTAATGCCAGCACGAGTGAAATCATTACCGGCGCAATGCGCAACGAAAAAATGACGCGCGCTTTTCCGGCTGACGACCAGGGATGCCTGACGAGTCGCTGCCAGAGCCACGTCGCAAGCGGTGCCAGCAGCGCATTCAGCGTCAGGAGCGCGGCCAGAAATAAACAGAATCCGAGCAGTTCAAACATCGCCGTCGCCTTCCTGCGCTAACGCTTCGCGCTTCTGCTGTACCAATCGTTCGAGTTCATCGAGCAGCGCGTGATCGTGTTCGCTGACGGTATCCACAATGCAGGCCAACACAGGCTCATCACCTGCGCCACGATTGCCCAGCAGCACGTCCAGCATATTGCGCGCGACACGGCGGGCAAATTCGCTGGCGGAAAGGCACGGCGCATACAAAAACGCGCGGCCTTCCTTCGTGCGTGCAAGCAGTCCTTTTTTATGCAACCGATCCAGCGTCGTCATCAGCGTCGTGTAAGCCCAGTCGGGGCCGAGCACAAGGTAAATATCGCGCACGCTGGATTGCCCACGCTGCCAGACAATGTCCATTACTTTGCGCTCCAGCGGGCCGAGCTGCACGTTCGCAGTTTCCCGCGCGGACAAGGGCGATGATTGGAAGAGGGCTTTGAGCATAATTGTCAGTATTCGGACAAACACGCAGCCTGTCAATCACCTGTGTGGATAGCCACAGATCGGCGCTGCGTTTTTCCCGGCGCGCGGCTGTTGACGCACCTGTATTTTCCTTTCCCCGCATCGCCGATGATGCACACGATGACGAACGAGGGGCGGACGGTTTCAGCGCGAGCTTAACCAAGTTTATGAGGGCAACAACACTTGGGCGCACATAAGGTTCGGGTGAAACCTCTGGGTCGTTCGTCATCACCACCAAAATTATTAAGCCGAAAAGGCTCTCACAGGAGAGGGACTTGTTATGCGTCACCGGTTCTTTTTTGCGTTTCCCATCACATTAATTCTGCTCTTATTTTTACTCATCTATTTCGCCTCCCAACGCTACGAAATGCTGCTGCGACATTAAGCTTCCCGGTCTGGTTCCGGGTCGTCCTCAGCCGTCTTTTCTGCAATTCCGCCGCCTTCCCTCACAATGATTTGACAGCCGAATCTGCTTTTCCCTATAGTGACCTTAGCTTTTATTTATGCGGTCTACGCATTGCAGTTATGAAGCAGGAAATAGATTATTCGCTTCTACCACCGTGTTGCAATTCAGGCTGTACGACCTGCGTTTTGGATTATCCAGAGTTGTATCTGGACACGGTGAACGAAAATATGGCAGCGTTGCTCGCAGCAGTAGAACAAGCTGAACAGCAAGCGGCAGAAATTGAGGAGATTGAATGGACGCACAACGCAAAACAGAATTAGCCGATATTATCGGTTCCCTAGAGTCACGACATAAGCATTACGCACAGGTTTCCGAACGGCATAACAACGAAGAAATGGCCCGCTCTTTCACGAGCGCATTTAATGATTTCGAGTATGCAATTCAAGTCCTTCGTGCCATCCGCGATGAACGCGGCTTTGATATGGAAGATGAGGACGAATAGATCGAAAGCCACGCCCGGCGCGCGTTCACATCAAGTTTTTCCCGCCCATCCATTGCAATAATTTTTACCGTGAACGCGCGCTTTGTGGCTTTTTCTTTGCCCTAGCATTTAGGATTGAGCTTCCCCTTTGGCTGTACGCCAGCAACGTCAAACCAAAAAGTGAATGAGGTAGGCAGGCGGTTCGCCTGTCACCATCCAAAACTGATGAAACACTCTGACAGGCAAGCCGCCTGTCGTCCCTTTTGTGAGGAGAAATTTTATGGCAGCTCCCGCCTCCACTGTTAGCCATGAAACGCACCAACCGTATGTTGCGGCCTCGACGGCATTGCCGGAGTTCACCGCCCGCGCCGTCATTCTGGGCATCATCTTCGGCCTCGTGTTCGGCGCTTCGACCGTGTATCTCGGCTTAAAAGTTGGATTGACCGTCAGTGCCTCTATTCCGATTGCAGTCCTTTCGATCACGATTTTGCGCCTTTTGGGTCGGGCCTCGATTCTGGAAAACAACATCGTGCAGACGACGGGGTCGGCGGCGGAATCCATCGCAGCGGGCATCGTGTTTACGATTCCGGCACTGTTGATTCTGGGCCTGGATTTGGATCTGGTGCAAACAGCGATTGTCGGCGCGGCAGGCGGCTTGCTCGGCGTGTTGTTGATGATACCGCTGCGGCGTTCGTTGATCGTCAAAGAGCACGGGAATTTGCCATATCCTGAAGGGACAGCCTGCGCCGAAGTGCTGGTCGCGGGCGAACGCGGCGGCAGCGATGCCAAGACCGTTTTTATGGGCTTCGGCGTGGCGTTTGGATACAAATTTCTGATGACCGCGCTGCAAATGTGGAAGGAAGTGCCGACCAAGATTTTGACGTGGTATCAGGGCGCGCGCATCGCGGCAGAAATCTCGCCGGAACTGCTCGGCGTCGGGTACATCATCGGGCCGCGCATCGCGTCGTATATGCTGGGCGGCGGAATTATTTCGGCGCTGGTATTAGTGCCGATGGTGAAATTTTTTGGTGCAGGACTCACGACAAATATCTTCCCTGCCCCGGCAGGCGAATTGATTGCGAATATGAACGCCGGGCAGGTCTTTGATCGTTACGTGCGCTACATCGCAGCGGGCGCAGTGGCAATGGGCGGCATTATCAGCTTGGCGCGTTCGTTGCCGACGATTATTGAAGCGTTTAGTTCTGGGCTAAAGGATTTTAGTGGCGGAAAAGCTACGCAAGGCGTGGTGCCGCGCACGGAAAATGACATGCCGATCTCGGTTACGGTCGGAGGCATCTTGTTGTTGCTGATCGCCCTGATCCTGATGCCGAAAATCGAAGTAGATGTAATTTCGGCGCTGCTGATCCTGGTCTTTGGCTTTTTCTTCGTCACGGTTTCGTCGCGCATCTGCGGCACCATTGGTTCCAGTTCCAATCCAATTTCGGGGATGACGATTGCGACGCTGTTGTTCACGTCGCTGCTATTTTTGCTGCTCGGCAGAATCGGCCCAGAACAGCGCGTGATTGCTTTGACGGTGGGCGCGATTGTTTGTGTGGCGGCAGCGAACGCGGGTAACACATCGCAGGATTTGAAGACCGGGTATTTAGTTGGCAGTACACCCAAATGGCAACAGGTCGGATTATTGATTGGCGCATTGACTTCAGCACTGGTCGTCGGCTGGACACTGAACTGGCTGAACACCGAAGCCATCAATTTACTCCCCGTCAACTATCCGTCGTATGCCGCGCCCACCAATCAGGTCGCCGAAGACTGGGCCAATAAACCTGCCGTGCAGGATGGCAAAACTTACAAAGTGCTGCGACTGACCGTCGAAGCGGATGCAGGGGATGGCAAAACCAAAATCCCCGCAGGGAAATATCTGGTCGGCACGGATGGCAAATTGCATTATCTGGTGAATCCCGGTGTCGGTGGGATCAAACAAGGCGTGCGCCCGGTGGACGCGGCGGTAGCGAATCAAACCTACACTGTCGGCGGCAATGCCAAAGCTGCGGGGCAAATGCGCGGGATGGATGACAACCTTTATGACCGCGTCATTACCGGCGAAGGCAACAAACAGGCTACGCTGTTAATTGACAGCACCGGCAAACCGAAATACGAAGTTGTCGAAGTTACGAACAAACTTGATGCGCCGAAAGCCGCGCTGATGGGCGTGCTGGTCGATGGCGTTCTGACGCAAAAGCTGCCGTGGTCGTTGATTCTAATTGGCGCGATGATTTCGATTGTGCTGGAAATTGTTGGCGTTTCCGCCTTGCCAGTGGCAGTGGGGATTTACCTGCCGATTTCCACCTCCACCACGATTTTCTGCGGCGGACTGGTGCGTGCGCTGGTCAATCGGCTGCGCAAAAATGAAGGCCAGGAAAGCCTGGTCGAAGAAGAAACCGGGCGCGGCGTTTTGCTCAGTTCCGGCTTCATTGCAGGCGGTGCGATTGGTGGCTTGGTCGCTTCCTTCAGACGCGCGCTGGCAGGCGGCGAAGAAAAACGGGCATTGGGCATAACTTGTTTACAAATACCAGCGATTGGGCGAATGTCATTGCCTTGGCGATTTTCGGCGCGCTGGTCGCCTTTTTAATTTCGATTGCGCGGCAACGTTCCAGCGCACACTAAACAATTCTCGCTTCGCAATTTTCAATTCTCCATTCTCAAGCGGTAGGCACTATTTCACCTGCCTGAAAATGGAGAATTGAAAATTGCGAAGCAAGAATAATGAGGATTTTGCATGTCGGAAGAGAATTGTATTTTTTGTAAGATCGTCGCAGGCGCGATTCCTGCGCAGAAAATTTACGAAGACGAACACGCCATTGCCTTTCACGACATCACGCCCCAAACACCCACGCACGTCCTGATTATTCCACGCGAGCATCTGGAATCGTTGAATGATGCGGGCAAAAGCGATGTGTCCTTGCTCGGTCACTTGCTTTGGCTCGCGCCGAAGATCGCCAATCAGGTTGGCATTGCCGAAACCGGCTTTCGCACCTGCATCAACACGGGAGCCGACGGTGGCCAGAGTGTTTTGCATCTGCACATCCACGTAATGGGCGGCAGGCCAATGGCGTGGCCTCCTGGCTAATCTCAAATTTCCGATTTCCAATCCCAAATCTTAGAAGGGGCGGGCCGCCGCGCGACCGATTTTGCCAAAGAAGCGGCCAATCTTTTTGCCTTTGCCTTTTTCCGGCGGTGCAAAGAAGGCAACTTCCGGTTTGCCTAAGTCTTCGTCGCCGTGTTTTTCGCGCAGGTAACGTTGAAAAAGCGCTTTGATAGCAGCGGGATTGTGCGAGGCGGCAATAAAGGGTTCACGTAAATCGTTCGGTGCGGCAAAGCGGAACTTGCGCGTCGTAAAATACAAGCGCAGCGCGCCAAAGAATTGCTCGTCGCCTAATTCCTGTCGCAAGGCGGCATACAACATCGCCCCTTTGGCTTGCACGATGGCCGAGAACTGCAGCGCGTTGTGAAAGTCTTTAGTCGGGCGTGCGACTTCCAGGTCTACGCCGCCGAGCGAACGATAGACTTGATAGGGCGAGCGAATGTTTTGATTGAGCGCCTTTTCGCCCGGTTCTTTGCCATAGGCGGCCTCGTAATAGTAGGTTGCGGCATAGTGCGCTAAGGCCTCGTCCAAATATGGCGCACGCTGGGAATCGCTGCCAACGATGCTACCCCACCATTGAAAGCGCGATGGAACGCGCAAGCGTAAATTCCAGCGCATTCCTCACGACATCTGCCTGCTCGCGCACGAGTCCCGGCAACTGTGCGGGCCTCAGGCGCACTAAAATCCACGCAATACGCTTGCGCCACCGCCACAATACCTGGAAATTCAATGCCGCCGTAGCCAGCGGGCAAAGGCAGTTCGATGACGTTCAATTCAGCATAAGGATAGTGGCCAAAGGCCTGGTTATAAGCGGTGAGTGATTGCGAGGCAATGCCCGCCATCTGCGCACCGACTTTTTCATCGCCGGGTAAATGATAGGTCTTGACATTTGTGCTGCCGACGGAATTCTCAATCACTTTAAAATGCGCCCCCACCGCCAGCGCAAAGCCGCGTAATTTTTCGCCGCGAAAAAGATAGGAGGCCATTGGTTCTGCCTGTGCATTCAGTTGTTTTTTCTCTACTTGCGGGCTGGAGGCGATGACCATCACGCCTATCTCGGTATTGACCTTAACTTCGTAATCCGCCACTTCGCTGATAACCAATCCACTCACGCCGACGGCCATGCCCTGCTCCGTATTCATGGTTTCGGGCGCGGCCAGAATCGGATAGAAATAGCCGAGCAGCATCGTCTGGTCGCAAGCAAAGAAAATATCGCGGGCATCGCGCACCTGTTTTTCCTCACTCATCGCATCGGCAGCTTCTTCGAGAAAGTGGGCGAGCAACGTGGTTTCTTCGCGTTGAATGCGCGGGACGTGGGCGGCGAATTCCAGTTTTAATTCGAGTGTCCGCCCCGGTTGCAACTTGAACGGCAGCTTGACTTGTAAAATGGAATTGCGCGCACGCAACGCAAAACGCACCCCCTGCCCTTTTGCCAACAACCGTGCATCGTCCGCTGTTAAACTCACACCGTGCACGGTCAACCAAGGAAATTCGCTCTCTTCCTGTCCAATATTCGGGTACAGATGAAAATTGATCTGCTCCAATTCACGCCGCGTTGCGTTCGTAAAGCGAACCATTTCGTGGCCAACAAAACTTTGTTCTTGCGCATTAATGTCCAGTTCAATGCGGTAACTTTGCTGTGAAAAAGAAGGCTGAATGGTGCGCGCTTCCTCAGGCTGTGCCAACAGCGGCAAGCTGGCAAACAGCCCTAGCAAGAAAAGGAAAAAACCGTGTGGCTTGTAAGCATGTAAAATCACGACAGCATTCTAGCGCAAGAACAAGCTCGAAGTCTCGCCGGGTACACCTGCCTGCTGCGTGCAGACCTCCGTATAGGTAAGCCTTTACTAAACTATTGCACGCAGGGTGCGGTGTACCCAGTAAAAAGCGCCGCCGCCTTGTCGTAAGGCGGCGGCGCTGTCAATTTCGTTGGATGAAAATTTAGGAAGTCTGGCTCAGCTTCACGGCTTTATAACCGCCCTTTGCTTTATCTTTCAGCCACCACAAGGCAAACACGACAAACGGAATGACTGCGAGCGTCGCGGTCCAACGGAACGACGCAGCATCGCCGCCCAAGCCATCACGCACTTTGCCCATATAGAAGATTACCAAACCCAGTGCGAACTGCCCGACGAAGCCCATCAGCCCCATCGTAAACGCGCCGCCCTGCGGAAAGCGTTCAGACGTGATGCCGAGCATCGTTGGCCACATAAAGCACACACCTACATAAAACACCGTCGCAGCAATGAATGCGCCTGTCGTATTCGTCACATTGGAAAGCATAAACAATCCAATCGCGGCCAGCGTGACAGATGCCCACATCATTCCGATGGGCGAAATCTTGTGCGCAATGGCTCCCGCAAAATAGCGCAACACGAACATCAACGCGCTGCCGTACACCAAAATCAAAATGCCGCTCATTTTGGCGATATTGCCGAGCACAGAAGACACCATCTGACCGGGCGCTAATTCAATCGAAGCCGTAATCATCATACAGCCCATCAACAACAAAAATGCTGGATTGAAGGCGGTCTTAATCATCTCGTCCGTGCCAATCCCCGCCGCCGCGCGTTCGGTGAGCGGGAACTTTTGCCCCAGCAGCAAAATGCCGTAAGCAATCGTCGGCACGATAATCACAGCCATTTGTGCTTTCCAGCCCACGCCCATCTGCGTCATCGCGTAGCCGAGTAGTCCGCCAATAATCAACCCGCCCGGCCACCAAGAATGCAGCACATTCAACTTATGGGTTTTCTCTTCCGGGTACAGGGTCGCAATCAACGGATTGATGACCGCTTCCACCAAGCCATTGCCAAAGCCCGCGAGCAACATCGTAACCTGCATCAGGAAATAGCTGGGCGCGAGAATAAAGCCGATGATGCCGACCAAATGTAGCGCAAAGGCGAGATACAACAGATTACGCATCCCCAACGCATCCAACATCGGCGAAGTCACCAAAATAGAGGCCGCGAAGCCGAAAAACGCCATCGTCGAAAGCCAGCCATAATCCGCACTGGCCGTCGCGACAGGAAAGAAACTGGCGAGCGCCGGGTCTGCTTTGACCAAATCTTCAATATTGCCGCGCAAAGCGAAAATCATCGCTGTGACAACGAGCGAGAGACAACTGGCAATAAAAAGCCGTTGCTTATTCATGTGTAGTTTTTCCTCCAGGAACTTGAGTTTTAGTTTTGATGTCGAAGTGGCGACGCATCCGCCAGTGGAAACCTGTAAAACGAACGGAGGAATTATGCCGTACGCCAGCAGAATGCGCTAGAGGAGGAGAGCGAATCTCAAATTTCTAATTTCAAATTTGAGATTCGCCCTGAGAAATCAGGCGTGATATTCGGGATATTCGCGTTCCAGCACTTCGCCGGGATGCGCGGGTTCGGAGAGCATCAACAAGGCATCACGCAGGACTTTCTTTTGCAAATCCTTCATGCCGGGCTTGCCAAGCGAGTTGCCGACCTTGAAATCTTTCGGATTCATCGCGCGCGGCGGGCGCATCAGTCGCGACGCTTCTGGGCCGACAGTAATTAAAACGGTGGGAATGCCGAGTAATTCAATTTCACGTTGTACCGCGACGACCGTGCGGTGACAAACGTTCGGTCAGCCGCCGGTTAAGACAACGGCATCGGCGCGTGAACGTTTATTGATTTCTTCCGCAATTGCAGGCGCGGTTTCTTCATACATTTGTTTGAGCTGCATCGTGTAGCCCATATACCCGACGTGCTGTTTAGCCACGCTGCCAATGAAACCTTCGGTTTGCAATTCTCGCAGGATGTCGAGCGGGAACACTACATTAATATCCTGATCTGCATCGGTGTGATCGTAATGATGATGCGTGACCATCAATTCTGACGTTTGTGCATCGCCCGCGATGATGCGAAAGGTTAGATCCCCTAACTCATCGGCAATATTAAAGCCGCGCTGGTCTCTGTGATGCACTCCTCCAGCAGTCACAATGGCAATCGTCGCCTTCGATAACTCACGGTCAAAGGGCGTAAACGGCACGCATTTCCGCGACATTGTGGTCATAAAGATTCCTCAAGAGTAGACGGTAGCCAGCAGTCGGTAGCTTTAATCTACTGCCTACTAACTGCCGCTACCGTCTACTCTTCATTACAACTTCCGCAGCACGTCAAAAATTTCTTCGTTATCGGGCTGCTTGGAAATATCGTGGATGTCCTTGTAGGCGACCTTGCCCTCTTTATCAATCACAAAGAGCGCGCGCTCGGTAATGCCATCGGCGTCACGAAATGCGCCGTAGGCTTTGGCAACTTCACCTTTGGGATTGAAATCTGCGAGGAGATCGTAGGAAATACCACCCAAGCTCTTGGCCCAGGCGACGTGGGAAGGAATCGAATCAACCGAAATACCCAAAACTTGGGTATCTGCATCCGCGAAGCGTTGTAAATCGGCTTCGTAGGATGGCATTTGTACGGTTCAGACAGGCGTCCAATCCAGCGGATAGAACGCAATAAAGACGTTTTTGCCCCTGAGATCGGAGAGCTTGACCGTGCCACCCTTGTGACTCTTCAGCTCGAAATCAGGCGCGGTATCGCCAACATTCAGGCTCATTGTTTATCCTCCAAAAAATAATCTTGCCAGACTCTGCCGAATTGCGCGACAGACGCCACGCCATCGTTACAGCAAGCTGTCAATGTTTATTGATCTAGCAGCAGAGATTTGCTACGCGCGGATTATATGCAGGGCGTGAGGACAAGACAAATGAGAACGAGAACAAACAGGTTAAGCTAGCATTCCGTACGCCAACAGGAAGAGAACGCCTACCCAACTCACCGCAAACCCGAATGAGATTAACCCAGCCAGCCGAAAACCGGGATGCGAATCTTGCGGCGTTGCAACCCAGCGCTGAATCGAATCCCGAATTTGCACAAAGCTACCGTACAGCCACCAGAGCCAGCCACCGACATTCGCAGCGGAGAGTACACCCGCCAAAAACTTTTGCTCGTCTGCGTCGCTGTAAACCACCAGCACCCCCATCGCAGCAGCAGCCAAACAATTCCAAAGGGGGAGAAAGCACAACAGCGCAACGAGCCGACGGGCGATGAAATGGGTCTTGTTGCGTTCCGATTGATCAGCATTCATCGGTACAACTCCTAACATTTTGTGGGCACCTGATGGAAGATTTGCGCACCGGGCATTGGCGCATTGGGG
The DNA here is from genome assembly GCA_046331525.1 of Blastocatellia bacterium. Taxonomy (GTDB): domain Bacteria; phylum Acidobacteriota; class Blastocatellia; order RBC074; family RBC074; genus JAFDVL01. The sequence continues at coordinate 20,631 of JAXLQQ010000006.1, forward strand.
ATCAGGGAAAACCAGTATCCCGAAATTATTTTTCCGAGACAAGCGATTTTTGCGCCGCCTCAGAAAAAGTTTAGAACTTCCGGGAACATTGCCGGAAAAACAGCGTGTAGTGAGCGGAAAGATCGTTTATACTGCGGTTATCGCCCCTACAATTCTCAATTCTGCGAGCCGCCCCAAACGCCACTTGGTACGAGCACCGGCAAGCTTTACGAATCAGTGGCCGACCCCTTAACCGGCAAATTTCAAGGGATGTCATGAACGATCTTTCCGCTTGCAAAGCAACCGTCGAAAGCGATTTGCAAAATATTGACAAGAACGAACTGTCCCCTGACGCAATGACCACACTCACGCTTGGCGCTGACCTCGATCACGCTGCACACAATCAGATGCTCGACACCACGTTCAACGACGCTCCGCGCGCTCGTGAAGGCGAGGCGTTGATCTATGACAGTTCCATCCCGGTTACGCGGATGGACGATCATATGCTGATTGCGGGGACACGCGAAGGGGATGAGATGGCGTTTCAAGAGTTGGTCAATCGCTATCGGAATCCGATTACGAACTTCGTCTATCGGATGCTGAACGATTATGACCGCGCGGTGGACTTGGCGCAGGAAACGTTCGTGCGGGTTTATATGAATGCGGATCGCTATCAGGCGAATTACAGCTTTTCGACATACATTTATCGCATCGCCTCGAACTTGGCGATTAGCGAACTGCGGCAACGCAAACGCCGCCGCCTGATTCCGATCCCATCGTTTTTTGATAAAGAAGGCGATGAGGTGGAAATTGAATTGCCGGATGAGCGCACGATCCACCCCGACGACACGATGATTCACGATGAACGCCGGCTGGCCATCGCCAAAGCCATTGCTACGTTGCCGGAGAAATACCGGACGGCAGTTGTCTTGCGCGATGTCGAGGGACGCAGTTACGAAGAAATCAGCGAAGTACTTGGTTTATCCGATGGAACGGTGAAATCCCGGATCAACCGCGCCCGCAATTTGCTGAAAGAAAAACTGCGCGAATACTTGTAAAAAGCCGGACATTGAAACTTTTCAATTGAGGATTTTAGTTGTTTCTCCCACGTTAGGAGTTTGAAGTTATGATCGGTCAGAACCCCAAGACCTCCCTAAACCACGCAGATGACTTCTCGGACATCACGGCGCTGCTGCAAAGCATGCCGCGCGTGTCTGCGCCCAAAGATTTCAATGCCAGCCTCAAAGCGCGCATCGCGGCGGCCACAGCGGAAGAAAAGGAATTCGCTGGCGTCACCGCGATGATCAAAGAATTACCGCGCGTGACGGCTCCGGCAGATTTTGATTTTCGGCTGCGCGCGCGCATCGCTCAGGCGAAAGCGGAGCAGGAGAAAGTGTCCGCCGGATGGCTCAGCGCCCTTTTCGGTCAGTCCTTCTCCTGGCTCCAGGCGAGTGCCGCAATGGCCGCCGTCGCTTTAGTCGTTTCTGTCGTGACGTGGGGCACGTTGCGTTCCAATCATTCAACCGCACCAATAGAAAAAGAGATTGCGGCAAACACCATTCCGGCACAAACGCCAAACGTAGTGGAAGCCCTGCCCGCGCCGAAGCTTGCGGCAACCGCAGTGAAACCCGAAACCTTCCGTCCAACAGTCGTCAAAAATGCGCCCGCGCCCACCGCGCCCAAAGTGATTAAAGCCGTGCATTCGTCCACTGAATCATTGACGGAAGCGCCAGAGCAATTGGCCAGCGCCCCCGGCACCGTGATTATCCGGCATCGCAACGGCGAAGAACGGCGCGTCAATCTGTCGGAACCGAGTCTTGGCTTGCAACCGGCAAGCTTGCGCACGGCTCCGGCGGTTAGATCAGAAACGACCTTGGCGGCGAACATTTACTAAACAGCAGCGCGTTTTTCCCTCTTCCTAATTTTGCATGAAGCGGACTCAGATTATTTTACGATTGTGGATGATGGCTTTCAGTCTGAGCGGGCTGACCATTATCGTGTTTTCGCAATCGCCCGAATCAACGCTTCGTCCTCGGCCAGCATTACAGGTTCCACCGGGACTGGTGTATGTTTCGCAGCGCATTGATTTGCGCCAGCAACTCAGTCCCGATGAAACCGTCTATTCGCTCGACGGTGAACCAATCCCGCAATTACAGACGACCAGTGTAACGCTGGGTCTGTTATTGGATCAGAGTGGTTTTGTTATCACACGACTGGCCAACATCCCCGCGCCGAACACCACGCTTCCCTTAATGATTTATCCCGCCGGCGAGCGTAGCGTGCAATTTCGCGCCCATTTTATCGGGATGGATTCAGTCACGGGATTCTGCGTCCTGAAAATAGAGAACCTGCCAGCGACCTATACTAACTTTGCGGTAGGCGCGACGACCGTTTCGCCTGTGGCTCAACGCCCGATTCAAATTTGGGGCTTTAATCCGAAGCAACGCGGGGGTGGTACGCCAGGCGTAATGTTGATTAAGCCGCGTTTGTACAATTCGACAGGTTCGATCAAAAAAGCACTTGAGGACTTTCGGTACAGTACCAGCAATCCGATTTTCCATCTGGTTGCACCAACTACGCTGACAGCCGTGCAGGATTGCAGCGTTGCCGTCGAAAAACCCGGCACGATCACCGGATTAGTGGCCTATGACACCACGGGAGAAAACATTCATCTGGTCTATCCGTTGGCACGCTTGCAACAACTGGCCACGATGATTATTGAGCAAAAACGCTATGTTGTGCCGCACGCCTGGCTGGGCGCGGTGAGCGGGGCGCACGATCCATACGCCAAATCAACCGTCCCGAAGCAGCTCAACGAAACAGAGCGCGGCGTCTTGATTGCGCGCGTTTTTCCTGATAGCCCGGCAGAGTTTGCGGGCATCCGTCCGAACGATATGCTGGTCAGCATCAGTGGCCGCACGTTAACGACCGGAGCAGATTTATCCAGTACCTTGCAATTACTCCCTGCCGATAGCGAAGTCACCCTGAAAGTGCGACGCGGCAAAGAAATCAAATCGTTCCCTGCGCGTTTGGCTCCGGCTCCGGCCTTAGACCCGAAAGAACAGATCAACTACATCGTCCGTAAAATGCAGGAGTACGAAGATCAGGCCCAGAAATTGCCGGAAAATGATCCCGCCTGGGCAAAAAACAAAGCCAAGGCGGATTCGCTCGGCTCCATCCTGAACAGCGTCACAGGCGCAGCACCGCCTGAAACCTGGCTCCAAGTGGTGTATCGCATCGAAGTCACCGCGCTGACGCCGCAACTGGCCAAGCATTTCGCAGCACCGGGCGGCGCGCTCGTCGCAAGCCTGAAAGCGGGCAGTAAGCTTAGCGAAGCAGGCGTCAAAGTCGGTGATGTCATTCTCAAAATTGGCGAGCAGGTCGTAGCCGATGCGGCTTCGCTGAAGCAGGCATTGAGCAATGAGAAGGGCGATCCACTGGAAATCCTGCTGGTGCGGCAAGGCCAGCCCCTCACGTTGACGCTCACGAAATAATCGTTACCACAAAACAAAACAGCAGGCCGAAACCTGCTGCCTGTCACATTTCACTTTTTAGCGTCTTCAGCCACGGCAGCCGTTAGCCATTCTGCTTTCTCCCTTCTTCCTTTTTCATCCTGTTGCCAGGAAAGGTGCGGAAACGGTGCAGAATCCGGCTGTGCTTACAACTAAAATCCCAGCCAATTGGTCACGCCCGTCGCCACTAATCCCACCCCGACGTGAATCGCAAAAATCACCATGTAAACGGCGATGGAAAGCCGCAAGCCCAGGCGCGCCGTCGGCAAATGCGCCCAGCGGTAAAAACACACGGCAGCCAGCAGGCCAATGCAAATCTTGAACAGCAAAAACGCGAGCGGCCCGCCATCCAGAAAATATTGCATTAGGTGATTCGCTTCGGTCGCGCGTCCGGTTTCCGTCCAGAACAGCGTCAATCCGGCATCAAAAAAATTGAGTGCGAATAGGGTAATGGCTTGTTGCATCGTGGTGCTCTCCGTAAATACACTTCTCATGGGTCGTTCAATCCTTTTGTCTCAATCGGTATGAAGTCTTTAAAGTTCGATTGCGCGGCTTGTTCCCGAAATTCTTGAAAAAAAGTGGCAACGCCGTGGCTCGGTTGCAACGCTGAGGACGGAACTGGTAAGCTGCGCCTCAGGCTAACGTTAGAGAAAGGGAACGAATTCAAACCGCCAATGTCGGCAAAAATCAGCGTCATTGTTTATATTTTGATTTGCCTGGAGGTGGGCGTCTTACTCGCCTATCTGCCCTGGTCGCCGTTTTGGGTGGAAAATTTCTTTCTCTCTTTCCTCGTTCACAAATTGCACGCCAACTGGTTAGTCCCGTTTTTGCAAAGCGGTTATGTCAAAGGCGCGGTTTCCGCCTTAGGCATCGTGAACATCCTCGCGGGGCTGCGCGACATTTTCAAATTCCGGGAAAGCGTGCATCAATTGAGCGATTTAGAAAGTTCGCCCTCCAATGCTGCCAAAGTGGAATAACCAATCCGGCACGCCGTTGCTGTACCTCATCACCGACCGCCAGCAATTCAAGACTTCTGCCACGCCCGCGCAACTGTCCGCGCAATTAGAAGCCATCACGCACGCCGCCGCCGCTGGCTGCCAGTTGATTCAGGTTCGGGAAAAGGATTTGTCGTCGCGCGAACTGTGTGCATTTGTTCGCGCGGCGCTCGCGGCAATTCGGCCTTTCGGCGCGAAACTACTTGTGAATGATCGCCTGGATGTCGCGCTGGCAACCGGTGCCGACGGCATTCACCTGCGTGTCAATTCCCTGCCCGTTGCCGAAGTCCGACAGCTGGTGCCGCCCGATTTTCTCGTCGGCGCGTCCACCCATTCTCTTGCCGAAGCACAGGCCGCAGCCGCTGGCGGTGCGGACTTCCTCGTGTGCGGCCCGGTCTTCTTCACGCCCTCAAAAGCATCGTATGGCCCGCCGCTGGGGTTGGAGCGCTTTGGCGAAATTTGCCAGCGCGTGAAGCTGCCCGTCCTCGCGCTCGGCGGCATTACGATGAACAATTTTGCTGACTGCCTGGCCCAGCGCGCCGCGGGTGTTGCGGCCATCAGTCTGTTTAATCATCCCGCCACGCTAGGCACAAACATCAAGATGATGTTATCATCCCGCTGCTTGCCTACAAGATGAAGTATGATGCAGACCGTTTTGACGATTGCAGGCTTTGATCCATCGGGCGGCGCAGGCGTGCTGGCGGATTGCAAAACATTTGCTGCCTTCGGCTGTTTTGGCGCAGCGGCGATCACCTCTTTGACATCGCAAAACTCGCAGGGCGTGTACGCAACGTATCATCAGACGCCGGAAATTTTGCAGGCGCAGTGGCAACCGCTGCTAGCGGATTACGACCTTGCCGCCGTCAAAATCGGGATGTTGCCGACTGCCGCAATGATTGCCTCCGTCGCCGCCACGATAGCGCAGCACGGGCTGCGCCATATCGTCCTTGATCCGGTTTTGCGTTCGTCCAGCGGCTATCCGCTCATTGACGACGAGGCGAAACAGGCGTTGCTGACCTGTTTATTGCCGCTGGTTGATCTCGTGACGCCGAACCTGGATGAGGTTGCCGTCTTGCTTGGAACCAAGCCCACGTCACCGGAGGAAATGCGCGCCGCCGCAGAACGATTAAGCCAGCAGCTTTCCGCGCAAAAAACCGTTGCGGTACTGGTAAAAGGCGGGCATTTGCGCGAGGCAGCAACCGATGTGTTATTTGATGGCAAAGAAACGCACGTCTTTTCTGCGCCTCGTCTCGTTTCGCGGCACACGCACGGCACCGGCTGCACCTTGTCTTCCGCCATTGCGGCGTTGCTGGCGCGCGGCTGGGCCTTGCCAGCGGCAGTGCAGCGCGCCAAAGAATTTGTCACTGCTGCGATCACGCACGCGCCGGGCATCGGACACGGCGCAGGGCCAATGAATCATTTTTACCGTTATGCCCCAGATGAATCATTCTTATGAACCCGAACTGAGCGAAGCCGAATTGCTGGTGCGCCGTTCGGATGAGCATCTTGCGCAATTCGATGTGCAACGCATCGCCGAAGCCCTCGTGCGCGAAACCCGCCTCGCGCCGGAAATCGCGCAGCAAATCAGCCTGGAAGTCAGCGCGCAAATCCAGCGCCTTAACATCCAAGCTTTAACCGCGCCGCTGATTCGCGGCCTCGTGGACGCCAAGCTTATCGAACACGGCTTGCTCGCGGCGCACCGGTTGCACGCGCGGTTGGGCGTGCCAATGTACGATGCCGATCAGATCATTCAAGGCGCGGCGCACGAAACCAAAGCCGCGCACGGCCCCGAAGGCACCAGCTTTTCTCTCGCTGAATCTATCAAACGCGAATACGCGATGCTGTCTGTTTTTTCCGAACGGGTCGCCACCGCGCATCTGAGCGGCGATTTGCACATTGAAAACCTCGGCCAGATTGATCGGCTCACGACGATGACCGGGTCGGTGGATTTCATCAAACGACAGGGCATCGCCTTGCCCGGCGGTTTTTCCGGCTCACGCCCAGCACGGCGGCCCGAAGTGTTGGCCTCGCATCTCGTCAAATATACTGCCGCACTACACGGCTATTTCAGCGAAGCCATCGCGTGGGATTCGGTGAATTTTACTTTTGCACCATTTTTGGCCGAGCTTTCGCACGAAGAAAAAAAGCAGGTCGCGCAGGCATTGCTCTTTGATCTTTCGACGCCTGCAATTGCGCGCGGAGGCCAGCCGCTGCGCTGCGATCTACATTTGGATTGGGACGCGCCGAATTACTTGCGCCAGCGTCCCGCGATTGGCGCAGGCGGCGAGCAATTGACGACGACTTACGCGGAGTTTGGGGACGTGGCGCGTGATTTTTTGAATGCGCTGTTTGAAGTGTATTTGGAAGGCGATGGACAGGGCTTGCCGCTCGTCGGCCCGCGTCCGATTCTGCACGTCACCAGTCGTTTCGTAGACAATCCCGGCTATCGCAGCTTTCTCGATTTAGCCAGTCGCGTCGCCATCGAACGCGGCGGCGTGACCTTTGCCTTTGACCGTTCGCCCGAAGATGATGAAGCATTGACCAGCTTCACGAATCGCTACGGCATGGATGCCGCCGTACTCAAACGCGCGGGCGAAAGCTGGCAATGGCGCGCGGCAACCTTTTCTTCTGTCGCCTTAAATCTGCCGCGCCTCGGCTATCGCGCGGAAGGCGATCAGGTAAAAGTTTTTGAGTTGCTATCTGAAGCCGTCGAATTGGCCGCGCAAGCCTCGCTGGAAAAACGTGTCTTTCTGGAAAAGCTGCTGGCGCGCGGCGAAGCGGGCGTGTTGGCGATGCTGGCAATGCGTCCAAATAATGAACCGTTTTTGCGCCTGAGTTGGACAGCCCACGCGCTCTGCCCCGTCGGCCTCAGCGAACTGGCGCAGACCGTCACGGGCGAAGCTATCGCGCAGTCGCAGGCCGCGCAGGAATTCGCCGCCCACATCATCGCGCATCTAAAAACCGAAACCGAACGCCTTTCCGCCAAACACAAAGCCCGCTTCGTGCTGGCCGAATCGCACAGCCTGCAATCGCCGCATCGTCTGGCTAAATTGGATCAAGAGCGTTTTGGACAGCCGGAAAATGGGCCGGACGTGTACTACACCAACGCGGCAAAACTCGCGCCCAACTGTCCGGTCAGCACGCTGGAGCAACTGCGCATCGAGGGCGTGTTGCAGCAAAGCGCGCTGCTCGGCGCTACGTCCGACATCTGGTGCGGCGCAGAAGCAATGAAACCGGAACAGTTCGCCGTGTTGATTTCCCGCGCTTTCTATCAAACCAACAATTCCGCCCTCACGCTCGCGCCGGAATTTACGCTGTGCCTGGCCTGTCACACGCTCACGCGCGGGCTGGTTGCGGATTGCCCCGCCTGTCAATCCACCAAAATGGAAACGCTTGCACTCGCGGCCACGAATTACAGCCGCGTCTCGACCTGGCCGCGTTGGAAAGCGGCAGAGTTCAAGTTGCGCAAACGTGAAAGCGTACCGTAGACTGTCCAACTTCCAGAAAGAACCAAAACACGACGGCGGAGAGGCGGCGCGCCTGCCCGTCGTCGAAACGAACAACAAGCAAAACAGGCGGGTCGCCTGTCGTACCAATTCAAAGGAGCCAACTAAAATGAAACGCATTCACGCATTCGCTGCTGTCCTCATCGCAATGTCCCTGCTCGTGCTGAGCGTCAGCGCCAACTGGCAGGCCAGCCCGCGCGGCGAGGCCTCGGTCACGATTGATGGCAAGAAGATTACCGTTGACTATGGACGCCCCTACGCCAAAGGCCGCAAGGTTGTGGGCGAATTAGTCCCCTATGACAAAGTCTGGCGCACCGGGGCAAACAAGGCCACGCATCTGATTACGGAAGCCGATCTGGTCATTGGCAACCTCACCGTACCGAAAGGCACCTACACGCTGTTCACCCTGCCGTCCGCGAGCGGTTGGAAGCTGATCGTCAACAAAAAGACGGGCCAATGGGGCATCCCCTATTCCTACGAAAGCGACGAACTCGGTCGCGTGGATATGAAGGTGGCGAAAACAAGCGCGCCGGTAGAACAATTCACCATCACGCTCACCGGAGCCAAAAACGGAGGCACGCTGAAACTGGAATGGGAAAACACGAGCGCAGCCGTAGACTTCAAGGTCAAGTAAAAGGAACAAAATCTCATGAAAACCACTCCCGTCACGACGGAAGATTTACAGGGCGTATTCCCCGTGCCGCCGCTCGCGCGCAAGAACAACGCCAAACGTGAACTCGACTTTGAGCAAAACAAACTCATCGTGCGCCACATCGCCAACGGCGGGATGACGCGCTTTCTTTACGGCGGCAATGCGTTTCTCTATCACCTGACGCTGGCCGAATACGAACAATTGCTCGACTGGATGACAGGCTTTGCTGACAACCTGTGGGCGATTCCGAGCCTCGGCCCGTCGTATGGGCGCGCGATGGATCAGGCGGCGATCTTGAAGCGGTATAAATTCCCCGCCGTGATGCACCTGCCCTGCGGCGATCCGCGTGATGCTGCCGGGTTGGAAGCGGGACTGCGCGAAATTTCCGCCGCCGCCAACACGCCGCTGATTTTGTATCTGAAAGAAGAAAACAACTTCGGCGCAAACAAAGAAGCAGGGTTGGACACGGTTGCCAAACTCGTGGACGAAGGCATTTGCGTCGGCATCAAATACGCCGTCGTGCGCCAAGACCCGAAACAAGATGATTATCTCGCGTCCCTGCTCACGCGCGTAGACCGCTCGCGCGTCGTCAGCGGCATTGGCGAGCGTCCGGCAATTGTGCATATGCGCGATTGGGGATTGCCGGGCTTCACGACAGGTTCCGGTTGCATTGCGCCCGTGCTGAGCAACCAATTGTTTGAAGCGTGCGTGGGCAGCAATTATGACGCGGCAGAATCGTTGCGCGAACATTTCATCCCGCTCGAAGATTTGCGCGATGCGATCAGCCCGGCCAAAGTGCTTCATTACGCTACGACGCTCGCGGGCATTGCCGAACTCGGTTCCGTGCCGCCGTGCCTGTCGCCCTTATTGCAGGAACAACAAAACACCATCGCCCCCGTCGCGCGTGAATTATTAACCCGCAATCGTGGCTGATCTCCGGGCAGGCAGGCGTAAAAAATTCCTGGGAACGTTGAATTTCTTACGCCTGTTTGCACTCATTGCCTTCCTTCGCAGTCATACTGATAATACGCACGCCTAACAATCGTTTTTCCTTGCTACGATCCGCAGTAAATTAACTGCCGTGCCTTTCGGGAGCGGCAAGAGAAGGAGTTTCTTTTGAAAGTCACGGGAATCACAGCGAAGCCTTCCGTTTCCTCGTCCGAACGCAAAACGGTGCAGACGTATACAGTAGCGCGCTGGTGGTTGTTGACGTTGCTGATTACGGGCATGGCGCTGTGCTTTGCACAACGCGCGGCCCTCAATATTGCCGCGCCGATGATGATTAAAGAAATGGGCTATTCGCCTGCGCTGATGGGCGTGCTGCTCTCGGCGTTTGGCTGGACATATGCACTGGGACAAGCGCCGAGCGGCTGGCTGGCGGATCGTTATGGCTTTCGGCGCGTCTATGCCTACGGCTTTATGTTGTGGAGCATCGCAACTTCGGCGCTCGGACTGGCGCGGCAGGCGGTTGTGTTGGTACTGCTGAGAATGGGTGTAGGGTTAGGGCAGGCGACGATTTTCCCGGCGAGTGCGCGCGCGGTCACGTTAGGGTTTCCCGAACAGGAACGCGGGCTGGCCACGAGCGGTTTCATCTCCGGCAACCGTCTCGGCGTGGCGGTAATGAATGGCTTGGGGACGATCTTGCTCGTAGCGGTTGGTTGGAAGTCTTTTTTCCTGCTGACCGGACTGGTGCCGTTGCTGTGGTTGGGGCTGTGGTGGCGGCAGGCGGAACCGCAAACGCCAGCAACGACGCAAACACAGCACAATCTTTCCTTTTCGGAGAGCCTGCGCCTGCTGCGCCATCGCAGTATGCTCGGCGTGGTGATTGGCTTTTTCACGTATGACTATTCGTGGTTTCTACTGCTGAACTGGCTGCCGGGCTACCTCGCACTGGAGCGAAAATTCAGCACGCGCGAAATGGCGGTGTACAGTTCGGTGCCATATCTGGTCAGCTTTTTTGTGAGCCTGGGGACGGGCATGGTGAGCGATTGGTTTGTGCGACGGGGCTACAACGAATTGCGTGTACGCCGCAACATCACGGTGCTGGGAATGGGCATCGCCTGTGCGATGGTGCCCGCGAGTTGGGTGGATAACAAAATGCTGGCGGTGTGGTTGTTAACGGTGGCAGTGGGCGGACTCAGCATTGCCGCGCCGATGGCGTGGGCGTTAACGCAGACGATTTGTGATAAGCGCGTAGGCGGCACGGCTGCGGGCGTACAGAATTGCAGTGGCAATATTGCAGGTATTCTCGCGCCGATGGTCACAGGCTTTATTGCGCACAGCACAGGTTCGTTCGCGCTGGCGCTTAGCGTAGCCGGGGGATTATTGGTAATTGGCATGCTTGCCTATGGCTTGCTTGTCGCAGACCGCGTAACTCTTTAACCTTTGGAGACAAAACAGGTATGAACTCTGATTCCATTTCTCGCCGCGATTTTCTTTCCGCCACTGGTTCGCTTGGCGCAGCGGAATTGCTGGCAGGCGAGGCACGCGATCAAGCAGCACAAAAAATCAGGCCGGAAGCCGAACTGTGCTTTAAGGATGCGGTTGAGTTGGCGCGGCTGATTCGCACGAAACAAATCTCCGCCGTCGAGGTAATGAAAGCCTTTCTCACACAAATCCAGCGCGTCAATCCGCAGGTCAACGCCATCCCGACATTCATCGGCGAAGAGGCGGCGTTGCGTGCGGCGCGTGCAGCCGATGAGCAATTGGCGAAAGGTCGTGTGCCGGGGCCGCTGCACGGCTTTCCGCATGCGGTGAAAGATTTGGCGGCGACCGCAGGTATTCGCACCACGCAAGGATCGCCGATTTACAAAGACTTTGTGCCAACCGCCGACGCCTTGCTCGTCGAACGTCTGAAAGCCGCCGGAGCCATCATCATCGGCAAAACCAACACGCCCGAATTTGGCGCGGGTTCGCACACGTTCAATCCTGTCTTCGGTGCCACGCGCAATCCTTACGACGTGAGCAAAAGCTGTGGCGGCAGCAGTGGCGGCGCGGCGGTCGCGCTGGCTTGTGGAATGTTGCCACTCGCGGATGGCAGCGATATGGGCGGTTCGCTGCGCAATCCCGCCAGTTTTTGCAACGTCGTCGGCTTTCGCAATTCGCCGGGGCGTGTACCCACCTATCCGACGACGATGGCGTGGAACCCGCTCTCAGTCGAAGGCGCGCTGGCACGAACAGTGTCGGATTTAGCGATGCTATTGTCTGTGCTGGCTGGGCCTGATCCGCGCTCACCGATTGCGCTCAATGATCCCGGCTGGATTTTCACGCGCCCGCTGGGACGCGACTTTCGCAATACGCGCATCGCGTGGAGCCGCAATTTAGGCCGCTATCCTGTACAGCCTGTCGTCAATGAGGTTTGCGACAAAGCGCGTTCCGTTTTCGCTACGCTCGGCTGTGAAGTCGAGGACGGCAAACCAGATTTCCGTGACGCCGACGAAATCTTCCAGACTTTGCGCGCGTGGTCATTCGCACTAAATCGCGCCGAAGATTACCAGAAGCACCGCGACCAAATGAAAGACACCGTCGTCTGGAATGTCGAGAAAGGCTTGAAATTAACCGGCATGGATATTGCGCGCACGGAAGCCAAACGCACGCAACTTTACAACCGCGTGCAAAGCTTTATGCAGCGCTATGAATTCTTGATCCTGCCGGTGTCGCAAGTCGTGCCGTTCCCCGTCGAAACCGATTGGGTGCGCGAAATCAATGGCGTAAAAATGGAAACGTATATTGACTGGATGGCGACGTGTTACGCGATCACAGTGACTGGCCTACCTGCGATTTCGGTGCCCTGCGGCTTTACCCCCGATGGCTTGCCCGTCGGACTGCAAATCGTCGGACGGCATCAACGCGATTTCGACGTGCTGCAACTGGCCTATGCGTTTGAGCAAGCCACACAATATGCCAAAACACGACCAACAATAGCCATCTGAACAGAATTTGCATCGAGTGCTGCGCACTATTATGCGTGACACAGCAAACAGAAAGTGCGCTATTGTGCAGTTCTTACCCCTGTGAGAAACTAGCCGTGCTTTACTCTGGCAATTAGACTTGTGTCGGCTGCATCACCTACACAAGCAGTAGTTTAATCCGGCAGCGAAGCTTCCATCGACCATTACAATAAAAGCTGTACCCAAGATAAAGGAACCATCAACTATGCACTCCCTGAACCGTCGCAGCCTGCTTACAGGCTCGCTTATCGCTGCGTTTGCGCCCATCCTGACCGTCGCGCAAACCGCCTCCCCCTCGCTCGAAGAAAAAATTGCAGCGCTTGAAAAAGCCAATGCTGCCGCGCAGGCCGCTGCTGCACAGGCACAAATGGCAGGCGATAATGCGTGGATGCTGATTTCTGCCGCGCTCGTGCTGATGATGACCGGCCCCGGCCTCGCGTTGTTTTATGGAGGGCTGGTACGGCGCAAAAACGTGTTGGCGACGATGATGCAGAGCTTCATTATGATGGCCGTCATCACAATTATTTGGGGCGTGTTCGGCTACAGTTTGGCATTTGCCAAAGGGACGCCGTTTGTTGGTGGACTAGGGCATTTGTTTTTGCAGGGCGTCGGGGGCGATCCGTCCGCGTACGCCCCGACCATTCCGCACCTGACGTTTATGGTGTACCAGTTAATGTTTGCGATCATCACGCCCGCACTAATTTCCGGTGCGTTTGCCGAACGGATGAAGTTTTCCGGGATGCTGGTGTTTTGTTCGCTCTGGACGATTGTCGTGTACTTTCCGCTGGCGCATATGATCTGGGGCGACGGCGGCTTTTTGAATGCGACGCTCGGTGGCAAAGTGCCCGTGCTGGACTTTGCAGGCGGCACCGTCGTGCATATTTCGTCGGGCTGTTCGGCGCTCGTCTGCGCGTTGTATCTGGGCAAGCGCGCTGGCTATCCGAAACAACCGTTCATGCCGCATAACCTCGTGCTGGCCGTGGTCGGCGCGTGTATGCTGTGGGTCGGTTGGTTCGGCTTCAATGCGGCAGCGCGCTGGCAGCGAATAGTCTGGCATCGAGCACATTTGTCGCGACGCATTTTGGCGCGGCGGCGGCAACGGTAAGCTGGTTGTTGATGGAAAAAATTCGGCTCGGCAAACCCACCGTTCTCGGCGGCATTTCGGGTGCTGTCGCCGGACTCGCAGGCATTACGCAAACCGCTGGATTCGTGACGCCGATGTCAGCGCTGATTATTGGGTTCATTGCAGGTATTATGTGTTTCTTTGCTGTAACAGAAGTCAAAAAACGCCTCGGCTATGACGATTCGCTGGATGCGTTCGGCGTGCATGGCATCAGTGGATTTACGGGCGCGATTCTTGTAGGCATCTTTGCCAACAGCGCCGTCAACGATGTCTTCAAAGATGCGAGCGGCAAAGCGCTGCCAAGCGGCCTGCTCGAAGGCAACAGTCGTCAATTACTAAATCAGATCATCGGTGCGGTAATCGGCGCAGCGCTCAGCATTGTGGCGACATACGTCCTGCTCGTGTTGGTAGACAAACTCGTCGGACTGCGCGTCAGCGGCGAAGAAGAAATTCAAGGGCTGGATTTATCGCAGCACGGCGAAGAAGGCTACAACATGGATTTGGATGTCGTGACGGGCGCAGGGTTGATGGGGGCAGCCGTGAGCTACAGCCCCGCCGCCGTGACAGATCGTGTCATTGGATCATAATCAGGAGCTACTTATGAAAAAAATTGAAGCAATCATTCGTCCGCATTTACTCGAAAATGTCAAAGACGCCTTGCAGGCGCTCGGCGTGCAAGGCATGACGATCAATGAAGTAAAAGGCTTTGGCCGCCAAAAGGGCCACACCGAAGTCTATCGGGGCAGCGAATACAAAATTGAGTTTATTCCCAAAATCAAAATCGAAGTCGTCATTGATGACGAAATTGCTGACCAAGCCATTGACGCCGTATGCAAAGCGGCGCGCACTGGCAAATTCGGCGATGGCAAAATTTTCGTCTTTAATGTTGAAGAAGCCATTCGCATCCGCACTGGCGAACACGGTGAACACGCGGTTTGAGTTTTGGTCTTGGGTTTTGGGTCTTTGGCTTTTGTAGCGAAGACCCAAGCCCCAAAGCCAGGAGAATCTCTCTGTTTGCGCGGTGCTGTCTCGCACTTGTAATCGTGACGGCAGCAAAGGAGAACAAAAACGACTTAGCCCAATAACTTGATGAAGCGTTGAGAGAATTGGGCGCGCAAAACGAATTCCGGGTGCGATTGCTGGATGCTGCTTGATAAACTCTTCCGGCGTTTGATTTCCTGGATTCGTTGCAATCCTTTCAAGTAAGCAGCCGGATCGTACGCTAACAATTTAAGCGAAAGCAGGGCTACAGCATCGCACTTCAATTCAACCACGCGCATCGCGGCGGCCTCTCGCTGCCGCTGAGCATTTGCCATCTCATCTTCAAAATAAGAATGTCCCAGTTCGTGCGCAAGAACACCAGCTAGTTCGGCATCATAAAGTGGGTCGGCAAGTCCCGTCGAAAGGACTAATATGCAACCTCGCCAGAGCATGGCGGAAGGCACGTCATCCTGGAACAAAAACAATTCCACTTTGCCGCCGCGTCCATGTAATTGCAGGACTTGCTGAAACGCGGTTTCCACACGAAGCAGTAATTTCCCTTCGGTGAGGCGTTGATTACGGACAGCGGTCGGCAGTGTTGTAATCGCCTTCGCCCGAAACTCCGCATTAAAGACAGTGATCTGATCGGCAAAGAGGCGGCTTTTCAATTCGGCGGCGGAGCCAGTTCCAACTGCAGCGAGAGCCTGCGAAACTTCATCGGTGTCTTTCGCCCGCAGCGGAAGCGTCAAGCCAAGAAGAATAAAGCAGCAAAGAATGTGATGTCGCACAAGAGCGCCTTTCTTCAGCACCCGCCAGATACACAAAGACACACGTATCCCGGTCAGCCAGATTCCTGGCCTACGCGCTGAACATTTGGGTGGGAGACTTAGGCAGGCAGGACGGCAACGCTCCACCTACCGCGAACAATTTCCGTGCACGGCGGACGATAGGCGAACGAGTGAGCGAGCGTCCTGTGAACGCGCCGGGAAATGGCTGAGAAATTTCCTGGCGCGTTCCTGGGAAATTCCTGGCTGGAGTAAATCACTGAGATATTTGCTCTTATTCCTCGTTCGCACCGCATTAGACACGAAGCAGAAACGAAAACTGGCAACGGTAGAAAATATTTTTTTCGGTAAGTGAACCTCTGTGGTGCGCGTGCGCTGACGACAAAGGCGATGCTATACTGCGCGGCGGTTTCAGCTATACAACAAAGGAAGCAGCGGAAATGCGCATACCATCAGCGGAACAGGTCACAGGCATGTTGCTGTCTTGGGGAGAAGGCGATTCCGCCGCGCTCGACAAGCTGATGCCGCTGGTCTACGGCGAACTAAAGCGGCTGGCGCATCCTTACTTAAAAGGTGAGCGCGGGTCACGTGTTGCAAACGTCTGATCTGGTTAATGAAGCGTATCTGCGCTTCATTGACACACGCCGCGTGCAATGGCAAAACCGCGCGCACTTCTTTGCGATGGCGGCCAGCCTGATGCGAAGGGTGCTCGTAGGCACCGCGCGCATGCTGGCCGAATTTGACCCGCGTAAATGCTAAGTCGTCAAGTTGCGTTTCTTTGGCGGCTTGAGCGTTAAGGAAACTGCCGAAGCCTTGCAGGTTTCGCAAGACACCGTCATGCGCGACTGGAGTTTGGCGCGGGCGTGGTTATTGAACGAACTGGGACACGACACCAAAATCAATTAAAATTTATGATCTACAGACATATCACTTCTCTTCTTCTGCTAGCACTTATCGCCTGCGTAGCACTTGCCAACAACGCGCCGCGTAAATCAATCACGGAATATGAGCTGTTGCGGAAGATTCCGAAAGAACGACTGCGGGCGCTGATTGGCGAGAGCCTGCCTGACGCACAGGGCTTCATCGGCACGAATCACCGCGCCGGATACTGGATGGAAGCAGGCACGCAACGCGGCAGTGCTCGCACCGTGATTTACGGCGTGGTGACGGGCGATCTGGCTACCGCAGACGATGCGTGGCGCGGCATTGAAACGACCTTCGCGCATCAACGCGCGGATGGCGGCTTCGAGGCGAATGATCGGCCCAACGGCAAAAGCGCTAAACCGTTTGGCGCGGCAGTGGAAACGGCGTTCTTTTTTATGCAGGAAGTGGGACGCGCCGTGTTGGTGATTCGTCAGTCGCCGCACGAAAAGCACTTCCACGACCGCATTGTCGCGTTGGAACCGAAGATGCGTCAGGCGATGGCGTTTATCGCTTCGGGCTATGACAACATCATCGCGGACAGTTCGCACGCCGTGAATCGCATCTTTATTGCGGCGAAGGCATTTGGTTTGTGCGGCCTAGCGCTGAATGACAAACAACTCATCGCCACTTCACACAAACTCGTTGCGCACGGCCTGACACGCCGCGACAAGGATGGCGTTTTCAGCGAAAACGGCGGACGCGATTCCAGTTACAACGCCGCCTCGATCCTGTTCGGCCAGACGCTCGCGCTGCATCTGCCGATTCCCGAATTTGAAGCCGCTTTGCCCAAAACCGTCGCGTGGCAATTAACGCGCATTGGCGAGAACGGCGAAGTGTTGGTAGAAGGCAACACGCGCACAGGCGTTGGGAAAGAGCCTTCGTATTTCGGCGAACCCAAAACGGTGAATTACGGCGAGGTCTGTCAGGCGCTGACGATGTACGGTCTGGTGCGCAACGACAAAGCCGCACTGGCGACGGCGGATCGTGTGTTCACGTATTGGCGCACGAAAGTGGCTGCGCCGAAGTAATGCTGGCGATGAATCAATCATGCTCACAATGTTACGAATTCGGTTCGTTCTGCCTTGATGCGCGGGAACGCCTGCTGACACGCAATGGCGAGAGTGTATTGCTGACGCCGAAAGCGTTTGACTTGTTGCTGGCGCTGGTCGAGAGGCACGGGCATTTAGTCGAGAAAGAAGAATTATTCCAAGCCGTCTGGCCTGACACGGTTGTCGAGGAGTCGAATCTATCTTCAAACATCGCGCTCATCCGCAAAGCATTGAGCGACGGAACGAATGGCGAGCGATACATCGAAACCGTGCCGAAGCGTGGCTATCGGTTTGTTGTGGAAGTGCGCGAAAGGCCGATAGCAGAGGGCCAAGCAAGGGAACAGAAAAAGATTGGACAAGCGGCAGCAGCAACGGCACCAACTTCAACTTCAGTACCGCGCTGGAAGCAGGCGTTCGTCGCAAGCGCACTGGTAGGATTGGTCGGAATCGCGGCCTGGGTGGTTGTGGGGCGAAAGCCAGCTCCCACTGCAACACCGAAGATCGTTCCATTCACCACGTTGCCGGGCGTGGAACTCGACATGTCTTTCGCGCCGGATGGGAGTCAGCTTGTCTTCTCGTGGGACGGTGGCGCGAAAAACAACGTGTTGCATTTGTACGTCAAACAGATCGGCAACGAAACCGTGCGGCAATTAACTAACGGTGCTGACGCGGATTATTCCCCCGCGTGGTCGCCCGATGGTCGTGAAATTGCTTTCCTGCGCCGGTCTGCCAAAGGTCGTGGTCTCTACGTGATCCCTTCGCTCGGCGGGGCGGAGCGGAAAATCAATGAACATCTCTTTGCGTTTTCGGCACGACTCGCGTGGACACCGGACGGCAAGGGATTGGTGATGCAAGGAAACAATTCGCCGGACGAGACACGCTGCTTATATTTCGTTGTGCGCGAAACAGGGGAAATGCGGAAGCTGACCCATCCGCCGGAAGGAATTTATGGCGACCGTTTCCCGGCGCTTTCTCCTGATGGAAAGATGATCGCGTTTTGCCGCGCCACAGGCATCAGTCACGGCGATCTTTACGTGCTTCCAAGCAGCGGCGGCGACCCCCAACGGCTGACCTTCGATCAAGTTATGACTACGTGGCCCACTTGGACGCCGGATGGCCGCGAAATCCTTTTTCTCTCGAATCGTCGGGGCAACACTGGCACGCTTGAGAGCCGGTTGTGGCGGATGCCCGCGCAGGGGGGACAGCCGCAGCCGATAGATGTCGGCGGTCGCAACCTGACAACAATTGCCATTTCTCCTCAGGGAAACCGTCTGTCCTGGACAGAAAATCTCCAGGACATGAACATCTGGCAAATCGAATTGGGCGGTGCACAAAAACCAACGCCGCGTCAGCTTTTGCTCTCCACGAAGCTGGAACACTCGCCGCAATTCTCGCCCGATGGCAGCAAAATCGTCTTTGCCTGCGACCGGTCGGAAGCCCTGAGATTTGGATCAGCGACAGTGCGGGTGGAAATCTGCAGCAAATTGACCGAAAATACTGGGGAGCGGGTCGCCGCGCTGGTCGCCCGACGGACGCCAGATCGTGATGACAGCCTCATTGATGGCAATGCCGAGATTTGTGTGATCAATGCCGAAGGAGGCCCACCGCGCCGCCTGACGAACGACCCGGCAGAAGACATTGTGCCGAGTTGGTCACGCGACGGGCAATGGATTTACTTTTCCTCAAATCGCACTGGTAGCCAGCAAATCTGGAAGCTTCCGGCGGCGGGCGGGCAAGCAGTGCAAGTCACCAGGCAGGGCGGATTCGATAACGTCGAATCTGCCGATGGTCAGTATTTGTATTATCTGAAGGGGCGGTTAATGGCGGGCATCTGGCGCGTGCCAACCGCAGGCGGCGAAGAGGCGATGGTGTTGGAGCAGCGGCGCGCGGGCCACTGGCGTCATTGGGCTGTCACAGCACAAGGAATCTACTTTGCGACCGCCGAGCAGTTTGAGCATCCGGTAATTGAATTTTTCGACTTTGCTACCAAACAAACTAAACTCCTCTTTACGCTGGAAAAACCCATCTATCCAACACCTCCTGGCCTGGCAGTCTCGCCCGATGGTCATCATTTGATCTGGTCGCAACATGACCAGGAAGGCGGCGACATCATGTTGCTGGAAAACTTTCGTTGAGTGTTTATGAAGCAGCCGTCCGAACATCGCTATGAATTTGGCCCATTTCACCTCGACGCGCGGGAACGCCTGCTGCAACGTGACGGCACGACCATTGCGCTCACGCCGAAAGCGTTTGACCTGTTGCTGGCCTTGCTCGAACAACACGGGCGATTAGTCGAAAAAGAAGAATTATTCCAAGCCGTCTGGTCGGACACGATTGTGGAAGAGTCGAATCTTTCCTCGAACATCGCGCTGATTCGCAAGGCACTCAGCGACGGCACGAATGGTGTGCGGTACATCGAAACCGTGCCGAAACGAGGTTATCGCTTCGTGGCTGAGGTGCGAGAAGTCGCGCGTGGTGATATTGACCCAATGCCTGCCGCAACGGTTCCAGTTCACGAAACTCCGACTCAAATTGCCAAGCCGCGCCGTTTTCATCCTTGGCTGTGGGGGTTGTTGGTGTCAGGCGTGCTGATGGCAGGATACTTCGCAATAACTCGCTGGCTTGCGTCGCTCGTGTCCGAAGTTGTGCCGCTCACAACGATTACCCCATTCACGACCTTGCCCGGCAGAGAGTCCGAGCCGACATTCTCGCCCGACGGCAATCAGATCGCTTTTGTTTGGAACGGTGAACAGGGCGACAACGCGGACATCTACGTCAAACAGATCGGGAATGAAACGCCGGTTCGATTGACCACGAATCCGGCTCAGGATAGAAGCCCATTCTGGTCTCCGGATGGCCGCTGGATTGCATTTACGAGGCGGGCGAACGATGAGGTTGGATTGTATCTGATGCCTTCGCTGGGCGGTGCGGAGCGCAAGCTTGCCGTGTTGCCTGCGCTGTCAATCTTCGATTTCCCGATTCCGCTGAGTTGGACACCGGATAGTGAATGGCTGGCCGTGCAGGATAAAAGCTCCCCCAACGAACAATACGGCATCTGGCTCGTGTCGCGTGAGACGGGCGAAAAGCGACAACTGACGACGCCGCAAACAAAGTGGGGCGATGGGCAGCCGGCCATTTCGCCGGACGGCAAGACCGTCCTGTTCACGCGCGACCACAATCCTGAATTGCACGATCTTTACGTCGTCCCGATTACCGGCGGGGAACCGCAGCTGGTACGCTTCGCTCAGGCCACATCCGTTCACCGACCCACCTGGACACCCGATGGCCGCGCCATTTTGTTCATCTCCAATCGTAGGCGCAGCGCTCCGAACGATTTATATCAAGTGCCCGTAACGGGGGGACTGCCCGTCAAAGTGGAAGCCGTCAGGGAAAGGCTCACCAACTTTGCGCTCTCGCGGCAGGGCCATCGGCTGGCTTGGGCGCAGAGCCTGGATGACCTCAATATCTGGCGCATGGAACTGGATGCCACGAACAAGCCGAAAGCCGCCCCGCAGCCCTTAATCGCTTCGACCAAGTGGGACGTAGATGCGCGGTTTTCTCCCGATGGCGGAAAAATCGCCTTCGGCTCGAATCGCTCCGGGAGTGCTCAACTCTGGGTCGCCAGGAGTGACGGCCAATATCCCGTCCAGTTGACGTACTTTGATGACCGGGGTGCCGGCGGCTCGCCCTGTTGGTCGCCTGACGGGCGGCAAATCGCCTTTGACAGTCGCGCTATCAGTGATGGTGACACTGACATCTACGTCATCAGTGCGGAAGGCGGCAAACCGCGCCGCCTGACCACAGAGCCATCCAGAGAGAGCCGTCCGAGTTGGTCACGCGACGGCGCTTGGAGTTACTTCAGCTCCGACCGCGACAACAGCGGCCTTCGGCAAATTTGGAAGCTGCCCGTGGCGGGCGGGCAAGCGGTACAAGTCACGAAAAATGGCGGATTCGCTGGAATGTCGAATCCCCGATGGACAGTATCTTTACTCAGCAAAGGCTACCAGGTGCCCGGCTCTCTGGCGCGTGCCCGTCACGGGCGGGGAAGAAACCTTGGTGCTTGATCATCATCGCGCTGGTCAATGGCGTTACTGGGCGGTGAAGGAACAAGGAATCTATTTCGCTACGGCGGAAACGCCTGAACATTCGCTGCTCGAATTCTTCAGTTTTGCTACCGGCAAAGTTACGCTCCTTGCTACGCTGGAGAAAAAGATTGGCTAATCTGGTTTTGCTGGCCTAGACGTTTCTCCCGATGGACGCTGGTTAATCTGGCAACAATTGGATCAGGAAGGCAGCGACATTATGCTGCTGGAAAATTTTCGCTGAGCCGCACGACAACAGTATTTTTCAATCTCTGCATCGCTGCTACACTGTGCGCGCTGTACCACTCCCAACACGAAAGCAGAGGAACCGAGAATCTATGCAAAAGACGATCACCCGATTTTTACTGGCTCTTATTGTGTTCACCCCCGTCGTAGCGCAGCTTAAATCTGGCCCGCCGCTGCGCTACCAGCTTGTCGCCGATTGGGCGAAGCTGCCCGAAGGTTGGAATTTTGGCGAATGTTCGGGCGTCACGACCGACCGGCTCGACAATGTGTGGATTTTCACTCGCGGCGCGCATCCGGTGATGCAATTCGATCCTGAGGGGAAGTTCCTGCAAGCGTGGCCGGACATCAAAATCGTCTCGTCGCACGGCATTCGCGTGGATGACGATGGCAACATCTGGCTCATTGATGTCAAAGGCCACGTCGTCTTCAAATGCTCGCCGAAAGGCCGCGTGCTGATGGTGCTGGGCAATCGGCAGGGCGTGGCGGGCAACAACGAAAGTCACGATGCTTTCAATGAACCGACGAGCGTGGCGTTCGATAGGCAAGGCAATATTTACGTGTCAGATGGCTACGTGAATGCGCGCGTCATCAAATTCAATCGCAATGGCGAATACCTTTGCCATTGGGGCAAGAAGGGTACGGGCGATGGCGAATTCAATCTGGTACACGACTTGTGCTTTGACGAAGAAGAACGGTTATACGTCGCGGATCGCAATAATAACCGCATCCAAATCTTCGACAAGAACGGCAAGTTTTTGGGCAAATGGACGGGCATCGGTTCGCCGTGGGGCTTGGCGTATTCGGCGAAAGAGCAGTGTATGTACGTGTGCGACGGCGTGAACAATCGGATTGTGAAATTGAATATGGAAGGGCAAGTCATCGGCAAGCTCAGCAGCTACGGCAAAGTGCCGAGCAAGGTGGACTATCCGCATCATCTGGCGCTGGATTCAATGGGTGATTTGTATGTGGCAGAGATCAAAAACTGGCGTGTGCAAAAGTTTAGTGCGCGATGAAAGCAATGATGAAAAGACCCGTAATTTATGGGCTGGTCTTGTGGCTCTCGCTGGGAGTTTTGGCACAGTCTAAGCCCAAAGAATACGTTTGTTATCGTACAACCGTGAAGCTCAAGATTGATGGGAAGCTGAACGAAGTAGCGTGGCGTAAGACTCCGACCACTGATCTTTTTGTAGACATCGAGGGCGATGCCAAACCACGCCCGCGTTTTGCGACACGCGCCAGGATGCTGTGGGACGCGCAATACTTTTACATTGCTGCCGAACTAGAAGAACCACACGTCTGGGGCACCTTGATGAAACGCGATTCAGTCATCTTTCACGACAATGATTTTGAAGTCTTCATTGATCCAAACGGCGACCGCAACGAGTATTACGAATTCGAGATCAATGCATTGAATACGGGCTGGGATTTGTTTTTGCCGAAACCCTACCGCGACGGTGGCAAAGCGGATAACAGTTGGGACATTGTTGGTTTGAAAACGGCTGTCCACATCAACGGCACGCTGAACGATCCACGCGATAAGGACAAGGGCTGGTCGGTCGAAATTGCCATGCCTTGGCAGGCGTTGGCGCAATACGCGCACAAAGCGGCCCCGCCTAACGAGGGCGACGAATGGCGCGTGAACTTCTCGCGCGTCGAATGGCAGCACGAAATCGTAGACGGCAAATATCGCAAAATCGCTAAGACCAAAGAAAACAACTGGGTTTGGTCACCGCAGGGCGTCATTGATATGCACCGCCCCGAAATGTGGGGTGTAGTGAAATTTGCCGTGGAGGAGAAAGAAAAGCGAAAATGAGATAACGGTTACCGCGCATCAAAACGGCGCGTTTCGGCTTGGGTATAATCGTTGGCAATGGGATCAAAAGACATTACGGGTGGCATTTCGGCGCGAAAATCGTGCGGCAGTTGATTGGTTGCTTTGGGTTTGGCGGCGCGCTGGTACATAAACACAAGGTATGCGCCCAACGCGATTAGCAGCAGCGGCCACAGGCCAGCCATTACTGGATACGGCAAAACAGAGCGCAAAATCGTCAACACGCCGATGCCAATCAGGCCGGTGCCCCAAACTTTGGTGTTTTCGCGCAAGAGCCGTTTCAAACGGTCTTCTTCGCCACTTAAATCCTCGCCGCGATTCAGCCGCTTGGCATCCTGAAACGCATTGAACATCGAGTATAGGTAACAGGCAAAGCCGCCCCATTTGAACAGGCCGGATCGAAACAGATCACTAACTTCCCACAACCCCACAATCACCGCAAAATGCACGAGCGCCTTGATAATCAGCCCGTTATACGCGGAACCCAGCCCCGGCACAAAACTTAGCACCGCCGCCAGTCCCGGCGATTTAATGTCATAGCGGCGTGGCTGCGCTGCTCCCTGTCCATTCAGTCCTTCCACACCCGCCACGATGCAATCCTGACAATAAGTAAAGCCCTTAACGCGATGATCGCAGGCCGGACAGAGCGGGCGAGCGCAGACGCGACAACGGGTATTTGCTAACGTGACTTGGTGGTAGAAGCAGTTCATTTGGAAGGTGCGGCGGTTGTCTGTGGTTGATTTTCGGCGGGGGGCGGCGCAGGTTGCTGAGCGTCTTTTTCCGCTTGGCGACGCTTGTTAATTTGATCTTTGGTGTCGTTGATTTTCACCGACAAAAATTGCATGCCCATTACAGCCATCGTGCCGGTTTCAATAAAAGCTCGATTGATTTCTTCCTGTTTTTGCGTGGCAAGATTTTCGACGCTGCCATAGCGCCAGTTAATCATCATACCTGTAGCCGCAAAAATCAGCATCGCGGCGACCCATTGTCCGACTTTGAGCGAATGCGAAAGTCGATCGAAGAACGTTATCGTTTCCGGGCCAACGGTCGCAGCCATAATGCGCTGCGACAGCGCAGCAGGCATATCTACTTCCGTTTCCTTTACTTCGCGCATCATTTCTTTGGCTTCTTCGATCCCACGCAACAGACGGCGGCACTTCCAGCAATCGGCAAAATGAGTTTGGAAGTTTTGGAACGTCGGACCAAGAATGACGCCGTCGAAATAGCGTTCGATCAGTTTGTCAAACTCCGAACAACTAAGCATTTCGCCCGCGCTTGTCGCATCCAAAATGCGATCTTCCAGCGCCAGCAGCGAATCGTTCAGGTCTTCCTGCGCGAGTACGCCGAGCGCCTGCACTGTGCCGCGTACGTCGTTGAAAAGTTCGCGGCATTCGCGACAACTCAGCCGGTGCGCCGCAAACTCCGCCTTTTCACGCGCCTGCATCTCGCCGTCGAGGTAATCGGAAATTTTGTCTTGGAAGTTACTGCAAATCATAAAATTCAGTAGTCGGTGGCCGGTGATCGGTAGCAGAAGGCGACAACTGACAACCGACAACCATCAAATATACTCAACAACCTTCATTCTTCTTAGCGTTTTTGCCAGTTCAATCCGGCCACGATTGATGCGCGATTTTACAGTGCCGAGCGGAATTTGCAGAATATCCACAATTTCCTGATACGCCAGTTCCTCAATATCGCGCAAAATTACGCATTCACGTAAATCGGGCGGCAGCTTCGCAATCGCCTGATGCACTTGCAAAGCTCGTTCCTGTCGCTCAACTCGGCGATCCGGCGTGTCTGAGCCGCTGCGCAAATGAAATTCGTGGTCGGTTAAATCCTCGCCTACGTCGGTCGGAGTCCGCACGCGCTTGCGATAGTCATCAATAACCAGATTTCTTGCCAGCCGCATCAGCCAATTGGCCAAATCTCCAGCTTGCGGGTCATACTGATCCAAAGAACGATAGACACGAACAAAGACTTCCTGCGTCAAATCCTCGGCGGATTCGTGCCGATTAGTGAAGCGGTACGCCAGATTATAGACGCGCCGCGAATAGTTATGAACTATTTGCTCCCAGGCTACACTGTCGCCCGCCCGACACCGACGTACCAGCTCTGCATCTGAAATCATTAAACTTGGGTTGGCTCCCATATTTTTCCTTGTGTGAATGAACCTCACTTGAAAAGCAAAAGTGCAGTAGCTCGACGCGCGTAAGCTTTACCGCCGGGGTCAAGCTACTGCCATTTTCTTTTCAATCAACATCAACCTCACAGGGTCAACTACGAGGTGATGCGGCGAGAAGTTCGGTAAAAAGTTGGTTGTGAAAAAGCGACTTCCATTCACTTATCAAGACGGTTTCGCTGCCAGTCCATTAACAAGAAAACGCACTTTATTTCACTGCCTTGGCATTCGGGGGTTTGGCAAACAGAGTTTCAGGAATGTCCACGTTGAGCTTAATACTTTGATAATTCACGCGACTGATTTGCACGCCGTTTTTGTAGAGGTCAACGATGTTCGGAAACTTCACGCCATCATACGGCACGTACTGCGCGAAGCGATATTCATAGCGTGCGGTTCCCTGCTCTTCTGCCTTTTCATATGTCATCGTCGCGGGTAATTTGGAATAGGGGTCAAGCATGATCAGAAACGTGTTTTTCAGTTTGATCTGAATCACGTCGGCGCGTTCGCCGGGGCGTGTTTCCTGGCGTCCGTAGTAGGTGACTTCCGCTTTTTTGTCCTGCATCGCAGCGCGCAATACGGCATCAATATCGGTTTCGCGGCTGTCCTGAAAATCTTTGATCTGCTTGTCATTCTGATCTTTCAGCGTCTCGGCATCGCCGTCGTAAACCCAGCCCGTCGCCCCGACATTTACATTGATTTTGCGGTCTTTTCGCTTGCCCTTGCCAAACTCGGTGCGTTCTTTATCTGGGAAAATGAGAAAGTCGTGGAAAGGAATGGGCGTCGTCGAAACGCCCTGATCGTAAGGCGACCATTGTCCTTGCGCATCCATTGTACGATAGCTGAGCGCGCTCAGTCCGCCACGCGCTTCGATGGTTTGCTGCAACAGCTTTTTACCTTTTTCAAGATTGGCAGGATCATTTTGATCTGCCTTTTGCGCGAAGGCAGCGGCGGTCAACAGCAAAAGGGCAAGAAGAGTGAACGAAAGCTTTTTCATCCGGTTTAGACAGTTCCTTTCCATCGCTCAAGGGGTAAACGGAATGCAGATTATAAACCTGTGTGGTTGAGAAAACGAGTTGCCTCGCAAAGAAAAAGCCACGTCCAGGCGTGGCTTTTTTCGAACTTAGGGTGCAATTACTGTTTGCGCCTTATTGCCCGGCGTGGCGTGCCACCTTCCTCTGTGGTGTCTTCTTCGCCAAAAACTCGTTCTTCCACCATTTCATCACTTGCAGTAGCGGTTGCGCCCTGTTTGTCCGCTGCGTGCAGTTTGTCGGTTTCGTCAAGGAAGAATGACTTGCGCCCCAGTCGGCCATATTTAATAGGAGTGGCACTGGCCTCGTAGCCGCGATGATTCGGCTTTAGTTTAAAGGCAAACTTGTAGTTCCCTTCCTCTTGCTTGAACTTCTCGACATCGAAAGCGGTGAGTTTCGCTTTTGCCAGCGTCTCCAACGTCGCGTACAGGTTGTTGTGTTTTTGGGCATACACTTTCTGCGCCTTGCGCAATTCCCATAATTGCTGACGCGCGGCATTCTCGTTGGTTTCTGTAGCCTTTTTCACATCGCTGCCGAAGCTCCAGAGCGCGATGGTGCCAGCGATGCCGAGCGGCGAATACAATTCCAATTTGAGATTACCGTTGTCATTTTCCAGCGCTGCCGCCGCCGTCGCCGGGACATTCAACGGCACACGCGACGCGCTTTCCAGCGCACTCGGATTCGCGACCCACGATTCGACGAAGCCTTGCAAGGTGTCGTCAAACCATTGCGGCCCAACAAAAATTTTCAGCCCGCCCGCGCCGCTCAGACTGTTCATGGCACGACTGTAGTTAAAATCGGCGGCCATTGCGCGTCCGCCGTCAGCCACGTCTATCACTTGTTTGATCGTTTCTTTGCTATCGGCCACGATCAGAAAGTCTTCCGTAAAGCCCAAATAGGCCGCGAAAACGGATTTGATTTCGACTTTCTTATAAATTTCACTCGGCATCATCGCCCACGCGGCCTGTAGGTTTTTGTTGCGCGCTTCGCGCAATTGCTTGCGTTGTTCTTCGGTCTTCGGAGGTGTGTTGTCTGTTCCCTCCTTATCAGGATTCATCATTCCATAAGAAAAATAGGCAAAGGCGTTCAGTAAAGCCTGCTGTGTCGCCGCGCGATCTTTGATGCCGACGAAAACCGCCCAACCTTCGCCTTTTTTCTTCAACTCTTCCCCGTCCTTCTCGGCAACTGGCCCGAATTTGGGAATGCCATAAGCGAAGGTGACTTCATTTGCCAGGTCTTTGACGGCTTCTTCGCGCAGAACGAAGCCGAGTTCTTCATTCACTTCGGTTTCGCGCGCTTTGGCGCGTTGCCGGATTTTTTCTTCGGTCAACTCGGCTTTCATGCGCTGTTGCAGTTCGTTCCAATCCATTTCCGGCGGCTTTTGTTTTTTGTCTTCGGCCTCTTTACGTTTGGCCTCGTACTCGGCGGTGTATTGCCGCATTAGTTCCTGGCTCGCCGTACTCCCGTACAATCCTTTGACCAATGCCTCATCGTAAATTTTCACCCAATCGAAGCTATGCGACACCAGCACCTGCGTACCGGCAGGAATGTAGGGCAGCGCTTTATATTCGATTTTGGGGCCGAAATAGGGAGCCAGCATGTTTTCCTTCGTCGTGTCGAGGTTAAGTTGCAGGCGATCCACAACGCCCTCGCGCTCAAAGGTAGAGGAAAGCGCCGCGCTCTTAATGTTATTGACCCAGCTCAAAGCAGAAAGAAACATATCCGCCGGGCCGAAGCCGCCGCGACTGCCGCCGCCGAAGACGCCTTTGAGCAGATTGCCCAGCGGTTTCCCATTGAGGTAGGCAAAAAGCCCCGTCTGCGGCATCATCTGCGCCCGCACGCGTGTGAATTCCTGATCGTCTGCCAAACGTTCCGCCCGGCGATCCGCGCGCAATTGCAGCAACCGATCCATCGCATCCGGCTGGCTCAGCACATACGTCGCGCCAAACCACATACCGATGTCACCGGTTTTGAAGCGGTCTACTTTCGCGCCTTTGTAATCGCTCTGTTTGATTTCCGAAAGCTTGCCAATCGCGCGAAAGGATTCGTTGTAATAAGCCAAAAACTGCTCGCGCGCCTGCCGCGCCTCTTCCATCCGCGCACCTTCGACAAACACGAGCAGCAAGGGGTCGGGCATTGGTTGTCGGAAATTCGGATCGGCGGCTTTGGCTTTCTTCTGTTCTTCGGTTTCTTCCAGCGCTTCCGGCACGATCAGCGCTACGCCGATGCGCGTGTCTTCGAGCGCACGCGAATCACTGATACCAAAGCTCAGGAAGCGCGTGACGATGGAAAGCGGATTGTCGCCCGCTTCCAATTCCTCTTTCGGCAAGCGGGCCTGCGCGGTTTTATAGGCATCCAGCAATTGAAAGCGATGCACCACCTCGGCCAGATTTGTTGAAGCGAGATAGACCAGGGTATTCGCTGGCAACAAATCTTCCATTGGCACAATCTCGGCGGGTGTCTCTGCCGCAGCTTTCGCGCTGTTTTGTGCTGGCTGTGATTGTCCGAAAATGGGCTGAAGGAAAAGAGAAACGAGCAAAAAGGCTGAGAAAATTTGTTTCATAACTGGGGCGAAAGGGATTTGAGATTGGCGATTGGCGATTGGAAACAGAAGATTGGAGATTGGAAATCCGAATTCTCAAATTTCCAATCTCCAATCTCAAATTTCCAATCTCAACCCCTCACTGTGCTTCGTAGCGGAGGATCATTCCCTGATCGCCGACGGCCCAACCGCGCGTAGGCGAGAGGAAATAAACGCTGCGAATTTGTTTGCCTTTGGCGATGAAATCAGTAACCCACGATCTCCCGCCGTTATCGGTGCGCAACAGCACCGTGTCGTAAATTTTGGCGTTGGCGGTGCCGCCGCGCCGCGCCGTAGCCGCTGTCCAGCCACGCGAAGAATCCACGAATTGCGTGCTATGCAAACCGCTCGAAGCGACGCGCGCCTGTTCCCACGTTTCGCCGCCGTTGCGCGTCTTGAGCGTGAAGAAGAAATGATCCTCGCCATCTTCCATCTCGCCCGTAATTACGCCGTTACTGACATCGGTGAAGCGAACCGAATGCAATTTGCCTTTCGTAAAGCGCGTCGAATTGGTTTTGCGTTGCACGGCAATCGGAATGCGCTGCCACGATTCGCCGCCGTTCATCGTCATAAACAGACCGCCGATATTACTCGTGCCCATTCCGTAGAAATTGCCGACGGCCCAACCGATTTCCCCATTCTTGAGAAAATAGACATCGCTGAAACCGAACGTGGACGAAGCGGACTCTACGGGCAAGCCAACCAAACGAGTCAGATTTTCCACCGATTTCCATTTCATTCCGCCATCCGTGGTGCGCAGCATCGTGGAATTTTTGCCAACGGCCCAGCCAGTTTTGCCATCCACAAAGAAAAAGCTCGTCACATTGGGCATTTCAAAATGCTGCCAGATTTTCCCGCCATCTTCGGTCGAAAGCAAGACGGTTCGGCCCTGCTCTTTGTCGTGCGATTCAGCCAGCATCCAGCCGCGATTTTCGTTGATGAAATAAATACGATTCACATCCACTACCGCACCGGGCAAAGACGCGCTGCGGACGGGCGTCCATTGCTTGCCCCCATCGGCGGTTTGATAAATCGTGCCTTCATCGCCAGCGGCCCAGCCGGTTTTTGTATTAACGAAATGAACGGCGCGCAGGTTCTTGTCGCTCGCAATATTGCCTTGACTGACTTTCCATTTCGGATTTGCAATCGCTACCTCATTTGCCGCGCCGGGAGCAGAAACCGAACGCGCGAGCAAAGAATCTACGCCAGCGGCAGCCAGCGCAGGCTCATTCGCAGCTAGTGGTTTGGCAGTTGCGGGTTGCGCGGCGGCAGATGCGCCCGCTTTAGAAGTTGCGTATTTATAAGCATTCGACACGATTTCGCGCGGCGTCGCAGCCGGAACAAAATTGGCAGCGTTCGCTTTGGGATTCGCTTTTGGCGTAGCCGCGACGACTGTCGTGGGATTCACTTTCGGCGTGGCATCCGGCGCAGGCGTAGGAGCTAATGGTTTGTCTGTTACCCTGGGCGGCGCGGCGGGCTTGGTGCTAGCGACCGGCGCGGGCGTGACAGCGTTGGCGGATTCATTCGCTGGAACCACTTTGGGCCGCGCTTTTTCCGCGACTTTCGGCGTGGCCGCAGGAGTCGCTTTGGGATTATTGGTGACAGCAGTTGGCGGGTTGGCGGCTAACTGTCCGGCTTTATCAGATTTTGACTCCATCCGCGCAGCAAATTCGATAGCTGATTTGCAGGTCTTGGCCGGCACTCCGACCGGCACGTTATCCCCATCAGCAATCAGGTAGTTGGCAACGGCGCGCGTCTTACAAGCCTGTGCGGCACCGATGGTCGCCTCGTCTTCTACCGAGTAACGGCCAATGCGCACACGATAGCGCGTTCCCATTCCCTGAATTTCGGCTTTGACCCAATAGGCATCGAGTTTTTTTGCTTTCAGGCGATTGACCGCCGCTTGCGCATCCGACGCGCGCAAATACGACGCCACCTGAACCGAAAGAGGATTGGGTTGCGCCTCCTGCGCCTGTGCGAACGCTCCGCCGACCCACACGGCTACGATAAGAACCAAATAAACAAACAATCGAGGACTCTTAGTCATTGCACACACTCCTGTGAAGCTGATTCACTGTCGAGAGAAAGAAATATCTCGTCACATTGGTCGCGTAAGACCATTCATCGGGTCGTTTTGTGAGGAGGGGCTGGAAGCTGAACCGGCGGTTCAGACCATCGGAAGCAGAGCGGAGTATAACGCCAAAATCAGATTTTTGTGACAAAAAATATTAAACCGGGTGGAGAAATGAACGGTTGGTTCATTTCTCCACCCGATTCTCTGGGCTGACTGGACTTAACAGACGGGAATAAACAACGGCACGGTTAGAGATGCCGTGTTAACGCGGGTCTTATGCAAACCGCGAATCCCACTCCACTTGTTGCTCCCCTTCGGCGTCATGAAAATGCCGACGGCGGGGCCAGTGGGAAGGAGTATCGTACCGATATTCCCGGACGGGATCACAATCGCCATGCTGTACGGCACACGCGGCAATGTCGGGGTAATGGTACTAAGTGCCTGACAACCGCCGAGATGAAAGCCGACGAAGCTACCGAAAGGACGTTCGTTACCGTTATACACCGAACCGGTTCCGTTTTGCGCCGCACCGGACAACGAGCTATTGGGCAGATCGCCGCTCAAGCTGGCCGTCACAATGCGCTGGCCCGGCGCATCCAGCGGACTCTGAATCGTGGCCGCGAAGCGCGTAGGCGCATAGTCGTAGCCGTTCATCAAGTTGCCAAAGCGAATGACACCGTCACAATTGATGCCAGGATTACCATATGCCTGAAAGGCTTCTGCGCCGTAGTTTCCCGCATAATTGCCTTCGCTCACAAAAGCGTCGCCGATCAGCGAGTTCTGGTTAATCAGATTGCCGTTGTTTTTATCCACGGCAACGGCCAGCACAAAGCCTGTCACTTCTGGGTCAAAATCCGAAGCCTTCAGCGTCAGTGCGGCGTAGGGGGTGAGACAAACAAATTGATCGGATTGGTTACACGTCTGCCCGTCAATGAAGTAGAGGTGAACATACGCCGTGCTAAGGTAAGACGCAGGTGTTCCCTCGCGCCGGTAAATATCAGTATTGGCAATGGTGATGCGGGTATCACTCCCGGTTCCGCAACTGGACGTGTAGTAAGGAAACACCAGGATTGAGCCAGTCACTTCGGACGGACCGGAAATATCCGACGCCGAAGCAGCCACCGCCAGCAGCGAAAATAATATAGAGGCAAACAAAATACGGGCTAAAGTAGGTGAGAGATTCATATTCTTACTCCTTGAATTTCGCCTGGTCGCGCTGGCGCGAAAGCAAATCGCCATACCCGCCAAAGACAGAGCGGCTTTGGCGGCAAAACGTACCAGACAAGTTGATAGGCCCCGAAGAAGAAGACCCCTGACTGAGCGCACAAGCGCAGCTGCGCACGCCTCACGCAAGTAAGGGATTGCGAAGAAGAGTTGAGAGGTTTTAGAAGGTTTCGATTAAGTGGTTTGTTCTATGCCAAACCTATTTTGTTGCCGGATCGTGAGGATTCAAGGTTTTGTCGAATCACAGGCATAGTAAGCGAAGCGGCAAAGCACCGTCAATAACTTTTCCTCCTGACGTCAGAAATTCGCCCTTGAATGATTTTCACAAAACCATTACACTGCGCCATAAAATTTGTTATAAGTATCCTAGCTTATGACAGAAGCAGCTTCCTGACGCGGAATTGCTGCTTCGCTTTCAACAATAGTTTCGTTTGACTGACCGGCTCTCTCACAAGGCCGTCTCAGGAGATTGATGGAGCAGATTATGATTAAAGAATTCCTCAAAGATGAAAGTGGACAGGACATTGTTGAATACTCGCTGTTGCTCGTGCTGATCGGTGCCGTAGCAGTGCTGATTCTTACCGGCATGGGAACCAGCATCAGCAAGATCTTCAACAAAATCACCGCCTCGCTTTCCGAAGCAGAATCGAAAGTCGGCGCGCCTCCCAGCAATTAACGCTGCTGGCAATTTGGTTTTGAAGGCGATCCCGCACAATTCATTTTTTGCAACCGGCCCAAGTTGCATATCACCCTGAACCTAACCCTCAATCTTCCGGCCCCAGCTCTTGATTTCCGGGTTATTTTACAATTTAGCATTGCCACTCGTTGTCCATTCATGGCTTTGTAAGGTGTAGTATGTCAGGATTGAATGAAATTGCCTTGCTCGCTACCTTACTCCTGACGGGCATTGTCATTGTGGTGGCAATTTTCGATTTGCGCGAACGGCGCATCCCGAATGTCATTGTATTTCCTGCGGCCCTACTTGGCTTAGGATTCAATGCCACGCGCGGATGGTCAGGGCTGTGGTTTGGCTGTAAAGGGTTGGCATTAGGTTTTGCCCTGTTGTTCATCCCCTACTTGCTGCGGGTGATGGGAGTGCGCGCAATGGCGGCGGGCGATGTGAAGTTTTTGGCGGCCATTGGCGCGTTCGTCGGCAATGTCGAAGTGGTACGGGTGTTATTGCTGGCTTTGCTGGTCTACCCGCTACTGGCGATAGTTTTTCTTATTCAGCAACAAAAAGTCACGCTTACGCTGAAACGCTTTGCGCGGTTGACCAGCAGATTATTTGGTGTTTTCATTCCCCCTTTACGACTCTACGCGGCGCAGCTTGAAGCCAGTGATAACCCACACGAAGCTTCAGCCACGACGCCTTTTGGCTTGTCCTTGAGTATTGGCACATTATTGGCGTTGTTTACCGAATTCCTGCGATGAACCATTGCCTTGCACAATCCCACGACTGGCACGCGCTACGCACAACGACTCATCGTGGCGAACAGGGACAGGCCATCGTGGAATTTGCGCTGGTAATGCCGGTGCTGATTCTTCTGTTGATGGGTGTGGTCTTTTTTGCGATGGCCTTTAACCTACAAATGGTGCTGAATGCAGCGGCGCGCGAAGGCGCGCGCGCCTGGGCGAACAATCGGGCCGACAGCAATCCCTGTTGTGATACCTGCCCCCCTCCGACGTGTGATCCAGAGCAAGGGGAAAACGGGTTCAAGAAAAATGTAATTCCGATTGTGCGCAAGTATATTACGGACAACGGCTATGATGGAGATGGGGTAATTTTCTCGCTGGTGCAAGTCAAACCGCTGGAGGTGTCCGGCACAGACTGGAATCAAATTCAAGACAGCGCGGAGGATGCGATTAAGGTCAAGCTGGTCATTACCTACGGCATTCGCTTGCCCACCAGCAATCTGAACTTTATCACGCTACGTGCAACCAGCACGTTCAAGCGGGGGTCGTAGCGCAGTGTTTAACTTGCTTACAGACGGCGAACCCTCTACAATGCCGGATGGTAAATCAAATCCATCTCTCGCTACACCGGCAAGTTTAGTTTTATGTGTCAGAACCTGACTTCATTGATAGTTTTCTCTTCGCGCGCGCAACTGCGTGGGACGCCGTGTAACCAATGGCTCCGCAAAGCAAGAGGCGAAGGAGGGCAATCTATGGTGGAGTTCAGTTTATTGCTCCTGCCCTTCCTGCTGGTGATTATTGGTATCATCGAAATCAGCTACGTCTGGTCAGCCAAACAGGCAATCACCAATGCCGCGCGCGAAGGGGCGCGGGTGTTATTGCTGCCGTATGGGAACGACCAGTTCTGTCCTGACATTGATTGCAGTAGCGCCGAGAGCCTTCAGGAGGCAGCACGGCAAACGGCCCGCAACTTCCTGCAAAATGCTGGCGTCAGAGCCGACGAACCGTACACCCAGATTTTGCTTATCCGGCAAAAAGTCGAAACCGATGGCACCGTGAGTTCCGAAGCCTTGGCTGGAAGCATAGTCAGTGGCGACCGAGTGGGCGTCGAAATTCGCCATCACTATTCCAGCTTATTACAAGGCTTTTTTTCCAGCGACAGCGCAGCAATCACGCTGCGAGGGACAAGCGTGATGCGGCACGAATAACCCGCCCGCACCTTTTCGTATCTGGCTAGAGCTAACCAGCCGCGCACAGAGCGCATTGAGGAACGTTATAGATGAACCGACGCTTTTTACTCGCACTCGCCATTTCTGCCTTCTTTGGCCTGCTAGCAATTCTGATTTTTAGGACGATTCTGCAAAAATCGATCCTCAATGAAAAGAACACGCGCCCGCAAGTCGTCTTTGCCACCACCAAAATTCCGGTGGGAACGGTGCTTACGACAAGCCACGTCCACGCTGAACCATATCTATCGGCAGTGCCGGAAGGAGCTTTTAGCAGCACAGCAGATGTCATCGGCAAGGTGGCACAGGTCGAACTGGATGCCAATGTACCGATCCAGGCCAAGCAGATCACCACTAAAGATCGCCTCGGCCCCGGCTACATCGTGCGCAAAGACTATCGGGCAATGTCCATCCGCGTGGATGAGGCCAGCAGCGTCACGGGCTTTGCGTCACCCGGCAGCATCGTGGACGTGGTGGCCGTCGTGACACCGGGAGCCAATTCCAAGCCCGTTTCCAAAGTCATTCTGCAAAACCTTCGTGTCCTAGCCAACGGTCAGCAAACACAGGCCCGCGCGGAAGGGCAAGGCAGAATCGGCAACACGGTTACGCTGGAAGTCACACCCGCCCAAGCAGAAATTCTCACGCTGGCAGGACGCGAAGGAACCTTGCATTTACTGCTGCGTCATCCCGCAGATGATTCCTATGTCGACGTGCGGCCCGTCGTGATGCCAAGCTTTGTCGAAAGCTATCCGCAGGAAAAAACAACGCCTGCGCCTTCCAGCGTGCCCAAAGAACCGCGCAGCCTTGCGCCCATTCCAGTGCAAACAGGCACCCCACCCCCAACGCCCAGCCCCGCGATGAAGATGTCGCAGGTGAGAGTGATCGCCGGAGATAAAGTCGAAACGGTTTCTGTTCGGCAATAAGTCAGCATTTGCTTTAGAGGTTCTTATGAAATTTTCCCAGCTACGACGCACTACCAAATCTTGTTGGGTGTTATTTTCAGCGCTTTTTCGCTGCTTACATTTGAGATAACCGGGCAAGCACAGGACTCCCCTGTCCTGAAAGCGTCATTCACTCGTGATGCTAGCCAACCACTCAATATTGATTTGTTAGTGGGGCAATCGCGCGTGATCGAATTGGATAGCGAATATGACGCGACGCAATTCTCTGGCAAAGACATTGTCAGCCTGGGAGTATTGACCAATAAAGTAATCATTGTGAATGCAGTTGGCATCGGACAAGCAAATGTGGTCGTGGCTAAAAAGCGGGCGGAGCCGAATGACCCGGAACAAGTGCTGGTCTTTCACGTCTTTGTCCAGAAGAATCTGACGCTGATTGATAATCAAATCAAAGTGCTGTACCCGAAAGAAAATATTCAGCTCAGTCAGGTCAATGACTCCGTCGTAATTTCAGGCAGCGTGACGCGTCCGGATATTTATGATGAAGTCGAAAAAATCCTTAAGGCCGCCAAGATCGAATTCAGCAATCTGCTAAAAAAACCGCCCGTCAGCACGCAACAGGTGCAGATGCAGGTGCGCATTGCGGAAGTTAACCGCAGCGTCCTGCGGGAACTGAGCGCAGCGTATGGCATTCTGAATTCGGCATTACCCGCCTATATCAATTCGGGCGGTGGCCCGGCAGGGTTCAAGGATTATAGTCAGGTCAATGGCAACGCCACCGGTCTTAATTCGCAAAAGCTAACGCTCAATCCTACTTCGGCGCTGAATATTTTTCTGGGGCGGGCGGATGTGACTTCGGCGTTTATTACGGCGCTGAATTCGCGCGGTGCGATTCGTGATCTGGCAGAGCCGAATATTATTGCCTCCAATCTGGCGAAGGGGAATTTCATTGCGGGCGGCGAATTGCCGATTCCGGTCGTGAACTCTGCCAGCAGTGGTGCGGCAGCGATTACGGTACAATGGCGTCCCTACGGCGTGAAGCTGGAATTTACGCCGAATATCAAGGACGAAAATCATATCGAAATCGAATTGGAACCCGAAGTTTCCAGCCTGGATTACGGCAATGCCATTACCCTGGGCGGGACGATCATTCCCAGCGTACGCTTGCGGCGAGCGCATACCAAGCTCGAATTGCGCGACGGCCAAAGCTTTGCGCTGGCGGGACTCCTGGATAACAGCGAAAGCGTAAATTATTCGCACGTTCCCGGCCTCGGCAATATTCCCATTTTGGGCGAGTTATTCAAAAGTCGCCGTTTTCAGCGTAACGAAACCGAATTGATTTTTCTCTGCACCGTCAATCTGGTGGAACCGCTCAATCCTGATCAAATCCCGCGTTTGCCCGGCGCGCCGCCGAATAGTGCTTCTGCCGTAACGAAGCCGGAAAGTAACGCGACAGGAACCTTGACCGCACCCATTTTCAACAGCGCCTCCCCCAGTTTGACGCTGCCAGCGTCTAATTTGTTAGAAGGCGATTCGGGGCACGCCACCCCCAAGAAAGTGACGAAAGCGGTTCCCAAAACCGACAACCCAAAATAAAGGTCGTAAGCTATGCGTCGTTATGCCGGAACAGCGCAACGCCCGACGGAACACGGCACGGTGTTGCTGATGGCGACGGTCACAATCCTGGTGGTCGTCGGGATGCTCGCCTTGGCGGTGGATGTTGGCTATCTGATGAGCGGGCGCGGGCAATTGCAAAATATTATGGATGCCTCGGCACTCGCGGCGGCGCAAGGTCTGCGCGTGGCGATTGAGTCGCCGGGCAACTATGCCGAACAGGAAACAATTGTCCGAAAGTTAGCCCGCGACATGGCACTCTTTAATCCGTTGCGGCAGGCTGGCGGGTTGCATAGCCTGGCCTTATCTGACGACGACATTCGGATCGAATACCCAGCCAATTACCCGATTCAGCCCGCGCGCGTGGTGATTCATCATCGCCTGGCGTTACCCACGATTTTTGGGAACGTCTTTGGTGTTGCCAGTATGAATGTCAGCGCCGTTGCGATTGCGAATACCACCGTGGTGGATGGCGGCACGGGGCTTATCAGCGGGTGCTGGCGACCGATTTTGATTCCTGATACGTTTTATGCGAGCGATGGACAGGTCTGGGCCATCTGTGATCCTGATGTCAGGTTTGATAACAGCCAAGCCTGCCGCCCCCGCGCGACAAATGGCGATGATCGAACACGGGCAAATATTACGGGCGATTATTATGTTTCTCGCTTTGCCTCGAATCAGGCGGGCAGCGAACGCGACTGGCACAATCAATTTACTCAGGAGATTGCCCCCAGCAATATCACCACCGAAGCTACCAGCATCCGCGATGCCTTCGATCAAAGCGAACTCAAGTATGTGAATGGCATTCTGACGGGCCGGAATTTGATCGGGCAACGCATCCAGTTGCGCTTCGATCCGAATGAGCCGACGAAATGCGACTGGCGCATTGTGAATTTTTCAGCCAGCGGCATCACAGGCAACTTTCCGGCGGATCCTATGCAGCAGATTAATAAGGGCTGTTGCACACCCATCCGCGTGGGCAAACTCGTGCAGGTTTATGCTGACCCGACAGGAACAGATTTAAGCTTGTATCAAGGTTTCATTCAGCAGTTGCTCTCGTTCCGCAACTCATTTCCGGCGTCAGAACGCCTGACGCCGTCGGCAACTCGCTACAGATACGAACAAACCACGGAGGCGCCGACCCCCAATGCGCACCCGCGTGTGATTCCGGTCTTGATGTGCAGTCCGATTGAGTTTTCCAACTCACCAGCGATCTCGCAGTTTCACATTACGAATATCGGTGCATTTTATCTGGAATCCGTACGGCCTAATGGCCTGGTCGGCTATTTTGTGCGCGAAGTCATGGCTGGCGGCACGCCGCTGGAACCAGAAAATGGTGTGGAAAATTCCGGCCTTCTACCCGTGTCGGTGCGCTTAAGTCGCTAGACCCAGACCTCCCGGCGAGCATTGTTCTTTGTTGTTTTTAAAGTTTGTAGTTTGACAATTTTGTGCATATAATTCGGCTCCAATATCCTCACATTGGCAGATACGGTTTCCCGTGAGCGGGCGCAAGCAAAAATGAATCGCAAGTCCATTCGATCCCTAGCAACAGCAAAAGATCGTGCGGCGTGAGGAAGTAATCGTTGTGGTAAGAAGTATTTCAGTTGTCATCATTGGTCGCAACTTGACCCAGCAGGAACGCACCCGGATGCGCAGCGCTACGAGTGTGCCGATTTCCATCGTGGCCGAGTTACCCAATAACGTCCAGGCCATTGAGCAAATCAACCGGCTCCGCCCGCAGGCCGCGCTTGTGATGCTGAATGGCGATTTACCGAAGAGTTTGCAGATGGTCGAACGGCTGCGGCAGGAAGTACCGGAAACCGCTGTCATTTGCTCGCACGAAGAAAGCTCCTCGGATGTCATTCTGCAATCGTTTCGTTCCGGCGCTACTGAATTCTTGCGCCAGCCACTCGCCGAAACCGAAATCAACGAAGTTTTCACTAAACTTGAACAAGCCCGCCAGCGCTCGGCAGAAGAAGCGCAGCAGGGCCGCGTCATTGCCGTGTATTCGAGCAAAGGCGGCTGCGGCACGACCTTCGTCACTGCCAATCTGGCTGTCGCGTTGGCACGCCTTGGACGCAATCGCGCGACCATCGTGGATTTGAATCTGCAAGCGGGCGATCAGCCGACCTATCTCGGCATTGAGAACACGCCGTACACGATTTATGACGTGGTGCGCAATTTTGACCGGCTGGACGACGATTTGCTGAATAGCTATCTGACGCCGCGCGGCAAAATGATTTCGCTGCTGGCCGCACCGACGGAAATCGGACGCGATGAAGACGTGCGCCCGGAACACATCACGCAAATCATTTCGATGCTGCGCGCGCAACCCGGCTACATCCTGCTTGATCCGCAGCATTCTCTAAGCGAAAACACGATTGCGGCGCTGGATTTGGCCGATGATTTGGTTTTGCTCGTGACGCTCGATATTCCCTCCATTCGCAGCGCCAAACGCGCGCTCGACATTTTCCGTCGCCTCGGTTACGAAAAGAGCCGAATTAAAGTCGTGCTGAACCGGTACACCAAAACCCCGTAATTCGAGATGGGGCAAATTGAAAAAGTGCTGGAACATTCGATTGACGCGATTCTCTCGAACGATTACAAAGCCGCGATTTCCTCAATCAATATGGGCGAGCCGCTGGTGCAATCCAAAACCCAGTCGCGCCTGCAAGCCGAATTCACCAAATTAGCAGCCAAGCTAGCCGATATTCGCCTGGATGATGACGCGCGCCCCCCTTCACGCGGTTCCTGGTTCCCTTTC
Organism: Blastocatellia bacterium; assembly: GCA_046331525.1. GTDB lineage: Bacteria > Acidobacteriota > Blastocatellia > RBC074 > RBC074 > JAFDVL01. The sequence continues at coordinate 61,248 of JAXLQQ010000006.1, forward strand.
GTCAGAAAATAAGTCTGTAGCGCCTTGCTTGCCGCAAAGGCTGAGTACCTATGGCCTCACTGAAAGACCGACTCGAACAAGAACGAAGTTACGCGCGGGGCAATGCGTCCAACGAGTATCAGGAATTGAAATCGCGCGTCCACCGCCTGTTGATTCCGCGCCTGCCGCTCGCCAAGCTGGAAACCGCCGATGAGGCTGAGAAGCAAAGTAAGGTCAATCACTTTATCAACATCATTCTCAGTCAGGAAAAAACCGTTCTCAGCGCCATTGACCGGGAACGGTTGCAAACCGAAGTCTACGACGAACTCTTCGGCTTTGGGCCGCTCGAACCGTTGCTGGCGGACAAGACGATTTCCGATATTTTGATTAACGGCGCGAACAACGTTTACATTGAACGCGCCGGACGGTTGGAACAAGTCGAAGCGTCTTTCAAAGACGACGACCACCTGTTGCAAATCATAGATCGTATCGTCTCGCGTATCGGACGCCGCATTGACGAATCTTCGCCGATGGTAGATGCACGTCTGCCCGATGGTTCGCGCGTCAATGCGATTATTCCTCCGCTTTCGCTGAACGGCCCGGTGTTGTCCATTCGTCGTTTTGGCGTCAATCCGCTGACGATTGACAACCTGTTAGGCTACGAAACGCTCACGCCCCCGATGGTGGAGTTTTTGGAAGCTTGTGGCCGGTCGCGCCTGAATATGCTGATTTCCGGCGGTACAGGTTCCGGCAAAACGACACTGCTCAATTGCATCTCCGCCTTCATTCCGCCGCAAGAACGACTCGTCACGATCGAAGATTCCGCCGAATTACGCCTGCAACAACCGCACGTCGTCCGGCTGGAAACGCGGCCATCGAACATCGAAGGACGCGGCGAGATTACGCAACGCCAACTCCTGCGCAACGCCCTGCGTATGCGTCCCGACCGCATCATCATCGGCGAAGTTCGTGGCGAAGAAGCGATTGATATGCTGCAAGCGATGAACACCGGCCACGATGGCAGTATGACGACAATCCACGCCAATTCGCCGCGCGATGCGCTGTCGCGGCTGGAAACGATGATTTCGATTGCCGGGCTGCGGCTGTCGGATCGCTCAATGCGGCAGCAAATCGCCTCGGCCATTGACCTCGTCATTCAGGTCAGCCGCCAGAACGACGGCACGCGCAAAGTTAGCAGCATTTCCGAAATCGTCGGGATGGAAGGCGAGATGATTACGATGCAGGAGATCTTCAGTTTTCGGCGCACCGGCCTGGGGCGACATGGCGAAGTACACGGCTATTTCACCGCCTCCGGGATTCGTCCCAAGTGCAGCGAAAAGCTGGAAGTTTACGGCTTCTCGTTACCCGCGATGGTTTTTGCGGAAAGGTAAACGGTATGGAAATTCTCGGCATCATTTTCGTTTCGCTGACGCTGATTTTCCTGACGCTGGCGGTTTACTTTTATGTCAGCCGGGACTTGGAACGCTATCATCGCCGCGTCGAAGAGCGCCTGCAAAAACTGATTGACGAACGCGGCCCGGCGGTCGTGAGCCAGCGCGACATTCAGGAACTCAAGCAGGAATTGCTGAGCGACATTCCCGCGTTCCATCAACTGCTGCTGCGCTTTGAAGTCTTCAATCAATTGCAAGCCATCCTGCGGCAAGCGGAATTCGCTAACATCACAGTTTACAAATTTGTCGTCAGCAGTTTGATCGGCGGCTTTGCCGTTGCGTCCATCGCCGTCGCCTTTCAGCGTTCATTTTTCGTCTGGCTCGTCAGCTTAATTGTCGTCAGCCTGTTGCCGTTGTTTTTTGTGCTGAACCGCCGCCGCCGCCGCTTTCGACAGTTTCTCGAACAATTGCCCGATGCGCTGGAAATGGTTGTGCGTTCGTTGCAGGCTGGGCATAGTTTCAGTTCCGCGTTGCAGGCCATCGCGACAGAAATGCCTGATCCGGTCGCGCGCGAATTCGGCAAAGCCTACGAAGAACAGAACCTCGGCTTGAGTATGAAAGTCGCGCTGGAAAATCTGGCCGAGCGGGTGCCGATTATGGATTTGAAACTGTGCGTCACCGCGATTTTGATTCAGCGCGAAGTCGGCGGCAATCTGTCCGAAGTCCTGGCCAACATCGGCCACACGATCCGCGAACGGTTTCGCATTCAAGGCGAAATTCGCGTCAAAACGGCGCAGGCGCGGCTGTCCGGCTACATCGTAAGCGCATTGCCGTTCATCCTGTTTTTCTGGATTAATCTGGCGAATCCCAAATATTTGCAATCGCTCTACGATCATCCGATGGGCGTGTACATTTTGGGCGCGGGCATCGTGATGCAAATCATCGGTTGGCTGATTATTCGCCGCGTCGTGAAGATTGAGATTTAGCGCGAGGGAAAGTACGGCAAACATCTTGTTTGCCGTACTTTTATGACGTTATGCTGTTCGCATTTTACCTTGTCACACTGATGTCGTTTATTGGCGCAGGAATGGCGCTGTATTACTGGTTCGTGCGTCCGGTGAGTCCATTCGATGAACGCCTGCGCGAAATCAACCCGCGCCTTGACCGCGAAGTCGCACCGCCCGCCGTTGGCAAGAAGATCAACACCGTGATTGTGGATCGCGTAGCCAAACCCGTGTATCGCATCACGCGCCCGTCAAATCGTAACGTCCGGCGGCTGCGGCGGCGGCTGATGAAAGCCGGTTACCCCTCGGAAAACGCCGTGTCGGTGTATACCGCGATTCGGATTTTCGCCGCCGTGCTCTTGCCGCTCGCCGTCTTTTTCTTTCTGTACGCCATCAATTTTCCGCGCAATCCGCAGTTCTTCGCGCTCGTCCTGCTTGGCGCGATCTTCGGCTTGTTCATTCCCTCGTTTACCTTGTCGCGGCTGATGACGAAGCGGCAACAGAAGATCGCGCGCGCCTTGCCTGATGCGATTGATCTGCTGGTCGTCTGCGTCGAAGCCGGCCTCGGCCTCAACGCCGCGCTGCAACGAGTCGGACGCGAATTGGAACTGGTCGAACCAACACTGTCCGCCGAAATGGCGATTACGAATCGGGAAATCCGCGCGGGCAAAGCGCGCGACGAAGCCCTGCGCAATTTGGGAGATCGTACCGGCGTAGACGACATCAAATCGCTCGTGGCAATGCTGATTCAGAGCGACCGCTTTGGTACGTCCATCGCGTCATCGCTGCGCGTCTTTGCCGATTCGATGCGCACCAAACGCCGCCAGCGCGCCGAAGAGTTGGTGTCAAAGGCGTCCATCAAGTTGATTTTTCCGTTACTCTTATTTATCTTTCCCGCGCTACTAATTGTACTTCTCGGACCCGCGATGATTATGCTTTTTCAGGCGCTCGATCAACTGAGCAAGTAGTTCTAGCGTTTTCGGTAAAGCAAATCGTGATGGTGACGACTGACAGCCCGGCTCCCGTCTTGTTTTTGTCCGCTGTCGGAGAAACGACTTTTGCCCTGCAAGCGGAAACGTTTGCGTGAAATTCACTCAGGAGATTTTGCATGTTTATGTTGGTTGCTTTGCTCCAACAAGCCCTATCCCAGGATGACTTAACGCTAAATTGGATTATCCTGGCCGTGTTACTCGTGATTGCCGTGTTGTTGGGCGCGATTGTTGCCAAGCGCCGGATGCGGGAACAGGATGACGATTACGATATTTAACCAGCCTTGTCGCAGCTAAAGCTCTATCATCGAAGTACGGGTGTTTGTCTGGCCGAAAACCTCATCCTCGCCAACACCGCATTTACTCGGCTGCGGGGGTTGCTCGGACGAGCTTCGTTAGCACCACAGGAAGCCTTGTGGTTGCGCCCTTCCAACAGCGTCCACACCTGCTGGATGCGCTTTGCTATTGATGTCATTTTTCTGGATCGGGAACTGCGCATCGTGCGGCTGATCGAAAACCTGCGCCCGTTCCGCTTCACGCGCCCCAGTTGGCAGGCCGCCAGCGTCGTCGAAATGGCGGCACATTCCGTCGCACGCCTGGATTTACACGTCGGCGAACAACTGCGCATCGTGAAGGAAAAGGTGAACTAAGTTCTCATTCTGACCGATTTTTCTTGCCACCGGCACGGCTTACGCAGAAAATAGAGCGTCCTTTCTTGCGATCTGATTGCAGCGTGAAGGGCTTGCTCAAATTTCCTTGCTGCCCCATCACCGGAGAACATTCCTTATGAAATTACACACCTTACGGAAAAGCTTACAGAAGCGCGCCATGCTGCTTTCCCTGCTGCTGAGCGTGGGCCTCGCCTGCACGCTGAGCCTCTCGTATGTGGACTGGCAGGATGCGCTGCGCGAAGACAACACGGCACAGATCATTGATGGTGCATCTGCATCCAACAATGGCTCATCGCAGGATGGCACATCCTTCAAAAGAGTCGTCACCGCGCCCGTTCGGATGATTGCGCGCATCTTCCGCCGCAGTGATGACAAAGTGGCAAAAATTCCCGCGCCGGAAAAGAAGACCGATTCCGCCGTCGCCACCGCGATTGAACGCGAAGCTGCCACCGTCTTTGATCAAGCTGTCGAATTACACGATAAAAAACAACTCGACGCCGCCATTGCCAAACTGACCGCCGTTGTCGGCATGCAGCCGAACAATTCCGAAGCCTACAATCTGCTCGGCGTTTGCTACGACGAAAAAGGACAGTTCAAGGCCGCGCAGGACGAATACAAAAAAGCGATTCAACTGGAACCGATTAACGCCCGCTTCCTGAACAATCTGGGTTATTCGTACTATCTGGCCAGCAATGACAAACAAGCGATTAAGTGGTATCAAAAGGCGCTGAAGTTCACGCCCGATGATCGTCGCATTATGAACAATCTCGGCCTCTCGTATGGCCGACGCGGCGATTACACTAGAGCCAAAGATCAATTTGTCAAAGCCGTCGGCGAACAAGGCGCGTATTTGAACTTGGGCTACATTTACAGCCAGCAAGGCCGCTATCAGCAAGCCATCGAAAATTTCGAGGCCGCATTGAGATTGCAACCCAACTCGCTCGTAGCGATGACCAGCCTGGCACAAGTCTATGACCGCGTCGGACGTGCGCGCGAATCGGCGATGTTGCAGGAACAGTACAAAAAACTCTCGAACGCCGCCCCCCGCGTCCAGACCGCTGAAAAACGCGAAGAGAAAGAAGATCAGTAACGTTGTTCCATTTCAAATTTCCAATCTCCAATCTCAAATTCCTCGCCTTCGTCCTCTGCTGCTTCTGCCTCAGCATCAGTGCGACGCTAGCCGAGGATTTGCGGTTGCGCGATGGTACGGTCATCAAAGCCGATGCCGTGTGGGAACGCGATAATCTGGTCTGGTATCAGCAAGGACAAATCATTCGCTCGCTGCCGTTGTCGGAAGTCGTGCGCGCGGCAGAAATAGCAAAGGCCACGAACGAGCAACCCGCGACGAACAACCACCGCTCTCGCCGTGCGAAACAGGCCAGCGCGGACGTGCCGAAACCGCAGCTTGCCCCGCCGCCCGATCCCAACGCCAAGCCCATCACGCGAATCGTTTTCAAAGACGGCGCGCAACTTGATGCCGATGCCATTTGGGAAATGGGCGATAAGATTGCGTATCGGCTCGGCAATATGCAGACGTTCATTGACAAGGAAGCGGTAGCGCAGGTGCTGAAGGATTATCTGCCAACGGCTGCGCCGCCCACAGCAACGCAGTCGTATGAACTGCCCTTCACCACGCGGCACGCGGGACTGGATCAATTGATCGTCTCGAATGCGACTCGCTACGAAATTGACCCGCTGCTGATTTATCTGGTGATGCAGCAGGAATCCGGCTTCAATCATCGCGCCGTGTCGCGGGTGGGCGCACGCGGATTGATGCAACTGATGCCCGGCACGGCACGGCTGTTGGGCGTGCGCAACATCCACGATCCGGTGGAAAATGTTGCGGCGGGCACGCGCTATCTGAAAAACTTACTGCTACGCTTTGGCGATGTGAATCTGGCGCTGGCCGCCTACAATGCGGGCGAAGAAGCGGTCGCGCGTTATGGCAATCGCGTGCCGCCGTATCGGGAAACGATCAATTACGTGCGGCGCATCAGCGGCGCGTACCATCAGTACAAAAAATGAGGTATTGTAGACGGCAAGAGCAGGAGGCATTATGCAGCGGTCACTTTCTTTCGTCTTTGTCGTTCTTACGGCTCTGAGCCTGAGCCTGTCTACCGTCGCGCAAAGCCTGCACCGAAGCCCGCGCCGAAACGCGAAGTGCTGACCAACGATTCTATCATCAATCTGGTGCGCGCGCAGTTCAAAAGAGAAAACGATTTTGACGCTGATGCGCACCTCGCCCGTGAACTTCGATCTTTCCTCAACCAAGCTCATTCAACTCAAAAAAAACGGCGTTAGTGAAACGCTCATTCAGGCAATGATTCAGCAGCAGGCCGTCGCGTCGGGCGCATTGGCATTGCGCGAGGAAGACCTTTTCAATGCCGATGACGAAGCGTTTTTTCAAATCTGCGCCGCGCTTGAATGGCCTGAAACCAAGCGCAAAGACAACAAACGCAGCGAGAACAGCGAGAAATCAAAACCGATATTTTTCGGCTCGCGTTCCGGCAGCCAAAGCCAATCGCGCCGCGCGGCGGCGGGGCGGAGATCGCGTAACGGGCAGCAGCGAAGTCACCGGCTCCGCGACCGTTCGCATTATCAAACCGCCGACCGAAAGCAGGCGAACCAAAGCTTGAACGCGCGCGCCGCGCCTCAGCAATCAAAAGCATTGTCGAAATGGTCGAAGCCGGTTTTCCGAAGGCACGATTCTGCGCAAGATCGAACTCACGCAAGTCGAATTCGACCTCTCCGCCAAAGCCGTCGAAGAATTAAAGAAAAATCGCGTCAGCGAAAAAGTTATCAAAGCGATGCGTCAGGCGATGGATGAAAGCAAATGAGGCTTACCGTTCTTGCCCTTCTTTTCCTGCTCGTCAATACCAGTCGCGGGGCAAACGCCCCCGCCGCCTACCAACCAGGCACGCGAACCAGAAGAAGTCCTGAAAATTGATACGCAGGAAGTGTTGTTGCCTGTCACCGTGCGCGACCGTGCAGGGCAATTCGTCCTCAATCTCAAAGCCGAAGATTTCCAGGTTTATGAAGACAATGCGCTGCAACCGATCTCGTCGTTTAGCCTGAAACATTTGCCCGTGCACGTCGTACTGCTGATTGACACGAGCAGCAGCGTGACGCGCGAAGTGGAGGATTTCAAAATCGCGGCTAGCAATTTCGCCGCGCGACTCGATCCAAACGACCCGCTCGCTCTCATCAAATTTGACGACAAAGTTGAGTTAGTGATGGATTGGACGACCAGCCGCAACGCTCTGAAACGCGCCTTGAATCGGATCACCACGGGCACGTTCACGAATTTCAACGACGCGCTCTGGCTCACGGCGCGCGACCAACTCAATCGCGTCAATGGGCGCAAAGCCATCATCGTCCTAACTGACGGCATTGACAGCGGGCGCGGGCGCAAAACCCAGGCGCAAGTTCTGCGCGCGATGCAGGACGCCGAAGCGCCGATTTATACTGTCAGCACCACTGCCATTCAACACAGCGCCGCCGCACGCGATTTGCAGGATTTAGAAAAAACCACTTCGTCCGTTGCCAATCACACGCGCATTGACGGCTTAAAAATGTCACTGGAAGCGTTGGCACAGGGCGAGCAATGGCTTGGCAAATTGGCAGACGAAACGGGCGGGCGATTGTTTTACCCGCCCAACAGTTTTGATGAGCTAAGTGATGTCTATCAGCAGGTCGCGGACGAATTGCGGAGTCAGTATGTAATCTTCTATACGCCGCGCGATGGCAAACGCGATGGCCGCTATCGCAGCGTGCGCGTCAAAGCCAAATGCAACGATTGTCGCACAACTTCTCGACTCGGATATTTTGCGAAATGAGCCACAATTACACGAATTGGGATGAACCGCCAGAGGCGTAAAAAGCACAAAATCAAAAGTCTTTTTGAGTCTTGTGTTTTTTTGTGGTTTGCCCACATTCGTGAAAATTCGTGTCAATTCGTGGCTAAAAATTCTGCCCCCTTATGACAAACACCATTTCCGTCCAACACGTCCAGCAAATACTTCGGCGACTTCATGGCCGTTAACGATCTTTCTCGTTGGAAGTCCCGCCCGGCACCATCTTCGGTTTGCTCGGCCCAAACGGCGCGGGCAAAACCACGACCATTCGGATGATCGTCAACATCACGGTACCGGACAAAGGCGAAGTCCGATTGTTCGGCGAAAAGATGAGCGCCGGTTGCAGAACCGCGTCGGCTATTTGCCGGAAGATCGCGGCCTGTACAAAAAAATGCGCGTCGGCGAACAACTCGCGTTCTTCGCTACGCTGAAAGGCGTGCCGAAAACCGAAGTTGAGAAGCGCATTGATTCGTGGCTGGCGCGGATGTCGCTGAGTGAATGGAAAAACAAAAAAGTGGGAAGAACTCGAAAGGCATGCAGCAAAAAGTGCAGTTCATCTCAACCATTCTGCACGACCCGGATTTAGTGATTCTGGACGAACCGTTTTCCGGCCTTGATCCGATCAATTCCAATTTGCTGAAAGAAATCGTGCAGGAAATGAAAGCGCGCAAAAACCATCATTTTCTCTACGCATTTGATGGAACAGGCCGAGCAAATGTGCGACGCGATTTGTCTGGTCAATCGTGGCCGCAACATCGTGCAAGGCCCGGTACGCGAGATCAAACGCAATTTCATGCAAGGCATGCGCGAACGCAAAATCGCGCTGGAAGCCGAAAACCTGAACGGACAATTGGAGGCTACGCTTATTAAAAACGTCACTGCGCGGAATCATCATCTGGAATTGACCCTGCACGACGGCGCAAATCCGCAGGAATTGTTGCAGCGCTTGTTGACGGCAGGCGCGTTGATTCATCGCTTTGAATTGGTCGAACCGACCCTGAATGAAATCTTTATTGCCAGCGTCGAGCGCACGAACAACCCAGTCGAACCGCGCCGGATGAGAAACGTAGCAGACTTGCGGAGTCGGAGCAGGAAGGGCGGTGGCTTTCTTGTTGGCCGAACATATCCGCATTGTCCAACCTCGACTTTTTTGGCGTTTCGATTGTTTTGATGCGGGCATTGAGCGCGGCATTTGTCACGTCGAACTTTCCTTCATTCGCAAGCAAGGCACGCAGGAGCAATTGATAGGCGGCCGCATAGGCACCGCGACTTCGCTGCCTGTTCCGCTTCCGTCACGAACGCTTCCCTTCTCTTCACCGAAACGTCAGTATTTACCGCACCAGCGAACTTCGCCGCCCAGCCTTGATTTGTGCGTCATTTTGCGGCGCGACCGGGAAAGCTTTCAATAATAACTGAAACGCTGAAGGCAGGTTATCGCGTTGCGCTTCGATCATCGCCAGCGTGATGGTGTGTTCGCTTTCTTTTTCTGCATCGCGTTTGAGCCGGGCGAGGCCGATGAGTTGTTCGCAGGCGTAGGCGGCTTCGTCGTGATTGCCCGCCAGCAAATGCAGCCGCAAGGCTTCGCGCAGCGAATCGGCTTCCGCTTTGTTGTCGGCTGAACCGGGTGACGCTGATGGCCGCTGCGTCGTAATCCGCCGCACGCATCAGATCGCCGCTGCGTTCATAAAATCGGGCGAGATTATTCAGCGCTACAGCTTCGCCGCCAAAATCTTTCGCGCTGCGCCAGAAATCCAGCGAATTGGCGGTCATCTTAATCGCCACGTCCAAATCTTTCGCCTGTGCCGCAATCAGGCCGAGCGCGACGTAGGCAGCAGCGGCTTCACGATGCAAGCGCGCTTCGAGCGCCCGCGCCAAACCGGTTTGATAGGCCTCCACCGCGCCTGCACTTCGCCCGATTCCAGATGCACACGGCCTAACGTCAGATAAGCACGCGCCGCCTGCGACGTGGAAAGCCCTGCGGCGGTGCGCGTCGGCAAAGTACGCACCTGCAATAACACACGCTTTTTCTGCCGCCTGTTTTGCTTCCTGCGCTGCCCCGCTGCGAGCGGCAACAAGCGCGAGACGGTGCCACGTCAACGCTTCGGCTTCGATTTCGCCGGAACGATGAAAGGCAGAGGCGGCAGTTTGATAAAGATTGAGAGCCTGTGCGGTGGCATCCCCTCGCTGCGATAAGGCTTCGGCCTCGCGCACCAGTTGTTGCCCGTTCGTGCCAGGCTGCGCCAGTGACGCAACGGTCAACAAACACAGACCCACCCAGTAACAGAAAAAGCTCCGCTGCTGGATGGGTCGTTGTTGCATAAGAGTGCTTGGGGAAGCAAAGAAGAATTAGTGGAAAACCAAACCGGTGGCAACACGCATGTGGTTGATATTGGCTTTCTGCACCGGTGTCAGAAATGGATTGCGGTAACGGGTCAACAAATAATCCGCCTGGAAGATGCGCCATGAAACGTGTTCTGCCAATTTCGCATCAACCCCGCCGCCAATTGCCATCGCAAAACCGGTATCCGCAACTACGGCTTGGGCAGTCCCCCGTGTCGCACGCGCAGTATCGCGCGCCGCACCAAAAATGGCATGAACGAATGGATTCACGCGATCTGTCGTACGGAAATTAAATTGCGGCCCGAAGAGAAATGTATGCAATGAATAATCCACATTCTGGCCCGCCACCGTGTAGTTTTGATAATGCCCGGCAAAATCAGCTTTCACCGCAAAATGGCGCGTGATATTACCAGAGACAGAGGTGTTCCAGCCATGCGCATCATCATCATACCCGCTAAAAGTGCGCAGGTAGGAATAGCCACCAAAGACTTCGACAGGTGGAACATCACTTTGAGCAAAAGAGGCCAGAGGAAGGGCGCTCACGAGGAGCAGGAAGAATACTACTTTACGCATTGAGGTTCCTTTCATTGATGAGGTAGTAGTGAGAATTGACAACCAGGGCACCAACGTCGCGTATGACGGGCGCAGAGTGTAGCACAAGTGGCAAAATAGTAGCCACAATTATGTTTTTTGACCCTGCCACACTTTTAGCCAAGCCCTCGCCTGCTTTAGAATGCCGCTCGTCACAAGAAACATTTCGTTGCCGCATACGTCACCCACCGCGACGACGAAGCGCATTACCCCCTGAATGGATCGGAAAAAACTATGAGCACTTCGACTGCTGATGTAAACCAGGCTCTTGATTCGACTGCCGACCGCGCGGGCATTGGCGGGCATCCGCGCGGCTTAACGACGCTGTTCTTCACCGAAATGTGGGAGCGATTCAGTTACTACGGCATGCGCGCGTTGTTGCTGTTGTATATGACGACTGCGGTAGCGAGCGGTGGAATGGGCATGGATGTCAAAACCGCCACGGCGATTTATGGTGCGTATACGGGTTCAGTCTGGTTGATGTCCATTCCTGGCGGCTGGATTGCAGACAATGTGCTGGGCACCCGACGGTCTGTCCTGCTGGGCGGCATCATCATCGCGCTCGGTCATTATTCGCTGGCGATTCCGAGCAGTTACACGTTTTATGCCGGGTTGATTCTGATCGTCCTCGGCACGGGATTGCTGAAAACGAACGTCAGCGCCATCGTCGGCGATCTGTACAGCCCGGACGATCCGCGCCGTGACGGGGGGTTTTCAATTTTTTATGTGGGCATCAATATCGGCGCTTTTTTTGCGCCCCTCGTGTGCAGCTTTTTGGGCGAAAAGATCAATTGGCATCTGGGTTTTAGTGCCGCCGGCATCGGCATGACCTTCGGTTTGATTCAGTACGTGATGGGGCGTGACCGGATTGCGCACGTGGGCAATCCGCCGCAACAAACCTCGGCGGAAACGCGGCGCAAAGGGTTGATGGGACTGTTCCTGATGGCGGCAACCGCCGCGGCAGTGCTGTTCCTTTACTTCGGCCCGGAACCGGTCGTCAAAAATAAAGTCTGGATTATGCTGGGCGCGCTGACGGTGTTCCTCGTCTGGTTGTTCCTCGCCTTCCTGAAGCCGGAAGAGAAGAAACCCGTGGCGGCCATCGTGGTGCTGTTCTTTTTCTCGATCATCTTCTGGATGTGCTACGAACAGGCGGGATCGAGCTTCAATCTTTTCGCGGATAAATTCACGAATCGCTCGGTCTTGGGATACGTGTTCCCTGCGGGGTGGTATCAATCCAGTCCGGCGTTTTTCGTCTGGGCATTGGCACCTGTTTTTGCGGCCTTCTGGCTGCGGCTGGGCGACCGGCAGCCATCGAGTCCGGTGAAATTTTCCTTTGGCCTCGTGTTTGTGGGGCTGGGAGCAGCGCTGCTGGCCGTAGCGTCCCTCTTCATCGGCGGCGGCAACCAGGTCGGGCCGTGGTGGTTGTTGGGCGTTTATCTGCTGCAAACCATCGGCGAAATTTGTTTGTATCCAGTTGGCCTCAGCACGACAACAAAGCTCGCGCCGCGTCGCCTGATTGGGCTGATGATGGGCGTGTGGTTCCTCTCGATTTCGCTCGGCAATTTTATGGCAGGCATGATGGCAGGCTACTTTGAAGGGGGCTCGTCAGAAGCGCTGGTCGGCCTCTTCGGCAAACTCGCCGCGATGCCAATTCTGGCGGCGGGACTCCTGCTGGCACTCACGCCCTGGATTCGCCGCCTGATGGGCAAGGTGAGATAGCGGCATCACAAACTTTCCGTCCAAGGCCCGCAAACCACCATACGCAACTACGCGGCTTGGTGCTTTGCGGGCCTTTTGTGGTGGGTTGCCCTCTTTGCGTTTGCAGCGTACACTGCTGCGGCTATGGACGAACGAGACTTATACAACGAGAGACAGGAAATCAAACGCGCGACCTATACGTGCCCCAAATGTCGGCAGGCGTCGGAATTTCAAATTCGCTGGCTGCGGCGCACGAAAAAAACGCAGTTGCCGCGCGGGGCCGATGATTACCTGCGCGCCAAATTTGCCAATGCACGCGATTATCTGGTGCGGGTGGACGATATGCTGAATTGTCCGAATTCGCGTTGCCGTGGTCGTTTCGAGATTCCGAATTCGCAGACCGTAGTGTTTGTGTAAGGCTTAGCCCGGCTCGCTACTTCGGCGCACGATGTTGCGTGACGTTATTATCCGTGGCACCTACGAACAATGTCACGGCCCCATCTTCTCCGGCACTGGCGAGCGTGCGACCGTCGGGGCTGAAAGCAACTGTGCGCACATTCCTGCTATTTCCTTTCAGCGTAGCGACCACCTGACGGCTGGCCACGTCCCATAATTTTACCGTGCCATCATCACTCGCACTCGCCAGCGTGCGGCCATCCCAGCTAAAAACCACGGAACGGACGAGATTGTTGTGGCCTTTCAGCGTGATGAGGTTCAGGCGAGTTTCGACATCCCATAGTTTGACGGTTTGATCGTCACTCGCGCTCGCCAGCAGTTTGCTGTCCGGGCTGAAGGCAACGGCGCGCACGGTATCGTTATGCGTCATTTGCAAGGCATTGTTTTTATCGTCAAAGCGAATGCTCTCGGTGTGCGTGGTCATATCCCATAAAATCACTGCGCCATCGCTCCCCGCACTTGCCAGCCAGCGACCATCGGGGCTGAAAGTAACAGTGCGTACCGTATCGCCGTGTCCCGGCAAAGTTATAATTTCCTGGTGCCGCGCGACATCCCACAGCTTCACAGTCGAATCCAGACTGCCGCTGGCCAGGGTGAGTCCATCGGGACTAAAGGCGACCGCGCGCACTTCCTGCGTATGCCCGGTGAGCGTAGCGAGTTCGCGGCAACTCGCCACATCCCATAATTTCACCGTCCGATCCGCACTGGCGCTGGCCAACACTTTGCCATCGAGGCTGAGCGCCAGGGCGCGCACAGCATTCGTGTGACCGGTAAGCGTAGCAATTTCCTGCCGACCAGCAGCATCCCATAATTTCACCGTATGGTCTTCCCGCGCGGTGGCCAGTGTTCGCTCATCGGGGCTGAAAGCAACTGACCACACAGGCACGCCAGGGCCAGTCAGCGTGGTGAACGCCTGATGCCCCACAACTTCCCAGATTTTTACGGTTCGGTCAAAACTGGCGCTTGCCAACGTTTTATTGTCCGGGCTGAAGGCAACGGAACGAACTACATCTGAATGTCCTTTGAACGTAGTTACGGTACGATTGGCGATGTCCCACAGAATCACCGTTCCCTCTTCACTCGCACTCGCCAGCATTTTCCCATCGGCACTGAAAGCCACCGACCACAGCGCAGCGTTTGCGTCGGCGGGCGCGTTGCTCTCAGCCAGTGGCGTTGCCGCCCCGGGCGCAGGAAGCGTAGCGACTTCCTGCCCGCTGGCAACATTCCACAACTTCACGTTGCCGTCATCACTGGCGCTCGCCAACGCCGTGCCGTCAGGATTAAAGGCAACCGCGCGCACAGCTTTAGTGTGGCCTTTGAGCGTGCTAATCGCTTTTCGCCCTGCCACTTCCCACAAGGTCACGCTGCCATCCTCCCCCGCGCTTGCCAGCACCTGTCCATCAGGCCTAAAAGAAAGCGTACGAACAGCTTTGCTCTGGGCTTTGAGCGAATCCAATTCCCGGCGACTACTCACTTCCCAGAATTTCATCGTGCCATCTTCACTCCCGCTCACCAGGGTATGTCCATCGGGACTAAAAGCAACCGCGCGGACATCCCGTTTGTGGCCAGCGAAGGTAGTAATGGCTTTGCGGGTTGTCACGTCCCAGAGGATCACGGTTTTATCCACACTCCCGCTCGCTACCAGCTTACTATCCGGGCTGAAGGCGACGGCGTTTATTGCATTGTGATGCCCGATTAGCGCCACCAAGGGCTGGCGTCCATTCATATCCCAGAGCCGCACTGCGCCGTCCTCGCCGCCACTGGCCAGCGTGCGTCCATCAGGGCTGTAGCTGACGCTCAGAACTTCTTTCGTATGCCCCGTGAGCGTCGCCTGCTCTTCGTGATTTGATTTCCACAGGTAATACCAATAAAACCCCCGTACATCGGGGGCATCGAAGCCGCCTGACAGGGGAATAAATTCGTTCAGCAATTCGTAGGCGCGTTTACGTCGCCCATTCTCAAAATCTCCGGTCGCCAGGTTCATCGAGGCGGAATAAAACAAACTGCGATTGCGCAAGGCTTCGTCCTTTTGCCGCAGGGCATCCTGTTTTTGCTGGACGGCGGACGCTTCAGCTTTGACGGCCAGCTCGCGTTGCGCTTC
The DNA here is from genome assembly GCA_046331525.1 of Blastocatellia bacterium. Lineage (GTDB taxonomy): Bacteria > Acidobacteriota > Blastocatellia > RBC074 > RBC074 > JAFDVL01. The sequence continues at coordinate 76,322 of JAXLQQ010000006.1, forward strand.
GGCGGCTCGGCGTGCGGCGTCGGCGCGTTGGCGTTCATCGCCTGCAATCTTGGCTTGCGCATCCGCTTCATCGCGCGCTTCATCGGCCTTTGCTGTAGCGCGTTCGGCTTCCTTTTTTTGTGCTAGGGCGCGTTCTTCGGCCTTGAGGGCATCGCTCGTTTTTTTCTCGGCAATCTCCTTCAACCGCAGCGCTTCCTGCCGCTGCCCGTTGGCATAAAAGGCCAGCGCGGTGCCGACGAGAAAGGCGAGGAAAAAGACGATGGCCGTCGCCTGCACTTTGCGCAACGTGCGGCGGCGGCGTTTGCGTTCGGCGGCGGCTTCCTGTTCGCGTACGAAATGGGATTTTTCGAGATAGCTGATAGCCAGCGGATACGCCGGATGATAGCGCCGCGCCCACGCCGCATTCGGATTCGTGCGCGCGCGCCATTCCTGATCGAGCCGCAGCCGGATGCCGTGCAATAACTCTTCCTCATTCGCCTGATGAAGCACGGCAGAGGCGGCTAAGCGCTGATACGTCCGGGCGGATTGAACTTCCTCTTCCACCCAGCCGCGCAACTTGCGCCAGACGCGAATTAAGCTTTCGTGCGAGATGTCCACGAGCGAGTGAGGTTCGAGCGGTGTGTGTTCTGGCGGCATCAAAAACGAGCGACCTTCGCGCCGAAACGTGTTGATGACGGTCATTACTTTAGGTTCCGTCGCGTTTGCTACGGCGCACAGATCCGCAACGGTCGTCGGGCGGCGGACTTCGCGGTTGTCGTCGCCTTTTTCGGTCAGGCATTTAAAAATCTTCTCGGCAATCAGGCGATGGCGATCATCCGGCAATTCGGCATACGCTTCATCCGCGTGCCGCGACAGCGCCTCGGCCATTCCGCCGATGGCTTCGTAATGTTGTAAATCAATGGGTCGTCCGTTGTCCGTTGTTGCCGCGTTCTGACTCCCGACTTCTGACGTCCACTCGTCCCACATTCGCATTAGGGCGTGTTGCAGGACGGGCAATTGATCCTGATCGTCGCCCATACTGTTCAGCAACCGATCCACCAGACGCGGCGCGATGGAACCGCCCGCGACGGCGACGGGGCCGGTGATGGCTTCGCGCAGTTGATCGCGCGTCAGGCGCGGCACCAGATATTGCCCATCGTTGATGGCTTCGGGCAAATCACGAAACATCGCCGAATCGCCCAGAAAATCCGAGCGCATCGTCAGGATGACGTAAATGTTGACCTCGCGTTGGCGGCGCGCTTCGAGCAGGAGTTTGACGAACGCAGCGGCTTCGTTTTTGTAGGCTTCGGATTGGGCGGTTTTGGCGAAACGAAAGATTTCCTCAAACTGGTCTACCAGCACGAGCAGGTTTTCATCCGGTTGTAAGCCCGCTTGCCGCACGGCTTCAATCAGTCCCAGGCTGCTGCGGCGTAGCGTGGATTCGGTGATTGCGGCTTGCAGTTTGTCGGGATCAGCAGCACCAAACGCGCCTTCTTCGTTCAGCGCCAGCGCGAGATTGCGGATCGGATGATTGCCGGGGCGCAGGATGGCGACGCGCCAGTTGGAACCGGCGCTGACCATCGTGCCGCCAAATAATTCCGGCAACAGCCCCGCGCGCGCCAGCGACGATTTGCCGCTGCCGGACGTGCCGACAATGGTGACGAACCGCGTCGCGCTCAGTTTGCGCAACACACGTTCGCTTTGCCCGTCGCGACCAAAGAACAAATGGCTCTCGTCAAATTCAAACGGGCGCAAACCGGGGAAAGGATTCAAACGGGTGTGCGTTAGGATTTCGGTAGTCATTTAGCAAGCTCCTTTCGCCAGACGAATCTGATTCACGAAGGGCGTGAGGACATCGGGCGAGAATGCGCCAAAGTTCGTGATCGTCATTGCTTCGTGCGTGCGGAAGCGGAGTTTTTGATCGGTTTGCGGCGCGCTGATGTACACCGCTTTGGCCAGCATCGGGCGTTCGCGCCCGTAACCGGCCAGCTTTTGCAGCTCGCGCAATTTCATCTGTAACCACATCGGATTCGCACTGCCGTAATGAATCATCACGGCGTCGCAATCCAGCAGCATTTCTTTGTGATACTGCGAAATCAATTCGTCATCGCCCTCACTCGGCGGCGGAATTGGTTCCAGCCCCAGATCGTATAACCCATCCTGCAAGGATTGCAGCGAGTCATAATCCGGCTTGTCGCAGATCAAATACACCGAGGCGCTGGCGTTGCTGCTGTCACTGCTCGCCGCCGCCACCGCTTTGGGCTTGGCGGTGAGTTTGTCTTGAATGCGGGTCTTTAAATCTTCGAGCGTGATTTGCAACAGTTCGGTGTTCCGGGGGCGGTTGAGGCCATTCTGTAATTCTTCGATAAACGCCTGCTGGCGCGCGTCGGTGGAATGCAGTTTTTCCGGTAACCACAGCAAGCGCGTCAAATCTGCTTCGGCAGTGCGCGCGCCCGACAAATCGTGTTGCAAACGCACGATGGAACGATCATCCATTTCCGGCACGATGCCGTAATGTTCGCCGATCATATGAATCGCCAGCCGACTGCGTTCCAGACAGTTGCTTACGACTTCGACCAGCGCCGGGGCATACAGCGGCAAATCAGTGTCGGGCAATACGATGTGGCCGCGCTGTTGCAGTTCGCGGCGGATTTCATCGCGCTGAGCATTCAGGTCAGAAGTCGTTTCTGCCAGAAAAATCGTCGCGCCAGTCGCAGGCGGCGCGGGCGCGGCGGGCAAGTCTATTGTTGCCGGCGCGGCTTCCGGCAATGTTTCGATAAACGTCTTGATGTCCCAGGCCAAATCGTCCAGTTTGTTCCAATAGCGCAGGTCTTTTTCCGGCTTAATGTCCGAGCTGAATTCCTGCGCCCGCGTGCGCGTCGGATCGTAATCGAAGAATTCATAGCCCAGCGAATCCTGCATTTCCGGTGGATGCCGGTGGCGCGGCAGGTAGGTTTTGACCACCTTGAAAACGCGCGATTTGTTATTGATGCGGACGCCGCCGTTGTTTTCGGCATAGCGGCAAAATTCGCGCAATTCGCGCGGGCACCATTGCGAAGTCAGGTAGCTGGGGGAAAGCACGGCCACCAGAATCGCAGCATCGCTCAGCCGCTCAAAAATCTCGGTCGAGAAATCGTCATTTCCGCCCATTTTTTTATCGCGCCAAATCCCCACTTCGCGCCCCAACAACTGCCGCAGGCGAATGCTGAGCCGTTGATGCAGCAGATCAATCCAGCCTTCGACACCATCGGCCAACGGGGCGTTATCTGTGTGCGTGTAACTGATGAAGATTTCGTTTTTAGCCATCTTCCACTCACTTGTCAGGTTAGAGCGGTAGCGGACTGTTTGGGAAGTTGGGGGAGAACTACAGGGAACGGCTGAATCCCCAGCGAGTCGCTGCCGGACAATCTCGTTATCTTATTGTTATTGAAAAACGCGCGGATTATAGCACAGCCGATGGCGGTGCAAACGGCAAGCGCAGGCGTGGATGGCACAGCGAAGGAAATTTCCGGGCAAGCGCGTGTTCCGTGGTCAGCCTCGTGTGGCAGCTTGCGCGTGATAGTGACAACGGTTTCAGGAGGAAAATTGCGAGAAAAAGTCTTGTTTTTCGTCCTGCATCGTATTACAACCCGAAACCAAACTTTGTCAGAACAGGAATGTACTGCGATGCAACCTTCTCCCACGATCCCGCTGCCAGATTATCCCAACGAAATACAAGCTGACCCGCAGGCACTCGGCTACACGCGCGAGCAGTTGTTGCGGTTCTACTCCGTGATGCAACTCTCGCGCACATTTGAGGAGCGGCTTTGCACGCTGTACAAACAGGCGAAGGTGCTGGGCGCGGCCTATGTCGGGATGGGGCAGGAAGCGACTTCCGTAGGCTGTGCGAGCTTGCTGGAATCGGGCGATTTGTTTTCGACCGTCGCACGCAATTTGTCGGCGTGGTTTTATCGCGGCGCGGATCCGCGTCACGTGATGGCGCGCTGGCTCGCCCGCGATCAAGCGCCGACGCACGGGCGGGATTTGGGCTTGTTCCTCGCTGATCTGAAAGGACTCAGCCTCGCGCCGTTTAGCGCTTCGCTGGCCTCGTGGATTCCGTCGGGCGCGGGCTACGCGATGACGTTCAAATGGCGCAAGCAGCCCAACATCTATCTGGCTTTCACGGGCGATGGCGCGACGAGTCCGGGCGATTTTTACGAAGGGCTGAACTTTGCCGCAATTCATAAATTGCCGCTGGTAGTGATCGTCGAAGTCAATCAATTCGCCTACTCGACGCCGCGCGAATCGCAGATGCCGGTGACGGATGTAATCGAACGCGCCGCCGCCTTCAATATCTACGCCGAACAAGCCTTCGGCAATGATCTTTTCACCGTGATTGAGACGGCGCGACGCGGCATCGAACACGCGCGCAACGGTCGCGGCCCCGCGCTGATCGAATTCAAAACCTTTCGCCAGCACGGCCACGGCGAACACGACGATATGTCGTACGTGCCTGCGCACTTGCGTGCGTTCTGGGAAGAGCGTGATCCAATCGCGATGTATCAGCGTTGGCTGACGAAGCGCGCGAAGATTGACGCAGACGAGTTGTCAGCGATTGACGCGGAAGCGGTCGCGCGCGTGGACGCCGCTGTCGAATATGCCGAAGCGCTGCCATATCCCAAACCGGAAACCGTCGCTGACCGCGTGTTCGCACCTTCGCCGCACGATCCTCCGCCCGGCACTCAAGCCGCATACGAGCCGATTGAAAATCCTGCGATCCCTTCCCTGACCGCAGCCAAAGAACGCAACACGGAAGGAGGGCATTTCTAATGGCCGTGATGACGTACTTGCAAGCAATCAGCGATGCACTGCGCTGCGAAATGCAGCGCGATCCGAACGTGTTTGTGATCGGCGAAGACATTGCGACGTTCGGCGGCGCATTCAAGGTGACGCAGGGCTTATTGTCAGAGTTTGGCGCAGATCGTGTGATTGATACGCCGATTGCGGAATCGGGCTTCACCGGCACGGCCTTTGCCGCCGCGACACTCGGCTATCGCCCGGTCGTCGAATATCAGTTCATTGATTTCATCTCGTGCGCGTTCGACACCATCGTCAACAACATCGGCAAATGCTATTACCGCTGGGGCATTCCGGTGCCGATTGTGTTGCGCGGCCCGTGCGGTGGCGGCATTCACGCGGGGCCGTATCATTCGCAAAATCCTGAAGCGTGGTTCGCGCATGCGCCGGGCTTGAAAGTCGTGTTGCCCGCGACGGCAAAGGACGCGAAAGGATTGATGATTGCTGCCATCCGCGACAACAATCCGGTCGTCTATCTCGAAAACAAATTCCTCTATCGCAACTACCGCGAAGACGTGCCGGAGGGCGAATACCTCACGCCCATCGGCGTCGCCGCGTTGCGCACGATTGGCGACGACCTGACGATCATCAGCTACGGCGGCACAGTGCATTTGTGCGTCGAAGTCGCGCGCGGGTTGGAGCGCGAAGGCGTCGCGGTCGAAGTCGTGGATTTACGCTCGCTCGTGCCGCTGGATCGGGAGGCGATTTTGACGAGCGTGAAGAAAACCAGCCGCGCCTTAGTCGTCCACGAAGCGAATCTGACCGCTGGTTTTGGCGGCGAAATTGCCGCGCTGATCGCACAGGAAGCATTTGAATATCTCGATGCGCCCGTCACGCGCGTGGCCGCGTTGGATGTGCCGGTGCCGTTCAGCCCGCCGCTCGAATGGGCCATGTTGCCGACCGTAGATAAGATCGCGGAAGCCGCGCGACGTGTGCTTGCTTATTGAGAAGGCTGTGGCTGATTTCCAGAGAAATCTTACCGGGGTACGTTGCGGCAAACTCTCCACCTCGTAAGGAAACCACCGTGCAGGGTTCCATAAAATCCGCGCCACTTCCTGACTTGACGACAGTTTCAACAGCACATTCCCTCATTACCAACTCCTCACCAGAACCTCACTAGAGCTTCACCAGAACCTCAAGACTGCGTCAGCCAATTCCCGTACATTCAGGGCGTCACAGAGACACACACAGCGCCGTCCAATCAGTTGGGCGTGCGTAAATTGCAGTCAATGAATTGAGAGGAAAAATCATTTATGAAATCCAACACCCGTTCCATCTCGCAGGCATTATTAGTCTTCGTTTTTGCCGTCCTGGCAGTTTCTTCAGTGATGGCACAAGCAATCCCGGACAGCGCGCCCATCAGCGACCAGAAGGCCGGTTCGGTGCTGATCTTCAACTATTACGGCTCGAACGCTGCCAATCCCAATGGCGAAGATACCGAGATTCACATCACTAACACCAACCCGCAAAAAGCGGGAACGATGGCGCTCCTCTTCATTGATGGGAAATCGGGCGCGGTGGCGGACAATCAGGTTTGCCTTGCCCCCAACCAGACCGTCAACTTTCGGATGTCAAACGCTGATCCAGATATAAAGGGATACATTATCGCGGTGTCAGTGGATGCTTCCACCGGTCTGCCAAACTACTTCAATCAATTCATTGGCAGCGCGTCCAGCCTGCTGGCGTCCGGTCATACCGCCAGCCTGAACGCCGAAGCTATCTCGGCTTTGATGCAGTCTCCCGCAAGCAGTTCGAGCGAACAGGGCGCGACGCTAAAATTTGATGAGGTGCATTACAACAAAGTTCCTGGGATGCTCGCGCTCGATAACCTCCCGGCCATCGCCGACGGGAACCAAACTATGGTGCTCGTCAATCAAATCGGTGGTTCGCTGCCTGGAAACCGAAAGATGGACAATCTGGGTGGGCTGACGGGCATCGTCTACGACGCAGCGGCGAAGCCTTATGCCTGGCAAGTCGGTAATATCAATACGCCCCAGTTCCAGAAAGTTATCACTGCCGATTTTCCGCTGACGACGCCGCTCATCAACGTCGTGATCCCTGCCCAATCCTCCGGTTGGATGAGGCTCTGGCCGACGTCGCGCAGCCAAGGCGTGACAGGTGCCGTGTTGTTTTTCGATAAGAGCGACGCACCGGGGCTTGGGCGTTGCGGGGCCTGCATTCGTCCGCTGGCGGCGGCGGGAAATGGGCGCGGTCTTTCGCGCAACCTGCACCATCAGTTGTTGACGACCGCTGAATTAACCATCCCGGTCTATCCCCGGAAATGCTAAGGCCAAGTCCGGAAAAAGCCACCAGGGCGTGGAAGGCAAAGCAGCCTTCCGCGCCCTTTGTCATTTGCTTGTTATCGTCTTTGCCCATCGCGCACGCGCAAAATCAATTCGTATTGCTGAATTGGCAAGCGCCTGCGCAGTGCAGCGATACGGCTCTCAATCATACTTGAGTGCAGAAACGGGACTTACTTTTGTCGCACGCCGTGCGGGCAGATAGGTTGCGGCTAAGGCAGTGAGCGTCAGCAGCACGCCAATCATCAGAAAAACCAACGGGTCAAGCGCACTCACACCGAATAACAATCCCGCCATCAGGCGCGTCAGGGCAAACGCTCCAGCCAACCCTAACACGACACCCAACAAGGCCATTTTTGCACCGTCGCCCAGAATCAGTTTCAAAATGTCGGCAGGCTGTGCGCCCAGCGCAAGGCGTACACCGATTTCGTTCGTGCGTTGGGCGACGCTGTACGACATCACGCCGTAAATTCCGACGATGGCCAGCACGCCAGCGACGGCGGCAAAGACAAGCAACAGCACCATATTGAACCGCCGCTGCGCCAACGACTCGGCGACGATTTCCGGCAAGGTGCGCACCTGCGTAATGGCAATGGCCGGATCAACGGCGCGCAGTTCCTGCTGCAAGGTGGGCGCAAGGCTGCGCGGATCGGTCTGGGTGCGCACGACGAGGTAGCTGTTACGCAGCGCGTTTGACCAGGTGTTTTGCTGGAGCGGCACATAAATCGCGGGATCAACCTGCGCGTCAATGCCCGTCAACTTTGCATTGCCGACGACGCCAACGACTTCCCGAAAGCGCGTGCGCTCTTGAGCGAGTTGCAACCGCTTGCCCAGCGGATTTTCATTCGGCCAATGGCGCGTGGCCAATTCCTGATTGATGATGATGGCATCGGCGGACTCCGCCGTGTCGTGTTCATTGAACTCGCGCCCCTGCAACAACGGAATGCCGACGGCGCGGAAATAATTGCCGCTGATGGCGCGGTAATCAGCGTTTGGTTCGCTGCCCGGCGGCACGAGTTGCCCTTGTAACGTAAACGACGCCGTCGCTAATCCGACCAGCGGTACGCGAAAGATCATCGCCGCTTCCTGCACGCCTGCGACGCGTTGCAAGCGCGCCAGCGCCGTCTGAAAGTACTGCGCCTGTTTGGCCTGATCGGGATAGGTGGCCTGTGGCAACGGCACGCTCATCGTCAACACGTTCTGCGGATCGAAGCCTAGTTTGACTTCCGTAATGGCGCGGAAGCTGCGAATCAACAGTCCTGCGCCCACCAGCAGCACCAGCGCCAGCGCGATTTCGGCGACGACCAGACTGTTCAGCAAGCGCCGGTTCAGCCAACTGCCCGCCGCGCCTTTGCGGCCTTCTTTCAAGGTGGCGATTAGCGGCGTCCGAGTGGATTGCACTGCGGGCAACAGGCCAAACAGGCAAGCCGTCACACACGAAACCAACAGCGTAAAACCCAGGACGCGGCCATTTACTGTTATTTCTTCTAACCGAGGAATGTTGCCCGCATTGGTTCGCTTGAGCAGCGCGATGCCCTGATAGGCCAGCAGCGTGCCCAGCGCGCTGCCGCTCAAACTCAGCAACAAGCATTCCAGCAAAAATTGCCGCATTACGTGCCAGCGGCCCGCTCCCAGTGCGATACGGATCGCCGTTTCCACTTGTCGCCCGGCGGCGCGCGCCAATAATAAATTCGCCACGTTGGCACACGCGATCAGCAATACAAATCCGACCGCACCAAAGAGAATCCAGAGCGCGTTTTGCACGCGCCCGATGAGGAATTCGCGCAGCGGGAATACGTCTACGCCAACATTCGCGTTATCGTTGGGATATTGCTGTTCCAGCCGGGCGGCAATTCCTGTCATTTCGGCCTGCGCCTGCGTCAATGTAATGCCGGGCTTCAGCTTGCCCACGATGCGCACGTTGGCAAAGCTGCGTTGCGTCTCTGCGCCCTCCGGCACAAACGGAATCCAGACCTCCGCGCCCGTCGGTGGTAGTTGCAGTCCGGGGTACTTCAGCCACGCGGGCAGCACGCCGATGATGGTGTAAGGCCGCCCATCCAGCAAAAGGCTCTGCCCGATCACCTGTGCCGAGGCGGCGTAGCGGCGTTGCCATAAACCATAACTAATCAATGCGACCGATGCCTTGCCGGGTACACCTTCTTCCGTGCGGAAATCACGGCCTGCCACTGGCGTCACGCCCAGCGTTGCCAGCATATTGCTGGTCACGCGCACCCCGTTCATAAACGATGCTTCGCCGCGCTCCAGCAGCGTGAAGGAGGCCGGACGGATGGCTGCGATTTGCTCAAAACTCTGCGCCTGTTCGCACCAGTCCTGATAGTTGATGTACGAAACCGGATTTTGCGTCAGTTGTTTTTTATCGTTCCTGCTCCAGAGCGTCACCAACCGCTCCGGCGCGCCGTAGGGCAACGGCGCGAGCAGCACCGCATTGACGACAGTAAAAATCGCCGTGTTAGCGCCGATGCCCAAGCTAAGCGTCAAAAGAATAATCAACGTCAGTCCCGGTCGTTTGCGCAGACTTCGACCAGCGAAGCGGAGTTCTTGCCACATACACGCTCCCTCTCTCAAATGGTGCGCCAGCATCCGGCTGGCAATATTTTCGTTTTTGTTATGTGTAGGCTCAGGGAATTAGAGATTAGAAATTGGAGATGATGCGCAGATTATCAATACACCTGAAATCAATGGCCTCTCCAATCTCCTATTTCAATCTCAATCTCCAATCTCCAATCCACCCGCGATGTTCACCACGCCATTCGTTCGCGCAGGTTGGTAATGTGTGCGATGTGATGCCGCCCATGCCAATCATAGAGGCCAAGCATTGTTTCCAACGATAACCAGCCCGCTTCCAGGTGCTGCAACCGCTGCAACCATTGTTCCGGCGATAACGACCGCAGCAGCAATACCCACCGTGCGTGCAACGAGTCGAGCAACACCAGAGAGAGCGCCGGATCAGCCGTGCGGGCATCGGGCAATGCGGCCCAGGCCTTTTCATCGTAAGCTTTAATCAACGGCTCCACTTCGGTCAGCGTCCAGCGAAAGCGGATGTAGCTGTTCAGATGACTGTCTGCCACGTGATGCACGAGTTGACGCACAGTCCAACCATCAGGACGATACGGCGTGTCGAGCTGCGCCGCAGATAAATCCTGCACAGCGGCACGAAGTTGTTGCGGCGCAGCAGCAAGGTTGTCAATTAATGCGGCTCGTTGTGTTGCCGTCGTGTTGTGCAGCGGTTCGTAAAGGCCAATCGGGTAACGCAAGTCGGTCACGGTGATGCTCCTGGTTTGGTGGTTTTGAGCCAAGCCGCGTAGCGCGTTCCAGCCGTCCAAACTTGCGGGCTATTAGGTCAGAACAGCCCGGCTGCGAGCGCGCCACGCAGTTGGTGCGAATTACACATACCGAGTTGGAGGTCAATTCGTTGTGTTTCAGCGCGCGCATCTTACGTTTAATTAAGCTATGAGACAAACGCATTGTTTTCATCGTTTCGATGCGGTATTTTCATCCACCTATGAAACTGGATATTCGCCACCTCAAGTTGCTCGTTGCCGTCACCGAAGAAAAAAGCGTCACCAAAGCAGGCGAACGTTTGCACCTGTCGCAATCGGCGCTAAGTCATCAATTGCGGGATTTGGAGGAACGGCTGGGGACACCGCTGTTCCTGCGGCTGAATAAACGGATGGTGCTGACGCAGGCGGGCGAACGCTTGCTGCACTCGGCCAAAGAAGTGCTCGACGAACTCAAACGCGCCGAAGAAGAGGTCGCGCAAATGGCCCGGCACAAACGCGGCACTTTGCGGCTCAGCACAGAATGCTATACGTGCTATCACTGGCTGCCGGAAAAGCTCAAAGCGTTCCAGCACCGCTTTCCTGATGTGGACGTAAAGATTGTGGCCGAAGTTACGCATCATCCGATGCAGGCGTTGCTGAATGGCAAACTGGAAATGGCGATTGTGTCGGATCATCCCCGCGATAAACGGATTGTCTATCATCCGCTCTTCAAAGATGAGTTGGTCGCGGTCATGCCGCCGCAACATCGGCTGGCCGCGAAACCGATTTTGCAGGCCAAAGATTTTGCGGACGAACATCTCTTTCTTTACGTCGAACCCAAAGACAGTACGTTTTATAAGCTCGTACTCAATCCGGCGGGCGTCACACCGAAACGACTGTCGGTGATGCCGCTGACAGAGGCGATTATTGAAATGGTGAAGGCGGGGCTGGGCGTAAGCGTGCTGGCACGTTGGGCAATTGCGGAACCGCTTAAGGCAGGCAGCCTTGTGGCGCGCCCGTTAACAAAACGCGGCGTACACCGGCAATGGAGCGCGGCACTACTCAAACAAGACTTCACGCCCACCTACCTGACCGAATTCGTCAACCTGCTGGCCGCTTCACCAGAGCAATTCGTCGCGGCCCTCCGCGCCCCGCTGCCCAACGGCAATGGTAAACAGCCGCGCACAACAAAAAGTCAGCGCGGCTGAATTAGCCAATAACGTTCACGTCGCTGCTGGTAGCCTGTAAAGGCAATCAATCGGCAAGCAGTGCCGACAGCGCACCACGCAACGCTCTGACATCCAGCGCTGTTTTGTAAACCAACACATTCGGCGGCAAATTCGGCGGCTCGTCTCGACTGCCGCGCCATTCTTCGGAGACGGCTAATAAAAAATTTTTCATCCCGCCGCGCGTGAATTCCTGCAAGCGCTGTTGCAAATAACGCGGCGTCCAAAAGCCGAGCAGCTCAAGGTACACGCGCTGTCCGCTGCGATGTTCGGCCACCAAATCCGGCGCAAAGGCCGTCTCGCCCAAATCAATCACTTCGGCACACGGCAGCAGCATCCAATCCGGTTCTGTCCATTTGCCGAGCAGCTTTTCCAGCAGCGGATTTTCTTCGCGCGGCTCGGCGAAATGCGCGGCGTAAAGTTGCTTTTGCTGGCTGTTCAGTTCGTAAAAAATCTGCTTCTGCTTGCCTTCGATTTCCGCGCGTAATCGCCAGCCCTGACAGGCCAGCAGCGCGGGCAGAAACACCGCCATTTGAATGCCGTATTTTTGCGACCGGTGAAAGAGCGAGACGGGGCCGCTCAGACGAATCTCGTAGCCGCTCGCGGCGTTGCCCTGAATCGAATGAATCAGCCGGTAATACTTAATCGCATCGAACAGTTGCCGATAGCCTGCTGGCGCTTGCGGCTCCACCCACAACGTCAATTCGATGCAGCGATAAAAGAGCGCCTGCGCCTGCGCCAGATTGTATTCATCGAGCAATTCACGCGCACCGAGTTCATCAAATGCAACGAGTCGTTGATTGTCCGGCAAATCGGCGTAGAGGCTGGCCAGCACATCATCTGCCGCAATATTCAATTCCTGCCCAACGACAGCCAAAACCGTCTCGCGCTCCAGCACCGGATGATTTGGCACGGCGGCAAAAAACACTTTGCGCCGCAACTCCGCCGGTTCCAGCGGCGACACGGTAGCGAATTCGCAGCGATCCACGAGCAGCTTAATCAAGCCGCGCAGGATGCGGTAATCCGTGCCGACGCCGATGTAATCGTCCAGCGCGCGCTGCAACTCTACGCGCCGTTTTTGTAGATGCGAACGAACCAACCCAACCAACTCAACCGCCGCTTGCAGGTAATCGGCATCGTCGGGATTCAAATAGCGCGGGCGAATCTGATCGCCACGCGTCCAGTTCATTGCCAGATCAGCCGTCAGCATTGTCTTCCCCCCATCCGCGCAACTTCGGCTCCAGGCTCTCGTGTACGCTATGGAATTGGCGCGTATCGCTGCGGCGCTGGCTGATATGTTCTTCGGTCGTTTCGCTCGTGACAACTTCGTACAACACAGCTTCTTTGTCCGGTTGTTTGCGCAGGATGCGACCGAGGCGCTGAATATGTTCGCGCGTCGAACCGGAGCCGGAAAGAATGATGGCCACCGCTGCCTCAGGAATGTTGACTCCTTCATTCAGAACCTTGGAAGTTGCGAGCGCGAGAATCTCGCCGCGATTGAAGGCGTCGAGCCATTGCTTCCGCTCTTTGATCGGCGTTTCGTGCGTGATGGCGGGAATCAGAAATTGTTCCGAGATGCGATAAACCATCTCGTTTTCCGCCGTAAAAATCAGCACGCGCTCGCGGGCGTGGCGGCGCAGCAATTCGGTCAGGACTTTCAACTTCGCTTCGGTGCCGAGCGCAATGCGTTTGGATTCGCGATAGGCAAGCATCGCCGCGCGCCCCGCCTGACTGCGTGCGCTGGCCATCACGAACATTTGCCAGCCCTGCACGCTGCTCAGGCGGATGTTTTGCGAACGCACGAAATCTCGATACACATTGCGCTCGCGGTCGTAGGCCGCGCGCTCTTCCGCATTCATCGTCACGCGCACACGGACGATGCTGTAGTCGGCAAGGTAGAGTCCGGCGAGTTCCTGCGCTTCGAGGCGATAAATAATTGGGCCGAGCAATTCGTTCAGCAGTTCTTCGCCGCCGTCCGCTCGCTCCGGCGTGGCCGTCAAACCGAGCCGAAATGGCGCAATCGCCAAATCTGCGGCGTAACGATGCACGTTGCCCGGCAGGTGATGGCATTCGTCGCAAATCAGCAAGCCGAACTGATTGCCCAGCCGCTCCATAAACCGAAACGCTGAAGAATATGTCGTGATTGTAATCGCCCCGACTTCAAAATAACCGCCGCCGATCAGTCCGACTTCGACATTGAAGCTCGACAGCATCAGGTCATACCACTGCTGCATCAGGTCAAGCGTCGGCACGATGATGAGCGTCGAACGTTTCGTCAGTTCAATCGCCATCTGCGCGACAAAGCTTTTGCCTGCGCCGGTCGGCAACACAATCACGCCGCGCCGCCCGGTGCGTTTCCATTCATCAATCGAAGCCTGTTGATACGGACGCGGTTCAGTGAAGAGTTTGGGCTGGAATTCAAAGTCGTGATAGTTGCGCGCCTGATCTTCGTGCGGAATTTGCTGGCGGAGTGAGTTCGGTGATGATTTGACGGTAAGCAAAAGCAGGCGCACGCCAACGCCGCACGCGCTCATCCACTGAAACGCGGCAGGCACAGACAGCGTGTCGTCTGCCCCATCGAGCAACAGCGTGCCCGCATCGAATCGAAGGATGAGAGTCGGATGGTTCATCCCCGGCATTGCCTATCACGTCGCACGCGCATCAGGAGCACACGCGGCTCGCGTGCTGAAGCGTTGTCAGCGATAACTTTTATCGGAGCGGATTTCCTGATCACGTCTCAGCACGCGAGCCGCGTGCGCGCCTGCGCGTTTAATCGCCGCTCGCACTGCCTGCTTTGTTCAGGCGATTAGGGTAAAGCGGGAATTGGGCGGTCAGGTCTTTCACCTTTGCCGAGACGTTCGCGCGGACGGTTTCGTCTTGTGGCGCAGCCAACACTTCGGCAATCAAGGCCGCGATCACTTTCATTTCCACTTCGCCCATGCCGCGCGTGACGGCGGGCGTGCCGAGGCGGATGCCGCTGGCTTTGAGCGGTGGATTTGCGTCAAACGGAATGGAGTTTTTGTTGACGGTGATGTGTGCCGCATCCAACGCTTTTTCCGCGTCTTTGCCGAACAAGCCTTTGCTGAACACATCCACCAAAAAGACGTGGTTGTCGGTGCCGCCGGAAACGATGCGGAAGCCCGCTTCGGCCACACCTTCGCACAGGGCTTTCGCATTCCTAACGATTTGTTTTTGGTATTCGGCAAATTCCGGCTGCAAGGCTTCTTTGAAGGCAACGGCTTTGGCGGCAATGATGTGCACGAGCGGGCCGCCCTGCACGCCGGGAAACACGACGCGATCCAGGTCTTTGGCGAACTGCTCTTTGCACATCACCATCCCGGCACGCGGGCCGCGCAGAGTTTTATGCGTCGTCGTCGTGACGAAATCCATATGCGGGAACGGGGACGGATGCAGGCCAGCGGCAACGAGTCCGGCGATGTGCGCGATGTCGGCCATACAGAGCGCGTCTACGGATTTGGCGATGGCGGCGATGCGCTCGAAATCAATGACGCGCGAATAGGCCGACGCGCCGCACAAAATCAGCTTCGGCTTGTGCTCCTGCGCCAGCCGTTCCATTGCGTCGTAATCAATCGTTTCGTCTTCCTGGGTCACGCCATACGGGATGATGTTGTAGCTCTTGCCCGAAAAATTCAGCGGGTGCCCGTGCGTCAAATGGCCGCCGTGCGAAAGATTAAAGCCCAGAATCGTGTCGCCGTAATTCAGCACAGACAAATACACCGACATATTCGCCTGCGAACCGGAATGCGGCTGGACGTTGACGTGTTCGGCCCCGAAAATTTCTTTGGCGCGGGCGATGGCAAGGTTTTCGACCACATCCGAATATTCGCAGCCGCCGTAGTAGCGTTTGCCGGGATAGCCTTCCGCGTACTTGTTCGTAAAGACAGAACCGGCGGCCTGCAAGACAGCTTCGGAGACGAAGTTTTCCGACGCGATGAGTTCCAGCCCTTCGTGCTGGCGGCGCGTTTCGTCCTGAATGGCCTGGTAAATTTCGGGATCAGCTTCAACGAGAGAACGATAATGATTCATAAAGTTAGGTGTCAGGTTTCAAGTGTTAGGTTTCAGGGTTCGGCGCAGGCGTTTCTGCCCCCCGGCCTCCGGCACCTGACACCTGCTCTAAGGCGGCGATTTTCGCCACACGTTCGGCGTGGCGTCCGCCAGCGAATTGATGGGTTAAGTAGGCGTTGACGATTTCTTTGATGGTTTCGGGCGCGGTCGTGCGGGCACCGACGGTCAGGATGTTGGCGTCGTTGTGCGTGCGCGCCAGTTCGGCGGTTTCGGCATTCCAGGCGAGCGCGGCGCGGATGCCGGGAATCTTGTTGGCCGCAATCGAAACGCCGATGCCCGTACCACAAACGAGGATGCCGCGTTCGGCCTGTCCGCTGGTGACGGCGTGGCCAACACGTTCGGCAAAGTCGGGATAATCTACGGAAGTGGTGGCGGAGTCGGTGCCGAAATCTTCGTATTCGACATTGAGCGCGGAAAGTTGTTGTTTGATGGCTTCTTTCTCTTCGTATCCAGCGTGGTCGCTGCCAATTTGCGATTTTCATGATGCTCGATTTGTCTGAGGGCGATTTGTCTTTCGTTGGCATAGTACATTATCGGCACACGAATTTCCAAACGATGAAGGCGGAACGCGGAGCATGAATGAAGCAAATGAGCCAGCCCCAACCCATAAATGTGGAGCACCGCAAATGGCGGTTATTCCGTCTTTATCCGCTCCCGCCTTCATCCTTATTCCCGTTTGCTTCCTCCTCCTGCTTCTCCTTTCCTGCTTGCGGCGCTGGACTTCGCTGATTGTGGACACGGGGCGCGAAATGGATTTGCCGTTGCAGCTGCTGCGCGGCCCGAATTGTTGTACCGAAATATTCATTACCTTTACCCCGCCGTTCTCGCCCTATCTCAATGCCCTGCTCTATCGCTTGTTTGGCGTACAGTTGGCAGTGCTGAATGTGAAGCGGCGTGATTTGCGCGCTCGTGATTGTCGCGCTGTGTTTCGCTATCGCGCGGCGCATTTTGCCGGAGCGGGAAGCGGATGCTGGCGGCGCTGGCGGTCATCGTCTGGTGCATCTTCAAACCCGAAGGCAATTTGATCGCGCCGTATGCGTTCGCGGCATTGCACGGGATGATTTTCGCGCTCGGCACGCTGCTCGTAACCTTGCGGTACGGCGAGCAACGACGCTGGCGCGAAGTGTGGCTGGCGGGAGTGCTGATTGGCCTGGCTGGCGTTACCAAACAGGAATTTGCCCTGACTGCTGCGGTGACGTGGGCGCAGGCGTTTTCTTTGCGCATCGCTGGCAGGTGAAAGAGTTGGCGCTGCGACTGCTGCTGCCGCTGCTCGCCCTCGCTATTGCCGCGCCCGTTTATGCGTATTTCCTGGCGCGGGTCGGCTGGCAGACGCTGATCGAGGATTGCCATTTACTCTCTACACCAAAATCCCGGCATCGCTGGTGTATTACAACTCGGCGCGCACGGGGCTGGATCATCCGTTCGCATCGTTGCTGCAAATGCTTGGCGGCGCGGCGGTGCTGGTGCGCTGGCAAGTTTGATTGTGTGGCTCAGCACGATTGGTGCGTAAGCCGAAATTGGGGCGAACAGCGGGAATGGCTTTGCTTGGCTGTGCGTTCACATCGCAATCGGCGTCGGCAGCGTTTCGCACGGGCGCTGGGATGGCAGTCCGTTGCGCGCGTTGCTGGCGTTGATGGGATTGATGCTGTGGAATTTCTTGCGCCGCGACGAAACCAAACCCCCAGTTTGCGCTGTTTGTGATTACCGCGTACAGCCTGATGGCGCTGATTCGCGTCGTGCTGCGCGTGCCGAGCGGCGGCGCGTTTGGCGGTTGGCCCGCGACTTCGTTGATTCTGATTGTGTATTTGACCAGCCAGGCGTTACCGCGTTTGGTCGCGCGGTGGGCGATGAAATTCAACCTTTGCCAGCAAACCGCGCCTGCAATTCATTGGCTTGTTGCTGCTGAGTTTGGCTCGGCATCACGGTCATCGTGTTTGGCTATCGTTATCGGCAAAACGTTTCCCGTTTTGCTGACGGCACCACACGGCAGCTTATGCGCAACGTCGGAGACTGCGCCTGCCGCGCAGGAAGCGATTCACTTTTTGCAGGCAAATTCGACGGCTGAAGATGCGATTGCGGTCTTGCCCGAAGGAGTTCGCTCGCGTTTCTCGTGGGGCGACGCATGCCGCTCCGGCATCAGATTTTCATCCCGGATTTTATGGACGCACAGGAAGAACAACGCGCGATTGCCGCCTTAGCGCAGGTCAAATACGTGCTGCTGGTGAATCGTCCGATGCGGGAATTTGGGCCGGAAGCGTTTGGGCGCGATTACTATCAGGCATTGGGACGAGCGATTGAAACGCAATTTTCGCTGGTGCAGGTTTGCGGCGCAGCGGACGCGACAGCGACGATTGGACATCCACGCTTCTTCATCAAGATTTATCAGCGCAAAGACTTCAACGCTGCACAAACGTCGGCGCGGTGACGGCGGTGTAATCGGTGCTTTTGGCCGACAGCCGCGTGTAAAACCCGGCAGCTTTGCCGCCGATCAAATAGACGATGTTGGGCAACAAGCCATCAGCCAGCGGCGCGATGTCAAAGTAGCGTTGCGCAATCGGGTGTAGGAATCGCGGTCGTGAGCGCCGGTGCCAATCATTCGGTTTCGCAAACCGCCCCACGATGACCGAATCGCCTTCACTGGCCATAAACCGATTTCAGCACCCATTCTTCGCGGTCGAGCGAAGCCAAATCCAGCGCACTGATGCGGCGCGTTTCCGGCAAGTACTGCTGAATCCATTCTTGCGCCTGCGGTAAAGCAATTCCTGTCGTTCCCACATCAGCGCCAGCGAATGCTTGTTTTGCGTCACGACTGCGCCGAAGGGATTAACGACCGTGACGCGGCCTTCATCTTCGGCTGCGAGCAGCAGCAGCAATTCGCGCTGCAACGGTTCGGCATCCAGGAATTCCTGCTGATTCGTCCAAATCGTTTCGCGCTCGCCCCACCAATCGGTTTTGTAGTGGCGAATGAGGAGGTCTACGGGTTTGCCGAGGACGGTAAGATTGCCCGCGCTGTCGCGATTCAAATTGTACGGCGAGCCGATCACCACGCTGCATCCGCGTGCTTCGAGCCACTGGCGGTAAATGGCGATCATGCTCAAATCTTCGGGCAAATCGGTCGGGTAGATGATGGCGACAGAAGTGGGAGCTTTGCCGACGTGGCTTTGCACCAGCATCTGCCAGAAGCGCTCGGGCAAGTCGGCGTTTGGATTGCTCGTTGCGGGATGATAAGGATGCAGCAGTTGGTTGAGCAGCACGGCTTCCGCTTCGCCCGACGGCGTGTCGGAATTCATTTCGCAACTGCGGATTTCGCCATCTGCACACAAAAACAAATCCACACGCGCGATGCCGTGCCAGCGGCCTTCGGATTGCAGCCACATCGCTTTTTGATAGGGCGTCAGGGCGTAAAAGTCGTCCAGCAATTCCGGCTGTGCCAGGACGATTTGCGTAAGTTCGTGATGCAGATAGCCGATGCGTTCCGCTGCTTCCTGCAATTGCGCGGCTTGTTCCAGAGTGAGTGTTAGCCCCGACAGGCGAAACCGTTCTCTGCCCGCAATCCACGGGTCAGAAATGATACAGGTGGCGTACAGCATCCGCGCTAATTCGCCGTAACTCGGAAGAGGTAATGTGGCACTCATCGCCCGCACTATACCGCTATTAGCGTGCTAAATAAAAATGCTGGCGATGGTCATAATGAACAGGATTGCAAAGGCTAACAGGCAGGAACGAAGCAGGCAGAACAGCAAAGTCGGAAGTGGAAATGCGAAACCCATATGCCGCAGCTGAAATGACGAATCAAGGCGGGTTTCCAAAATCAAAATCTCGGAGGTACGCGAAGCGCCTGGGAGCGCACGCGGCTCGCGTGCTGAGACTTGAGGAGGAAACCCGCTGTGAGAAAAGGATACGCTTAGAAGTTCTGAGCACGCGAGCCGCGTGCGCTCCCAGGCGCTCCGCGTGCTGACGTTGCCTTGCGCGATTTTTGCTTCTGTGGTTCGATGAGGCTATGGAAGAACGATTGCAAAAGATCATTGCCGCGTCAGGCGTAGCATCGCGGCGCAAAGCAGAAGAATTGATTCTGGCGGGAGCGGTGACCGTCAACGGACAGATGGTCACGGAACTCGGTACGAAAGCCGATCCCGAACGCGATCACATCAAAGTGCGTGGCAAACTCATCAATCCCAAACTCACACAGAAAGAAAAGATTTATTTGCTGCTCAACAAACCGGTCGGCTATTTGTCGAGTACTGCCGATCCGAGCAAACGCCCGCTTGTGACCGATCTCGTGGGTGAATACCGCGATCACGTCCATCCGGTCGGGCGGTTGGATTTCAACAGCGAAGGGCTGTTGCTGCTCAGCAATGATGGCGATTTTACGAATCTCGTCGCGCACGCCTCGTCCAAAGTGCCGAAACGATACGAGGTCAAAGTGAAAGGACAGCCGGGCGAAGGCAAAATTGAACGGCTCACTCGCGGCATTACAATTGAAGGGCGCAAAACGGCTCCGGCGGAAATTCGCCTGCTCGAACAAAGCGCAACGAATGCGTGGTTTGAAGTGATTTTGCTGGAAGGACGCAATCAGCAAATTCGCAAGATGTTTGATGCCATCGGTCATTCCGTGCTAAAGCTGCGACGGCTGGGCATTGGGTTTCTTTCGCTCGAAAAAGAGAAGCTGCGCGTGGGCGAGTTTCGGGCCTTACGTCCGGCAGAAATACAGCGGTTTTTCCGGGGCACCCAGCCCGCCAAAAAGACGAAAACAGCAGGGCGTTAACGTCCCGTAGAACAACAAAATGGTGGCCTGATCTTACAGCTTGACATCACAGGGAAGAACAATTAGAGTCGTGTTTCTTTTTGACTACGATTATCAGGATGTCTTTGGAAGTTGATGCTTTACGTCGTAAATCTCTTACCCGCTACGCCGTTCGCGCGTAGGCAAACCGCACCACTGCTGACGGCTTTCCAGTTTGTCATTTGGAACAGGGTAGAAGGCTAGCGCCCTTAGGGGAGCGAGTCGCGGGGGAGAAACTTTGACGCAAAGTAGCGTAGGGATTTGCATTGAGTAGCACGATGGAGATTGTCTTAGCCGAAAGCCTGGGGTTTTGTATGGGCGTCAAACGCGCAGTGGATTTAGCCTATCGCGCGCTCGAAAAATCGCAGGGATTGCCGGTCGTCACGTTGGGGCCAATCATTCACAACGCACAGGAAATTGATCGTCTCGCGGCGGATGGCATTCAGTTGGCTGAAGTGGACGCGCGACCGCAACAGGGCATTGCGATCATTCGCGCACACGGCGCTCCGCCGCAGGTCTACGACGAATTGAAAGGGCGTGGTGTGCGGGTGATGGACGGGACTTGTCCTTATGTGCATTACTCACAGCGCAAGGCGATTGAGCTATTCGAAGCTGGGTACGAAGTCATCATCGTCGGTGATAGAAAACATCCTGAAATCAGTGGCATTCTGGGTTACATCAACGACGAAGCGCGTGTCGTCAAAACATTGGCAGAAGCCGAAGCCTTGCCGTCGCTTGGTCGCGTGGGCGTGATTGCACAAACAACGATCAGCCCACAGAAATATGACGCGATTATCAACGTCATTCGCAGCAAAGCGACCGAGGTAAAAGTCTGCGAAACGATCTGCGACGCGACGGAAGAAAATCAGGGCGCGATTCGGCGGCTGGCTTCTGATGTAGATTTGCTATACGTTATCGGCGGGCGTCACAGTGCGAACAGCAATAAGCTGGTCGAAACCGCACGTGAACAATGCCCGCGCGCGACGTTGATTGAAACTGAGGATGAGATCAATCCAGCCGATTTGACGGGCGTCGAGCGCGTAGGCGTGAGTGCCGGGGCATCGACGCCGGACTGGATGATTCAACGAGTTGTGACGAGATTACGCAAGCTGAGCCATGAGTTGGAACTCGCCCCCTGAACAACGAACGAAGCCGCTTGTCGCACAAAAGATTACTTGAATTTTGCCCGCAAGGCCGGGCATCGAAACTAGGAGGATTTCCTTTTCTAATGTCAACCGAGAACCCTAACAACATCACTTCCGGCGGGTCTGGCGAAGCGGTCGAAGCCGCACCCGTCGCTACTGCTCCTGCACCGGCTGAGCCGGTGGTGGAAAACACTGACGCTGATACTGGCGACAATTTTTCCGATGAGGATTTTGGGAGCATCCTCGAACGCCACGAGCAAAGTCATTCCGACATCACCGAAGGCGAAGTCGTCAAAGGCACCGTCGTCAAAATCACGAATCAAGACGTGATTATCAACGTCGGCTTCAAGTCTGAAGGCATCGTCAAGATCAACGAATTCCGCGATGGCGATTCTGTCACCGTGCAACCCGGCGACGTCGTAGACGTGCTGGTCAAGCAGTTGGAGAATAACGACGGCTATGTCGAACTCTCCCGCGCCGATGCCGTGCGGATGCAGACCTGGGACTTGATCGAGAAAGCCGCACGCGAAGGCACCAACGTCGTAGGCCGCGTTGCCGACCGCATCAAAGGCGGCTTGCGCGTCGACATCGGCGGCATCCAGGCCTTTTTGCCCGGCAGCCAGGTGGACGTTCGTCCTGTCCGCAACCTCGACGCCTTCCGCAACAAGGACATGGAATTCAAAGTTCTGAAGGTCAACAAAAAGCGCAGCAATATTGTGCTCTCACGCAAGGCGCTGATCGAAGACCAGAACGAGAAGGTCAAAGCCACGACGCTCAAGAATCTGGAAGAAGGCATCATCGTCGAAGGTCAGGTCAAGAACATCACCGAATACGGCATCTTCATTGACCTTGGCGGACTCGACGGCTTGCTCCACATCACGGATATGTCGTGGGGCCGCATTCAGAATCCGTCCGAACTCTTCAAGGTCGGCGACAACATTCAGGTCAAAGTCCTGAAGTTCGACCGCGACCGCGAGCGCGTCAGTTTGGGCTACAAACAGCTTGTGCCTGATCCTTGGGCGACGGTCAACGAACGCTTCGCCATCGGCACGCGCGTCAGCGGCAAAGTCGTTTCGCTCACTGACTACGGCGCATTTTTGGAACTCGAACCGGGCGTCGAAGGCTTGGTACACGTTTCCGAAATGAGCTGGTCGAAGCGCGTCAAGCATCCGTCCAAGATGCTGAACGTCGGGCAAGACATCGAAGCTGTCGTGCTGGAAGTTGATCCGAACAATCGTCGCATCAGCCTCGGCATGAAGCAGATCGAATTGAATCCGTGGGATACCTTGCAGGAACGCTACGCCATCGGCACGCGCGTCAAAGGCAAGGTGCGCAACCTGACGGACTTCGGCGCGTTCGTCGAGATTGAAGAAGGCATTGACGGCCTTGTTCACGTCTCTGACATTTCGTGGACGAAGCGCATCAAGCATCCTTCGGAAGCCTTGAAGAAAAATCAGGAGGTCGAAGCGATCATCACCGCGATTGACACGGAAAATCGTCGTTTGTCTCTCTCGATCAAAGACCTCGAACCCAATGCCTGGGATCGCTTCTTTGACGAGAAGAAACTCGGCGATGTCATCACGGGTCGCATTTCCCGCTTTGCCAACTTCGGCGCATTTGTCGAAATCGAAGACGGCATCGAAGGTTTGTGCCACGTTTCCGAACTCTCGGAAAATCACGTGGACAAACCGGAAGACGCGGTGCAAATCGGGCAGACGATGCAGTTCAAAATTCTCAAGATGGACCCCGAAGCCAAGAAAATTGGGCTTTCGGTGCGTGCCGTCGGGAAAGATGAACCGATCATTGACGTTCGTCATTATTCGTCCAGCGACAGCGGTATGGCGAGTCTGGGCGAACTGATGAATTACAATCGCGAAGACTAAGCCGTCGGCAATCCAGAGGCGCAGATCAGCGAATAGATTTGCGCCTCTTCGTAAATTATGGAGCGAAGAAACGTAGCCTGGATCATCATTATTGGCGTGCTGGCGCTCGGCGCGTTCAGCGTGCTGTTAGTGATTGGCGCGCTGGCGTTGTCGGATGGCGGCGGTTTTGGCCTTGGCGGAGACCGCATCGCGGTGATTCCCGTCGAAGGCGTCATTGATGGCGACCTCGCCAAAAAGGTCAACCGCAATCTGAAGCAGTACGGCGATGACGACCGTGTGAAGGCAATTCTTTTGCGCGTAGACAGTCCGGGCGGCGGTGTCACCGCTTCGGAAGAAATTTACCGCGAAGTAAAGCGGGTCAAGGAAGAAAAGAAAAAGAAAATCATCGTTTCGATGTCTACCGTTGCCGCATCCGGCGGCTATTATATTTCGGCTCCGGCGGATTATATTTTTGCAAACTCCAGCACGGTGACAGGCAGCATTGGCGTGATTGCCGAATGGATGAATTTGAAAGACTTAGCCGACTGGGCCAAAGTCAAAACTATTGTTTTCAAAAGCGGCGAATTCAAAGACACCGGCAACCCGACGCGCGAGATGACCGAACGCGAAAGGCAATATTTTCAGGCGATGATTGACGAACTGTATGGGCAATTCGTCAAAGTCGTCACGACGGGTCGGCAAGGTCGCGGGCCGGATGACAAAAAAATCACGGAAGAGCGCGTGCGTGCCTTAGCCGATGGGCGCGTTTACACAGGCGAAACGGCGCTGGCGAATGGGCTGATTGACAAAATCGGCAACTACCAGGATGCGCTCAAATACACGGCAGACCTGCTTAAAATGAAGGGCGAGCCGAATGTTGTCACACCGGCAGAACCGCGCGAGAGTTTCTCAATTTTAGATTTATTAGGAAAATCGAAAATCGCCGAGGTCATTGCCAAGCCTGCCGAATGGCCGAGCCAGTTGAGCAATGTGGATACCTCGATCAAATTCAAATACCAGTGGAAATAGCGCCGGGCTGTGGGTCGTAAGTACAGCAACCTCATTCAAACAGACAAAACAAAAAACCAGGGGCGAACATGACTAAAGCAGAATTAGTGGAAGAAGTGGCGCGTGCCGCCGAATTAACTAAAAAAGACTCTGAAGTGATCGTAGATGAGGTCTTCAAAAACATTATCCAATCCCTTAACCGGGGCGAGAAAATCGAGCTGCGCGGCTTTGGTTCCTTCCGCGTACGCAGCCGTGACGCGCGGCGCGGGCGCAACCCGAAAACCGGCGATCCGGTGGATATTCCTGCCAAGCGCGTGCCGTATTTCAAGCCCGGTAAGGAGCTGAAAGAACTAATCAACCACAAGGCCGAAGAAGCGGCTGGTTGAGGGGCTGCGGCGATGGAATTTCTCTGGAGTCCCTGGCGTAATCAATACATTTCTTCTGGCCCGACCGAAAAACCTCCTGGCTGCGTTTTTTGTCATTTCGCTGCTCCGTCCACAGCGGAATTCGATGCAGCGCATTACATCCTGCATCGCGGTCAACACAATTTCGTTATCCTCAATCTTTACCCGTATACGACTGCCCATTTAATGGTTGTGCCGTTCACGCACTGCGCTGATTTATCTGCGCTCGCCAAATCCATCAGCGACGAAATGATGGATTTGGCCAAACAGGCGCAGCAGGCGCTCGGCGAGCTTTATCATCCTGACGGATATAATTTGGGGATGAATTTAGGCAGCGCGGCGGGCGCAGGCGTCGCGGCACATCTGCATTTGCATCTGTTGCCGCGTTGGGCGGGCGATGCAAATTTTATGACTACTGTAGGCGAAACGCGCGTGCTGCCGGAAGCGTTGCCAACCACTTACGAAAAGTTAAAGCCTTATTTTGCTGGCCGTTTTTCGCCTCCGAATTGATTCTTCACAAGGGCGAACAGTACCCGGCAGTGCAGCCCACTGCCTCTGTCATGGCTAAAAATTCCCCACAAAATTTCCTTGCGGCGAAGCAATTTGGCTGTGGTATAGTTTGCCTGCCCAACCTCACTGGCTTCCCTGGCCCGCCGAACGAATAGCGAACAACGACAACTCACGCGGCTTCTTTCTGCCCCCGTTGGCACCCTCTCATGATGGAACATCTGCGCCAGGAAATAATGACAACTCCCGACGAACCGGCAACGGACGCAATTCTTATTTATGCCGGGAATCGCATCCTGAATGCTTCAGCAGCGGCAGCGCGCCTGTTCGGGTATGACACAGACACCTTTCGTCGGCAACGCGTTTTAGCCCTGATCGCCCCAGAAATGCGACGGTACGTCCTGCAATTGGAACTGGCGAGTTATCACGACCCGTTTGAAACCGTTGCCTTAAAACGCAATGGGCAACAATTTCCCGTGAAAGTCACAACGCGCCGCATTGCCTGGGATGGGCAAATTGTCAAAGTGGCCACGATTCACTCGCTCACGCTGATGCCTGAACCAGCGGCAGCAAACGAAGTAACTGATCATCGCTTCCGGCAAGCGTTTGAAGCTACGGCGCTCGGCTGTATGTTGGTCGGAACAGATCAGCACTGCCTAGCCGTCAATCAATCCTTGTGTCAGATGCTGGGCTATGCTCACGCGGAACTGCTGGCCAAAACGATAGCCGACCTGACGCCGCCGGATGATTGGGCAATTGAGATCGAGCATTGGCGGCAGTTGCTGCAACGACGACAGGGCGCGCAACAGATCGAGAAGCGGTTTATTCACAAACAAGGGCATTTTATCTGGGTGTCGCTCTATCTTTCGCTCGTCACGGATGAGCAGGGTAAGCCATCCTTTTTCGTCGGCCATTTGCAGGACATTACAGGCGAGAAGCAGTTGGGCGACAAACTACGGCAGAGCGCGGCAGAAATCGCACGCAAAAATATTGAATTGGATCGCTCCCTGGCCACAGCCCGCGATGCCGCGCAGGCCAAAAGCGAATTCCTGGCCAATATGAGCCACGAAATTCGCACCCCGCTCAACGGCATCATCGGCATGAGCGATTTGCTGCACGAAACGATGCTCGACGCCGAACAGGGCGATTATGTTCAGACGATTCAGAGCTGTGCGGACGCATTGCTGAATCTGGTCAATGACATTCTGGATTTTTCCAAAATCGAAGCCCGCAAACTCGACCTCGAAGAAATCGAGTTCAATTTGCAGGAAGTCGTGGAAAGCGTCGTGGATATGTTCGCGCATCGGGCGGCGGAAAAACGAGTCGAACTGTTTTTCTATCTCGAAGCCGCGCCATCGCAACCTTTCCCGCCCGTCCTGCGCGGCGATCCGCATCGTTTGCGGCAGGTGCTAATCAACCTGGTCAGCAACGCACTGAAGTTTACTGAAGCGGGCGAAATCACGTTGCTGGCCACCCTGATCGAATCGTCGCCCACAGAACACCGCGTACGCTTCACAGTGCGCGACACGGGCATCGGCATTCCGGCGGACAAATTACAATTGATTTTTGAAAGCTTCACGCAGGCCGACGGCTCCACGACCAGGCAATACGGCGGCACGGGATTGGGGCTGGCGATTTGTAAACAATTAGTCGGGTTGATGGGCAGCAAAATTACGGTCAAGAGTCAGGTGGGCGCAGGCAGTTCATTTGAATTTGAAATCGCCTTCAAACCCTCGCTGGAGTCGTTGGCTGTCGCGCCCACGCTGCCGCATCCATTGCGCGTGATGGTGCTGCATGAACATCCGAGCGCCCAGCGCATGCTGGAAACGCTGCTGCGTCAGATCGGCTGTAGTTACCAGACTGTCGCGCGCCCGGTGCTGGCGTGGCAAACGTTGGAGGAAGCCGCCACGCACGGGACGCCCTTCGATATACTTCTGTTTGATGGGCAAACGCTGGCAGAAGAAACGCAAGCCATCACGGATCAAATCGAAGCGAGCCTGCCCAACTGTCAACCGCAAATGCTGGCCCTGGCCGCACGCGGAACGCGCGTGGGGGCGGCAGACTGGACGCAGAGAGATGGTCATTACCTCCTGCCGAAACCGCTCAAATATTCGCAATTGTTCCAGATGCTCAGCCAGCTCGCGGCAGGCGAAGTCGTCGTTCCCGAAGAGATAGAAGCCCTGCCCGCGCCTGCTTCTGTACTGCCCACGCCCGCTGCACCCGCGAGCCGCATTCTGCTGGTGGAAGACAATTCGGTCAATCAACAATTGGCTTACAAACTCCTACAAAAAGCTGGCCACGAAGTGCAAATTGCGCGCAACGGAAAAATTGCCTGTGAAATGGTAGAAACCGGAGCTTTTGACCTGGTGCTGATGGATATTCAAATGCCGGAAATGGACGGTTACGAAGCCTCCGCGCGCATCCGCGCCGAGGAAAAACAAGGCCATCTGCCCATTATTGCCATGACGGCCAATGCATTGGCCGGAGATTACGAACGGTGTCTGGCGGCGGGAATGGACGATTACATTACAAAGCCGCTCAAGGCATCTGAACTGCAGGCTGTCGTGCAACGTTGGATGACAGCAACGGTTCCTCCGGTGGCGGCTCCTCCTCCTATGATTGCACTCCAAGAAGAAGCACCCGTTGAATTAGCACAACTGCGGCAACTCACGGAAAACGACGAAGACTTTTTGCGCGAACTCGTCACGCTCTACCTGGAAGATGCGCCGTTGCGAATGAGCAGGCTGCGTGCAGCCATCGCGGCGGCCACCACTCCGGCCATCAAGAGCGAAGCACACGGTTTGAAGGGAGCGAGCGGAAACCTTTCTGCCGTACGACTGCAACAGCTCTTTGCCCGCCTGGAACAAGCAGCGGCCCAAACGGATTTGCCCCAGGTCAATGCCGTGTGGCAGGCGACGGAGGCAGAGTTTCATCGCGTAGAAGCATATTTTCGCAGGCTGGTTACGCGCGCCGAAAATGAGGGTTATTAGCCGTAATTGCCTGGCTATTCTGCCTTCTCGTTTCCCCTGCTAAAGCACTTACTTGATCGAGTATGAAGCAGCTATGAAAGTACTCGTTGTTGAAGATGAACCCGTCGCCGCCAAAATCGTCGAGCGCACCTTAATCCGTCTGGGCTATGAGGTCGTCTGCGCCGCCGATGGCGAGCAGGCGTGGGACATCTTGCAAAATGATCCGATTCCGTTGGTGATTACGGATTGGGTCATGCCGCGCCTGAATGGCCCTGGTCTGTGCCGCCGCATTCGACGCCTGCAACGCGACGCCTACACCTACATCATTTTGCTGACGGCCAAAAATCAGAAAACCGACTTGATCGAAGGGCTGCACGCTGGAGCCGATGATTTCATCAGCAAACCGCTGCACGGGGCCGAACTGGCCGTACGGCTCCACGCTGGGCAACGCATTCTGGCGCTGGAACGTTCGCTGTTGCAGGGGAAAATTGCGATGCAACAGGCTAACGAGCAGCTGCAAAAAAGCGTCGAGCGCGAATACCTGCTGAATCAACTGCTGCGATCTTTAACGTCATCGCTGGATTTCGAGGCGTGTTTGCGCGGTGCAGTGTTGCCGTTGCAGACGCTGTTCCAAGCCTCGCGCGCCGTTGTGCGACTGGTGAGCAAAGACGCGCAATCGCTGCGCTTCGTGGCAGAACAATGTGCGCTCGGCACGGAACCCATCGGCGATTACACATTGCCGGTCGAACACGAGGCGGGCTGGGAAGACGCCGATTACAACAGCGCGCAAGTGATTTCCGACCTGGCTGAAGCAACGGCTGACTCGCATCCTTACACGCTGCAAAAACTCGCCCAGCGCTACGACGTGCGTGCCGTGCTGAGCGAGCCATTGATTATGCAGGGGCTATGGTTCGGCGATATTAGCTTGCACCAGTGCGCCGTGCCGCGTGTGTGGTCGGCGGACGAACGTCAATTGCTCAAAACCGTCGCGCAACAAATTTCCGTCGTCGCCGTCAACTCAGAATTGCATCGCAAAGTGCAGGAACAATCAGTGCGCGATGGCTTAACCGGGCTGTTCAATCGGCGCTATTTCGATGAGTCATTAGCCTTTGAATTCGAGCGTGCCAGCCGCTATGGGCAACCGTTAACGCTGGTGATGATTGATCTGGATTTTCTGAAAAAAATCAACGACGAGATGGGGCATCTGGCGGGCGATGACGCGATCCGAAAAATCGGCGAAATCCTGGCCAAACAATCGAGACGCGTGGACATTCCCGCCCGCTACGGCGGCGAAGAGTTCGCCGTCATTCTGCCGCAAACTCCGCTCGCAGGCGGCAAAGCGGCGAGCGAGCATTGGCGACAAGCCATCAATCAATGCCTGATCGGAAATCATCGCCTCAGCGCGAGCCTCGGCATCGCCTCGTTCCCGCTGCACGCCCAGACGCCGGAATTATTACTTCAAGCTGCTGATCTTGCCCTCTACCGCGCCAAACGCGAAGGCCGCAATCGCGTCTGCGAAGCAACAAGCCGCGACGGCGAAGCAACAGCCATTCACAGCTAAAATTTACCGCTCAAAAATTTGCAGAGGCTCCGGTGGGTTCTGTATGCTGTCGCCCATCGAGGGCAATTCTTTGCCTGTTTGGAAAACGCTAAACCGGTTCCACTTATGAACGACTTGCTTGCTTATCGCGCTCAATTTCCGATTCTCGAAAAAACCATCTACCTCATCAACCACTCGCTCGGTGCAATGCCGCAGGCGACGTATCAGCGGATGCACGATTACGCCGAAACGTGGGCGACGCGCGGCATTCGGGCGTGGGAAGAGGGTTGGTGGGAAATGCCGATCACCGTCGGCGACAAAATCGGGCGCATCATCGGCGCAGCGCCCGGCACGGTGGCGATGCACCAGAATGTTTCGGTGTGCCAATCGCTGCTGCTCTCGTGCTTCGATCTGACGGGCAAGCGCAACAAGATTGTTTACGAGGCGATGAATGTTCCGTCCGTGATGTACGTCTACGACGCGCACGCCAAAGCTGCCCACGCGCGCATCGTCACCGTGCCGAGCGACGATGGCATCACGATTGACACGCAGCGGATGCTCGACGCAATTGACGAAGAAACGTTGCTCGTGCCGATTTCGCATGTCCTATTCCGCAGCGCCTACATTCAGGATGCGGCGGCGATTATCGAGAAAGCCCACGCCGTCGGCGCGTATGTCATCCTCGATGCTTATCAATCGGCGGGCACCGTGCCACTCAATGTGACGGAACTTAACGTAGACTTTGCGACCGGTGGTTCGGTGAAATGGCTGTGCGGCGGCCCCGGCGCTGGCTGGCTCTACGTGCGGCCAGATTTGCACACGAAGTTTCAGCCGCAGGTCACAGGCTGGTCAGCACATCGCGCGCCGTTCGCATTTGAAGCGGAAATGGATTACGCCACTGACATTCACCGTTATCTGCACGGCTCGCCTGCGATTCCGGCGTTGTATGCGGCAGAAAGTGGATACGACCTCATCAACGAAGTCGGCGTCGAACGCATTCGCGCGAATTCAATTCGGCAAACAACGAAGTTGATTGAACTGGCTGATGAACAAGGCTGGCGCATCAATTCCCCGCGCGCAGCAGCGCAGCGCGGCGGGTCCGTGATTCTGGATGTGCCGTTTGCGGGTGAAGTCGTGCGCGAATTGGCTGCGCGGGAAATGTTGGTGGATTACCGTCCGGGCGCGGGCATTCGCGTTGGCCCGCATTTCTTCAATACCGATGACGAAATCGCTGCGCTCGTTGCCGAAATCAAAACCATTCTCAACACCCAAGCCTACGAAAAACACGCGGGCGGCGCGCGAAGCTAACGTTCGATGTCGCGTAATGAACCGGGCGGATGGCGCAACCATTGTTGCATCCGTTCTGGGTGTTGCTGCAATTGCCGCATCAGCGCATCAATTTCTTCCGGCGCAAAATAATTCCGCAGTTTCTCCGCTCGCCTGTTCGCCGGGATATGTTGATAAAGCCATTCCCGATACGCTCGCAAGCCTGCGCCGTAGCCGCGCGCAATCGCCAGCAAATCTGTCCGCCGCTCCATCTGTGCCGTGAACGCGGGCGACATCATTCGCACATACGCCAACGACCGCCACCGCGCTTTTGCATTGAATTGCTGCACGTGCCCTAACTCGTGCGCGATGATGGCGCGCAACGCTTCGTCTGACGGAGGCGCGACGAAGAGGTGGCGATTCACATGCAGGACATATTGCAGGTGCGGGCGGAGCAGAAAACTCGTGAAGGTAAAGCGAGACTGAAAGTAATCGGAAGGCGAATCAAAAAGCTCCAGGTGAATGGTCGCTGTTCGCAGTTCAGGATAAGCCGTTCGCCGTACTTCCTCCACCATTTGGCGCACGCGCGGAAGCACGTCAGCGGCGTTGTTCGCCTGCCCCCAAACCGGCGCAACGAGTAACAGCACAAACAGTCCAGCCTGCGTCCTTGGCAATTTTCGCATACCCGGCATTATGGCACAGGCGCAAGCGAAAACGGCGCGTCGTCTGCCGGACTTACTTTGCCACGTATCCGGCGCGCGTTTTCGCTCTGGCTCCGGTGTGTTTCACGCTTACGGCGATTTTGCGATAGCTGCCGTCGGGCTGCGTGTTGCGCGGGTAATAGGCGAGCGTGTACACCAAATGTAATTCTGCTGCGACACGCTGAAAAACGCTCTCTAATTCCTCTTCTCGGTCAACGGGAAAGACATCGCCGTTGGTTTCGTCGGCGAGCGCGGTAAGCTGCTGGTCAGCGATTGCGTACTGTCGTGCGGCGCGTTCATTTATGTTACGGAAAATCTCACTGCGAATCTGTGTGCCGAGATTCATATTCCGGCTGAATTTGAAGCTCGGCAAATCCAGCCGCGTATTCAGCCGCAACGGATAAATCGCCACTTCGGCTTCTGCCACCCGCGCCGCGAGTTCGTCAAACGTGCGGGAGGCGCGCGCGCCAAGGCCTGCCTGTATGCGCATTTGCTGGCGCGGGGTGGCGAGAATCGTATTGTCTACGCCATCGGTCAGCACGACGATGGCCTTGCGGGCGTCTTTGGAGCCAGCGAAGTGATCCAATGTTTCCCACATCGCGTTGTAGTAGGCGGTGCCGCCCTTGATGTCTTTGATTTTTTCGACCGCTTTTTTCGAATGCTTCCGATCTCGCGTGAAGTCGGACAGCCAGTAATACCGATCCGTGAACGCGGCAATCGCCACCGTGTCGGCAGGCGCAAGAAAGCCGAGGAAGCGTTGCGCCGCTTTGGTCATCAGTTTGCGTTTTTGTTCGGTGCTGCCGCTCAGATCAAGCAGCAAAACCAAACTCACGGGCGCAGTCACCGGTTGAAAATAGGCGATGTCTTGTGCGATGCCATCTTCGCGCACCTCAAAATCAGTTTGGGCAAGCTGCGAAATCGCTTTGCCGCTCGCGTCCAGGACTTTGACATTGAGGTTGATAAGCCGCGTGTCAATTTTCAAAACCGCGTCCTCCGGTTTTGTGGCCGGGTTTTGCGCGACGACGGAAAGAGAAAGAAGAAGCAAAACAAGGGCGGTGATACGCATAACCGTCACTCCTGAAATAACCGTTTGTGCCGCGACAAAACGGTGCGAAGGGAAAGGGTGCGCCAACATCCGGCGGGCAGTGGAGTTTGACGTTTTGCCCGCAGGAGGCTGGCACACCCAGTTTTTATTGCCCGCTGTTAACGGCGTCTTTCAGTTTTTTGTTGCGGAAGGAGCCGCCGTCAAATTCAATCAGCCGTTCAATTACTTCGCCTTTGTCATTGCGAATAAACGTGACTTCGTTTTCGCTGCCAAGCATGCGGAAGTTATCTTTCCCGATGGGCGCAAGTTCCAGCCGCGTTTTGCCATCGGCGGCAATGTTGATGAGCTTGTCGCCCTCGCGCACGATGCGAATGACGCGCCCTTCGCCCCGCTCATACGTGCCGACGTAATCGGCGAAGAGGGCTGGATCAACTTTTATTGCCGCTGGCCATTCGGGCACGTAGTCCAGAAAGCCGATCATCATTTCGTCGTACGTCGGTTCGCCGTAGCGGACGATTTGTTTCGGATCAGGATTGAATTTATTTTTCGCCGAATTGTCGAAGTATGCCGTGACAAGAATCCTGCTGCCCTTCGGCAACCGCTTCGGCGTCTTCAGCACGTAGGTGGTTTGCCAGTCAAAGCGATAGTTCGGCACGCTCAGCAAGGCTTCAGTTTTCCCGTCAGGATAGACGACCTGATAATCAATCGCCGTGCCGCGATAGTGCATGTGCGGCGAGAAGGAATAGACCGTGGCGTCGCGCCAGAGTGCCCATTCCGCCGTAACTTTGTGATTATCTGCGCCGGGTGGAATGGCAAAAAACATATTCGCCGCGCCGCGTGTGGCCAGCACTTTTTGCGGGTTCTCTTTGGCAAAGATCAGACCGATCATCGAACGATCTTTCTGTTCCGAACCGGCGACTTTGGAATAATGCACCTGCAAACGAATCGTCGCGCCTGCCGGAATTTTCTTCGCCGTGCCCGGTGCCCAGATGTCGGGATTACGGCCCGGCGCATAACCAGCGAGGAAATCGTCTACGTTATTGAAGCCGCGTAGATTTTGCGGGATGTCTTTGCCGTCGTTGTAAACGGGTGTTTCCGGCTTCGAGCGAATCAACAAACCATCACGATACCACGGCGTATTTTTCAGCGACATTTCGATGGCTTTGTCTTTGGCTTCTTTCTTGACTTGTCGGAGCGAGGGCGCGCCGGGCGGAATGACGAAGGCGATGATGTGATGAACGATTTTGCGATTGCCAGGGCGCGCTTCGGCCATTTGAATGTATTTGTCTTCCGTGAAATTCGTGGAAATTTCAAAAAGCTGGTATTCGTCCGGCCCGCTTGCTGCGAGCGTGTATTCCTCCTCCATCGTCAGTACGACATCCGGGTTGGGAATGCTCCAGCCCTCAGCAAACTTTGGCGCGGGCGGCAACTCTTTCCCTTCGCCTTCGACCGCACCGCCGTCCACCCACGCGACAATCGCTTTGATTTCGACGTCGGTCAGGCGGCGATCATTGGCAAATTGCCCGACGTGCGGATCGGCATGCCACGGCGGCATCGTGCGGTTGACGACTTTTTCTTTGATGGATTTCGCCCACGGGCGAGCGTCCTTGTAGCTTAAAGTCGAGAATGGCGCTGCCTCGCCGGGACGATGACATTCGGCGCATTTGGCGTTAAAGATCGGCGCAATGTCTTTGTTGAAGGTAACAGCGGCAGCTTTATTTTTCGCACTTGTTGTGGTCAGCGTGATCAGTGCAGCTGCGCCGAGAAATACGAGAGTTAAGCCAAAGAGAAAACTCTTTTTCACAATTGCTTCCTTTTCTGCCGCTAGGTTGATTAGAGAAAAATAGATTCGCATCTTTCACCGCAGAGGTGCAGAGATTGAAACTCCTCTGCAAAGCCTCTGCGGTGAAGAAATGCCTACTTACTACTGCTTTCGACTGCTTTGACAACGCGATTGGCCTTGAGCTTTTGCCCATTCAATTCGGCTTGTAGCTCGACAATTTCGCCGCGTTCGTTTTTCACGAACACGACCGAAGAATTTTCGACATCAGGAAAATAGAATTTGGTTTCCGCTTCCGCTGTGGCGGGCAAGGCGGGTTGTCCGGGAATACTGAAAAACAAAATATTGCCATCCCGCGACACCGTGAATTTCATCCCCATTGCGGTGTATTCGCCGACGTATTGATCCAGCGTCGCATTGTCGAGTTTTGTGATTGCTCGCTCCGCGGGTTTCGGACGCGCTACGTCAAAAAAGCCGACCAGCATTTCGTCATACGTGGGTTCGCCAAAACGAATCGTTTTCGACGGATCAGGATTGAGTTTGTTTTTGCTCGAATTATCGAACCAACCCGTAATCATCAGGCGCGAGCCTTTCGGCACGGCGAGCGGCGCTTGCAGTTTGTAGAGCGTTTGCCAGTTGAAGTTATACCGATCCACGTTCAGCAACGTCTCGCGTTTGCCGTCGGGATAAATCACTTCGTATTTCATCGCCTTGCCGCGTACGTGCATATGCGGCATGTAATTCACTAACTCAACATCGCGGCGCACGTTCATACAAGCATTCGCCTCGTGATTTTCGGCACCTGCCGGAACGGCAAACAATTGGTTGACGACCAGCAACGTATCAATCTGTTTCATGACCGGTTGTTTGGCAAAGACAAAGGCAATGCTTGTGCGGTCAGATTCCGGCTTGCCGGTGGTTTTGGCGTAGTGCATTTGGAAAATCAGATTCGATCCAGCCGGAATCTTTTTCGCCGTGCCCGTCGGGTAAACATCAGCGTTGCGTCCCGGCGCGTAGGCAGAGAGTAACGGCGTGCCGCCCCCGCCGGAATTTTTGTTCGCGCCGCAGGCATCATTCAATACAGGCGCATCCGGCTTCGTGCGATTCACGGTGCCATCGCGGAACATCGTGCTGCTGCGGTCGTCCTGAAACAACGAAATCGGATTGCTTACGTTGCCGCCGCCTTTGCGCGCCTGATCCTGCGCCATGCGATACATCATCGGCGTCTCGACAAAAATCACGGCGTGATGCACAACCCGTTTGTTGCCAGGACGGAACTCGGAAGCCTGAATCCATTTGTCTTCCGTGAAACCCGTCGGCACACGAATGTAGATATAATCGTCCGCGCCCTTCTCCGGCAAATGGTAAGCTTCCGGCATTGTCAGGATTACATCCGGTTTGCCAATTTCCCACTTGTCCGAACCGACAGGCAGCGGCGGTAAATCCTTTGCATTCCCCTCGACTGCGCCCCCATCCACCCAGGCGACGATAGTGTCAATTTCGGCCTGCGTGAGTTTCATTTCATTGGCGAATTGGCCGTAGTGCGGATCGGCGTGCCACGGCGGCATCTCACGTGCAACGACTTTTTCACGAATGGATTTGGCCCACGGGCGCACGTCCTTGTAACTCAACACAGAAAACGGCGCGATGTCGTCTTTCTGATGGCACTGCGCGCAGTTCTTGAAAAAGATCGGCGCAATGTCTTTGTTGAATGTGACGGTTTTGGCGGGTTTGTTGTTAGCTTCAGTGGTAGACAGTGCAGCAGCCACAGCACCGAGCAACAGGGTAACGGCAATGGTAACAATTCGCTTCATGGTTTGGCATCCTTCCGTAAGCAATTGAATCAGGGAGCGACACAACCATCCGTGCCGCTCCGCATTGTGACAGAAACGCCCTTCGTCTGCCTAACTCAAGTAAGCAAGCTGGTACGAGGGGCTTCTTTTAATTGTTCTTCAAATGCACCTGCGTCCGATCTGTTTGTAACGTCAGGCGCGGGCCACCGCCATTGATAGCACCTTCAATCTTGCTGTCACTAAACTGGCTTGTCGTAATCGGGAAATCGCTCTGGAACGAATTACGACGCTCTTTGTTCATACTCAAGTTGAGTCCTTGTGAACCGGCCAGCCGCATTTCGAGTTTGCCGCGATCCATCTGCACACGCGAATCGGCGGTGAGTTGTAACCGCTCAAAGGTCAAATCCGTGCGATCCGCTTCGATCTGCAAACTGCCGCGCACATTGCTGAGCCGGGTCTGATTGCCACGATCAATGTGCAGCCGGATGTCACCGGTCATATCTTCGACACGCAATGGTGTGCGGTCGGCTTGCAAGGAATGACGACCTTCAAAACCCCGCACTTCGGCTTCAGAACGATCTGTGTTCAAGTCAATGTTGGCGCGACGCGGGGCGCGGATTTCCCATTCAATGCGCGGAATCACGCGATTGCGTCCGCCCCAGACCGATTCATACGGCACGTTGTCATAATTGGCTTTGATCGTTACGCGATTGCCGCTGCCTGTCATTTCGATTTCCGTTGCCTCGACGGCGCGGCGCATATAATCGGCGCTGACGTGGTCGTTGTCACGGGCTTCGATGCGTGCCACGACTTCGACCTGATTACGCTCCCACGAGGTCAGGCGCACGGAACCGACATCGGTGCTGATGCGCAAATCGCCGCCCGCCGTAAAGTCTACGGTGCGGTTGAAGGGTTTGGATTGCGCTAACGCGGGAACGGCGATGAGCAGCGTGACGCAAAAGATTACCAGCGATACAAGTTTCGCCGTTCCTCCCTGAAGATGTAAGTGAATCCCTCGGTGAGTGATTGAGCAAATCATTTCGTTTCAGCGGGAGCGAATTATTTTCATCGCCCGCAAAAAAGACGGCAGGACAGCGCGGAGTGTTAACAAATCACGCCCAAGATTCACCTTACCGCTGAAGCCAGGCATCATCGCTTACCGCAATAGCAACGGAAGAAACTGTCTGTAGCAACACTTCATTCAACCAATAGCTTCGTTGCCTCGCCTTTCTTTGTCCATTTATTCGAGCCAGGCATTTTTCGGTGCGCGGATATACTTCGCGCCAGTCAGCCCAAGCTAATTTCCCTGACAACCACCCAGCCTTCCTTGCTCCTCAAGCAATCGCTAATGCGGATGATTCTTTGCTGCAATGAACTGATGCTGGGGCACAGCATAAAATAATGCACGGCCGCTCGTGCAAATATTTTTCAGCAAGCGTATTTATTACCAGTCTTTAGCAACAAGTAGTACGAACCAGTAATTTTTAGCAAACTCGTTACAGCCTTTTCCGCGTATTCACTCTGCCAGAATGCTCGGAAGCGTAAGTCCACCTGATTGGCCTTTGTGCCGATGTTTCTCAGCTTAGGAGGCTCCCCCATGTCACGCATCGCGCGTCGTGTCTTGTCGCTTGTTCTCATTGTCTCGCTCGTCCTTTCGCAAAGTTCGGCAACGTTCCCCCTCGTCCGTTTAGCTCCACCTAATAATTTAAAGATTAGTTTGTTGACGCAAGGACGCAATGAAGCAGCCGCCAGGCTCTCGAATGCGTGGCTGGCTTTGCGCACATTTGTACCAGTGCAAAGCAGCCCGACGCTGGATGATTTACGGGCAGGAACCCCCAGTTTGCCTACCGCACCGGGGGGCGTAAACGTTACCCCGCCAAGCGGCTATGATGATCCGGCAGTAAGCGCCGGTAATGCTCCCCTGAGCTTGATGAGTACCCCTGCTAACGACACAGGGATTGCAGGCACTAAGCCTATGCAGAATGCCGATCCAACCGCAGGTAGTGCGGCTGTCGGGGGAATCTCTTACAATTTGGATTCGCGCAATTATAGCTTTACGGCACCCGTGTTGGCGTTAGGTGGAAGAGCGGGGCTGAATGCCGCTCTTGCGCTCACCTACAATCGTCGGGTCTGGGTCAACCTGGCTTCATTCAATGCAGATCGCGGCTTTCCTGCCCCCGGCTGGCGGCTCGGCTTTGGCGCGATACAAGGCATCAATGCGAGTGGAAATATCGGCACTTACACCAGCGGCACAACCAGTAAAGCGAGTTTTCTGTACATCGCGCTCGACGGGACGAGGCGTGAACTGGGTTGGAATGCAACGACCAGCTTGTATGAAAGCTATGATTCGTCCTGGCTGGATTTTAATCTGACAACCAAAGTCCTACGCACCGTGGATGGCACGAAAGTTACGTTTGGGGAAACGGTAACGGCGAATGGCGATTATCAATTGCTGCCGACCCAGATTAAAGACCGGCAGGGCAACTACATAGACGAATGTCTTGAGCGGGATTGATTACAACGGCTTTGGCGCGGTGAAGACGTTGAATTATGGCAATGGGCGGCGCTTGACGCTGACGTATGATGTGAACCGGCATCAGATGCAAACGATGAAAGTGGATATGCAAAACGGCACCGACACGATCATCAACAAGAGTTATAGCTACACATCGCAGAAATGGGACGAGGCGAGCCAATCGTATATGACGGTGAATGATGGACGCATCCAACAAATCACCGATTTGGTAGACGCGAATTACACGACGAATTACAGCTACGATATGTTCAATCGGTTGTCGAGCGCGACTTCGACGGCGGCGAATCGGAGTTATACCTACAACGAATGGGGGAATATCAAAACGGTCGTGTCGAATGGGTCAACCAAGACCTATAACTACACGAACAACGCGAGCGGCGCGCCCGCGACGAATCGGCTCAACACGGTGACGGGCGGCGGGACGGTGAGCTATACGTGGGATGCGGCGGGGAATATGACGGGCGAAGGAACAACGACGTTCCAGTATGATGCAGCCGGGCGGATGGTGAGTGTGAATAGCGGCGTGGCGGGCAGCTACGGGTTTGATGGGGATGGGAAGCGGGTGAAGAAAACGGAGGGTGGCGGGACGGTGTATTATGTGGAATCGAGTATGTTGGGCAAGACCGCGTTTGAAGTAACAAGTGCAGGGCTGAATCGTGCGCTAGTCAATCTGAAAGGAAGCGTGGTCGCTTTACTTGCCACAGATGGGCAGTTTTATTGGACGCACAATGACCATTTAGGCACGGGACGCAAGCTGACCAGCACAACGGGAGCTGTTGTGTATCGCGGAGAGTTTGACCCACATGGCA
>JAXLQQ010000007.1:0-112624 GCA_046331525.1 Blastocatellia bacterium
CATCAGTGAGGTAAGATTGAATTTCGTCGGGATTCGATTTTGTTAGCATAGCGTGTGTCCGTCGTGGGCGCGTATCGTACACCGAAACTGCCCGCACTCGCCACGCCCACGCTGGTTTTAGCGCCGCCACGCAGCAAGGCCGAAAACACTTTTCACAGCCGCTGGCGTAAACGGATTGAACATTGCGTTGTTGTGGACTACTATCTGCCGCGAACTTCCCCCAGAAAGCATCTTAAGCTGGCGATGTCTGACAGGCAGCGCGCCTGTCCACACGCGGAAAGTAAGAAAAACAGCCCATAGGCAATGCCCTTGGAGCTGATTTTCTGAGGAGGATGAAGATGGCCGCACTAACCTTAACCCAAGCGCAAAATGGGCAATCCCTGCAAGTACAGCCCGGCGATCAAATCGTCGTGCTGCTGGCCGAAAACCCGACGACCGGGTATTGCTGGGCGGTAGATAAGCTGGATGAGCAATTGCTCACACTAGATGATTCTGCTTATGCTCCGGCAGGCACCGCGCTCGGCGGCGGTGGCGAACGAAAGATTACCCTGACGGCGCAAAATGCGGGCAACACTTCAGTCAGCTTCAAACATTGGCGCGAGTGGAGCGGTGAGGATTCAGTTACTGACCGCTTTGGATTCTCGGTGACGATTCTTCCTTAACCAAAAAACAACAAAAATGATTGAGCTGCGGCTCGCTGAGAATTGTTCACGCCACGCTTGCCCACACACTTTTGCAAGCGTTTCAGCCCAGATGCAATAAGCCCCTCACCTGTTTTCGCACGTTTGTTCAAGGCTTTCTTTTCACGCAGAAAAGAAGGCGCTGCGATAGCTTTTTCTGTCCCGTTGTCTTCCGCTAGCCTTCGCTAACAACGGAAACGGTGCCGGACAGGACTCAAATAACTCAGCAGTATCAACGTAAAAAGGAAAACTATGCCAACGAACAAAAAATACCATGAGCAAATACAAGCCGCGCTGCAAAGCGCCGGTGCCCCCTGGCAAGCCGAAGCCACCTCAATTTCGGTTTTATCGGATGACGAAAAACGGTTGCGCCTGGGCTTCGTTCCCGGCCCCGGCGACCTTTCGCTGGAAGCCAGAGAAGCCCTGGCAGTAGCAAATGCTGCTGCTCCCGAAGCAGCGGCTGCCGCTATTGGTGCGCCTGTCAGTTTCGATTTGCGCAATGTAAGCGGCAAAAATTTCATCACCTCTGTCAAAGACCAGGGCAGTTGCGGTTCCTGCGTTTCTTTCGGCAGCGTGGCAACGGTGGAAGGCACGCTGCGCTTTCAGCAGAACAATCCGAACCTGACCATAGACCTTTCCGAAGCCCATTTGTTTTATTGTCAGGCACGCGCGCAGGGGCGCACCTGCAGTGGCTCGACCGGCGGTTGGTGGGTGCCGCCCGCACTTGATTGCTTCAAAAATACGGGCGTTACGGATGAAGCCTGCTATCCCTACACGGCAGGCGATCAAAATTGCACGGGACTCTGCTCCACCTGGCAATCGCGCGTGACCAAAATTACGGGCTGGCACGCGATCAGCAACGCGGCACAAATGAAAGAATGGCTTTCGACCAAAGGGCCGCTGGTCACCTGTCTGACCGTCTACAACGATTTCTTTGCTTACAGGAGTGGCGTGTACAGGCACGTCGTCAACACCGTCGCGGGCGGGCATTGTGTTTCCTGCGTCGGTTATGACGATGCCGGGCAATATTGGATTTGCAAAAATAGCTGGGGCACGGGCTGGGGCGAAGGCGGCTTCTTCAAAATCGCATATGGCGAATGCGGTATTGATTCGACGATGTGGGCCGTCGAAAGCGTGGTGCCACCCGCAACCCAAACACACGTGAAATTGTACCGCTACTGGAATCCGGGCATCGGCGATCACTTCTACACAACGAATTGGGCCGAACTCGGCGCAGGTAAATACGGTTGGGGTTATGAAGGCGTGCAGTGCTATGTGGACAGCACACAGACACCTGGTTCGGTGCCGCTGTATCGCTATTGGAATCCGGGCATTGGCGACCACTTCTACACCACCAACTGGGCCGAACTGGGGACGGGCAAGTACGGCTGGGGTTATGAAGGCGTGCAGTGTTACGTCCGGCCCACGCAAGTAGCCGGAACAGTGCCGCTGTATCGCTATTGGAATCCCGGCAATGGCGATCACTTCTACACCACCAACTGGGCCGAACTGGGGACGGGCAAATACGGCTGGGGTTTTGAGGGCATTCAGTGTTACGTCTACACCCAGGAAGCCAGCAGTGCCGCAGCCAGCGCGGGCGAGGCCGCCAGCGGCGAGGCCGAGGCGGTGCCCGCGACCTTCTCCACCACCGCACAAACGACCTTGGAGCCGCCGCCGAGTTCCTTCACGACGGGGGATTGTGGTTGCAGCGATGCGCCCAGCAGTTCTTTTGCCGTGAATGAGGTCAGCGGCGGTGACACCAGCGCATCCTTCCAAACGAAAGCGGAAAGCAAGGCGCGCGCGCGCACGATCACGATTCGTTTGGATGAGGAATAAAGGCACAGCCAAAACGAAAGGAGCGGAGGGGAAGCGTGTGCCTGCGGCGAACGCAAATTGAACCGCAGATGCTATCAGATGGTCTGGTGTGATCGTACACCAGACCGCACACGCTTCCGCTCCACTCCTCTGGTTGGTCGCAACGCGCGCCGGCGGCGAAAACCCTGCCCCAAGCGGTTTGAATCAGGGGCGAGCGTTGTTTACAAAGTTGCCTGCGCTCGTGCGACCTTTCGTGAGAGTTTTAGCCGCTGGTTGTGCTGCCGTGTCTGTAACACAGAATGCAATTCCGGTGGCTGGTGCCGAGAAAAACGAGTGTGAGTTTCTTAGACGCGATTCGTTGAAGCTTAATTTCCAGGACGACCAAACAGGCCACCGCGTCCGCCGCCACGTCCGCCCTGTTGCCCTTCCATCGCTTTGCGCAGTTCGGCCAATTTGGCTTTTTGTTCCGGCGTGAGCAGGTTGTAAATCGCGTTTTCGGTCTTGGCCTGGATGAGATGCACTTCCGTTTGCAATTGAGTCATCTTCCCCGCCAGCGCGCGTGCCGCAGCTTCGTCGAAGGCAGGCGCTTCAATCAATTTTTGCATCTGTTCGGTGATTGGTTTGATTTGTTCGTAATACTGTTTGGCCGTTGTTTGGGCCTGATCGCGCAGATTTTTGATTTGTGCCTTTTGCGCCTCGGTCAGGTTTAGCAGGCGCGCAAAGCGATCTTCAAAATTCCCCCCGCCAAAACCACCAGGGCCACCTTGTCCGGGGCCGCCCGGTACGCCGCCGCCGCGCGCCCAGGGCGGTTGCGCGCCGGTAATGACGCAGGTGCCGATGACAAGGGCTAAGGCAAGATTCAGGATCACTTTTTTCAGATTCGTGTTGATGGTGTTCATAATT
The DNA here is from genome assembly GCA_046331525.1 of Blastocatellia bacterium. GTDB lineage: Bacteria > Acidobacteriota > Blastocatellia > RBC074 > RBC074 > JAFDVL01. The sequence goes on from JAXLQQ010000007.1 coordinate 3,399, forward strand.
TTCCCTTCTGGATCGTAGTAAACTGGTTGATGAAGGGCTGACGTTGCACTGCGCGCCAACCCTTTGTTACTGGCCGGACGCTTTAGCCACGCGGTCTGCCCACGCCGCTGGGTCGTTGCCCTGGGGTTGCACCATCGGGACGCTTGCCGCCCACGCCATCAGGACGCCGGGTACCATCTGGGCGCGTCATCCCATCAGGACGCTTGCCGCCGACACCGTCCGGGCGCTTGCCGCCGCCGGGCCGTTGCGCAAACGAAGGCAAGGACAAACCGAAAGCCAGAATGATGGTCAAAATGGTTGCGATGCGAAATTTCATAACTTTTTCTCCTTACAACTTGGTCGTGATTGCGTTCCTTGCGTCCGTCATCGGGTGTTGCACTTGCTTGCCCGACGCCGAAAAGTAAACCACAAACACAACGGTTCGTGGGTAAACCGTCGGTAAAGTCTGCGCGCCTGTTTCAGCCAGCCGCGAAGGATCACGACAGCCGCGAAAATCAGGGCTTCTGTGCGTTTTGCGAGGATGAAGGAGGGAGTCAAAACAGCGCGTTGCCAGCGGCTTTGTAAAAATTCGGTAAACTCTGCGGCGCGAAATTCCGGCGGGCATCGCCTCGCTTTATAATCCGCGACGATGTTTGGGCGACGATTCAAATTGGATTTTATGACGCTCAGCTTTGGCGGATTGTTGTTGCTGTTGCTCGGCGCGGCGCTCTTTGTGCATCGCGCTATCAATCGTGCCAGTGCGGGCGAGTGGCGCGAAAAGCAGGAACAGTTGACGACCGCGCTACGCCGCAGCAGCCAGGATTTTGCGGCGGCCTTGCGCGATCTGCCAGATTTCAGCGGCGAGGCGAAAACACCCGCGCAATTGGAAGGCTGGATCAGCGAGCAAGACCAACACTGGCGCAGCAAAACCGCCCAACCGGCGTTGCTTCGCTCCGTCAGCCTGAGCCGATTGGCAACCGACAAGCACCCACAGTTTGCGCGCCTCACCCAAACAGCATTCACGAAAACGGAATGGCCGGAATCGTTGGCGGCGCTGCGCGATGATTTGCTGGCACGGGCGCAAAATAAAACGCTGCAACCGATGACGCCCGGCGCGCGCGCGCAATTCCAAACCAATGAACAATTCTTCGTTGCCGTGCCGCTGACCGTCAGCCTCAAGCCGCCCGCGCTGCCCCCGTTCCTTCCGCCGCGCAAATTTGCCTTTCCCTCTTTTCCGCCGCCCGCGTTGCCGGGTGGTCGCAGTCCCGGTGGGCGTCCAGGTGGCCCGCCGCCATTTGTGCGGCAGTATTGGGAAGAGCGAGAAAAGCAAATGCAAACTGAGATGCAGAAAGAACGCGTGGCTGCCGAACGCCGCGCGCAGGCGCTGCGCAAGGAACGCCCCGTCATTGAGCAATTAGGCGGCTACGGCGTGTTAGAATTGAACACAGACTATTTGCGCAATCAGTTGTTGCCGCAACTGATTGCGCAACATTTCAGCGGCACCGAACTCGCCAACTATCACGTCGCCGCCGTCAGCTTGCCTAGCCAAACAACTTTCTTTGCCAGCAATGCGCAGGCGTCGTTCGCAACGTTTGATGCTGAAGAAATCTTGTTCCAGGGCGAAGCCAAAGCGTGGCGCGGCGCAGCACCGGCTTCGCCAAACACGCTCGTACTGCGGGCGCAACACAAGGCTGGTTCGCTGCAAGCCGTGCTGGAACACACGCGCCGCCGCAATCTGATTGCGGGCTACGGCGTCTTGTTGTTGCTCTTTGTCTCGGCTTCGGCCTTGTTAATTGCGACGAAACGCACGCGCCTGCTGGCGCAACGGCAAATGGAATTTGTTGCGGGTGTCACGCACGAACTGCGCACGCCGCTGACGGCGATTCAAGCGGCTGGGTTTAATCTTTCCAGCGGACGTGTGAATGATGCCGAGCGCGTCAAACAATACGGCACGATGATTCACACGGAAGGCCGACGGCTGGCGGAGTTGATAGATCAGGTGCTAAGTTACGCGCGCATCGAAACGGACAAAAAATCCGGCGAACACGCCTACAACTTTCAATCGGTGCAAGTGAATGAGGTCATCGCACAGGCGTTCCGCGAGTACGAAGCAGCCTTTGCCGATTGGCACATCGAACGACATATCCCCGCCGATTTGCCCACGCTCCAGGCCGATGCCAACGTGCTGGCCAGCGCGCTCAAGAACCTGCTGCAAAACGCGCTGAAGTATGCGGCAGAGGGCAAATGGTTGCGCATTGAAGCCGCGCAGGTGAAAGACGAAGTGCAAATCACCGTCGCCGATCAAGGCCCCGGCATTGCGCGCCGCGATTTGCCACACATCTTCGCGCCGTTTTACCGCGCGCAAGATATGGTCGCGTCCGCTGTGCCGGGCACGGGACTGGGGCTGAGTTTAGTCAGCGAATATATGAAAGCCCATCACGGTCGCGTCACCGTCGCTTCCACCATCGACAAAGGCACAGCATTCACTTTGCATCTGCCGCGTTACACTCTGAATGGAAAACCTGTATGACTACTCCTGCCCGTCGCATTTTGTTGGTCGAAGATGAACCAAGCCTGGTGATGACGCTCAGCGATTTGCTGGCGAGTGAAGGTCATCGCGTGCAAACGATCAGCGACGGGCAACAAGGGTTTGAGACGGCGTGTCGGCAGGAATTTGAGCTACTGATTTTGGATGTGATGTTGCCGAACAAAAATGGCTTCGATATTTGTCGTGAACTGCGCGCACGCGGCGTGCAGACGCCAATTCTGATGCTGACGGCGCGCGGGCAGGTGATTGACAAAGTGCTGGGACTCAAGCTCGGCGCGGATGATTATCTAACGAAGCCGTTTGAGGCCATAGAACTGCTCGCGCGGGTCGAAGCGTTGCTGCGCCGTGTGCCTGCCGTCGCGGTCGTCAAATTGCCAGAGACGTTTCGCTTCGGCGCGGTGCAGGTGGATTTTCGCCGCACGCAGGTTCGTCGCAACGGACAATTGATTGACGTGTCGGCGCGAGAATTTGAACTGCTGCGCTATTTCATTCAGCAACGCGACACGACCATTTCGCGGCAACAATTGCTGCGCGACGTTTGGGGCTACGACGAAGAAGCGATGACGCGCACGATTGATGTCCACGTCGGCGCGCTCCGGCAAAAGCTCGAAGACGATGCGCAGCAACCACGCCACTTCCTCACCGTGCGCGGCCTCGGCTACAAGTTTGTTGGGTAACGCGCGCGGATTAAAGTGCTGGCATTCGTACCGCAAACAGGCTAAGCTTGGCGACACACCGTTGTCGGATGCCTCGTAGGAAAGGTTCTAGCCCCAAAAATTTCGTCAGTATTTATGGAGAAAAGAATCTTGCTCGCAAGAACAAAAAAGCTGATTGTAGAAATCAGTGGGTTGGCTTTATTGGCTTCGCTCGGCTGGGCGCAGGTGACGCCTGTGCGTATCCCGCCGCCTACGAAAACGGCGGCGACACCGACGAAAAATGAAACACCGAGTCCAGTAGAGCCGCGCGCAGCCAATCGCGTCGTCGTCTCAGAAGCCGGCATTCAATACGAGATTCCGGCAGGCTGGCGCACCGAAGATCATACGGGTGCCAAGCAAATCACTTCGCCGGATGGTGGCGTTTCGATCATCATCGGCTTGGCGGTGAATGACAATACGGAAGCGATGATCGTCGGACTGAAAGATTATTTGAAGCAGGATTACGCCAACTTCAAAGTTGCGAGTGACCTGCAAAAAGAATCCATTAACGACTTGCGCGCGTTGATTGAAAACGGCTCTGGCGAAACCAGCGAAGGCGTGATGGAATGGAATATCGTCGTCTTAATTGGCGGCAAACGTCCGCTGATTGCTTTCACGGTAGCTGAGCAAAAAGCCTTTAAGAGTAGCCAGGGCGATTACATCAAACTGGTGCAGAGTATCAAGAAAGTGAATTAGTCCGTTGTCCGTTGCTTCCTGCATTTGCACGATGGTGATACCGAAGGAGGCAACTGACCACTGACAACGGACACAACCCAAAGGAGTCCAAAACTTGAAACCACTAGCCCTGATTTTTACCCTCGCATTTTTCACCGTCACCGCGTTCGCACAGGCGGAAAACCCCTTCTTAGGCAAATGGGACATTATGGGCGACGCGCCCAATCAGAATGTCGTCTACTGGCTGGAAGTCAAAAAAGAAGCAGATGGCAAGCTGAGTGCTACGTTCCTGAATCGCGGCGGTAGTGTGCTGCCTGTCGGTTCCATCAAAATCGAAAACGGCGAACTCGTTTTTGCCGTCAACAAAAATGCCAACTCGCCTGTCCATCACGCCAAAGTCGTTGGCAAAGAGCTGAAAGGTTCGGTGCAAACGAACAACGGCACGATCAACTGGACAGGCTGGCGTCCGCCGAAATGGGGCAATTACAACGCCAATGCCAAGCATAAATTCGGCGCGCCGGTCGTGTTGTTCGACGGCAAGATGCTGGATAACTTCACCGCGCAAATGACCAATCGCCCATTCGGCTGGAAGCTCGTGGACGGCGTAATGACGAATGACGTGCACGGCAACAATCTTGTCTCCAAGCAAAAATTCCAGAACTTCAAAATCAACTGCGAATACAAGCTGGAACCGAAACAACCCGGCGGCAGTGCAGCCAATAGTGGCATTTATCTGCGCGGCAGATACGAGTTGCAAGTGCTGGATGACGAGACGGCAAATTCCGATGGTCTGCACAATCACATGGCGCTGTACAGCCGCGTCGCGCCCAAAGTCAGTGCCAGCAAAAAAGCAGGCGAATGGCAGGAAATGGAAGCCATCATCGTCGGCAACCGTCTGACCGTGCGTTTGAATGGGCAACTCGTCCAGGACAACATCGTGATTGACGGCATCACAGGCGGCGCGCTTGATGCACACGAAGATCAGCCAGGGCCGATTATGATTCAGGGAGATCACGAAAAAGTCTATTTCCGCAAAGTCGTCGTGACGCCGATTAGCAAATAACAACGCCATCTTTTTGGCTGACAAAAAGCGCAAAGGATACAAAATCGCTTGTTTCCTTTGCGCTTTTTTTCTGTTGGCTCGCCGCAAATGAAAAGCGGTTGGCGAAAACCGAATTTTGCTTCACAATCTCTTTGCGCCGCTGCGATGCTCGACCAAGCGTGCGCAAAGCAGTAACCATCCCTAACTATCGTTCGTTTCCAGTGCACTTAAGGAGGCCCCATGCGTTCTATCGCTTGCCGTTCTTTCCTGCTGTTAGTATGGCTGGCAGCAGCATTTGCCCAACAACCCAAGCAACAAATGGATGAAGACTTCGCGCGTTCAGTCAAAGAATGGACGACGAAGCCGGAATTCATCAGCCCGCTGGTGGATCATTTGCCCAAAGTTGCGGGCATCCCTTCGCCGAAAGATGTACTTGGCTACCACATTGGCACGCCGCAGAAGTTGACGTACACCGAAGGCATCTACAAATACTTTCGCACGCTCGCCGAGAAAAGTCCGCGCGTCAAAGTCTTTGTCGCAGGCAAAACGGACGAAGGTCGTGATGTGATTGTGGTCGCGATTGCGAACGAAGAAACGATTCGCAATCTGGAACAATATCGCGGCTATCTGGCGCAACTCGCTGATCCGCGTCGCCTCTCTGATGAACAGGCACGCGACGTCATTGCAAAGGCGAAGCCTGTCTACCACTTCACTGCCGGATTACACAGCGCCGAAACGGGGCCGCCGGAAATGGTGATGGAACTTGGTTATCGTTTGGCAGTCGAAGATTCGCCGCTCATCAATGCCATTCGGGACAATGTGATTGTGATGATTACGCCCGTATCAGAGCCGGATGGACGAGATCGCTACGTGGATTGGTACTACCGCCATAAGATCGAACAGAAAACCGAAGAGGAAGGCATTCCGGGGCCGCCGTACTGGGGCAAATACATCTTTCACGACAACAACCGCGACATCAATTATTCGCAACTGACAATGCAGGCTGGGCTGAAGTGGTACTTAAACTGGCACCCGCCGATTATGCACGACCTGCACGAATCGGTGCCGTTTATGTACACCTTCAGCGGGCAAGCACCGCAACAGCCCACGCTTGATCCCATCTTGTACGGCGAGTTGCCCTGGTTCTCGAACTTCGAGATGGCGCAGATGATCAAGTACGGCATGCCGGGCGTGTGGACGCACGGTTTCGTAGATATGTGGTCGCCTGGCTACCTCGGCTTTATGTCATCGAACCACAACGGCATCCTGCGGATGTATGAAACCTTCGGTAATGGCGGCGCGAATACAATGAAGCGCAAAGTGGAAGGCGAAGGGGGCGGACGCGGCGGCCAAACTACACGCGAATGGTATCGCCCTTCGCCGCCGTACAAAGAAGTCGTCTGGTCAATGCGCAACAACACGAATTATATGGAAACGGGCGTGCTGACCGCGCTACAACTCACGTCCGAGTTTCCCAAGATCGTGCTGGAAAATTTTTACAAGAAGTCGCGCAACTCCATTGAGGATGGCAAGAACAGACCGCCGTATGGATATGTGATTTTGCCGCACAAAGATTCGACCCGCGTAAATATGCTAGTTTCATTGCTCCGACAACAAGGAATCGAAGTCGAGCAATCTCTCAAGGAAATCAAAGTAAAAGAGCGCACCTTCCCGGAAGATTCGTATGTTGTGAGATTAGATCAGCCATACGGGCGGTTAGCGAAAATCCTGCTTGAAAAGCAAGTGTTCCCTGATCCAAATCTTAGAACGTATGATGACACCGGCTGGACAATGGGGATGATGAATCACGTTGAGGTAGTTGAGGTCACGGACAAATCCATTCTCGATTTTCGGCCTGATCCAAATACTGTTTTGGTAGATGTGAAGTCGGCAAAATCGTTGCCGGGGGCCACTGTACTTGCCGTACATAATTATGGCTCAAATCAAATGATCTCACTACGCACTCGCCTGAAAGAGTTACAAGTGAAAGCCAACGAACAATCCTTCAAAAGCGAAAATGAAATGATCCCCGCTGGTTCTTTTTTGATTCCTCTGTCACAGCAGGGCAAAGACGTAAGCAAAGTGATACTAGGCGCAGTAGCTGGCAAACTCACTCACTCTTACCTGACTAAAATGCCTGATGTGCCAATGCACGACGTTGATTTGCCGCGCCTCGCCGTCTACACAATGTGGGGCAGCACGCAGGAAGTCGGTTGGGTGCGGCACGCACTGGATCAATTTGGGGTGCAGTACGATTTGATTTACAAAGAGCGCCTCAAGCAAGGCAATTTGCGCGCGGCCTACGATGTGATTCTGATGCCGAATCAAGGTGGCAGCGGCAAGCGCATCGTCTTTGACATCGAATCGAAAGGCAAACCGCTTGCCTACACGAAGTCGGACAAGTTCAAAACGATGGGCGTGTATGGCGAGTCGGAAGACATCACGGGCGGTATGGGACTCGGCGGCGTGGTGGAATTTGAAAAGTTCATCAACTCCGGCGGCCTGTCATCAAGCACTGGCACGGCGAGTTTCTTTCCGGCTGAATTCGGCCTAACGCGCACGATTGATGCGGGGCGCACGTCACCGCAGTTTTACGCGCCCGGCCCGATTGTCGAAGCGGAAATCCTGCAACCTTCGCATCCGATTTTTACGGCTACGACAAGAAAAACGATTCCCGTCCGTTATGCGAACGGCCCGCTGCTGAACGTGCCGGAAGCGGATCGCAGCAAGCAAATCCTGATGCGTTTGCCCGGCGGCGATAAATCGGTGCTGAGCGGTTTGATGCGCGGTGCGAATGAAATCACGAATCGCCCGGCGATTGTGGATGTGCCAGTAGGCAGCGGGCGTGTGCTGCTGTTTTGCGACGAATCCGTGTTATCGCTGGCAGAATCACGGTGAATTTGGAATGCTCTTCAATCGATCTTGCACTACAACGATTTCAAAGTCGCCAAAGCAACCGCAAGTAGTGAAGCAGCGGGCGCAGCGGAAATTAACAGGCAGTAAGATTTGCTTGCAGAGGAGAGGCCTGAGATTCGCAGAGAAGTGGTTTTTCTACGAATCTCAGGCCTCCTCTGCGCCTCTGCGGTGAAAAGAATCTTTACTTATTTCTCTCGCTACCTTCACTTACTATGCAACTTGTCAGCAGCCGCCTGAATCTGCGCGTCATTGCATCTAAGGTTTTGTTGATGACAAGGACTTGCGCCGCCGCTTCACTCCAATTCTTTTGCTCTAACGCTTCCCGTACGCCGGGCAAGGTCTTCACGCCATAGCCAGTGTAAAATCCTGGCATGCATCTGATGCTTGAACCAGTCACGCCGCGGCAAGCCAGCATCTGAAAGTAATTTACGTTCGGATTGATAGAGCAACCGATTCAGCGCCTTCACATCCTCAAGCTTTTTGCCACTTAATGCCGCCGCCCGCAACGCACGATCATACGCATCGGCCTGACGACGCAGATTGCCCGCCGCCACACGCAACGGTTGTAAATCAACAGGTGTTGCAGGCTTGCTGCTGACTGCTAATCTCGTCACATCGCTCACATAGCCATCAATCGTGTCAGCAAGGTTCGTAAATTCAAACGGCAGAATCTCGGCATCGGCTAGACGTAATGTTGCGGTGCCTGCGGCTTGTGCCAGTCCGCGCGTGTGCGTAAAGTCGCCATCAGAAAATCGCGTGTACCAAGTGAAGGAATCATAGATTGAGTGATAGATGCCTCCTCCTCCTTCACCACCAAAGCCAAGATTTAAAGAAGCAATACCAAGATGATCAATGAACGCTGTGTAATCAGAGCCAGAGCCTAACGCACCGATGCGCAAATCACCGCGCTCGCGCAATTCGCGTTTGGCTTCGTCTGTTGCAGCAGCGCGTTCGCGTGCCGCCCGCACAGCTTCCCACGCATTTCCCTTGCCCTTTGGATCAGGCGTAGCGCGGGCGACATCATTGATGAAATGTTCGAGCGTATGTGAACCACTCATCCCCAAATTGCCTTTGCCGGTTGAGTCGCTGTTGATGTAGACGACGGCTTTTTGTGTAAGTTCTGCGGCATGATCTTCAGCCCATTCTGTCGAACCGAGCAAGCCTTGTTCTTCGCCGTCCCACGCGCAAAGAATAATCGTGCGCTTCGGTCGCCAACCTTGTTTGAGCAATTCACTGAACGCGCGCGCCTCTTCCAGCACTGACACTAAACCACTCACCGGATCATCAGCGCCATTCACCCACGCATCGTGATGATTGCCGCGAATGATCCATTCATCAGGATAAGGGCTGCCCGGAATGCGCGTGATGACGTTGTACGTTGTTGCCTGTGTCCAATTGAAGGAAAGCTTCAAATGCACTTTGACATCTTCGTTACCACCAACGTGATACGTGATTGGTAAGGCACCGCGCCACGCATCAGGCACAATGGCGCCGCGCAAACGTTTGAGCATCGGCAACGCATCGCCGTATGAAATCGGCAACACAGGAATCTTGAGAATGGTCTTGGCTTCCTCGCGTGATAATCGTGTGGCAGTCTTCGTAGCACCAATACCTGGCGTGAGTGGATCACCCGGATGAATCGGCATATCCATCACGGAGCCGCGCTGCACGCCTGTTTCATTACGGTACGGCCCTTGTGGATAAACATCGCCTTGGTAATAACCATCATCGCGCGGATCGGAATAAATCAAACAACCAACGGCACCGTGTTCATAAGCAACCTTCGGTTTGATGCCACGCCAGCTCGCGCCATACCGTGCGATGACGATCTTGCCGCGCACACTCACACCCAAGCGCTCCAGCACTTCATAATCCGCGGGCACGCCATAATTCACGTACACAAGCGGCGCCGTCACATCACCGTCAGCAGCATATGCGTTGTAGGTTGGAAGTTGATTGGCGTCCGTAGAATCAGGGTCTTCGGCGATGCCTGGCTCTTTCAACTGTGCGGTAAATTTTTCTGGCGCGAGCATCTCCAACACACGTTCTTTCGGTGTGGGAAATAACACATCGTATTCTTCCAGACGTGCATCAAGACCCCATGATTTCAGCTTATCGCGCATCCACTCCGCATTCTTCTTGCCTTGCGCTGAGCCTAAATGATGCGGCTCAGCGCTTAATACACGCATGTATTCTTTCAGGTAATCACTACGCGGGACGGCACGGAATTTTTCTTCCCAGCTGCTTGCTTGTGCCTGTGCAGTGAAGTTTAGTGATGCGATGAATGATTGGGTGATAAGCATCAGAGCCAATATTGATGCGGTCGCGGTGATGATGCGAGAGTTTTTGCTAAAGCGCATATTGATCCTCTTCGTGATGATGTGTTAGTTGTTGATGATGCCTTGTGCGTTGTGAAATGTGATTATCCACTGCTCACATCACATCTGACAATAGACATCAGGCATCGTCACAAATGAAAAAAAAATTCCCCAACACGGATGATCGTTGCAGCTGAAAATGCTCAGAAGAAAAAGGGAAGATGTGTGTTGCAGCCAATATTTATGCGGGTCTGAGTGAGGTTGAGGCGTTACGCATACAAGACTGAAGTAATAAAAATGCTTGTATTGAAGCGCCTTTATCAAGTAACTGCTGAGTTTGTACTAAAAAAGGTGTTGACACATGGGGGGAAGAAGTTTATAAGCATCCTCATCTTGTATGTTACTTGCTGTAGTCCACAATCATAAAAACAACACTATATTTTGTGGTTATGAGAATGGCTCAGCGGACAACAAAAGAAAGGAGCAAACTTATGCCAGCAAAGAAAGCAGCAGCACCGGCCAAGAAGGCCGCACCTGCGAAGAAAGCAGCAGCACCGGCCAAGAAGGCCGCAGCACCTGCGAAGAAAGCAGCACCGGCTAAGAAGGCCGCACCTGCGAAGAAGGCCGCAGCACCTGCGAAGAAAGCAGCGGCGAAAGCACCTGCGAAGAAGGCAGCGGCGAAGAAGAAATAACTACAGTTTTATCGTAGTAACTTTCAATAAGGGGTGGGCAACCACCCCTTATTTTATTGGTGCCAACCGTTTTTTATGATCTATCTGATTCGACACGCACAGGCTGGGCCACGCGGCAATTACGATGAACTCTCTGCCCTCGGACAACAACAGGCGCGCCTGTTAGGCCAGCATTTGGCCACGCAGCAGATGCAGTTCGATACGATCTACACCGGCACCTTACAACGGCAACAAAACACCGCACAGATCGTGCAGGAACAATTATCGGCCGCCATACCAATCATCACGGATCAACGATGGAATGAATTTCAACTCGCACCGATCTATCAAAGCATGGCGCAGCATTTGTGCGGCGAAAGCGAATCTTTTGCCCGCGACTTTGCAGTGATGAAAACAATGCTCAGCGAGAATCCGTATGCGATGAGTGGTGCTATCTCGCGCTGTGATCGCACCGTGATGAAAGCCTGGGTGATGAATCGTTATCCGGCCAATGGATATGAAGCCTGGCCCGCTTTTCAGTACCGCGTGCAAGCGGTGTTTGCTGAGCTTGCGCAACACTCATCACAAGAAAACATCGCCGTCTTTACCTCTGCCACACCGATTGCCATTGCGGTTGGTGCGGCCCTGCAACTTGTCGAAGAAAAGGCATTGGAACTCGCCTGGGTGATGTACAACACAGGACTGACCACGCTGAAATATCGTGAAGCCACCTGCACGCTTTATACCTTGAATACCACTCCACATTTGTTGGCTGAGGAAACAAAAACGTTTCGCTAAGAAAAGAGGGATGCTTTTGATGGCATCCCTATCGAGGTGGAGAACACTATGAAAACTTGGTACACCCGTCGCGATTCGAACGCGAGACCTTCAGCTCCGGAGGCTGACGCTCTATCCAGCTGAGCTACGGGTGCATCGTGCATCAAGGTACACCAAGCCAGCGCCCCGGTCAATTCCTTCACCGCAGGTTACGCGGCTCTCCTGCACTACGTCGAGTTAAAGAGCGCGAACGTGCGGTAATGCGATTGATTGTAATCGCAACAGCACGGCTCTCTCGTCCCTGCGCATCCATTACATACACCAGCGCTCGACCCGGTAATAAGGTTTCGGGCAAAGCAACATTGAGTTGTGAGGGCGTCTCACTCCAACCATTGCCTTGCGCCAGAACGAAGGATTGGTGCGATTGCTGAATGACTACACGATTACCGCTAGTGGAAAAACGCGCGCCCTGAATGCTGACAACACTGCCCGGCGTGAAGTCTTCCGTTCTCGTGTCACGATTGACGATAGCTTGTTCAGCGCGCAGCACAGGCGCGCACCCGACACAAGCTGGGGCAACGTTGAAGAGGTATTCATTTGAGTCACGACCGTTGTTGTCTCTGATCACCAAAATCGCCGGGCGATCCAGTAACAACCCGCCAGGCAAGCGAGTGTTGATTTGGGTGCTGGATTCTGCCGTGATGAAGCTGCGCGGCAGAAGGTGTTGCCGTCGCACAAACTGATCATCCAGTTGCTCAATTATTACTGTATTGCCGAAGGGGGAAAACTGCTCGCCGAAGACTGTGATATTCGTATCAGGGTAATACTCTTCCACCTTGAGATCACGATCCATGAGTTTATTCACCTTCGGGCAAGTTGCGCATTGTAGCAGCAGGCTTGCCGCATTCGACTCCACGCCGTTTTGATCCATCACATATAGCATTACTTCGCCGGGACGGCGGCCAAAAGGCAAGGACATATTGATCTGTGTTGTTGATTCGTAAAAATACGTCGGATTGTCGCGGGGCAAAAGATATTGCTGCACACCTTGTTCTATGGCGACTAGATTGTTGCGCGGGGAAAAAGGCGTCGGCAGGGCCTGACAGCAATCCTGGGCATAAATTGAAAGCACGCGATCCGGGTTGAGGCGATAAAGTGGCACATTGTCCAACGCATCCAGCACGCCAGGGTCGGGCGTTTTGCGAATGCTCGGCCCGTCCATAAAGGGCGCGACAGTCTGCCCTGCCAACCGCTTTTGAAAGACCTGCCCGGCGCGCGTCAAATTCATTTGCCCATTGCGCGAACGATACAGACCAAAACCGCTCTCGCCCATTGCAAAGCTCGGCATGTTGTCAATGATTTGCCAGAAGATGGCATATGATACAGGGAAAGCATCGGGTGCAGTCACGGCATCGAAAAGTTCGTTGACATAATTCGCCACCAGCGTTTCGCCCCAGCGCGTGCGATGTGCGCCGTATTCGCCAAGCAGGAATTGATGCGCCTGCACTTCGGGGCGGCGCGTGCGCACCTGCGCCAAAGCAAAATTCAAATCCGTACGCAAGGCGTCTTTGAAACTGGCGTTTATGCCTTCGCGTGATTTCACGTCCAACGTGAGCCAGGCAGAAAGCGAGTAATAATCCACTTGCACACGCGGCGCGACATAATCAATCGCGCAACGATGTTGCAGCGGATCACGCTGTGTGGGATCCGCAACAGGCGTGCCGCAACGTTGCCCATTGCGTTCGATATAGTTGAATTCAAAGCCGGAGAAGACCTGCGTAACACTGTGCGGGTTGCGCAACTGTGCGGCGCGGATGCCGTCGGCACGCGCTTGCATCCAAGCGGTATAGGCATCCCAGATGGAAGGTTTATTGGCAAATTTGGCGATGGCGTTATCTGCTTCCCAGTTGAACAGGATGAATGTTTTGCCCGCGAAGCGGGGATTTGTCAGGAGATAATCGCCGAGCTCCGCCATTTCGTCGCGCGTGGTTTTCGCCTCGGCGTCGGTGAAGCCATCAGCCCAAGGGTTACTCATCTCGCTCAAGGAATACACGGTCAGCAAATAGGTCTGAAAGCGTGCATCACGAAACAACTTGTCGTATGCGGGCGATGCGGCCATCTGCGTGAGCGTTTTGGCTTCCGGCGTATTGACCAGATAAATATTGCCGGGCAGTGCAACGCGAATCGTGCGCGTGCCGAGGCTGGCGACTTTTTCTGCGCCCCAATTCAACCGATCCAAATCGCCGCCGGGATAGAGTGAGTAATCCACACCCCAGTTATAAATGCCGAAGCGGTCGGCCAGTTGCGCGGGAGGCAAAGGAATGTTTTGGGCGGCAGAGCGCAGTGGAAAAGCAGCAAAGAAAACAACGAAGATTACGAGGCTGAGTCGTTTCATAGGGAGCCAGGGCTGAGCGGAGCGATAGTTAATATTCAGGTCTTATCGCTGCGAAGCCAAGCTGATTTCAGCTTCACAGGAAAACCCGCGAGTTGTGCAGGGGTCGGGAAGAAAACTAAAGTGTGAAGTTGTGGTGAGGGGACAGCCAGGCACCCGGCAATCACACCGGGACAAATTCTAAGCTTGCCGACAGCGGCGGTGCAGACAACTTCAAATAAACATTTCTTCGTCCTGATAGACGCGATTCACGGGCAGGCTTTTGCCTGCCGTCAGCACTTCGAGCGCGCGGCGTACGCCTGCCATCAGGTAGGAAAATTCGCGCGCTGGTTCGAGGACGCTGTGTTGCACCAGATCGGCGGTGCGCTGAAATTTGTCGGTCGTCGTGGCTAAGGCTTTTTGCATCTGCGCAGCCTGCACTTTGGCTTTGTCCAGTTCGCGCCGCGCGACCGCCGTCGTATCGCCGAGCAGGCTTTTCACGTCAGCGGCTTCGTCCTTGAACATCTCGGTAATCGCGCTGACGTGTTGTGCGCCCTGGGCGAAATAGCCAGCGGCTTCTTTAAATTCGCCGACGACTTGTTTGGATAAATGCAGCACAGGTTCGGTATTCTTCAGCAAATATTCGGCGCGGGATTGCAACTGCCCGATGCGCTCCACCAATTCCACAATCCGTTTCGCCAGGAAATAAAACCCGACGAACACCACCGCTTGAACGATTAACAGGAAGGTAACGATGACTAAAATGGCGATTAGGTAGTTTTCCACGATGGTGTACTTCTGTAAGTGAGGCGGGAGACTATCAGCTTACCCAAGCCGACAGTCCCCGTTCGGTTATTAGCTTTCTTCGTACGCAGCGCCTTTGGCTGCATCATTCATTTTGGCTTCGCGATAGCCTTGTTTGCCCGCTTCAATGGCGGCGGCAACGGAAGCTTTTTGCCGATTGATCAGGTCTTTGCCGCGTTCTGTGACATCGGTAATCGCGTCTTGCTGCGCTCAGCCAAATCCGATGCATAGTCGGCGCTGGCCTGATAATACTCCGTCGCGCGTTCGCCCACTTGCGCGCCTGATCGCGCGCCTGATCCACGCCGCGCCGCGTGACGTCCGCGATGTCTGCGCGCAGTTCACTACCCGCCTTCGGGGCAAACAACAGGGCAGCCAGCGCGCCCATACCCGCGCCGATCAAAAAATATACCAGCTTATCTCCGCTGTTATCTTCAGCCATAGCTCACAACTCCTTTGAAATTACTTGTTCCTGGAAAGAACTTGTTCGGGGTTAATGCCGTCGGGGAAGCGGCACTATAGCACCTAAGCAATGGAAACTTCAATTACCGAGTGGGCACGGCTTTTAGAACTTCACGGGCGACTACACGTCGAAATTGACACCCCCTGACTGCCCACGTACAATGCTTTTCCTAAGGAGATAAATCTTATGTTCGGACTTGGTACTACAGAACTCATCGTCGTCCTGGTAATCATAATGGTTTTATTTGGCGGTTCACGCTTGCCCGGCCTGGCCAAAGGTCTTGGCTAAAGCATTCGCAACTTCAAGAAAGCCGTCAATGACGATAAAGACGAGGTCGAAGAAAAAAAAAGAACGGCCTGAAAAGTGACAACCCGTAACGTTGTCGTCTTGCCCAATCCCGCGTTGTCAAAAGGCAAATTCCAAAAGGCAAAAGAGTAGACCTGGCTCTTGCCGCTTTTCCTTTTGGCGATTTGCTTTTTCTTTTTGCCATGTCGCGCAAACGCTCGAATCATTCCCGCCGCTATCCACCGACGACTGAGCGTTCTTATCACGAATACTTGCTTTCCGTTCCCGCACCGACCACTTCGCGTGCCGAGTTGGTCAGAATGCTGCGCGGCGGCGAAGACACGTATCTGGAACTCAAGGTCAAATTCAGTAACGTTGAAAAGCTAACCGCAGAAATCATCGCGCTGGCTAACACCGACGGCGGCGCGCTCGTCTTCGGCGTCAACGATCAGTTGCGCATCGAGGGCGTAGACGATCCTGAAAACGTCGAGGCGCAATTACGCGACATCTGCGCGACGCTGATTCAGCCGCCCGTGTTTCCCTACATCAAAAAAGTCGCCTTCGATAACGGTCGCCGCATCGTGATGCTGGAAGTCGAACCAAACCGCCGCCCGCACCACACCCAGGATTTCCAATTCTTCCTGCGCGAAGGTTCAAGCAAACGCGAAGCCACGCGCGAAGAGTTGGCCGAAATCTATGGCGAAGCGCCCCGCATCCGCTTTGAGCAAACGCCGCTGCTGCGCGCGAGCATTGCGGACATTGACGAGTCGCTGTTTTGGAGCTTCGTGCGCGGCGCGAATCCGCAGGAATGGACCTCGAACGCGAAAGGCTTTCCGACTGCACAAATGCTGCGCGACCTGGGACTCGCCGCGCGCATTGGCGAAGAAATCGTGCCGACGTTTGGCGGGATGTTGTTGTTTGGCACACACGACAAAGTGGCTCAATTTATTCCGCAAGCCACCATCACGCTCACCCGTTTTGGCGGCCAGCAGCACGACGCACCGATTATCGAACGCCAGCACATTACCGGCCATTTGCTGTGGCTGTATGAAGCCTCGCTGCGCTTTGTCAGCCGCTATGTTGATTTATGGGAGCAACGCCCCTCGCGCAAAGCTCTGAGCGAAGAAGAACAGCAAATCAGCCGCGCCAATTACCATCTAGCTTCCGTGGTCGAAGCCTTAACCAATTTCCTCGTCCATCGTGATTGGAGCCTGACGGAGAAACACGCGCGCATCAACATCTACGATGACAGTTTGGAATTCATCAATCCGGCGCGCCCGCTCGACCTGCCGATCCATTCTGTGCGTTACGGCATCGAACAATCACTGAATCCGAGCCTCAAAACTGTTTTCACCAATCGGCATTACGGGCTGACGCTCGCGCACGGCGGTCTGCCGATGCTGCTGGCCGATGCTGCGGCATTTGCCAAACGTGCCCCCGAAGGCCTAACAATTCACGGGCACGAATTTCGGCTAAAAATGTATGGCTGGAAATAACGGCGGAAGCCCGACTGTGAAGGAGGGCGTAAATCTTCCTACGCCCTCCTTCACAGTCGGGCTTCCGCCGTTGCTTACTTCAGGTCTAAGGAATCGGTCGAGATCAAATCCCGGTAGGTCTGAAAATTCCCTTTCACAAAACTTTCGAGCGGTTGCAGCAATTGCGCGCTGTAATATCCCGGCACAGCTTGCGGCAATTGATAGCTGTAGGTGTTGCCAAAATAACTGCGAATCAGCACGCCGTTTTTCTCAACCGGCAACCGCTTGATGTTTTCGGCATAACGATCAAACGAGTTATCCCCCATCAGGTAATACTCGACGTTGGAGGTGTAAAACGCCGTCACCTTTGTGCCACGTTCCTTCAGCACTTTGCCAATTTCCAGCAGTGCTTTGTCACCGGCTAAATTGCCGACGACGGGGATGACGAGGTTGCGGTCTTCGAGGGATTTGAGGAACTGAAAATCGTCTTCGCTCACCAGATAATTCGCCTGTTTGCCCGTCAGGTCTTTTTCCAGCATCAGGTCGCGGTAGTTCGGATAATACGAACGCGGCGAGCGGTAGTGGCTCGTAAATTTCAAATCCAGACCAGCCGAGAAAAACGCCTCGTGAATGCGATTGATTGTGGCAAGGTCTTTGTCGTCCAGCTTCAAGCCAAAAGTTTTCAGCTTCACTGCAATGGCGTTGCGCGTCGCGTCAAAGCGTTTGCGGTCGGCAGGCGTCTTGTCCAGATATTCCACAACCTGCGCGATATTCCATTTGACAGAATCGGGCGGTACCGATTTGCCGAACAATAAGCACAGATATTCGACCCGATTGTGCGCGAGCGCAAAGAGCGATTTGAACAACAAATGCTGCAACTGGTTGTCGCGGCGAATGTCTATGATGAACGCAATCTGCGGGCGAATCTGTGCCAGATACGAAAAGTTCTGATCGGGCCCGACGCCAATGTAGGCACCGCTTGTAACGTTCATCTTGCGCAACTTACCCATCACGTGCAGGTACGAACTCTCGTTGGAAATCAAATTGTCTGTATCAAAGTAGCCATTCGGTTCAGAAATGCGCTCAACCAATTGCCCAAACTCTGCCGCCGTTAATCCGGTGGCAGGTGCGGCCGACTTGGCTGCTGTCATTTGCGCTACGGCGGGCGCGGCGGGCACCTGTTGACTGGGCGCAGGATTCTGCGCGGAACAACTGAGCAGCAAAAGTGGGATCAAAAAAATGGCACGCGACATGTTTGGTAAGCTCCTTTGACAATGCGGAAACGGGAGGCATTGTACAGCAGCGCCGCCGTAATGTCAGGAATGACAACGCGCCCTTGCGAATTCAAATGTGCAGGCATAGTATCCGCGTTGCCTGGCTACAGCCGTCGGGCCAAGATCAGTATTTTTCAACCTCAGAGCCGGCACACAGGAGATTAGCTATGCCCCTCAGCTTTTTCGCCCGTTGGGTAGGTGTTTGCGTATTCAGTCTACTTCTCTTCCCTTCCCTTGCGGCAGATGACCTGGATCACATCTCCATCGAAGGCACACTGCAAGACAGCGCACAACAACGCATCGCTAATGCGCAAATCACACTGATCGCCGTAACAACGGGACAGGAGCGCACCACCACCAGCGACGCGCAGGGCCATTATCGTTTTATGAAACTCTTGCCGGGCGAATATGAACTCCGCGTCAAAGTCAGCGGGTTTCGCCCCTTGCAAGCAACATTCAAGGTCACCGCAGGCACGGTGGTGCGTGGCGATTTCAGACTAGTGGTGGCGGCGCTCAATGAACAACTCACCGTGGCGGCCACCAACGACCAAATCATTATTGACACGACGCGCACCGTGGTCGGCAGCACGATTACGAAACGGCAGATTGACGATTTGCCGCTCGAAAGCCGCAACATCAACGATCTGATTTTTATGTTGTCCAGCGCCGCCCAGCCCGCTTTCGATGATCGGCTACTGGCCGAAGGCGATACGAAAGACCGCTACCGCACAACACCCGAAGAAGCGGGCATCTTTGCATTGAATGGTGGCACTCCCTTTTCCAACAACCTCACGATTGAAGGCCTGGACAACAACGATGATCGAGGCGCACGCGAACGCTTCACGCCTTCTGTTGACGCGGTCGAAGAGTTTCAGGTCATCTCCAATCAATTCTCGGCAGAATACGGCAGAGCGGCAGGCGGGCGCGTCAATTTGCGATTGCGCAGCGGCACGAATAACTATCACGGACGCGCCTTTTATTACTTCCGCGATGAAGCGTTAAATGCGAATTCGTTCGGGCGTAATGCTGATCCGGCACGCGGCTTTCGGCTGCCTTATCAAAATCACAATCCCGGCCTCACGTTTGGCGGCCCTATCGTGCACAAGAAAGCGTTTTTCTTTGCGGCGTATGAGTACGACAACATTTATGACCGCGCTGACATAGCCGCGTTAGTTCCCGTTGCCAGCAATGCGCTGTTTCCCCTCTCACCACCGAACGGCAAAAATCTCGGCAGCACCGCGTTCGACAGCAAAGGTCAGGCCAGCACTGTCAATGGCGGCGCGGCGGTGGGGATCTTCGATCAGCAAGTCACGACGCCCCGCACGGCCCACACAGTGCAAACACGCACGGATTTCACGTTAAGCAACAAGCAAAATCTCTTCGCCATTTTCTCGCTCGCCCGTCAACGCGACGAACGCACCTTTCCCGGCGGCAGACGGTTGCTCGACACGCTGCGCACCACGGGGCGCAACAGCGAAGCCTTTGCTGTCGCGCACAACTTCACGCTCTCTGCCCGCGCGGTCAATCAGGCGCGCTTTCAGTTCGCGCGTCTCACGCCTGCTGATGCACCGCTGAATGACAATCCTGTTGTGATTATTGATATTGATGATCCACGCGATGTGAGTGGCAATGCCAATGCCAACCCCTTCACACGCGCAGGCACGCTGACCGCCGGTTCCAGCAACCTGAGCGGTGTAGACCGGCGCGAAGATCGCTATCAAGTCCAGGACACGCTCACCTATCTGCGCGGCGTGCATAATCTGCACTTTGGCCTTGACCTGCAAGCAATTCGTTCGCGCTACGAAGATTTGAGCGATGTGACCGGCACGTTTCGCTTTGCGTCGCCCGCAGATTTTCTGGCCGGAAAATTCACGCGCTACACACATCGCTTTCTTGCCGCCTCGCAGTTGGCCAACACGTAAAAGTTATTTGGAATATGAAAATTTTTGAACACTTTTCGATTTAATTTCTCGCCAATTTTCTTCTTAAATTCAACAACTTAGCTCTCAATTTTGCTTCTTGGCAACAACCTCAATGACGCAAAAACTCACACAGGATTACTTGCGCATTGAAAAATCTTTCGGTTCAAATACGTTTGCTCTCCACCAAATTTTGCTCGACAACCAACTTTGCTAACCAGAATTACGACCGTTGACCGCATCCGTTATTCGTTGGCTCATTGGGATCACCAAGCTACACCATTCTTCCCTGTCTGTTTCCGACGTTGGCAAAGGAAAACCGCAAAGCGCGAGGATGATCCGAGCGGCTTTGCATCTGCTTCCCAAACTGCTGGACTCCGAACCGACCTTGCGCAACAACACAATCACGCCCTCCTTTCCGGCAATCTTTCAAGCAGATTCCGTCTGAGAAATTCTTTTGCGCAGCGACACTCAAACAGTTGCCGGAAAGGAGGACGGAATGATGGCAGGTTCTCACAAAAGTTGCAGTGCTGAAGGCTTCGGGAAGCGGTAGCAAAGTACGCTCGGCAATGGCCTCGCTATTTGCAATTTTATCTGAAGAAAAAGCTTGCAATCAAAGGAAAACTCCGTAGCTTGGAAGTAGGAGATATTATGACGATTCGTGAAGCACTAGACGAGAAACGCAAAGAGTACGCAGGAAAAGTTCGCCACTTGGTTTTGTGTAAGTACGAACTATTCTACTTGGGGGATGACGGGATACTTGGTGTCGGTCACTCCGACGATACGGTTTATCCGGTTTCTCTTGAAACGGCTCAAAAAGAGGCTGAATTCTTTGGCTGTGAATTTTCAGAAGAGTAGAGGAGAAAAGATTATGAGTGATACAGAGATTTTAGATTTTCTTCAAGAAGTGGTCGTTGACACGATTTACATGGATTCAGGGGAAATTATTGACGTGCGTGGCTTAGATGTGCGTGAGGCAATAATTAAGGCGATGAAGCGCAACCGCTGCGACTGCGGTTCACTGATAACTGAAGAGGATCAGAAAGACTGCGATAACTGTCAATCGCAGGCCGGCAAAAAAGAAAATGCCGAACCTTTCATCGCACCATTTAGGGATTTAGGATTTGAAAACAGTAAAGTAACCCGTATTTATTAACCATCTTTTTTGAGCAATTGATGAAAATTCAACTTATTCCAAACAATCAAGAACCTGAGTTAGATGATATTTACGTTGACGGAGAATTACTTGCTGTCCAAGTAGATAAAAACGCTGGGCAAGCGTTAGTAGATTCCTTTCAGGCAGGAGACCCGTTTGCTCAAATATTCCTAGTGCAACTCAAAAAAAATCAAGAAATTGCCCTTCAGTACGCAACTCAGTTAATCCAATATCATTTTCTGGATCAAGATAATTTTCAATCGGAACGGGTTGCCGAACTTGCCATTGCGCCAATGACTGTTACCGGTCAAGTGCTACAGCGCACGTCAAGGAAAGTTCTTCTTTATGTCGGTGGCATCATAGATGAGCGCAAACAAGCTTGGGTAGCAACCCCTCATAATCTGCCGATTTGGGCACTTAACGGCACAGTCTTTACTGCTGAAATCTCAGAAGACATCAAAACATTTGAGCAAATTTCAGATCGCCCTTGGGCACTACGCAACTTTCAATTTGGGCGCTTTCATTTAACAGTAGAATTTCTGGAACAAGCATTTTTCCTTGCTTTAGAAGCCAGTGAGAAACCTTGACATCCGTTTTTCTGCCCGCTACCTTTCTTGCCAACAAGCGCGATACCCAATGGCTGAGAACGCGCTAAATCGCCGCATCTGTAACCGGGTGCGGCACTCTACTTTTTAGATTCAATGTCAAGCGAGATTCTCAACGGGACGGTCGAGCGGATCACGTTTCAGAGCGTAGAAAATGGTTATTCCATTCTCCGTTTTAGCGTACCGCACCAGACTGACCCCGTTACCGTAATTGGCGCATTCTTGACTATCTCACCGGGCGAGAACCTGCGATTGACGGGGTTCTGGACATCTCATCCTAAATACGGCCAGCAATTCAAAGTCACCGATTATCAGATCACAAAGCCAGCCACGATTGTTGGCATCCAAAAGTATTTGGGTTCGGGTCTCATTAAAGGTGTTGGGCCCGTGACGGCTAAACGCATTGTGGAGCATTTTGGGTTAGACACCCTCGACATCATTGAGAACGACATTGGGCGGTTGTCGGAAGTCAGTGGGATTGCGCGTAAACGCATCGCTCGCATTCAGGCGACATGGGCAGAGCAGCGCGCGATCAAGGATGTGATGCTGTTTTTGCAAGGTCATTCCATTAGCACGCATTTCGCTGTCAAAATCTTCAAGACCTACGGGAACGAAGCCATCTCCGTTGTCGAGTCCAACCCTTACCAATTAGCCGCAGATGTTTACGGCATCGGCTTCAAGACCGCCGACCAGATTGCACAGAATATGGGCTTGGCAGTGGATGCACCGGAGCGATTGCAGGCCGGGTTACTCTACACGCTCAATCAAGCCGCTGAGCAAGGCCACTGTTACGTTCCGGGTGAAGAACTGGTAAAGAACGCAAGTGAGATTTTGGGTGTTGAAAGTGAACCGCTTGGCACGGCGCTCGTTGTCTTGGAAAGTGGCTCGCTCATACGGACGGAACAGATAGGGGAAAATAGTGCGGTCTATTTGCCAACACTCTGGCAAGCTGAACAATCGGTAGCCAGGCGCATCACAAATCTCCTGCGTTATCCGGTCAAAGTGGACTTGTTGCGCGTGGACAGTTGGTTGGAACGGTACGCGGAGAATGCAAAGTTAACGCTCTCACCAGAACAGAACGCAGCTATTCTCCAAGCCGTGTGCAATCGTGTGATGATTCTGACGGGTGGGCCGGGAACGGGTAAGACTTCCACGATGAAATGTCTGGTCGAGCTTTTGCGCGCGATGAAGAAGAAAGTGCTGCTCGCCAGCCCAACTGGACGCGCCGCCCAGCGATTATCGGAAGTCACGGGGATGGACGCACTCACGATTCACCGGCTATTAGCGTTCGATCCTAAGAACTTCGGCTTCAAGCACAATGAAGAAAACCCGCTCGTTGCTGATGTGGTGATCGTGGACGAAGCCTCAATGTTGGATGTGGTGTTGGCGAACAATCTACTGAAGGCCATCGCTCCGACCACGCAATTGATTTTGGTTGGCGACGTGGATCAACTGCCTTCTGTCGGCCCCGGCACAGTGCTACGCGATTTGATTGAGTCCAATAGTTTGCCAGTGACGCGCTTGACTCAAATCTTCCGACAAGCGGCGCAGTCTCTCATCATCCAGAACGCACACCGGATCAATCAGGGCGAATACCCGATCCTCATTAAGCCCGGCGAGCGGCAAGCAGATTGTTATTTCATTGAAGCAACTGAGCCGGAAGAGATTCTGGAAATCATCGTGAAGACAGTCAGCCAGAGCCTGCCAAATCGCTTGAAGTTTGATCCGATGGTGGACATTCAGGTTCTCACACCAATGAATCGTGGGACGGTTGGCGCGACGAATTTGAACACGATCCTGCAACTGGCGCTCAATCCAAAGGAAGCCGGGAAAAGCGAATTAGTGCGTGGTGGACGCATCCTGCGCGTGGGTGACAAGGTGATTCAGCGCGTCAACAACTACGATCTGGAAGTTTTCAACGGCGATATGGGAAGGGTGGAGTTTGTAGACTTGGAAGATCAGCACGTCGTCGTGAGGTTTGGGAATAATCTCGTTACTTACGACTACGCCGACATCTTGGAATTAGGCCACGCCTACGCGGTCAGTACGCATAAATCACAGGGCAGTGAATATCCGGTCGTTGTTATTCCTGTTCACACTTCCCACTATCGGATGCTCTCGCGGAACCTGCTCTACACCGCACTCACGCGAGCTAAAAAGCTGGTGGTTCTGGTCGGAACGAAGAAAGCGATTGCGGCTGCACTCCATAATGTTGAGGCGATCAAACGCTACACTATGCTAAAATTGATCTGTTATGTTAACCACACTTCAGCCAATTGAACGAAACATAGAGCCGGGCGATTTTAACGTTTCCATCTCAGGCGATTCGCTTCTCGTTCCCAGCAAGCTGTATGAAATCTTGCAAAGAGTTGGTGTTGATTCGCCGGGCGAGTTTATTTCCTATGTTCTTAATTTTCCGTCTGCGATTTGCGCTCTTCTGGATTGGAATATGAATGAGGTTAAAGTGGCAGGCAATCAACTCGCCGCTTCATTAAGTGGCTTCTTGCCTGATGAATTATTAAGAATTTCTGCACCCTCAACTCGACAATATGGCGCGCGTCCACCGGAGTCTTATGTGGATTGATGAAAGTTTATTCCCATCTGAGAGAAACGTGCCGACAGAACCGAAAGCCTGGGCGGTGCGAGATATTGTGACCGTTTTAGGGCGAGAGGGACTGTGGGGCGTTGTCGCTATAGAAGGGACTCGTTGCATCGTTCAAGAGATCACCACCAAAGAGAAAATTATTGCTGAAGCGGCCCACTTAACCGCCGCACCAAACGATGTTGTCAAACTGTACCATCCAAAATTAACACTGGAACTCACACTTGAATTAAGAAACCGCCGCATTGTCCCCTGAAAAAAATAGAAGCATAAAATAACTTGCGGCCATCTTATGCTTCCAAATTCGGAATAAATTCGCTACTTCTTCAGCCCCTGAATCCGCACCGGCTTATTCTTCAACTTCATCGTCAACCGTTCGACCACTTCGATTGCCTCATCAATTTTGGACAACTCGTCATCCGTGAAGGTGCCGCTTGCCTGCTTCTGCAAGAGGTTGGTTTTCGCCTGTTCCAGATAGGGAACCGCGTCTTCTTTTGGTGCAAAGAAATCACAGCGGTTGCAGGCAAAGTAATGAGCGCAATTGACGCCGTAGCTATTCTTGCAGTAGCCCAGCACGACATCCAGATACTCTCCTTCCTGCCCCGGCTGAATCACCTGTTTTTCTTTGTTCTGCAAGGCATCCAGATTACGATGGGCTTTACTGACCAAATCCGCTTTCTTCATTCCCTCGTTAATCTTCTTGCTTTTGACGCGCGCATAACGTTTCACCGACCCAATTCCTTTATGACCCAACAGATGTTGGAGATCATAAATATCCATCCCTGCGGCAGAATACAGGGTGGCTAAGGTGGCCCGACCCCGATGCACCGTGTATTTGCCTTTCTCGTCCCCATCCGGCACGCCAGCGATTTTGCACAACATCGGAATCAGCTTCTTATTGGTGAACTGTTCCCCAATAAGTTTGCCCCGATACTGGAAGAGATATTCCACGGGTTGGCCGGTCTTCTTATCCACAATTGGAGCTTGTTTAGGCCGTACCGCTTCCCATTTTTCCAACGCTTGCCCCAACAACATAGGAATGGGCCGCTTGAATTCACCACGCCATTTGCTGGGCGGGATATACAATTCGCATTCGGTATCATCGGGCAATTCTTCTTCCTTGCCTGTGATGGCCTGTGATTCGCTATACCACCAAACACAACCAACTGGCAGGCGGTGCAACTCGTTGCGACGGAGAGCAGAGAACACAAAGCCAAAGCACAAAGCTCTTACCAACTCCGGTGGATAGATGATGCCTTTCTTTGGGAGATGCTCTTTGATTTGCTCGTCTGTCAGCGAAAGCACTGCATCCAACAATTTCAGCCAGACAATCTCATCAATATCGCGTGGGTCGGCTTCCAACTGGTTCAATAAATCTTTGGGTAAGCGAAAGGCACGATCAGGATTGAAGTGCATTTCAATCAGCTTCCACTCCTGCAAATCAATAAAGAACCGCTTGAGTGCGCCGATGAAACTTGCTTTTGTAGCAGCTTCTAATTCCTTCCCGACCTTCTCTGGATTGACGTGCTTCAAGACCCCAGCGTAATCGCCAACTTTCATGCTCATAATGGCTACGATGGCGTCTTGCACGATCTCTGCTGTCCACTGAGCGGGATGGGTAACCTTCGGATACAATTTGCTCATCCCGCGCCCCATGATGAGCAATTGGCGGTAATTCGATTCTCTCACTTTCTCTGTCAGAGTAGACTTATCACGCCACGTGACAGCTAACTCCACCCAGTTAGCCGGTACGCCTGTCGTGAGAGCCGGATTTGGCCCGCGTTTCGTTGGCTCAAAGCGACGGTTCAGCAGCTTCAAGTTGTAGAGGACATTTGCCACTTTGTAGACCATCTCTGCCGTGTCTCGACTCGGTGTTTGCTCACGCAATTCAACGAGTGAATCCCAGGTAATATCACGCAGAAATGGACTCTCATTCATCAGGAAGAGAATGCACAACGCGCCGCGTAACCCATATCCTTCTCGTGTCCGGTAGTATCCGATGTCTAAAAATTTGTCCTCGGCCAGCTTCAGTTGCTCATCAACCGTTTCCTGCCCAAAGAGTTTGCAGGCAAGGGTGTGCTGTTGATAGCGTGGGAAGATATAGACCTGACGCAAATTACACAGCACATATCCCGCTCCAATCATTGCGCCAATAATCTGTTGCGCATTCGGACAGAGGGAAACAGCGCGCTTCCATTCTTCGGCTGACCAGCCCCAATATGCTTTATTCAGCCAGAGCATCGCCGGACAGATTTGCCGGATCAGACGAGAAACCGCTGATTGGTGGATATTCAAGACATCCATCGCGTCCAGTAAAGGCAGCATCAGCCTACGGATGGAACGAACGTGTAATGGGCTGTGACCGGTACGGTGTGGCATTGCCTGCACCTGACGCAAGCCGTTCTTTTCTTCCGGTGTCAGGATTGGAGAGCGGTTGTAAGGGCTATCGGCCAACGGAAGAGGGGCAAGAACTTTTGCGAGTTGATTCATTTGCTCACCCCTTTCAAAACACCCAACCGACGCTCATTGATTTTGAGGGTGGTGGATTCCAGCCGCTCCGCGATGTCACGACCACTCAAGTGAATGTAGATCAGCGTTGTACTGTGACTGCGATGCCCGGCAAACTCAGCAATCTCGTAAATTTCCCACCGCGCGCGAGCCAGGTCAGTCAAGCGCAAGTGGCGTAAGGTGTGCGGTGTGAACTCTTCTACCTTTGACCGCTGCTGAATGCTTTTGATGACTTTATTCCACGTCCACTTGGTGATGGGTTGCGTGCGGTTGCGTTTGGATTCGGAGAGAAAAAGCGGGCCGCGTCCTGTCTCTACTTTCCGGCGCTCGTGCAAGTATTCCATCAAGAGCGCATTTGTTTCTTCACTATAACGGAGCGCACGCCCCCGATGACCTTTGGTTGTTTCTGCCCGCACTTGTAAGGCACGAAACGCCGGATCAATATCGGTGACACGCAACAAACACAACTCTTCCCGCCGCAAAGCGCAATCGTATCCCAACGTAAACATCGTCCGGTTGCGTAAGGTTTCGGTCTGGACGACTGCCATGATTTCCTGCCATTCGGCATCGCTGGGAATCCGAATCAGTTTTTCTTCCCGTGCAACCAGTGGGCGTTCGCGCGGTGGAAGTCCCCTTGTATCCATCCGCCAATTCAATTGTGGTGTGTATTTGCCGCGCCCAACAGGATTGTCCAAGCGGATGCTTTTCTCAATCAGGTAGTCATAGTAAAGCCGCAGGGAAGTGACAATCACTAACAGTGACGCATTGGCATAGCCCACATTAGCGTCAAAAGAAAACACGTTGTCCGGCTGGCCCGGACTACGCTTTTTCAGTTCATTCACATATCCCTGCAAATCCTCTTTGGTCAGCGTTTCAGGATTCAACCCGTGGTCGGCGCAGAACTTCAGGAAGTCATTCAGCCAACGCAGGTAGGTCAGCTTGGTATTTTCGGCCAGAAATGTTTTGCCGAGGTAGACAGCATACGCCAGCGCACTGGCGCGGTAAGCGAGAGAGGGAAATCTGCCACGCAGATCGTCTTCAGTAAACAACATCAAAATCTCCTACCGCACGGTTCTGTAAACCATTGCGGTTAAATTGTGTTTTGAGGATTGAATGACGACTTGAAAACTGCGTCGTGGCAAAGATTATGGCACAGGATGACAGAGCTTCGCTATCCCACAAAGTGCTTGCGGAAAATGCTTCCCCGTGCTAACTTATCAATCGCTAGTTCGATAAGTTTTTAGGGGAAGCCCGCTGGTTCTGCCACGCGGGTTTTCTAGTTTTTATTCGTTCCTTATCTTGCCGTCACAGACACAATTGTCCCTGACGACCGATCATTCGTCCTTCCTTTCCGGCTTTCGCCAAAAAAGAAACGCTTGAACCATCGCGTGACAATTCAAGCAGACTACGCCTCAGTCGTGATCTTGCCTGTCCCACCAATGGCAGATAGACAGACTGCGACCACAACTGGTTGCGCACACACTGGTCGTATCCTGCATCAGCCGACACTTCCAGCTACAGTTAGTTTTTGAGGGGAAAATGGAGAAAATTGGTTAAATCTTGAAGGTTTATTGGAAAACGGTTAAATCAAACCCCTCTGTTCGTTGAGAATGAAATTCTCGTTATCAAATATCACCTTCAGGTCGTCTTGAGCCTAACCATTTTGTGAATTCCGCGCAATAGGGTTTTGCACTTTTTCTAATAATTCTTGTTTTGGTAGAAGTTGAACTCTGTAAATAGCTGAGAAAATTAGAGTTGGAAGGATGGGTTAGAAGTGAGATTTAATCACGTTGATATTCCACATAATACAGCGGAATTTTTCTGCAAGACGATCTGCGCCTGCGCCCAAACCTGACGCTGGCCGTTGGCGTGCGGTGGGACAATGAAACGATTTTAGCTGACCGCAACAACATTGGGCCGCGTGTCGCGTTGGCGTGGGATCCGTTGGGCAGCGGAAAGACCGTTGTGCGCGCAGGCTACGGCATTTTTTACAATCGCGCGTTGTTGCGCACGTTGGACGATTACGTGTTGACGAGTAACAAATTGCTGGTGGACACGGATAACGCAGCCGCAGCAAGTTTATTAACCAATTTACAGTTTCCGAAGGTACTATCGGCCACGGATCCGCGCGTAACGCAACTGGGTGTGAACGAAGCGAGTTTTGTGCGCCGCCTAGAATCCGGCTTTCGCATTCCGGAAAGCTATCAAACTTCGCTCGGCATTGAGCGCGAAGTGACGCGGCATTTTGCAGTGGAAGCAAATTATGTCTTTTCGCGCGGGCTTCATCTGTGGCGCGAATCAAACGCGAATGCGCCGCGTTTGCCAAATGGCTTCAGCAATTTCACGGCCTATCTGACCTCGCGTGATTTTGACAATATCCTGAATCCGGTCACGCAGCAGCGCCCGATTACGAGTTCGGGTAATGCGGATATTGCACGCTTTGATCTCAGCCAAACGTCGAGCCGTACGATCCGCGAAAATAACAAAACCGTCGTGATTCTGGGGCTGAATAATCAATCCGTCAGCAGCACGACAACCGTCTTTCGCGCTGCTTTGGCCGCCGTGCGCGTATTGCGTCCAAATCCCAATCTAACGCAGGTCGAAGAACTGCAAGCACGCGGCAATAGCTATTATCACGGCCTCAATTTCAAAGTCAGTAGCCGCGTTGCCGCGCACGCTTACCTTCACGCCATGTACACTTTCAGCAAGTTGATAGACGATGGTATTGTCAACACTTCATCGCCGCTGGTCGTCGGTGATTTTACGCGCGAGCGGGCCTTGAGTTTGCTGGATGCGCGGCATCGGCTTGCTCTGAGCGGCAGCTATCAATTGCCCTTCACGAAGATTCAACTATCAAGCATTTTCACGCTGAGTTCTGCACGCCCGTTCACACTCGGCATCGGCGGCAATGATCGCAATTTGGATGATGTCGGCACAGATCGCCCCAACTTTACGGGCGATTTGCGGCAAATTGGCTGGCGGAGGCTGAGTGAGACACTCAATCAAAACTTGGTTGCAGCCTTTTCCCTGCCCTCAATTGGTTCGGTCGGCAATCTGCCCCGCAATGCCGGACGTGGCCCCGGGCAGCACACGATTCATCTACGTGCGGCGCGTATGTTTGACTTGGGCGAACGACGGAAACTGACGCCGCAAATCGAAGTTTTCAATCCCTTCAATTCCACCATCTTCAACTTTGGCGCGGAATTCGTGGATTTCTCGCCCACAAGCCTTGGCAATTTCCTCGCGCCGTCGCGTACATTAAAACCACGAACAATACGGCTGGGTTTGCGGTATGATTTTTGATGTCAGCAGGCTTTTATGGCCGCCTGAAGCGCATCAATAGCTAAGACTGGGCAATGCGCTTTGTTGCGCGGTAAGGTCTCTAATGCCAAGGTGATGTCTGCCGGTTTCAGCTGCGAGGCTATCGTGAGTGGCAACCTCAGGATCATTTCTGTCAGCACTGAAGCCGCGGCAATGCACGGAGGGCAGGCCTGGGCCTGAAAACTGGCCGCGACAATTTTTCCCTCCACCACTTTGAGGTAAAGCTGCAAAACATCCCCGCACACAGGATTCGTCGCCTCGCCCTGTGCCGAAGCGTCTAGCATTGCCCCCACGTTGCGCGGATTGTCGAAATGCTCAAGCACTTTGCTGCTATACATCGTGCGTTCACGCTAGTGAAGATTCGGCGCAGTGTCAACTTGCAAGGCTCACATTTTTTGGACAGTTTGTTGTATGGTTAGCGTATGGAAAACCAATCTGCCTTACTCGGAAAACGAATTGCCTTACTCGAAGCACGGATGGGAAGCGAATTGGCTAAACTGGTCGGACGACACGGCGGCGCGCCAATTCAGGCCCCTGCCCTGCGCGAGATCAGCCTGGACGCCGCGCCAGAAGTAAGCGAGTTGATTGACAAGTTGCAAAGCGAAAGTATCCACTACGTCATTTTTCAAACGGGCGTTGGCGTGGCCGGATTGCTGGCAGAAGCAGAAAAATCGCAACGCAAAGACGAATTGCTGACACTGCTCGGCAAGGTCACAACCATTGCGCGCGGACCAAAGCCTATGGCGGTGCTATCACGCAATGGCATTAAGCCAACCTTCACCGTGCCCGAACCACACACCACCACTGAACTGATTGCACTGGTGAAGGGTCTGGAACTGGCAAACAAGAACGTTGCTGTATTGCATTACGGCGAACGCAATCAAGCATTGGCAGACGCGTTGCAGGCACGTGGCGCACGGTTGTACGAGCTTTGTTTGTATGAATGGCACTTGCCGGAAGATGTGACGCCGCTGGAAAACCTGCTAGATGAATTAAGCGCTGGACAGGTGGACGCCATCGCGTTCACGAGTCAGGTACAAGCGCGTCATCTTTTTCAAATCGCTGAGCAGCGCGGACGTGGGGGGGAATTGCGCTCTGCCTTGAATCAAAAAACCGTCGTCGCTTCGATTGGGCCGATCTGTTCGGAGTCTTTGCGCGCCCTCGGCGTCCCGCCCAGAATCGAACCGGAGCATCCGAAAATGGGGTTTCTCATTCTTGCCCTGCAAGCGCACTTTGCATGTGCATCTGAGGCGCTGAACAACTAACAAAACGCGGCACAATTTGCGTAGGCAGGAGGCGAGTAACCCAATCGCTAGCACTAGCCATTTCAGGACGATGCTTCCTGCACATCAATAATTTCCCCGCGAAACGTTTCCAGCAGGGACTTCACCGCCGGATTGTTTTTCACACTTTCAATCATCGTCTCGCGCGCCTGTTTGGCTTCCTGTACCGACGTTACAACGGCTGCGCCGCCGGTTTTGACTACGATTTGGAGCGGTTGTCCGAAGAGTTGGTCGCCGATTTCACGAAAGAGCTGCGTGCTTTCCTGCAAGCGTTTCGAGAATGCATTTTCGCCTGCAAAAGTAGCGGTTAGTTTACCCGCTTCGTACTGCACTTGAGCTTCTTCCAGCGCCATGAGAATCAGCGTTTTGCGTCGCTTTTCCAACTCAGTTTTCAGTGTGCCGAGTTCGTGCCCAGGCTTAATGGAAGGTCGCGGCGCTGCCGACAATGCAGGCTCCGATTGACGCATTGGGGCAGGCGTATAATCCGGTTCAGGTGGCGAGAACGAAGCTTGCTGAAAGGCATCGCTGAAGCCAGGTGGTTCTTCTAACGCTGCAGAGATCACTGACGCAGGCGATGCAGGCGCAACCATCCGTGACGTTGGGGGTGGCGTCGGGCGCGGCGCAGGATGCGGCTTCGTTGGCATTGGCACAGGCGGAGAAAGAACCGAACCACCGCCAAGTTTGGCGGCTAAGTCAGTGAGTTGTTGCAAGACTTCATCGAGCGAACGCAAACGAGTTATTTGCGCCAGTTTGACTAACCCAATTTCTAACTGAAAACGAGGTTGCGGCGAGTCTTTAATTTGCTTCTCAGTTTCCGTCAACAGGTGAAAAAATCTAACTATATCTTCTTCGGAAAACTGTGGTGCGAATTGTTGTAATTGAGCCACTTCGGCATCGGAAATCCCTAACACATCGCTACTCGCCAGCCCAGATTTGATAACTAACAAATGCCGAAAGTAGGTCATTAACTCGCGCGTAAAAAAGCGCAGGTCATGGCCGCTTGCATCTAATTCCTCGACTACTTGCAGTAAATCCACGGTATTTTGCTCTGCGATTGCTTGGGTGGCGCGGACTAAAACTTTGGCACTTACTAAGCCGAGCGAATGAATCACATCCTGCTCAGAAATTTCTGTTCCGCTAAAAGAAATAACTTGATCGAGTGCCGATTGCGCATCCCGTAAACTACCATTCCCGGCCCGCGCGACTTCGCGCAAAGCTTCGTCCCCGATGTTTACCTGTTCTGCATTCGCAATTTCACGGAGCCGTTTGAAGATTTTATCAACCGGAATATGACGAAATTCAAATTGCTGACAACGCGAAAGAATCGTGTCGGGTACTTTATGCAACTCTGTCGTGGCCATCATAAACACGACGTGTGCAGGCGGTTCTTCCAGCGTTTTTAGTAAGGCATTGAAAGCTTGATTCGAGAGCATGTGAACTTCGTCAATAATAAATACTTTGTACCGGTCGCGCGCCGGTGCAATAGAAATATTATTGACGATCACTTCCCGTACGTTATCTACACCCGTGTTAGAAGCTGCGTCTATTTCAATGACATCTAACGAATTGCCGACGGCTATTTCCCGGCACGAGGGACATTGTAAACAGGGGTCGCTGGTAACTCCTTTGATACAATTCAAGCCTTTGGCCAGGATGCGCGCGGTAGTTGTTTTGCCTGTCCCACGGACGCCGGAAAATAAGTAAGCATGATGCAATCGTTGGTTTTCCAGCGCGTTTTTCAGCGTGCGGGCAATATGTTCCTGTCCCGTCAAGTCGGCAAAAGTAAGTGGGCGATATTTGCGGGCAATAACTTGATAACTCATACCTATGCTCTTGCAAGTAGTCTGTTTGAGAATAATGCAACTACTTCTCTCCCCTTCTCCAGAAAAGAAAAATCACCTTTTTGTCTAATGTGAGTAGAAAAAAAGGTTACTTTTGATTAGAATCCGCCGCAACCATTAGACTAAGTTCAATCTCACCTTGAACTTATATTTTACTTAAGGAGAATAAAATGCCACGAAGCAAAAGTTTCGATGCAAATCAACACCTAACTAAGGCATTAGCCGCAATTGATGGGCAAATTCAGGCGCTGCAAGCGAAGCGGGCGCAATTGGCCACAATTATTTCTGGTAGCAAGGCACCCGCGAAAGCTGCGCCCCAAGCCGCGGCCAAAACTGTCAGTAAAAAGAAGCGTGTAATGACGGAAGAGGCGAAACAAAAAATCAGCGCTGCTCAGAAAAAACGCTGGGAAAATGAGAAGAAGAAAAAGTAGTTCGCAGCTTACAGCAGTTCAAATAACAAAAGCCACCGTCAGCAGGTGGCTTTTTCCTTTTCACGATTTCAAATGTCTCATCGCAAATTTGAAATCTTAACTGGTCAGGCCCGGCTTCCCGCGGCACATCCCAAGAGCACTACCGTTGCTATCTTCCGATCCTGGCGGGGTTCATGCCTTGAAGATTGCACGGGGCCGGAACCTGATAAATGATCTCAGATTTGAAAGTGGAAATTTGAGATCAATGTAAAAACTGGCGGAGAGAGGGGGACTCGAACCCCCACAGGCCTTTCGGCCCGCCGCGCTTCCAACGCGGTGCCATACCAATTAGGCGACCTCTCCTCTGGGATTTGAGATTGGAGAAGGGATTTAATCCCTTCTCCAATCTCAAATCTACTAACGACGGAGAGGGTGGGATTCGAACCCACGGTACCCGTTAGGGTACAACGGTTTTCGAGACCGCCCGATTCAGCCACTCTCGCACCTCTCCGTAAGTGAACGAAATCAACGGCGGGCTTGAAAGAAGCTCTGCATTAACGCTTTGCAAGCGGCTTCCTCGACGCCTGCCGTGATTTCAATCTGATGATTCAAAGAACTGTTCGTACAAATCTGAAAGATCGAATTCACTGCGCCCTGTCGCGGTTCGGCTGCGCCGTAAACCAATCGTTTGATGCGAGCATTAACTAATGCTCCAGCGCACATCGCGCACGGTTCAATCGTTGCGTACATCGTGGCGTTGGTCAGGCGATAATTGCCGATGCGGTGCGCCGCTTCTCGTAGCGCGATAATTTCGGCGTGCGCGGACGGATCACACTCGCGAATCGGTTGATTGTAGCCGCTGCCAATAATGACATTGTCGAGCACAATCACGGCACCGATGGGAACTTCTGCTACGGCGGCGGCCTGTCGGGCTTCCGCCAAGGCAAAATTCATCCAGAATTCGTCACTCAGATTTTCAAGGAACACACGCGATGATTTCGTTGGGCGTTTGGTTTTCGTGGCGCTGCTCTGCATCGTCGCGGGCGGTAAAAACAAAGCGAGATGGTACTGGCTGGGTGGGTAGGTGTCAAGCTACTTCTTCTTGATTGTCAATTGATTGACGTGCGTGATGCGATGAAAACTGCCGCCGTCCGTATTCTGTGCTTCGACGCGCACTTTCAGCGATTGTCGCTTCGTCGCGGGCGGCTCTACGGCGACGACATAGCTGGCACGGATACGATTGATGAGGTTTTGCAGGGAAGGGCGAATTTCATCCGTCGTGCGGCAAAGTATGGCCAGCCCGCCGGAATCAGCGGCAATGCGTTCCAGACCGCTTTGATAGGCTAAATTCAACGTGTCGCTGCGTTGCTCCAAGTGAAGGATAAAGAGCGGAACGGTAAAGCTATTAAGTGATTCCGACAGGCGGCTGATGCGCTCCTGCACAGCACGGTCGGAAAACCGGCGGCTCAAATCCCCCGCATCGCTGGAATTAATCACCGGGTTCAAATAATCCGCGCGATAGTTGCCGATGCCGCTGTCGGTCACGTACAAGACAGAAACGCGCACAGCGGCCTTCTGCAAAATCGCGGTTGCCAATTGCGATACAGGTTCGAGCGTATCAAGCAGACCAGCTTTGCCGTTGACTTCCAATGACTGAATTTTCTCTTGCAGCAGGTTGCGGTCTGCCGTTGGTTCCTGCAACACAGACAAGCCATCCTGCGCACGCAGTAAACCAATCCAGTATTGCTCATTGAAATCTTTGAGCGTGTCCTGCAATGCGGCACGCGCTTCTTCGACGCGGGTCAAATCCGCGACGGTGTCGAAGACAACCAACAAAATCGAACCGCTCTGCGGCGTCTGAAAACTTTTGATGGCAACTTCTTTGTCTTCAAGAAAGACTTTGAATGCTTGGCGCTTGCCGTCATTCCAAAAGATGCCTTCCTCTTTCTCAACCCAAACCGGAATTTTGATCGTCGGCTTTGCAGGAGCCGGGCCAGCCGGGGCAAGCGCCGCTGGTTGCGCCCAGACAGCGGACAAGCAGAAAAGCAGCAGGAGGAAAAGACACCAGAATTTTTGTTGCATGAATTCAGCCTAAAATAAAATTCGCATGCCGACTTGCATCACACGTCCGCCTGTTGAGCCAATGATTTTTCCGGCATTCAAGTTCGGGCTTTCTACCGTTCCGATGCGGGTGTCGGGATCATTGAGGTTTGCGTGATTCGGAAAGTTGAAGGCTTCAGTGACGACTTCGAGCGACTTGTCGCCCGGCAACTGGAAGCGCTTGGTCATCGAGAGATGATGAAACTGATCCCACGGCGTTCTGAGCGTCGAATGCGTGAACGAGGCATTACCAATGGTGAAATCATCGGGCTGCGCAAAAGCTGCCGGGTTGAACCAGTTTTGTGGTGTGCGGTCTTCCACTTTTGGATCGACGCCAGGTACGACGTTGACGTGCAGATTACCGACGAGGCCACCAGTACGATTAAACAGCGGGCGAATCATCAGCGGTGTGCCGCCGCGCCACGTGGTTAAGCCGCTCACGCTCCAGCCGCCCGCGATTTTGCTAACCCATTCACCATTGCTGAGCCACGTCTTGCCTTTGCCGAAGGGTAGCTCGTAGGTATAGCTTGCCTGCAAACTATGCGTCACATCGCCGGGCGAGAGCGTCATTTCCACATCCAAATTGCTGGGGTCTTGCGGACTGCCAGAGGAGACATTGTCAATCTGCTTGGCAAAGCGATAGCTCAGGCGACCGTACAACCCAGCGGAAAGCCGTTTGTCGAGCGTAACAGTTACGGCTTCGCTTTTGGCAGTGCCTGCGGGATAAACACCACCGAGTTGCAAGTTGCGATACTGCGGATAGGGGCGGAGCGAATCACGAAAGCTTTGCGTGTAGAGTTGATCGCGGTACTTGAGATTTTCAATCGGCACAGCATTCAGGCGCGCCAGACTATCTACAAACAAATGGTTTGCACGCCAACCCACATACGTCACATCCAGCGACAGTGAACGCGGCAACTCTCGTTGTACGCCGACAACCCAGGTATGCACGGCGGGCAAGCGACCGGAAGGATCAATAAAATCGGCATCGGTGCCGTTCGCCGCTGTCGGATCAAGAAATGGTGGCAGCACGAAGTTTTGCGGGACGCCGTTTTGCAATGTGAATGCAGGTTCCAACTGATCATTCGCGGAAATAAACAGCGCCGCTGCATTGTAGCCTTGCGTGCCGAAATGACGACCGTACAGCGGAATGCTCTGGTAACTCAAACTATAGCTCGTTCGCACGACCGTCTTGTGATCATTGAAGGGACTGAGCGACAGTCCTACGGTCGGTTCCGCACGCACCGTTGTTGGTTGCAGCGCACGGCCCACGCCATCCCGTCCGGCAAAGATCAATGCGCCCGGTTTGCCGTTCGCCGGATTGATCTGCTTGAACGAAACCGTAGATTGCCGATTGTATTTTTCGATGCGTGGGCCGGTGACTTCGAGGTTGACAGCAAAGTTAGCGGTAACTTTCGGACGCACGCGATATTCGTCACTGGCCGTAAAGCTATAGGCATTTTTGCGATAGTAGGACGGATGCCGCACAATGGATTCTTCGCCATTAAAAGCTGCGCCCAGCAAAAAGCTCGCAAACGCATTGCCTGTATTTTTAATGCCCGGCAGCGCCGTCATCGCATTGCCAAACGTGAAATATCCGGCGGGCGCAAACGGGCTGAAAATATTGTCAAACGTGCGCCGCATCGTTTGTGTCAGCCGCACCGTATGTGCTTTACGATTGAGTGAAACGGAAACCGAAGGGTTGAAGAAATAATTGCTTTCTCGAAAAATTGAATTATTGCGCGGCCCGATGCCCAGATAGTTGCCGAAGCGAAAGGTCGGAAAGATGCCGGAAAGCAAACCTTTCAAGCCAAGCTGACGCGGGTAATCCGCCTTGTCTTGTGCAGCTTCGAGCGAAGTGGTTTTGCTGTGCGCGGCGACGAAACGAAAGAGCCAGATCGTGCGCGGCGATTTTGTCCACGTATGTTGCAGTGTGGCACTGCGCGTGTCGAAGTTATAGCTCGGCGCGCCCGGATTTGCCGGGCCAGCGTAATATTCTGGCGCTTTACGCAAACCGCTGGAAAGATTCAGATTGAAACTTATCTGTTGCTTCCCCGTCAGCGTGTGATCGAGCTTGGCCAGCACACCATTCGCGCGATTCTCGTACGGATTGTTGATGAAATAGTTGTTCTGCAAAAACGGCCCGACAGCAATATTCGGCGTGGGCGACATCGCCACCAATGTGCGCGCAATTGGGTCTATGCGTGATGACGGAATCGTGTTGTTGGGAAATGGATCGCGTAAATATTGCAGGTTCGTTTCCGAAATCGCCTGCGTTGGATCGTAAGCCGGATTCGGGCGCGTCGTCAGCGGATCGTAAATCTTTACCGGCTGTCCAGCGCTGTCCACATAATCGGAAAAATCGCCGCTACGCTCAGGCGCAGTAGGAATCGTGAACAATGAACTTTGCGCGATCTTCTCAATCGTCCCTTCGTACGAAAGTGAAAAGAAGGTTTTATTGCGTCCATCGTATACGTGCGGAAAGCGCACCGGGCCGCTCAGCGTGAAGCCGAATTGATTGCGGCGCAAAAGCGACTTTGTGCCGCCGCGTTGTTTGACTTCGTGCGGCAGCGCATCAAACGCATCATTGCGCAAATATTCATACAAGCGACCCGTGTAGGTATTTTGCTTGCCGACGCTTTTGAACTGTCCCGTGCCCGATCCGATTTGCCCAATCTGCACGCGAAATTCCTGCACAGCTTTTTGCAACTCGCTTGGCGGGCGGCGCACAGGACTCGGTGTCGGCGTAGGCGTGGGTTTGGGCGGCGGTTTAGGAGTTGAATCAGTCTGACTGCGCACACTGACGGTGAGCAGCATAACGGCAAAGAGAAAAACAAGGCGAATGTTCAGCATAACCAAAAGAAAATTACAGCACATCTTTCGGCAGCAATTACGCCATGACTGTGGGCTTCGTTACAAGTCGGTTAATGAATTTGCTGTGTTTCAGACTGGCGACGCGGCGACTCTTCCACCAGCGCCGATTCATGCAATTGTTGCAGCAACAATTGACGCAATTCTTTTTGCAGCGCAGTGTGTGATTTTTCCAGCCGGGCCAGTCGCAGGCGCAAAGAGTCATTGTCTGCCGCCAGCTCACGAATGATGCTGAGTGCGCGCAGGATGTCTTCGCGTTGTCGTTTGAGTTCGGAATCAAGCAGGATAGCTGCTCGAAGCGCGTCCCAGGCTTCTTTGATCATCGTGTGTGGGGCCGAGGCGTGGATAGCGTTGTTCCAGTTCGGCCAATTGCGGCGCAACGATTTCGTGCGTTTCGCGCAGGGTTTCGGCACAGTGCGTCAGTTCCCGCACCAGCATTTGCAGCGTTTCTGTGAGTGTCAGCCCTTCCGGCAACTCGTCGGAAAGAGAAAAGTTTTGTTGGCGTTCCATGTTTAATTCAGCAGTAGGGCAGCGGGACTTTAATACAAGCCCGCAGGGTTGGCAATGAAAGTTTTCGTCTTCCTGACACGCTGTTTCTAAAACCAAGTCGGATAGACCACAGATGCGACGGATAAAGCGGGTTCACGCAGATCAGCGAAAACCCGCTTCACCCGCATTATCTGTGGTCTATTTTTTTTGAAACCCTGATTTCCTCAAATGGCAATGGCAATACGTTCTTTCATCAACGCTTCGATGTCCGCAACTTCTTTCGGCACGAGCGAGGTCAACACTTCACAGCCCGATTCGGTCACGACAATATCGTCCTCCACACGAATGCCGATGTTGTAAAACTCTTCGCTTGCGCCTTCCGTGCCCGGTTGAATGTAAATGCCTGGTTCCACCGTGAACGCCATTCCCGGTTCGATCTTGCGCCAGCCGTCTTCGAGCTTATAACGACCGACATCGTGCACATCCATACCGAGCCAATGCCCCGTGCGATGCATAAAAAATCGCTCGTAGGTTCTGCGCGCGATATTCTCTTTAACATCGCCCGACAGCAACCCCAAATCCACGAGTCCCTGCGTGATAATGTCAATCGTCTTTTCGTGCAGCGCCATAAAGCTTTCGCCGGGCTTGATCATCTGAATGACTTCTTTGTTCGCGTGCAGCACCAGTTCGTAGACAGCCTGTTGTGCTTTGGAGTATTTGCCGTTGGCAGGAAACGTACGTGTGATGTCGCCAGCAAACATGTTGTACTCCGCGCCCGCATCAATCAGTACTAAATCACCATCTTTAATCTCGGCGTTGTTTGTGTTGTAGTGCAAAATCGTGGAATTGAAGCCGGAGCCGACGATGGATTGATAGCTCGTTCCATTCGCGCCCTTCGACCGGAAAACGTATTCAATCAACGCTTCCAATTGATATTCGTACATTCCCGGCTTGCAAGCTTTCATTGCGGCAATGTGTCCTTCAGCACTGATGCGAGCAGCGGTGCGCATACTTTCGATTTCATCGGCGTTTTTGCGCAGGCGCAGTTCGTGGATCAACGTGCTGGGATCAATAACGGTCGAAGGCGTTTGCTTGCCCGCACGAATCGCGGCCTTGAGACTGTTGAGATATTTAATCATCCGCAAGTCATTCTCTTCGCGCAGGCCAAAGCGATAATAAAGTTTTTGATTGCCTTCCAAATATCTCGGCAACACCTGACTGAGTTGGCTGATCTCATAGGCAGCATCTGCACCGTACGTGCTGATTGCGCCTTCGACGCCAACGCGCAAACCATTCCAAATTTCTTTTTCCTTATCGCGCGAACGCACGAACAACACATATTTGTGCTTGTCGTGACCGGGCGATATAACCGCGACGGATTCCGGTTCATTCAAGCGTGTGAGCGCGTAAAAATCGCTGTCCTGGCGAAATTCGTAATCCGTGTCAGCATTACGCAAAATTTCCGGCGCAGAAAAAATGACGGCTACGCTCTTGGGTTCCATTTTGCTCATGAACTCGGTCAATCGCGGTGATCGCATGAAGGTTTCTCCTGGGTTGGTAGATGTGGCTCGCGCCGTTCGTGTGACGCTCGTTTTACCTTGAATCGCGCTGCTATCGCAAGAAAAAAGGGAGCGAGTTTGTTCGCCCCCCTGTCTGTAAGGAAATTGCTCCTATCACGCTTAGCCTCGGTTGCCGCCGCCTCTCCGACTGCTACTGCCGCCGGTTCTGCCGCCGTTGCGCGTATCACGGTTCGGCCTGAAGATTTCCGTCACCGGCACCCACACGCCTTCTGCCGCAAACGGCACATACTCAAAGCCGCGTTTGAAGGGATCGTCGTGCAACGTCTTGGTGTAATCAATGCCGAGCGCCGAGTAAATTGTTGCCGCGATGTCTTCGTTGGCAACGTAGCGGTTTTGCGACCAGCCCGGTTCCAGCACCGCACTACCCGAAGCGTTCGTCGAACCGATGACCCTTCTGCCTGCTACGCCGCCACCCGCGAAAACAGCGAATTGATTGAAATAGTGATCGCGTCCGGCATTCACCGTCAACGCGCCGACCGTACGACCAAATTCGCCCATTGCGACAATCAGGGTTTCATCCAGCAGCGTATTGCCCTGTGATCCCGGCGTTTCTGACAGGTCTTTCAGCAAGTTGCCTAAGCCCTTGTCGAACTGCCCGGCAGGCGCATATATGCCATTCGGTTTGGCGTAAATATTTGTGTGATTGTCCCAGCCGCCAATGTTGATCTGAATGAAGCGCGTACCTAAATTCGCCTTCACCAAATTGCGCGCGACGATACAGGAGT
Organism: Blastocatellia bacterium; assembly: GCA_046331525.1. Classification (GTDB taxonomy): domain Bacteria; phylum Acidobacteriota; class Blastocatellia; order RBC074; family RBC074; genus JAFDVL01. Next base: position 45,099 of record JAXLQQ010000007.1, read on the forward strand.
TACCGAAGCCGGAAGAGCCGTAGCGCGTCTGATCTGTAGTCGTAAATTTAAAGACCGCGTCCAGATCAGTGTTGTACATCATGCCTTTGCTTTGCTGGTAAAAAGCATCCATATCCACCACTGGCGTGCCGAGTGGTGAATCCGTCCGCAACCCGCCATCCAACGCCTGTAACATTGCAAAGCGATTATTGAAGACCGTTTGCCCGTCGGAGTTCGTCAGGTTGCTCAAGCCTCCAGGTGAAGCCGTGATGTCAAACGGGCTGTACTTCGCATTGTAATAGCCCGATCCCACCAAACCGCCGCCTGTGTTCATCGAAAGAAAGCCCGGCAGCTTCTGATTCGCCTGACGGTATTGCTCCATTTCCTGCGCCACGACGCTGCCGAGATTCGGCGCGATTTTGCCGAGCGCCGAACTGGGGCTGCGCGCGATTTGCACCCAGGTTTGTTGCAGTGAATGCACGAGCGCATTCGCTCGCACCGAACGAATAATCGCCAGTTTGTCCAGATGATCGGCAATCGTTGGCATCAAGCCTTGCGGGAACAGCGTGCCGTTGTAGGTTGTCGGATTGAAGTCCGCTGGTGTCCACGCGCCGACTTTCAAGTCGAACATATCCGTATGGCTCGGCGCGCCCGCCATCAGGATGAAGATGACATATTTCGCGGCGCTTTTAAGCTGCGGCGTGACAGCTTGCGCGTGCGCTGTGGACGATGCAAAAGGGGAAAGAAAATAGCCTGTGATACCCGCGCTCGCGGCTTGAATAAACGTGCGCCGTCCGAGTTGTGGCCCATTGAAAAGCGGGGAATTGACCGGACGCAGCGGCTTGCAGACATCGCAAGAATGATCGGGATGAAGATGTTTGTTCATTTTCGTTGCCTCATTTCTGCCGTGCTCGGCCTAGTAGTTGAACACAAAATCCACTTTGTTCAGCAGTACCCATTGCAGACTTTCCGCTCCGCTCTGCTTGGTCGCCGCCGTCGTGCCGAAATAGGGCAAGAGCTTGGCAACTTCATCAGCCGCAGGACGACGCGAAAGCGTAGCCAGGTACAGCTTGGTAATGATCTGCTCATTCGTCAGCGTTGTGTCGGCCAGCAGTCTTGCGACCAGCGAGCCGGCGTTACCCTTATGAATGCGCCCCATCACAAAGGAATTGTTCATCAGGTTCAGCGATTGCAGAATCGAAGCATCATTGACGCGCAATTTCTGGTCTCGGTCGCCACGCAGGAACGAATCAAGGAAGGCTCTCGCCCCACCGTTAGAACGCGGCTCAGCAGGTTCCGGCAATTGCATTGCCCAGAGGATGCGGCTCTTTTCCACGTTGTTATCGTCCACCATTACATATCCGGGCAGATTCGCGCCACCATTAAATGCCATCGTTGGGACAAGGCCGGTGGATTTGATGATGGCATCGTGAATTTCTTCAGCAGACAAACGGCGCGAGTATTTGCGTGCGTAATACGGCACATAATCCAGCTTCCATTCGCCAGGGTAACGCGACGAAAGCTGATAGGCGCTGGATTTGGCGATGGTGCCGATCAATTGTTTCAGATCATAGCCCTTTTGCTTGAAATCCGTCGCCAATGCTTCGAGTAATTGCGCATTGGCCGGTTGCAATGTCCAGCCGTCGGGCAGCTGCGCATTCGGATCAAGCCGCGCCGGATCAAATGTGCTGGACGGGGAAACCAACGCCTCGACCATCAGGTTTTCCCAGATGAAATTGACGATGGCGCGGGAGAATTGTGGGTCGGCAATAATTAGACGGGCCAGCGCCTGTCGCCGGTTTTCGCCTGTGTTGACGGTGCCGCCGCCGAACATATATTTCGGGTCAACCGTGCTTTTGCCATTGATTGGCGCGCGTGTCTGGCGATTGCCAAAGTTTGTGTTCAGTTGATATTCGCCTGTTGTGTTTTCGGAAACGACATAGCTGCCAAAATTGGTCGTTGGTGGCGCGCCGCGTTGCACAAAGCGACGGGCTGTACGGGCGAAGAAGGCCGACATTCCCCACGCTTCCGCGCGCGCGCGATTCGATCCCCACAAGTTTACGGCGTCCAGATGACCGGGGCCGTTGTGACAGAGCAGGCAATCCATCGCGTTAATGCCGAGGAACGTTGAAGACACACGCACTGCCAACCCATCCATCGTATCCTGCGCGGGTCCCATCGGCACGTTGCCGCCGACAATGAAATTCGTCGCTGCGGCTGTCGGGTCCCAGCTATCGCCATTGGCTGTAATCAAGTCTGTAGCGATTTGTGCATAGCTGCGATTGGTGGCAATGGCGTCTCTGATGTATTCGTGAAAGGCATCGCGTCCGCCGCGATAGTTCGTGATGTTTGTGGCAAATGCGGCGTTCTTGAAGAGGTCACCAAAGAACTGCGCCCATTTGTCTATGTATTCGGGCGATTGCATTAAGCGATCTACCAATAAATCGCGCTTGGCCGGATTTGTGTCATCCAGAAATTGTGTGACGGCATCTGGGTCGGGAATACGCCCGGTAAGATCAATGGTGACGCGACGGATAAATTCGGCATCGCTGCTGAGTGGCGCTGAACCTACGCCCTCGCGCGCCATGCGGTCGAAGAGAATGTTATCAACAAAATTCTTGCGCGGAATGTCCTGCGGCGCGACTAAGCCTTGCGCTTCGACTTGAATGGCTGCGCCACGGCTGCTGCTACGCATTGTTTCGCGCACGGCAACGGTCGTCTGCGAAACGGCTAAACGATGCCGCTCACGCGCACCGCGATACTCTTCGGGGTCTTTCAAAAAACTGCAATCAGAAACGGTAGCGTGTTGTGATTGGAACGTGCGGCGTTGTGCCGAAACCGAAGCGTCGGGCTGCAACGCCATACTAAAGATGGCGAACAATCCCATAACGATAAACATCGTGACGACAAGTTGTTTGATTCTGCGAGTGCCTGGGAGCGGCATAATATCCTCCGAAAGTAGCTGGCTCTGCCTGGCTACGAGTGTTCAGTCTTGCTCTTTGCACTTGTGAGTGAAGCGGGCAAGCTGAATTAACCTGGGTAAAGAAAACTTATCAACGCCTTCAGACAAATCGGTACGCTGCCGCTTTGCGAAGGGACTGGGACAAACGCTGGTGAGGCACAAACCCAAAACGAGATAACAAACTGTTTGTGAGTTAATAAGACCCTTTTAAGAAATAGGGCAGAGGGATTCTAATGAGCCTAAGGATTCGCGTCAACGAAGAAACGCACGAAATATAGTGCCGAAGACGTTTTATTTTCAGTAAATAAGGAATGTTTGGAGGACGACTAACAAAGCAATGACTAAACGCCACAAGTCATCGTTTCTGCCGCTTCATCGCGCGCGGTTTGCAATTTCATGTCTACGCCGAACTGTTCAGCTAACGCAAAATATTCATCAACAAACGGCAACATTTCCTCCACCGTTTGTGCGCGCAGTGCTGAAGTGCGCAAGTGCGTTGCGTTCGCCACGCCGCGCAGGAATTGCGCCGAAAGCATCTTTAATCGCCCAATCACCCCGCGTTCCGGCATCGCTTCGCGCAGGTAGCCGAGATATTCGTAATACAACGCCTGCATTTCCGGCGGCGTGGGTTGATGTGGTTCCAGCCCATTCATCGTTTCCCACGTCTGCCGAAAAATCCAGGGATTCGCAATCGCGGCGCGGCCAATATGCACGGCGTTGCAACCCGTCTCGGTAAAGCGTTGCATCGCGTGTTGCGGATTCAAAATATCGCCGCTGCCGGAAACTGGAATTCCAACCTTCTCTTTAATCGCACGCACCAAATCCCAATTCGCAAATCCCTTGTAGCCCTGCACGCGCGTGCGTCCGTGCAACGTGACCATCGAACCGCCGCAATCTTCAATCATTTTGGCGACCTCGACACAGTTGATGGATTTGTCATCCCAACCCGCGCGAATCTTCACTGTCATCGGAATCGAAATCGCGCGTTTGACCTCGGTGAGAATTTTTCTGAGTTGCGGCAGATCGCGCAGCAAACTGGAGCCACCGCCACCGTTTGTTACTTTTTTTGCCGGACAGCCGCAATTGATGTCCACAAAATCGGCACCCGCCTCTTCAGCAATCTCTGCCGCCCAGCGCATCCGCACTTCATCATAACCGAAAATCTGAATCGCAATCGGGCGTTCTTCCGGCGTGAAGCGCATCATCTCGTGCGTCCGCATATTGCCGCGCGTCAGTCCTTCGACGCTAATAAATTCAGTGACAATCAAACCGAGACCGCCGCATTTCTTGGCAATGCGACGAAACGGCGAATCAGTGACGCCTGCCATCGGCGAGAGGATTAAAGGCGGTGAAAGTTCGCGGCTTGCGATTTGGAACGAGGTTGGATACTGCATAAATCGGCAATATACCAGAATCCTCTCTCCTTGGGTACGCACGCATCCTGCGTGCCTGGCTTGGATGAAATCAACATCCAACTGAACCAGTACATAGGATGCGTGCGTACCCGGCGAGTTGACGCACTCGCACAAAACCAGTAGCGTTGTCGGAATGGAAGGGAAGGGAACTGTTACATTTTTTGCTGAGTTAATTCGTCTCAAAGCCCTGCCGCGTACGGGTTGGTTGTTACGCGGCGTGCGCAGTGGCGAATCTATTGCCGATCACGTCTTTGGCGTGGCTTGGATGGCAATGCTGCTGGCGGATTGCGCCGTCGCAGCAGGTCTTCCAGTCAATGTCGAAAAAGTTTTACGGATGGCGTTGCTGCACGATTTGTCAGAAGCACGCACGGGCGACCTGCCCAGCACGATCAAGCCATATTTTTCTGGCGCAACACTCAAACAGGCTGATGAACAGGCTACACAGGAAATCCTGGCTCCGCTTGGCGCAGGCAGTGCCGCATATCTTGCCCTGTGGCACGAATACGAACAACGCTCTTCGCTCGAAGCACGGATTGTCAAAGCGGCGGATAAGCTGGATTTGCTTTTTCAAGTGCGCGAGTATGAAAAAGGTGGTGCCCAAAACCTTGCCGAATTTTGGGACAAAGCCGACGAAGATTTTGCGGCGCTGGGGTTGAATGTGTTGATTGCTGATATACTGACAGCTTTGAAAAATTGACTGGCTGGTCGTTCTTTATGGATGTAGTTGAGAAAACGATTCTGTGGCTGCAACAACTTTCTCCGTTGGGCGTAATGGTAGCCATTTTTTTGATTTGCTATATAGAAAACATCTTCCCTCCGTCACCGAGCGATGTGCTGTTGGTATTTGCCGGCACGTTAATCGGGATTGGCACGGTGGGCCTTATTCCTTCGCTCATTGTTGCTACAATTGGCAGCACCACGGGCTTTATGACAGCCTACGCTGCCGGACGATTTTTTGAGAAGGAAGTGATCGAAGGGCGCTTTAGTCGTTGGCTTCCTGTAGATTTGCTGACCAAAGTCGAGGCGCTCTTTCGCAAGTATGGTTATGGCGTGATTATTGCCAATCGGTTTCTGGCCGGGACGCGCGCTATCATTTCGTTTTTTGCCGGGATGTCGCGGATGAATTTTGTGCCGACGACTTTGCTCTGTACGCTCAGCGCGGCGGTGTGGAATTTACTGTTGCTCTGGCTGGGGAAATCGCTGGGCAGTAATTGGCGACAAGCGGGAAATTATTTGGCCACGTATAGCACGGCGGTCACTCTTATTTTAGTTGCGCTCGCCGTTATCTTTTTGGTGCGCTGGCTGCTAAAAAAGCGTAAGACGGCCTGAAGGATTTATGGACATTTTGCATCGCATCAGGGTGCGCGCCGCAACCAGGCTCAAGCACATTGTCTTGCCCGAAGGGGAAGACGAACGCACAATTACGGCTGCCGCAAGGGTTGCCAGCGAACGGCTCGCGCGGGTGACGTTGCTGGGCAACGAAGAGAAAATTCGGGATCGTGCCGCTACGCTTGGTGCGGCGCTTACCAACGTGCCGATTATCAATCCGACAAAGCATTCCGATTTTGACAAGTTCGCACAACAGTTTTACGAATTGCGCCGCGCCAAGGGCGTCACCTTTGACGAAGCGCGCAAACAAATCGAAGACCCATTGTACTTCGGGAACCTGATGGTCAAAACCGGCAAAGCAGATGGCTCGGTTGCTGGTGCCACGAACACCACTGCGAATACGGTTCGCTCAGCGTTGTTGACGATTGGCGTGAAGCCGGGGTTCAATTTGGTTTCGTCGTTTTTTGTGATGGTGGTGCCGAATAAGGACTTTGGCGCATACGGAGTGATTGTCTATGCCGATTGTGCGGTTGTGGCTGATCCGACGGCGGCACAGCTTGCAGACATTGCGATTGCTTCGGCACACAGTTGCCGCGCGTTGCTTGAAATCGAACCGCGCGTGGCGCTGCTTTCTTTTTCGACCAAAGGCAGCGCACAGCATCCGCTGGTCAACAAGGTTATTGAAGCCGCGAAGACAGCGAAAATGCGTGCGCCGGAACTGGAAATAGATGGCGAATTGCAAGCCGATGCTGCGTTGTTGCCAGGTGTTGGCGCATCCAAAGCTCCCGGCTCCGCCGTCGCAGGCAAAGCGAATGTGTTGATCTTTCCCAATCTTGATGCTGGCAATATCGCCTACAAATTGACCGAGCGATTGTCTGGTGGAATGGCAATTGGCCCGATTTTACAGGGCTTGGACAAGCCCGCCAATGATTTATCCCGCGGTTGCAAGGCGGACGACATCGTAGACGTAGTCGCAATCACCGCCGTGCAAGCGCAAACCAGGATGTAGGATTTAGGAGATAGGATTAGGCTCGTTGCCTTCCCCCATTTCGCTGAATCCCAAATCCTCGAAAAGTTATGCCGAAAATTGAAGACATTGAATACACTCCGAATCCGAATGCCCGAAAGTTTATCTTAAAAGAACCGATCACCAATGGCACGTCGCGTTCTTATACTAGCGCTGCGCAGGCCGCGGATGATGATCTGGCACTGTCGCTCTTTTCTGTGGGTAACGTCACGTCGGTGTTTTATATGGATCGTTTCATAACGGTGAATCAGGATGGTACGGCGGAATGGGATGATTTGTTGCGTCGTCTGGCGGTGCCGATTCGAGAAGCTCCCGCCGTCACGACGGTGACGACACCTACTGCCCCCACAAATTATGTGCGCGGGGAAAACGAATTACTGGATCGGATCAACGATCTGCTGGATGCGAAAGTGCGTCCCGGACTGGCAGGCGACGGCGGCGGGTTGGAAATCATTTCGCTGGAAGATAAGCGGCTCACGATTAGCTATCAAGGCGCGTGTGGAAGCTGCCCCAGCTCGTTATCCGGCACGCTCTATGCAATTGAGCATATGTTGAAGGATGAAGTTGATCCAGAGTTGGAAGTGATTTCCGTTTAAGCCTAACTAGGCTGCCCGCTTTCGCTTCTCGACGCTACAGACGGGGCCGACTTTCGTGTGCTATGATGCGTTTCGCCCCACGAGACTTAATCGAATCTATCTTACAGAGGAGTTATAACCATGAAATTTCCAGGCGGTAACGACATTCGGCAAATGATGAAGCAAGCGCAGAAAATGCAGGAGCAAATGGCGAAGGAAATGGATGCGCTGCGCGTGGATGCTACAGCCGGCGGCGGGATGGTGAAATGCGAAATGACAGGCAACAAGGAATTGACCTACATCAAAATCGAAGCGGAAGCGGCTAACGATTTGGAAATGCTGCAAGACCTGATCGTAGCCGCTGTCAACGAAGCGAATCGCAAAGTGGAAGAATCCATGCAGTCCAAATTAGGCGGTGCGCTCGGCGGCCTGAAGATTCCTGGCTTAATGTAATTTGTTGTGCGCGGGTTGTGGTTCATTTTTCTGCAACCCGTCTTCCGTTATGCTTGATTACGCAGAACCCGTTACCAAGTTAATAGACGAATTCAAACGCCTGCCCGGCGTTGGCTACAAGTCGGCGCAGCGGCTTGCGTTTCATCTGCTTAAGGCGACGCCGGAAGAGGCAGAGCGGTTGATTGAGGCAATTCGTGAAGTTAAAGAGAAAATCACGTTCTGCTCCATCTGCAACAATCTGACTGATACTGACCCTTGTCGTTACTGCGACAATCCGACGCGCGATCATACGATTATCTGTGTTGTCGAGGAACCGTACAATCTGGTTGCGATTGAAAAGACGCGCGAGTATCACGGCCTGTATCACGTGTTGCACGGCGCGCTTTCTCCCATTCGCGGCATTGGGCCGGATGAATTAAAAATACGCAGCCTCATCGAACGCCTGCGCCCGCAAGACAATGCGCCCGAAGTCGAAGAGGTCATCCTGGCAACCAATCCAAACACCGAAGGCGAAGCAACGGCCAATTATTTAAGCCGTCTGCTGAAGCCGCTTGGCGTGCGCGTGACTCGTATCGGAATGGGGCTGCCCGTTGGGAGCGATCTGGAATATGCCGACGAGGTAACGATGCACAAGGCGCTAACCAACCGGCACGTGATGTGAGATATGAACAGCCTGTTGAAAATGCTCCCGGCGATGATTCGGTTGTCTGGCGACAACGAAGAAGTACGCGAGCAGGCTGTTTTCGCCGCCTGGAAAGCCGTCACCAATTATCAACTCGCACAAACCTGCGCGCCTTTTCGGCTCTATCGCAAAACGCTGGTAGTTGCCACCAAAGACCTGACTTGGAAAACGCAAATGGAGCGCGAAAGCCCCGGCTGGCTATTCAAATTGAATTCGATGCTGGGCGCGCCGCTCGTAACTTTTATTGAATTTCGCATTGACGCTGAGCACGTGGCAGCCTCGCGGCCTCAGTCAGAAGGGGACTACGAATTCCATCACACGGCTGAGCTTACCAACCAGTTATCCAGTGCGGCAGAGCGCATTCACAACGACGATTTGCGACAAACTTTTTTACGCGCTGCTGCCAAATGCCTGGAGCGACAGGAAGCTGCCCTGCAATCGAAATAACCGCTATGCCCATCTCCAAAGAAGAAGTCAGCAAAATTGCCGCGCTCTCGAACCTGGCCCTAACCCCTGAAGAAACGGAATCCTTCAGCGTCCAGTTAGCTGCCATTGTCGAGTATATTGACCAGCTCAGCGAAGTAGACATCACTAATGTCGCGCCCTGGCAACATCAGAGTACGGGCGAGGCGTCTACTTCCTTTGCCGCGCGTGATGACTGCGTTGCCGCCAGTCTCGGTACGGACATCGCGCTGGCCAACGCGCCTGACCCTGACGCCGGACATTTTGCCGTGCCTAAAGTCATCGGCGGTTGAGCAATGATGACGGCTTTGCGGTTCTACCTTGTCCAGCAACCCTTTCTTTTCGTTAACCCTAAGCTTCACGCTTGCCATTAGATTATCGGAGTACGGCTTTGACGACGAATCTCACTATTGAAGAATTGCACAGTCTGTATGCCACTGGTGCTGCCAAGCCAAGCGAAATTATCCAAACCGTTCTGGCGCGCATCGAACAACGCAATGAACGGCTAAATGCCTTTCTGACGATTAACAAAGAGGCGGCGCTGCAGCAAGCAGCGGCGGCTGATGCGGGCATCAAAGACGCGATCCAGACCCAACCTCTCGCCGGTATTCCCGTCGCGGTCAAAGACAATATGTGTTCTGCCGGGCTGCGTACAACTTGCGGCTCGCGGATTCTGGGTAATTTTATTCCTCCTTATACGGCGACTGCGCTGGCTCGTCTGGAAGCGGCAGGCGCGATTCTGGTCGGGAAAACCAATCTCGACGAATTTGCGATGGGGTCATCCAACGAGAATTCGGCCTTTGGCCTTGTGCGCAATCCGGTCAATGAAGCCTATGTTCCCGGCGGCAGTTCCGGCGGCTCGGCGGTTGCTGTCGCGGCGGATTTGTGCGCGGTTTCGCTCGGTTCCGATACAGGTGGTTCGATTCGGCAACCCGCGTCATTCTGCGGCGTAGTGGGATTGAAACCCACGTATGGCCGCGTATCGCGGTATGGGCTGGTTGCTTTTGCCTCGTCGTTAGATCAGATCGGCCCGTTTGGCAAAAATGTAAATGATGTAGCCCGAACGCTGAGCGTCATTGCCGGACGTGATCGGCACGATGCAACATCCACTAATGAACCCGTGCCTGATTTTATGCAAGCGTTAACAGGCGACATCAAAGGCTTACGCATCGGCGTTCCCCCGGAATGTTTTGGTGAAGGATTGGACAGGGAAGTGAAATCGCACGTGGAAGCAGCCATTCAAAAGTTGGCTGCCCGTGGGGCCGAAGTGGTGGAAATTAGCCTGCCGCACTCCAAATACGTAGTCGCGGTCTATTATCTGATCGCGACGGCAGAAGCCTCGTCCAATCTTGCACGATTCGATGGCGTGCGGTATGGCTTTCGTTCTGGTGAGGCGCGGACGTTGGCGGAAATGTACAAACTTTCGCGGGATCAGGGATTCGGGGCGGAAGTCAAACGGCGCATTATGCTCGGCACCTTCGCTCTCTCCTCAGGGTACTATGACGCCTATTACGAAAAGGCACAGCGCGTGCGGCAGATGTTGTGCAACGATTTTGCTGAAGCCTTTCGCCAATGTGATGTTATTGCCACGCCAACGGCACCGACCCCAGCCTTCAAACTTGGGGCCAAAGTAAATGATCCGCTGGCGATGTATCTGGATGATATTTACACAGTCACGATTAATCTGGTGGGCGTACCTGCGATCAGCGTCCCTTGTGGCCTGTCCAGTGATGGCCTGCCCATCGGCCTGCAATTGATCGGCAACCATTTTGATGAAGCGCGCCTGCTGAATGCGGCTTATACCTACGAAACCTGAACCTAAATCAACTATGTCAACTCAAACGAACCGGCGGCATTTTATTCAATCTTCGGGAATGGCCACTTTGGCGCTCACTTTACCGACTGCACTCACGGCGAAATCTGGTGAACTTCTTGCTTACGTCGGGACGTACACGAACAAAGGCAGTAAGGGGATCCATGTCTGCAAATTCGATCTCAGCACGGGCGAGCTGAAGCCGTTCAGTTCGATTGCTTCCGATAATCCAGCATTTTTAGCGCTCGACCGCAAACATAAATTTCTCTATGCCGCCAATGAAATCGGGCAATTTCAGGGCAAGGCCAGCGGTGCGGTCAGCGCCTTTGCCATTCATCAAAAAACCGGCGAACTCACCTTCCTCAATCAGCAACCCACGAACAGTCCGGGGCCGTGTAGTGTGATCGTAGACAAAACTGGTCATTGTGTGTTGACAGCGAATTACTCCGGCGGCAGCGTCTCGGTCTTTACGACCAATACCAATGGAAGTCTGAATCCATTGACTGACCTGGCACAGCATCAAGGTTCGAGCATTAATCCGAATCGCCAAAAAGAACCGCACGCGCACACGATTATTATTGATGATGCCAACCGGTTCGCCTTCTGTGCTGATTTGGGGATGGATAAGGTGATGATTTACAAACTTGACGCGAAACGGGGCAAGTTAATGCCCAACACGCCCGCTTTCGCTCCGGTCAAACCCGGTGCCGGGCCGCGCCATTTCAAACTTCACCCGAACCATAAATTTGCCTACGTCATCAACGAATTGGACGAGACGGTAATAGCCTTCGCCTTTGACCAACAGCACGGAGCGTTGCGAGAAATTCAAACTATCTCCACCCTGCCCTCCGATTTTTCGGGCCAAAGTTACTGTGCCGATTTACATATTCACCCGTCAGGTAAATTTCTCTACGGCTCAAATCGTGGCCACGACAGTATTGTTGTATTCGCCATAGATGCCGCGGGCAAACTGACGCTGGTGCAGCACCAGTCCACCCAGGGGAAGTGGCCACGCAATTTTGCGATTGATCCGACGGGCCAATTCCTGCTCGTTGCCAATCAAAACACCGATAACATCGTTACCTTTCGGATTGATGGTCAAACTGGAAAACTGCTGCCGACTAACCAAATCCGCGAAATCTCGCAGCCTGTCTGCATCAAAATGATTCCCTTTTTGTCTTAGCATTGCTATGCGCCAACTTGCCGTTTTCTTCGCCCTCCTCCTCACCTTAGCTACGACCGTTTCGGCTGAATCCTTCACGCCGCTCACGCTACCGACGCAGCTTAACCTTGTCGGGACGATAAATTCCTCGTTGAAAATTCGGATGAGCCTGATGCGGAAGGGGAGGGATTTAACGGGTAGTTATTTCTACGAAAACAGGAAAAAGAACATCACGCTTCGTGGCGTAGTGACAGACGCTGGATACCTTGAACTGGATGAATATGGAGCCAAAGATTCCATTACTGGCCATCTTATCGGGGTCTACACCCGCGACCAGGAATTGCTGGGGTTTTGGAGCAAAGACGATGCCAGCACCAGCCCTAAGTTGCCACTCTGGCTGGTTGTGGAAGGGAAGGGAAGTCCGTCGCCCTCGCACAAGTTTGAAGTCGTCAACGCCCCCGTCCGGCGTGATCGTGGAATGGCCCAACTTTTAGTTGTTGATGGAATAGTTCTCGGTTTTTCGTATGAAAATGTCGGTGGCAATGCGCATACCTGCACAATGATCGTAGATCGCAGCGAACAGACACTGGTCTGGAAAGATGACGTGCAGGGAACCAGTATTTTTTTCACGAAAGAATATTTCAATCAAACTCAGCAAACGGCAAAGGTTGTCATTCAAAAATATGAGGCTGGTTACAACATTACGTTTGACGGCTTCCTGAGCTATTTTTGTGGGGCACGAGCGATATTGCCTGCCAAATTGACAATCCGAAAGGGAGCCAAAGGATGGATGGGGCAATAGACTTGCGGGTTACTCCCAGGCATCGCCCCAATTGATCTTGCGGGCGCGTTTGAACTGCTCCTTTTGACTTCGCGTTACCGTTAAATCCGTTTCTCCCTGCGGTGTACAAATTTTTATCGCAACAAATCCCGTCTTAATGTTTGGGCGTCTCAGCACGCGGGCGGTTGCCCTGGTCACGGATCCTTTTGCAATTGCCAAATAGGAATATTTTTCGTCCTCAAAGCTAAGCAGCCCTTCCTTTAGTTTGCGATGCAAAGCGGTGCGTTCCACACGTGCGGCAAAATGACACCAGTCTGATTTTGATAATGGACATTCAGCGTGGTGCGGGCAGGGCGCAATGAGTTGCCCTCCTTGTTCCAGGAACGATGCTCTGATTTCTCTGAGCAGCGCAAAACTTTTCGTCGTTCCTGGTTCCACAAGGACAATCGCTTTTGACGCCGCCTCCCACGCTTTCCGTAACAGATCATCGCGCCATTCCGGCAATAACTCGCCCAACGAATACGAGGCGATCACGAGGTCGTGAGGCGGAAATGCACCGCAAGTCTGCAAATCTTCGCCTCTCCATTCTGCTGTCCGCAATGCCACTTCCCTAGAGTGGCTGGCCATCTGTTGGCCGATTTGCATCAGCTTCTGGTCGCGTTCGACCATTGTGACCCGTTGCAAGTCAGGAAATATTTGCTGTGCGGCCCAAGCTGCCGTCCCTGGGCCAGCACCCAGATCAAGTAGGCTTCTGATTGGATAATTCGGCACCCGTGCTTTTACCTCACGCAAAACAGCAGTCACAGCAGCAAATGTCGCTGGCAGTCGCGTGGTGATATAAGCGATGCTGTGAGGTGCGGTCATGATAAATTGCTGCGGCGTGTTTTGAGTGAGCCGGTAACGGGTGGACAAATCTTCTGCGGCTTGACGGAGCTTTTTTAGTTCTACCGTGGCTGCCTGTTCTTTGATGGCGAATTGCAGGGATTCTGGTAGCTGCATCTACGGGGGTATTGTATGAGTTTTCCGCGTCAGTGCACAAACACAAAAACAGTGGAGGGCAAGGATTTCTCCTCGCCCTCCACTGATCTTACTCTCTCACAAAGTTTGACTGAATTTAGCAAACCGGGATGAATACCGGAATGGTCAAATATGTCCGACCATTGGTGGTAGAACCATCAGATGAAGTGGTGGATGTCGCAGTCTTATGCAGAGTGCGAATACCGCTCCATGCATTGGTTTGACCAGCAGCAATGCGTGGGGTCATAATCAACCCAACACCTGATGTAACATTGAATTTCAACGTTCCAGATCGTCCCTGACCCGCAACACCGATCAAAGCGGCCAAATTACCACCCGGTACACGGGGAGCGGAGGCGTTAATGACCTGTCTGCAAAGGCAGCTTCCCGTCAAGAAATTTTGGAAGCTGGCAAACTTTTCATCCTGATTGTAAGCCTGACCCGTGCCAAGCTGCGCACAACCCGTTGATGTGCCTGTGCTGATATTACCTTGCAAGCCAGCCACCACAATGCGTTGTCCGACAACATCGGTCGGGTGTTGCACTTCAACGGCAAATTGATAGGGCACTTCATCATAATCGACGCCCCACTTAATTTGTCCATTGGTATTTACAGCTGTTGCTGTCCGACGAAACGCTTCCGCACCGTAATTACCTTCATAGACGTTACCCGAAATGCTGGTCGGGTCTGTTACAAAAGCATTTCCGATCAAAACATTCGCCTGATAGGGAAATCCACTATCATTCACAGCCACTGCAATTGCATAACCTTGTTTATCGGGATCATATTCCGATGTTTTCAAAGATGCCGATGCATTTGGCGTCAAACAGACAAACAAGTCAGCTTGCGAACAAGTTGCACTATCAATCAGGAAAACGTGAACTTTGACTGATGCAGTGTTGGAAACATTAGTCATCGAAAGGCGGGTATCCGCTTTTGTCTGGCCTACTGTCGTCGAAGTATAGTAAGGCCATACCAATACTGATCCTGCCTTCTGGTCACTAACCGCAACATTGGGAAGATCTACATTAGCTTGCGCAAGTGCAATTGTAGATAAGACGACAAGCGTCATTAACGCTAAAACTAAACGTGTGAGTTTATGTGAGGTTCGCATTCGAGTTTCTCCTTAAAATTTCGAATTTAGTCCTTGTTTTTTCCACTTTGTTAGCAGGAGGGAACTCGCATCTCTGCAAGGTTCCCCCCCGTATCACAATAGCATTAGTCAAGCGTGGGCTTGCAGCTCGGTGGAAGGTAAACCGGAATGATCAACTGAGTACCATAGCGAAGGATTGAGGTATTGCTCTGTGCTACAGTGGTCGTATTCGTACGCACTTCATATTTGATCGGCGTGCTTGTATCAGTCACCTGATTCATCCGCAGACCAGTTTTGTGCAACGTGCGAATACCACTCGTAGCTTTTGTAGCCGTTCTAGGCGTCATAATGATACCAACACCAGCCGTGATACTGAAGGTCATTGTACCCACCTGACCAGTTGGAATGAGGGTGTTCATTCCACGCGGCACACGCGGATTCAGGTTATCAATCGTTCCGACTGATTGGCAGGTACCCGTAATAAAGTTGACGAAGCTACCAAAGGGGGTTTCGTTACCATTGATAATTACGCCCGTTCCGGATTGTGCGCCACCACCGGTTTTGGCCAGGTTCAGGTCACCGCTTAAACCAACTGTGACAATCTGCTGACCTGCAACGTCAACCGGACTTTGAATTTCGACCGAAAATCTATTCGGTGCAAAATCATATCCACCACCATTTAATTGGAAGGTACGAATATCAGTGTTTGCACCAGCAGCCAGAGGATTCGTGCCAAGCAAAGTGTCTTTCGAGTAGCAGAAAGTCGGCGGCCCAGTTAAGTTTAATCCAGCTGTGGCACCACCACCCAGGTAATCATAAAGACCAGGAACATATCCGTTACCATTGTAACCATTCGGGGAGAGGTAGCCCTGGGAATCATAACGACAAGCTGGATCATTCAAAACTGCTGTAGCTGGCACACCAGTGAAAATGACCGGTGTTTTTGGGTCACCAATTGTCTTTGCATTGCTGTAGGCAGTAAATGATTCTGCCCCATAGTTACCAACATAGGCACCGTTTGTCACAAAAGCATTTCCAATCAGGAAGTTGCGTTGTGCCGGTTTACCATTGGAATCAACGGCAACTGCCAAAACCCAACCTCTGGTTGTGGCCGGGTCAAATTCTGAGGCCTTCAGTTGCATACTGGCGTTGGGCGTCAAACAAATAAATTGGTCTGCTTGCGTACAGCTGGCACCGTCCATAAAGAAGACGTGGACAAGAACTCCGTATTGAGCCGAGGTGTTCGTAAGCGTTACCCAAGTATCAGCACCCGTTTGGATGTTCGACGTGTAGTAGGAATAAACCAACATCGAACCCGGCTTTTGATCGCTCACCTGGATTTGTCCGGGGGGATCAACAATAGCTCCACCGGGTAAACCGCCGGTCGTAGTAAGGCCGTTTTCATTGTTCCAGTTACCACGGAAGCCCGGAGGTTGCGTGGAGGGAAAGTTTTGACCACCAAAAGTTGTTCCACCTGGCGGAGTTACTGGAGTCGTACTAGCTGTGACAACATTTGTTGCTGCACCACCAGCATTGGAAGTATTAAATTGAGCTTGTGCGAAAAGGGAGGTAGCTAATGCCGTAAACGACATCAACGCTAAAACTAAACGTGTGAGTTTATGTGAGGTTCGCATTCGAGTTTCTCCTTGAATTTCGAATATTATCTTTGAGTTGACTAGGTCAGGTAGCTGTTCCAAAACCATAGATATTCCAACCCGAATTCTTTATCAACTCTTGAAAAGAATACAGATGAAACGCTTCTATGCCCCTATTGCCTTGATGTAACAGGCAAATAGGTCATTGAAAGCTAATGACCAGCGATTGAGATTCCAGTGAGAGAGAGTAAAAGCTAGACAGCTAGGTCTATGACTGTAAAAGTCCGTGATAAATTTTGCCGGTAAGATTAACGAAGCTTCGAGGTATTTTGAAGTTGCCGGTTGTGAGGAAGTTTCGTTAACGAACGGAGTTTACCGCTTTTTTAGTCGGAGTCAATAGCTATTTTTAACTTTTAGTAAAAATTGGCGGGAATTAAACGTATCTAGTGTGGCTTTGTTCCTCTTCTCGATACTTTTCTTTACCTCCGCTACAATTACTCTTTTTCCTCAGACATTTCCACAGGCTGTGCAAAATAGGCTATAGTCTTGGTGCGATTTATGAGCAAGGATCAAAATATGCCTCTGTTGTCCATCATCATCCCGGCTTATAACGAAGAGCAGCGGTTAGGAAAAACCCTGGCTGAAACATTTTATTATCTTGCGGCTCAGGGTTACGCCAGCGAAATCATCGTAGTGGATGACGGCTCGCAAGACCGAACCGTCGAGATTGCCGAGGGCTTTGCCACACACACAACTGAAAAAGTTAAATTGCGGGTACTGAAAAACCCAGGAAATCGCGGCAAAGGCTATGCCGTCAAAAACGGCATGCAGCACGCTAGCGGCGAAGTGAATCTTTTCTTTGACGCGGATTTGGCCACACCACTTGATCAAATCCCCAAAGTAATGCAGCCCATTCTGGATAATCAGTACGATGTAGTCTTTGGTTCACGCGCCTTACAGGAGGCTGTCATTCAGGTCGAACAGTCTTTTTTACGACAACTGCGTGGCCGGGGCGGCAATCTGATTATTCAACTCCTGACAGGAATGAAGATTAAAGACACACAATGTGGATTTAAAGCCTTTCGCCGTCAGGCATCACAAACGGTCTTTCCTTTACAACAAGTGGAAGGCTTCGGTTTTGACCCGGAAATTCTTTTTATTGCCAATAAACAGGGATGGCGGTGGAAAGAAATGCCGGTGGTCTGGCGTCACGTAGAAGGCTCAAAAGTCACCATGCTATCTGCTTCTCTCAGCGTCTTGGCCGATGTCTTGAAGATTCGTTGGAATGACTTTCTGGGGAAGTATGAGGCGCGCAAACTTACAGAAGAGGTGAGTTTATAACGAATGAAAAGACTGAACGTAAATATTGACCACATTGCCACCATCCGCCAGGCGCGGCGTACCAATGAACCGAATCCCGTTTCGGCAGCAGTTATTTGTGAGATGGCGGGAGCGGATGGCATCACGACGCACCTACGCAGTGACCGGCGGCATATTCAGGACTATGACCTGATTGCATTAAAACAGGTTGTGGTCACACATTTGAACGTAGAGATGGCGGCGACAGATGAGATGGTGGAAATCGCCATAGGAATAAAACCTGATGTGGTTACACTCGTCCCCGAACGTCCGCAGGAAGTAACAACCGAGGGCGGGTTGGATGTCATTGCCAATGTAAAGGAAATCAAGAAAGCTGTTGATACGCTGCGAGCGAAGGGGATTTTCGTCAGCTTGTTTATTGACCCGGACATCAAACAAATCCGGGCGGCGGCCAAGCTACAAGTTTTCCAAATTGAACTTTGCACAGCCAGCTATGCGCACCTATGCGAAGCGCCCGGCAGTGCGACAGTTAGAAACCTGAAAGAAATCGCCGCGGAAATCGAACGCATAAAAAAAGCCTCAAAGGTCGCCGTGCAAGCAGGATTGAATGTGGCCGCCGGTCACGGCTTAACCTATCGCAACATCACGCCGATTGCTCGCATTCCAGAAATCGAAGAATTCAATATCGGTCATAACATCATTGCTCGCGCTGCGTTGACAGGATTGGATCAAGCTGTACGCGAAATGATTGCCGCGATTCGCAGCGCGTAACAGAATGAAACGCTTCCTTTTTCA
Organism: Blastocatellia bacterium; assembly: GCA_046331525.1. GTDB lineage: Bacteria > Acidobacteriota > Blastocatellia > RBC074 > RBC074 > JAFDVL01. The sequence goes on from JAXLQQ010000007.1 coordinate 63,559, forward strand.
GTTCATCTTAACTGTACCGCTGCTCCTTTTGGGCTGGCATCCTGCACGGCCAACGCTGACGGCGCAACAACGTAAGCCTGAAAAAAAGACCCCGGAAAAACCGTTGCCCTTAACTTCCCACCTCGTGCTGATTTTTGTGGATGGGTTGAGAAACGAAGATTGGCAAAATCCCAAACTCAACCTCCCGACGTTAAAATCTTTGCAGACGCAGGGAGCATCTGTTTTGAATTTGGAAAGTGTTTATCCATCACAATCACTGCCAGCACACGCCACGATTTTGACGGGGATGTTCCCAGCGGATCACGGCATTTTTGCAGACGCGAATTTGGACGAGAAGTGGCGCAAGACGTTGGGCGAGCAAACCACAACCGACCTCAAAACAGCTACGATCTTACAACTCGCCAAACAGTCAGGATTAAAAACCGCCGTTACCAATTTTCCTTTGGTGAAAGAAGCTACCACAGATTTCAATTCTCAAGACTTCAGTCAGACCCTCGTCTGGCTGGAAAACAATCGCCCACAGCTCGCGTGTTTCCGGTTTCAGGAATTGGCAATGGCAATTCAGCGGTTCGGTTTAGATTCGGCAGAGGCGAATCGTGCATTGGAAGAAATTGACACGTCGCTCAAGAAAATTGTGGAAACCATTGAGCGTGCCGGAATCAAGAACGAAACAACCTTGCTAGTCGTCTCCAGTCACGGCTATGCAAAAGTGCAGCAGGAATTTCGCCCCAATGTGATTTTAGCCAAAAAGGGCTGGCTGACGTTGGATGGAAAAGGAAATGTTGCGGAGTGGAAGGCAATCGCACGCTCCTTTGGTGGAGCGGCGGCAGTTTATTTGAAAGATGCCAAAAACGAAGCGGCGGTAAAAGAAGTGGAATCGCTTTTTGAAGAAGTTCATAAATCAGAAGCCAGTCCAATTTGGCGACTCATTTCGCGCCAAGATGCCGTCAAGCTGGGAGCTGATCCCCACGCGGCATTTTTTATCGAGGCCGCGCCCGGTTTCGCCATTTCTGAACAGGCCGCAGGGAAGAGAACCACGGAAAAATTGAGCAAGGATGCAGCGCAAGCGATTTCAGGCTATATCCCTTCCCGTTCGGAAATGCGGGGCAGTCTGCTTTTAAGCGGAAAAGGCATCAAACCTCAAGTCTTGATGGAATACGCCCATCTGGTTGACATCGCTCCCACTATCGCTCGGCTGCTCGGATTGGAACTCAAACCAGCACGCGGTCATGCGCTTTCTGCGCTCTTTGTCCAACCCAATCAAAAGTAAAACGGAATTTTATGTGGTGTCATCGTTGTGGAAAAGCCTTGCCGCTGGAAAGTAAATTCTGTAATGCCTGTGGGGCAGGCACAGCATCGGAACGAGTGGGAGAAACGCGCAATCCTGCTGCCGCGATTCACATTCCACTTTCTGCGAATCAACCGCTCTCCCATTCCTACCAACTTCCCAACCAGCCTGACGATGATGAAACCGTAATCTTTCGGATTCGTCCGTCATTTTTTGCGGTAGGGAAAGCTTACGCGAGCGCCGCGATTTTCTCGCTGTTGGCAATGGCGGTCTTTGGTTATTTCCGTTTACCGCTGAGCATTTCTCTGGTTGTAGCCCTGCTCTCTTTCATCAATCCGCTCCTGCGTCACGTTCGACGGAATCGAACGTTTTACACGTTGACGCCCAGTAAGATCGAAATTGATTCTGGCATCTTCGCCAGAACGGTGCGCAACATTCCGCTCAGAAACGCGCAGGACGTTACGGTTAGCGCCACAATGTTTGAGCGACTGATTAAAGTTGGCGATGTCATTATTGATAGCGCGGCGCAAATGGGAAAGATACAGATGCGGCAGATTCCCAACCCACGAAAACACGCGGAACTCATTCTTCAGCAATTACAGCAGCTTCATCGTTAGAGCGGCGCTGGAACAAAATTTCTCCGCTCGGCGTCCATTTGATTCATCTCTACCTGATATACTGTTTCCATTTGCGGGAGGACTGCTTTGAAATACCAAAATTTATTTATCCTTTGCTGTATTGTTTTCTTATCTTTCGTTTTTGCGCTGCCGGTTCCTGGTGCTGATGCTGCCGCGTCAGACCAAGTGTCTTTTAGCAATACGCTGCCAGATAAAATCGGGAACGGGTGGAAGGCAATCGCGGCCCTACAGAAAAAATCCGTTGAATCGTTTCCGGCTACTGCGGCCACAAAATTGCTGCTTGAATATGGATTGCAAGCGGCGGCGACACGGCAATACACGAACGGTCAGGACAAACTGACACTGGATGTTTTTGAGATGAAATACCCTTCTGGTGCCTACGGACTTTGGACGTTTCATCGTCAATCGCTGCCTACCGGGCAGAAGGAGTTTTTCGCTGGTCGCTACGTGGTTCGGATTTCTGCTTCTGATGGAGCAACGGTTGACGCGATTAGCACAGAGTTACAAAACCGTTTTCCGCCCGCAAAGGCGGATACACCATTGCTTCCCACCTATTTGCCAGAGCAAAACAAAATTGCGGATAGTGAGAAGTATTTGATTGGCCCCGAAGCCCTCGCCCAACTTCCGGCCTTGATTAATTTGAAAGAAGCTATTGATTTCACGGGCGGAACCCACGCAGCTACGGCAGAATACAATCACGGCGGCGGCAAAATGAGTATCATTTTGGTCGAGTTTCAATCTCCGCAATTTGCCACCGATGGTCTCGCCAAAATTCAGCAACATTTCAATGCCTTAAGCCCTGAAGAACGAAAGAAAAGACTCGTGCGGCGGGTTGGAAATTACGCGGTCGAAGCAGTGAATGTGGTAGATACAAAAGCTGCGGAGGAACTGTTAGGGCAAATTAAGTATATGGCAAGAGTTCATTGGGAGGGAAAAGGGCTGTCGGCAATTCCACTTCAATTCCGACCACCTGATCCTGTTTCTCTTCAGGAAGCCGTGCAGACTGGTCAGTTTATTGTGGCGGCATTTTATTGGATTGGGATTCTGGTTTTGGGTACGATCTTTACAGGAATTTTTGCCGGTGGCGGATACTTCTATTGGCGACGTGCTCAACGCCGTAAATGGGGGCAAGATGATCTTTTCAGCGATGCTGGAGGAATGACGCGGCTTAATCTGGAAGATTATCTGCTAACCGAACCGAGAAACGCGCGGAAGTTGTTAGGCAAAAAAGAATAAAAAAATGGGCGACCATAGCTTCTAAACCCACCCCAGAACTACTATGGTCGCCAACTATCAGGAGGTTCACCCGTGCCATTATTAACGTAGCGCCTCCATAAATGTTCCCGATCTTCTTTTCCTTAAACCATTAAACTTGATTAAGGAAATTCACTTAGATACGCATTGGCATAATCACATAGCGAAAGTCGTATTCCGTATCCGCCAGCGATTCAAGTTGCACTTGCGAATTTCCATCTTTAAACGAGAACCGCACCTCGCCATCGCTCACCACGCCAAAAAAGTCATTCACGTATTGGGCATTGAAACCAGAAGTGATGGGTTCCATTTGATAATCTATGGGCAAGGTTTCCCCCGCTTCGCCAACATCCGAGGCTTGGGCTGTGATATTCAACTGGCCTTCCCCAATTTCAAACTTAATCGCGTGCGAGCGCTCATCCGCCATTAGGGCAACGCGACGAGTTGCAGCAGCCAGCCGTTGGCTTTCAATGACGAAAAAGTTTTTATTCTCTTTTGGCAAAACCATCTCGTAATTTGGAAACTGTCCGCTGAGCGTTCTCGAAACCAACAACCGCTTTCCGAGTTTAAAGAAAAGATGATTTTCGTCTTTACCGAACTCGACCGTTTCCTCAGTTTCTGAACTCAGCTTCGCTAATTCCGTCAGCGTCTTTTTAGGAATGATCGCTTCCACCTTCAGGTCGCCCACAAATTCTCCTTTCTTCTCAATGAACGAAAGGCGGTGTCCATCGGTAGCAACCATCCTTAACCCCTCGCCTGAGAGTTCAAACCGGGCTCCATTTAATGCGTAGCGAGATTCCTCATTGGTCGCAGCAAAAATGGTGCGGGTGATAAACGTGCGAAAGAGATTAGCGGGAAGATTTCCTAACACTTCCTTGAACGCTGGAATCTCCGGGAAATTAGCTTTCGGTTGTCCCAGCATTTTAAAGCGTGATCGTTCGCAGATGATACTCACCTGCTCGCCCTCTCCCGCTTTGACTTCGATTGCTGCCTCTGGCAAGGCGCGAATAATTTCAAAGAGTTTTTTTGCCTGAATGCAGACCGCCCCTGTACTGGAAACTTCCGCTTCACAGGCAGTGCTAATGGAAACATCCAAATCCGTACCTTTGATGTTAAGACTTCCTTCAGCGGCTTCAAGCAATAAGCTGGAAAGAATCGGAATGGTATTCTTTTTTTCAACAACTCCCTGAATGAAATTGAGTTCTTTTAGGAGATTCGCTTTACTGACCATTAAATGCATATCTGTTTCTCCTTCGACCTTGATAAGCCTTTTTATTTCTATTACTAAATTTCTAAACTTTATATATTTATTTAGTAGTAGTAATAGGGGCTGTGGAAATGTGGAAAATTGTTCCTAAACTATTGATTTCAAAAAATATTACCACTGTTTTCTGTTGTGGAAAAGGCTGTGGAAAACCTGTGTGAAACTCGGAATTCTGTGGAAAACTTTTCGGCGGAAGTGAGTTTTCCACAGTTTCCACAGGCTATCCACAGGCAGGGAAGTGGAAAAACTAGCTAAGTCTATTTACAGCTAGCAATTAGGCTGTTAATAAGCCTGTGGAAACTCCCCTTCTGATCATATAACTCATTGATTTTATTGATACTATGTAAAACCGTTGTGTGATGTTTTCCACCAAACTCACGACCAATTTCCGGTAAACTGGCTTTTGTCAATGACTTACATAGGTACATCGCAACCTGACGTGGAACTGCGATGTTTCTAGCATTCGATTTCGACTTCAGATCAGCTACTCGCATGTTGTAGTACTCCGCCACGACTTTTTGAATCGTTTCAATTGTCACGGCGCGTTCTTCTTCATCTACAATATTCTTGAGTGCTTCCTGCGCGAGGGCGACACTGATGGGTTCACCGCGCAAAGATGATAAGGCTGTGAGTCGAACTAGCGACCCTTCCAATTCTCGGATGTTGGATTTGATTTTGCTGGCGATAAAGAGTGCCACGTTGTCAGGAAGATCAAGCTGTTCGGTTTCTGCCTTTTTCCTCAAAATCGCTACTTTGGTTTCCAGGTCAGGGGGTTGGATATCGGCAATTAAACCCCACTCAAAGCGAGAATGTAATCTCTCTTCGAGCGTTGGAATTTCGCGCGGCGGGCAGTCGGACGAGATAACGATCTGTTTTTGATTGTCGTACAGTGCGTTGAACGTGTGGAAAAATTCTTCCTGCGTTCGTTCTTTCCCCGCGATGAACTGAATATCGTCAATCAACAGAATATCAATGGAACGGTACTTCTCCCGAAAGGTCATGGTTTTGTCGTACCGGATGGCGTTAATAAGTTCGTTCATGAACTTTTCTGCGGAGATGTAGGAAAGACGCAAATGACGATTGTTGTTTTTGATGCGCTGGCCAATCGCACACATTAAATGCGTTTTTCCTAACCCCACTCCGCCGTATACAAAAAGCGGGTTATAAGTTTTGGATGGTGTTTCGGCAACCGCCAAGGCGGCAGCGTGCGCAAATTGATTACAGGAGCCAACCACAAATGTGTCAAAGGTGTATTTGGGATTGAGCGGTAATTCTAAGGGCTCCAAATCTACAAAACTTGTGAGTGCAGGTTTTTCCGGGACGGTTCTCTTTTCGCCGAACCCTTCAGTGGGAATTTGTTTGGGAATGGAAAATTCTTCCGATACTTTTGTTGTAACAGGCGCGTCGAACGTAAAGACCAAATTGGCTCCAGCCAGATCATTTTCTTCCAGCGACTCGTCTAATACTTCGCGGTAATTATTTAAAATCCAATCTTCAAACACGCGATCTGGGACGGTCAGGTAAATACTTCCATTCTCTTGGTTAAGAAACGAAATGGGTTTAAACCAAGTGGTAAAACTTTCGTGGTTTACTTTTTTTTCGATGGATAAGAGAACTGCTTCCCAAACGCTTGAGGACTGCATAACGACTCCTGAGAATGTCACAGCAAAAAGAGCAACTCAAGACCTGCTGCCAGTGATCGTGTTAATTCGTGCTAAATAGTTGCGTTTCTAGTATTTAACGAGATAAAAACGCGGTGATCTTTGAATTTCAGAAGGCTAGCACAAGGGGGTAACGATTGCAAGAAAAGGGCAAAACGTTACTCTGCTAAAAAGCTCTGTTTCTAGCTGTTGACCGCTTACATTAAGGGAGAACTAGACTTTAGTACAATTTATTCGGCAAGGTTGATAAACGCTGCTTCGGTAGCTACTTGACGATTGATGTTAATGCGCAGGTTGAAGCGCAATTCGTCGAACTTCTTAATCCATTCTGTAAGTCGTCCAAGATGGATTTTTTCTGCCAGTAATTGCAGCTGATCTGTAACATCTGTATTGATAATAGTTTCTGTATTCCCACTGGCGGAAATAAGGAAGACATCGCGTAATAGATTGATCAATAAAACCAATATCCGCTCATAAGCATCGCGCTCCTGTTTTCCATAATGCTCAGCCGCTTTCAGCAAGCGGTGTTTACTATTTCCGGCTGCTAATAAGTCAAGCAATTCCAGTAATTCGCGCCGCTCACGGCGATATTCTGTCAGGTCAATAGCGGTTGCTTGTCCAATTCTTCCGCCTGTGAGCCGCGCCATCAATTTTGCATCAGGCGCAGCAAGTTGGAAATGATTCGCCAAATATTTTTCCATTTCGGGGCGAGACAATGGAACAAAGTTTAACTTTTGGGCGCGCGAACGGATGGTTGAAATCAGGGCATCCGGGCGCGCCGTCAGCAAAATGATTGTGGAGGTGGAAGGTGGTTCTTCGAGCGTTTTCAGCAGGGAATTAGCTGCTTCTTCCCGCAAGCGGTCAGCTTCGTCAATGAAAAAGAATCTTTGGCGGCCTTCGCGTGGCCTGACCTGGATGTCATTGATTAGTTCGCGGGTCTGGCCGATTTTTATATATGTGCCATCTGGCTGAACTGTAACCACATCGCTGTAAGTTCCTTCCTGAATTCGTTGGCAGACAGGACAGTGATCGCAGCTATCAAAATTATTCTGAGGCGGGTGTTGGCAGTTGGTAGCTTTGGCAAGTGTCAGGGCAAACTGTCGTTTTCCTATTCCTTCCGGCCCGGCAAAAATCAGCGTCAATCCTAAATTGCCGCGTTGCAGTATCCGCTGCAAAATTTTTTTATTACGTTCGTTGCCAATGAGACTGGAAAAGGACATACCTAGCTCAAATAATGTCTTGCAACGCTTCCATCACCAGCGGGCGCACCGTTTCAATCGAGCCGGAGGCCGGAATAATCCGAAATCGGTCTGGCTCCTGCCGCGCAAGTTCCAAGTAGCCTTGCCGCACTCGTTCGTGAAACTCCTGTGGTTCCAGGTCTAATCGGTCTGCCTGTGCTTCGTCCGTGGGATGGATGGACTCTCCACCACGCCGGGCGATGCGTCCTAAGCCGGTGGCGACATCGATGTCAAAAAGCAGCGTAAGGTCAGGTTTCAATCCCGTCGTTGCCAATTGATTCAATTGTTGAATGAGTGCCAAATCGAAACCGCGTCCATAACCTTGATATGCTATCGTCGCATCGTAAAAGCGATCACTGAAAACCAGTTTTCCTACTGCCAAATTCGGTACGACAAATTCCTGCACGTGTTGCGCCCGGTCAGCCGCATACAACAACAATTCGGCCAACGGGTCAACTTTGTGACGTGCCACATTCAGCAGCGCCGCGCGAATTAATTTACCGAGTTCTGTGCCGCCTGGCTCGCGAGTGGAGACAAAAGGAGTGTTTCGAGTAATAAGAATACGTTCCAGCAGGCGCAGTTGCGTAGTTTTCCCACAACCGTCAATGCCCTCGAACGTGATGAGCTTGCCGCGATTCATTTTGCCTGATTGTGTGTCTCAATCTGAGAGACTAGCTCCCCTGATTGCCGCCATTCGGTGCTGCCGCCGGAGTGGGCGCAGGAGCAGGCGGCGCGGACGGCGCACTGCTTTGCTGATGCGGCGCATGGTGACCATGCTGTACGGCACCGCGTGGAACGGAAATCGTAGAAATCGCGTGCTTGAAAATCAACTGTTCCAAATTACCAGATTCCAGTACGACTGAGAATTTGTCGAAGCTGCGAATTCGTCCAGTGAGCTTCACTCCGCCGATCAAATAGATCGTCACGTTAATGCGATCACGGCGAAGCGTATTCAAAAATCCATCTTGAACATTTTGAGATGCTTGGGTATCCATCGCTTGACCCTCTCTCGTGGTTTGTTAATTCGTTTGTTAATTATCCATGCCGGGGCACTGTTGGTGACGGCTGCGTATACTAACCGAAACACTAAGTTGAGGCTACTAAATATTTGAGATGACGGAGAAAAGTTAAATTTTATCGTTCTCGCACAAAAGCACTTTTCGCGCGACCCTCGCCACCGCGTCGGATCATGACGATTTCTGCCAAAATCGCCACCGCGATTTCTTCCGGCGTTTGCGCGCCGATGTCCAGACCAATCGGAGCATAAACGCGCTGCATCAAATCGTCCGCGATGCCTTCGCGTTTGAGGTGGGCGCGAATCGTGGTAGTGCGGCGACGGCTGCCGATCATTCCGATGTAACGCGCTGGTTTATCAACGACTTCGCGCAAGCAGATTTCGTCGTGCTTGTGCCCGCGCGTCACAAGTACCAAATGGGAAGCGGGCGTGATTTTGAGTGATTGCAATGCCGTAACAAAGTCGTCAGCAATTAAATGGATTCGCTCATCCGGGAATCGCCCGCGTCCGGCAAACTCGGCCCGGTCATCAATTACTGTCACCCGAAAACCGAGAAAGAGACCCGCCTGCGCCACCGCCTGCCCGACGTGGCCGCCACCACAAACAATTAACTCCAGCGGCGGGCGCGCGATTTCAAACAGCAACCGTGTGTTTTCTATCGTCTGCGTAACAATTTCCTGCCGCTCATCCGCAATCAAGGCCAATGCCTGTTCAGTTGCAGCGGCGTCCAGGGATTGCGTCAAGTCCAGCGTCCCACCAACAACCAAGCCACCTTCTTCTATTAATAAGCGTGTGACTTTTTCTGTCGACTGCCCAGCTTGCGCGACGATGGAGACGATGGCTAACGAATGCCCGTTGGCAAAGGCACGTTGGATGGCGGTAGAGATTTCAAGAGGCGATAGCATAGAAAATATTCAAGCGGCGTCATCGAATAAATGGCCGGTGGTAAATGACAGTCACCAGATTTCAATCATCACTTCCATCTCGCCGCCGCAAATCATGCCCTCTTCGTCAGGCGGCACATCGGGATTGTCACGGAGGATGAAATGGCAAAGGCGCGGTTTGTGATCGGCTAAGGCTTCGCGCGCTTCGGCCCAGACATCCGCTTCGACACAGCCGCCGCCGACGGTGCCAAGCATTCGTCCGTCATCGTAGACCAACAGTTTCGCTCCAGTTCGTTGCGGCGTTGAACCGGAAGTTGTAATGATCGTAGCGACCGCTAGATTTTTTCCGGCGGCCTGCGCGTTGGCGATTTCGTTGTAAACTTCAGTTTGCGTCAACAAGCTCATACCGTAATTTCTCCTCGGCGCAAAGTGTACAGCACGATTTCCGGCGGGCAAAGAAAGCGCACCGGCGGGCCGACGGTGCCGATGCCGCGCGTCGTATAAATTTGCATCGTGTCGCGTCGCTGCAATCCCATCACGTACTCGTGGCCAAGCAATTTCAGGTGCGGCGCGCCGAGAATCGGGAAACGAATCTGCCCGCCGTGCGTGTGGCCGGAAAGCATGAAATCGGTGTGCTGATGGGTTCCGACGTACTCATCCAAAAAATCGGGATTGTGCGCGAGCGTGATGCGCGCCTCCTCTTTCGGGCAATCGCTGTATAGTTTCACCAAGTCAGTGTTGCCGTGATAAAGATCGTCCACGCCGAACAGCCACAGCTTCTCGCCTCTTTTTTCCAGCCGCTCTTTGTCGTCCACCAAAACGGTAATTCCTGCCTGCCTGAGCGCGCGCGTCACGCGACCAGCGCTATTGTAGTGATCGTGATTACCGAGCACCGCGAACTTTCCGATGCGCGCCTTTAATCCGGCCAGGACTTCGGCGCACGGTTCCGCATACATCTTCGCGCCAAACGTGAAATCGCCGGTGAGCGCAATCAAATCGGGTTGCAGGCTATTCGCAATCTCGACGCAACGTTGCAGGTAATCGGCAGAAATAAATGGCCCGTGATGCAGGTCGGACAAATGTGCAATCGTGAGTCCGTGAAATTCTTCGGGCAGGCGCGGCAGATTAACGTTGACGCGAGAGATTTCTACGCGCGTTCGCAGCCACATTCCCAAACCCAACCCGCCCGCGCCGACGGCTGTGATCGAAGCTGCGGAAAGTTTAATGAATTGCCGCCGCGTCAGTTTCAAGGCTGACCGCCTTTCACCGGCTGAATGCTCATGCTGGTGTGCGCAAGCGTGAACAGATAAACGATGTGCGCCTGTACATCAATTGGCTGACCGTTCACGACCGGCGGATCGAAGGTTAATTTCCTGGCTGCTTCCAGCGCGCTTTCGTCCAGGCCGGAACCGAGCTTTTGTTCTACCACCAGGTCTCTAATTTTTCCGTCGCGCGTAAACATTGCGCTCAATACCACTTTGCCCTCGACCTTTTGCGCGCGTGCTTTAGGCGTGTAAAACGGCAGGTACATTCCGCGAATGTTGGGGCGCGGAATTTCGACGACTTTTGGCGGCGGTTGCATTTGCGGCGGCGGTTCGGCAGGGCGTGCCTGCGCTGCTCGCGCCTGACGCAGTTCTTCGGGATCAGGTTCGTAGACGGTGATGGTTTCGAGAATGTCCAGCGGATTAATTTTCGGGCGTGTTTGCCGCGCACTGTCTTTCAGGTTTCGTTCAAGAATGAAAAATCGCTCGCCGCGTTTTTCAATGCCGCTGATTTGCCATTTCCCCCCCAACACATCGCCGACGCGCAGACTTTGCCCTTTCATTTCCTCAATACCGAGCATCGTTGTGATTTCATTTGCTGTGAGGACTTGGAGTTCAGGCACCGTATCTTCGCCGCTCGCGATCGCGTGCCGTTCAACAAATTGTTTTTGCAGCAGCAATCGTTGCTTGGAACGAGTGTAATCGTTGCGGCTGATTTCCTGATGCTGAAGCTGATATTCCAACTCGTTAAATTCTTCTTCCAGATTGAGGAAGTACGCGGTGACAATTGGCCCGAACGCAATCTTCGTCGGCTGTTGTGCCAGCGGGAAGGACAACAGCGCGAAAAAGAGAATCATCGTAGAAAATAGTTTTGCCATAGCCGTGTCTCGGTGAGGGCCAAGTCAACCGTTTGGGATTATGGCGCATCCATTCTCAGCCGGTCAAGAAACCATTTCCGCCAGAGAAACAATCACTCTTCTATAACGATCTCGTTTTCCAATTTCTCTTCCTGCACCTCAACGGCTTGAATCCGCCCGTCGGAAATCAATTGCACCAACGTTTCCTGCGTTTGGACGACAGGCGGAATCAGCTTTTTGATTTCCTCTTCCGTGAAGCCGTTACTTTTTGCCAGTTCTAAAAACTGGCGCGCATTTTCCAATCGAAGCTGGACATTTTTCAGCATCAAGGTTTCATCTTCCAAGCTGCGCCGCCGCGATTGCACACGATAATCAATCAGCCGCAAGAGAAAATCTTTGACATGACCAATGACTGTGCCGAGGCCGCCTAAATCGGTAAAACCGGGTGAACTGTAATGAATCTGGCAGACTTCCAATTCGGCCTGCGGGAATTGCGTTTTGATGTGTTCGGAGAGCAGGGCTTTTTCTGTCCACATTTCAAGCTGCCTTTCTTGTTCGTCACTGGTCGCCGCCGCAACAATCCTCAGGCTCAGGTTATAAAGGTAGTCCACTGCATGCAGGAAAGTCGCCATGTCCGATGCTGACCAGTCATCACTCAGATAAATCCGAATGATCTGCCGGGAATCGAACAGCATAATCGTTCCTCCCAATTTTCAAGTGAGGGGATTTTCGATAAAGATAGAAAATTTCTGGAGCGCCCTTATATCATTGGGCTATAGTAAATTTCAATCTCTTTTGTTGACAATTTTCGTCAACATTCGATAATTAAGCCAATGTTTAGGAAGAAGATTCGATAATTCGCGCGGCGGGCGCGGCGGAGGTCTTTATGGCATTGACCGATCAACAGCAGGCAGTCCTTCAGTTTTTGGAACAACACATCACGGCGCGCGGCCATTCGCCGACGATGGCCGAGATTCAGCGGCATTTTCGGTTCCAGTCGCCTTCGACAGTGCATCATTATCTGCGCAAGCTGGAAACCGCCGGGCACATTCGCCGCACGCCGAATATTTCGCGCGGGATTGAAATTTTGCAACGCGGCGAGGAACGCGGTGAAATCGAAATCCCGTTGCTTGGGTATGTTGCCGCAGGCAAACCGATCATTACCGAACTGAGCGACGAATGGATTACGATTCCGCGTGCGATGGCGGGCAAGAAGCGTACGTTTGGCTTGATTGTGCGTGGCGATTCGATGATTGGTGATGCGATTTTAGATGGTGATTATTTAGTCGTTGAAGCAAGCGAGACGGCGCAAAACAAAGATATTGTGGTTGCCCTGATTGACGATGGTGCTGTTGTCAAAACATTCTTTCGAGAAAAGGGGCAGGTGATTTTGAAGTCCTCCAATCCGGCTTACCCGCCGCTGAAAGTCAAAGCTTCGCAGCGATTTTTAATTCGCGGAAAGTTGCTGGGCGTCTTACGTATTTTCGAGCGTAATCGAAAATAATTTGCTTCGCAGATGAATCAGGAAACCAACAACTCTTTCACTATTCGCAGCGCCACGCTTGACGATGCTGCCGCGCTGGCGCGGCTCACGCGCGAGTTATTGACGTATGAGCGGGAGTTGTCGCAAACGACCAACGAAGTAAATCCCTGGGCGGCGAGCGTTGACGAGTTGCAAAAACAGTTACTCGCACCAAATACGCAATTTTTTGTCGCGCAATTTGAGCGGGAAGTCGTTGGCTACATCCGCGCTGTTATCGTCGGGCGACAGTTGCCACGTGAGGAAATCGGCTGGCGGCGTTGGTTGAAAGACGTTATTGAACGACTCGCACGTTGGGCGTTTGTCTTCGTAATGCGTCGCCCGCGTCCGGCATTGCAGGTGGAAAGTGGATACATTGCGGGAGCCTTTGTTGCCTTGCACGCGCGTCGCCTCGGCATCGGTGGCGCGTTGGCGCGGGCGGCGGAGCAATGGTTTAGCGAGCAGGGACTGAAAAACAGCGAACTGCACGTGCTATTTCATAACGAAGCTGCGCGCCGAATGTGGGAAGAGCTTGGCTATGAACCAATGGCGCTTGGCATGCGCAAGAAGCTGTGAGGCGCTACTGGTTTTCTTTGTACCACTCCACCGTGCGGCGCAACCCTTCGGCCAAACCGACGACAGGTTTGTAGCCCAGCAATTTTTCCGTCAGCGAAATATCTGCCTGCGAATCGCGCACATCGCCCGCGCGCGTTTCGGCATACTTGGGGGGCAAATTCGTGCCGAGAATCTTTTGCAATTCAGCCAGCAATTGATTCAACGAAATCCGATCTCCGACGCCGACGTTGACGACAGTGCCATTGGCATTTGGCGTTTCGGCGGCGAGTAAATTAGCGCTGACGACATTATCAATGTAGGTAAAATCGCGCGTCTGTTCGCCATCGCCAAAAATCATCGGTGCTTCGTTGGCGAGCAGAGAAGTGACAAATTTGGAAATCACGCCGGAGTACGGCGAAGACGGGTCTTGGCGCGGGCCGAAGACATTGAAGTAACGCAGCGACACGGTTTCCAAGCCATAGACCTTCGCAAAAACCTGACAATAGTATTCGCCGAAAAGCTTTTGCGCCGCGTAGGGAGAAAGCGGGTTCGGAATCATTTCCGTATGCTTCGGCAAAACTTCCGTATCGCCGTAAGCGGAACTAGAAGCGGCATAAACAACGCGCTTCACGCCGACTTCTTTTGCCGCGAGCAAAACATTGAACGTGCCATTTACGTTTGCCTCGTGGCTTTCTTGCGGGTTGGCAACCGAACGCGGAACGGAGGGAATTGCGGCTTCGTGAAAGACGATTTGCACGCCTTGCATCGCTGCGCGCGTGATGGCCGGATCGGTGATGCTGCCTTCGATAAATTCGACCTGTTCGGCCAGATGGGCGAGATTGGCGCGATGACCTGTCAACAGGTTATCCAGTACGCGCACCTGCTCTCCGCGCTGCACTAAAGCTGTGGCGATATGCGAACCGATGAATCCGGCTCCTCCGGTAACTAAATATTGTGTGCCCACTTCTTCCTTTTCCTTTCGCCGATAAATGGAAAGGCGACCGAAGTCGCCCCGTTTGCTGGCCTATAATCAGAAGAGAAATCAATTGCTGGTAGCGCGTACGGGACTCGAACCCGTGCTCTCCGCCTTGAGAGGGCGGCGTGTTAACCAGTTACACCAACGCGCCGGAAAGAATTACGTATATTTTCAAGAGGCCATGTGCAGAGGTTTGTATACCACGCTCCTGCGGCTTTTTCAAACAATGCCCAATGGTTCGCCGCCTTACTGGACAATGGCATGCGTGAAATTTAGAATACTCCTCACTGCACGAAATTATCATTTCCAATCGTTGAACCAGAAGGAATATTAAAGTTATGTTTCAACCCAAAGCAAAAGCCTCCACTGCCAAAAAGCCTCCGGCCAAGAAAACGTTAGCACCAGCGGTGCAAAACTCCGCACCGATTTATGACGCCGTAATTGTTGGTTCCGGCGCGGCGGGAGGGACGGCGGCGAAAGTGTTGGTTGAGGCGGGCCTGAATGTCGTGATGTTGGAAGCTGGGCCATTGCGCAAGAACATGATTGATTTTGCCTATCATGATCCCTTTCCTTACGAAGACCCGTATCGCGGCGCGAAGACCAGCGAAGCGCCCAGTGATGCAATGCGCAAAAGATATATCTTCGGCCCCAATGCCTACGCGCCATGGCCGAACCCTGACGAGCCTTACACGACGCCGAAAGACACGCCGTATGAATGGATGCGCGCGCGCAATGTGGGTGGGCGCACGATGTTTTGGGGACGCTTTGCTAATCGCTACAATGAAGCTGATTTCAAGATGCGTTCGCGTGATGGTATGGGGTTAGATTGGCCAATTGAATACAAAGACATCGCACCATATTACGACAAGGCAGAAGTTTTTATGGGCGTTTGCGGGATGAAAGAAAATCATCCCGATTTGCCGGACGCCGATAATTTCCTGCCGCCAGTAGCACTGAAATGCCCGGATCATGTGCTGTGGAAAGCGGCGGAAAAAATGGGGATTCGTGCGGCCCGTGTGCGGCGCGCGATGTTGACGAAATCGTATCGTCCGGCGAATACCACCCTGTTCGACAAAGATATTGCGCAATGCCATTACTGCGCTGGTTGTGATGATGGCTGCGAAACGCATTCGTTTTATAACTCTGCGTTTCGGCAGGTCGTGCCGTTGTTGACCAAGTATCCGAAGAAATTTACTTTGATTCCGAATGCGATGGCGCGTGTGGTAACGGTCGGAAAAGATGGATTGGCAGATGGTGTGGCTTATGTTGACAAAGCGACGGGGCAGGAACGACAGATCAAAGCGCGCACTGTTTTGTTAGGTTGCGGTACGCTTGAAACTACGCGCTTGTTGTTGCTCTCAAACATCGCAAATTCCAGCGGGCAAATCGGCAAAAACTTTATGGAGCATTTGGATGTGGGCGCAACGGCATTTTTGCCTTCCTTGAGTTTTGCAGACCGTGAGGCGGGCGATGGCATTGGTGGTTCGCACATCATTATTCCCTGGTTCAGCTATTTTCGTCCGAACGAAAAGCGCGATTTTCTGCGCGGATTTCAAATTGAGCCGTCGGTGCGGCAACGCATGCGCCCCGATAAAAACCCGAAACAAATCGCTGGCTTTGGCGCGGACTTCAAGAAAGAAGTGCGGCGTTGGCAAGGCACGCGCGTTTCGCTGGCCTGTCATGGCGAAATGCTGCCGAGCCCGAACAAGTTCGTCGAAATTGACAACAGCACGAAAGACAAATGGGGCATTCCTGTGCTGAAAATCAATTACAAGTGGGACGACAACGACCTGAATATGTTCAAGTACGTCCGGCGCACCTGCGAAGAACTTTTCGCAGCAGCCAAGGCAGTAGATGTACGTTTGCCAAAAACGCCCGACCCGGCAGGCCATTCAATTCACGAAATGGGCACGGCGCACATGGGCAGCGATGCGAAAACATCCGTGCTGAATCAATTCAATCAATCATGGGATGTCAAGAATTTGTTTGTGCTGGATGCTGCCGCGTTTGCTTCCGGCACGCACAAAAATCCGACGTTGATGATTATGGCGCTCAGTTGGCGTGCGTCGGAATACATCCTGGATGAGATGAAAAAGAAAAACCTCTGATAATTGACGGCGGCGGATTGCGGATTGCGGATTGAAGCCTGTAGACTGCGGCGTTCTGATAAAACACCATGAACGAACGAGTACCGGTAATTCCGCCATCCGCCATCCGTCATCCCTATTCTGAAATCGCTGCGGCGATTGTTTGCCTCTCCTACTGCATTTTCCTGGTCTTTTTTTCCCGCCAGCATCCGTTTGGCACCTATGCAACCGAAACAGATTTCTATCATCTTTATGCGCCGGATGCGGCGCGTATCGCTGCCGGACAATTTCCGCTAAATGATTTCCAAGGGCCGGGTTATCCCGTTTTGCTTTCGCTAATAACACGTTTTACCGGAGACGTATTTGTGGCGGGCAAATGGATTTCAATCATCAGCGCCGTGTTGTGTTTATGGTTGATTTACATGCTTTTCAAGCGGTTGTTTGATGAATGGGTGGGTGTTGGAGCGGCGTTGCTATCAGTGGTGATGATTGAATTCCCGGAGTTCTCATTGCAGGCAACAACAGATATTTTCTTTCTGTTGCTTTGTCTGGTGGCGCTGGTGATTTTTACGGGCGCGTATTTTTCTCTTCGCATTCGTTTGCTAAGCACAGCGTTCATCACGGGGATTGCTTATCTCACCCGCTACAACGGATTGTTTTTGTTGGGGAGCTTTTTGTTTGGGTTGTTGGTGATGAATTACTTTGAGAAGTCGTGGCGTGAGCGTTGGATAATGGCAGGGAGTTTCCTTGTTGTTTTCCTGCTGACAGCCTCGCCGTGGTTTATTGCCAATTATCGCCACAACGGCGCGCCGTTTTATAACGCCAATTACCTGAACATGGCGACGACGCTGTACCCGGAGTTAGTTGGCGGCGACGTTATGCAGGATGGCACCCGCAAACTGCGCGAACAGTTTCACTCGTTTGGCGATGTTCTCCGCTATAACCCGCAACAGGCGCTGCGACGGTATTTAAAGAATCTCAGCGATGTTTTCTTAAATTCCTTGCAGCCAACATTAGTCTCCCGGCTAATCGGATGGCTGGGTTTGATCGGGATATTCATGTCGGTGCTGGCAATGCGATTGCGTACGCTTTTTCCTGGCGAAGGCTCTCCGCCACAAGTAAAAGGTCGGCTGTTTCTGTTTTTTGCGATGGCTGTTTATTTCCTTTTGATGGGGCTGAATCATTGGGAACCGCGTTATTTCTTTTTTATTGGCATCTGCTATTGTGGCCTGACTTCGTATTTAGCTTATGGGCTGATTAAGTGGTTGAATGAGGCAACCCCATTGCGTCTTAACCGTACGTTGGTAGAAGTTGGAATCCCGACGATTTTTGTCCTCGGCATTGCCGCCAATGCGTTTACGCCGACACACGAAAGCTTTCGCACTTTCATGCAAAGCCATCCGCCGGAAATCCCCGCTGCCGCAGAGTTTCTGCAAACACAAAACGCTATGCCGCACAGCCTGAAAATCGTCGCGCGCAAACCGCATCTGCCGTTTCTGGCCAAGCAGGATTGGGTATTCTTTCCGCAAGTGAAATCGCTTGAC
Source organism: Blastocatellia bacterium (assembly GCA_046331525.1). Taxonomy (GTDB): domain Bacteria; phylum Acidobacteriota; class Blastocatellia; order RBC074; family RBC074; genus JAFDVL01. Next base: position 81,601 of record JAXLQQ010000007.1, read on the forward strand.
GAATTGAAAGCGTGGCTGGAAAAAAATCCGGTGGATTACCTCACCATCAGCAAGCGCGAGTTGAAAACACGCAAAGACCTTGCGCCGCTTGGTGATCCGAAAACCGCACCTGCGTGGTTGCAGGCCGCGTGGACGAATGACGATTCCAAGTTCATTCTGTACAAACCTAATCTCAAGTAAGGCTCGCTGCAGTTGCACGACTACTGATAATGCCGCGCCCGACGACTGCGCCCATGACAATCACGCCACCGATCAATGCCAAGAACGATGGCCTTTCGCCCACGATTAGCACAACCCACAACGGATTCAAAATCGGTTCTATCGCTGAGATCAACACTATTTCCATCGCCGCCACATACCGTGAAGCTTTGGCGACCAAGACCCACGCCATGCCAAGCTGAAACATTCCCATCAGTGCCAGGATCAGCCATTGATGCAGGCTCGGTCTGGTCGTAACAAGCGACGGTACACTGACCAGGGCCGTCAAAATGTTCCCTAACAACACTGACTCGTAGGGCGAAGCGTCTTTTTGTTTCCGCAGCAAAATCGTGAGCACCGAGTAACAGAACGCACACAGCAAGGCGATCAGATTTCCCAGCCAATTGCCCACGCTCAGCCCATCCAACAAAAACAACACCATCCCAATCAGGACAACCCCAATCGTTATCCAATCCGCTCTTGTCGGGCGTTCGTGCAACAACCACGAACCCAGCAGCGCGATGTACATGGGCGCAGCGTATTGCAACAGAATCGCATTTGCCGCCGTAGTCGTTTTGTTCGCCAGTACAAAAAACACGACCATTCCGCAATACATCACCGCACCGCCGACCTGCGTGATAGACCACGTGAATCGCGGGCGACGAATGCAGGCGAGGATGAACAGCGCTGCAAACGCGCTGCGCCCACCAGCCACCACTAAGGTCGGCAGCGGCAGCAGTTTGATGAGAACCCCGGCAGTACTGAATAAACACGACGCACCAAGCAGCAACACCACCGCCAGACGGCGTTCAGGAGCAATTGTCATAAGCTCGGACTTTTACTTGAACCCTCGCGTACAGCGCAAGCCGAAGAAGTATCTTGTGCTTTATTTTTGTGCGTGGAAGAATAACGTTTTTTTCAGGAGGCGAGATTACTGACTGTATGACCAAGACATTTTATGTGACAACGCCGATTTACTACGTCAATTCGCACCCGCATTTGGGGCATTTGTACACAACAATCATTGCTGACACCGTCGCCCGCTTCAAACGGCAACGCGGCTATGACGTGTTCTTTTTGACCGGGACGGACGAACACGGCATCAACATCGAACGCGCTGCGGCGAATGCTGGCTTGCCTGTTCAGCAGCACGTAGACAATATCGTCAACGAATTCCAAACTGCATTTGCTGATTACAAATTCAGCAACAATCACTGGATTCGCACAACCGACGATTACCACAAGCAGGGGGTTGCGGAACTCTGGCGACGCGCGCGCGACAACGGTTTCATTTACAAAGGCAGTTACGAAGGCTGGTACTGTTCCGGCTGCAACGAATTCAAGCCCGAAAACGAAACACATCCTGGCCCGGATGGCACGCCGATCTGCAACACGCACGAACGCCCGCTCGATAAAGTGGCCGAAGAAAGTTACTTCTTCAAGCTCTCGGCGTTTCAGGACAAGCTGCTCGAATATTACGAAAAGAATCCCGGCTTCATTCGTCCCGAAGCGCGCCGCAACGAAGTCATTAGTTTTGTCAGCGGCGGCCTCAACGATCTTTCTGTCAGCCGCACGTCCGTCAAATGGGGCATTCCGGTTCCAGGCGATCCTGAACACACGATTTATGTGTGGTTCGATGCAGTAGCGAATTACATCACGGCACTTGGATTCGGCAACGACACACGCGGCGGCGAAGCGGAATTCCAAAAATACTGGCCGGCGAATTTGCAACTGGTCGGCAAAGACATTTTGCGCTTTCACACCGTCTATTGGCCTGCGTTTTTGCTTGCCGCTGGACTTGAACCCGCACACGCTTGTTTCGCACACGGCATGTGGTTGTCGGGCGGACGCAAGATGTCGAAGTCGCTCGGCAACGTGATTGATTTGGCCGTGCTTGCCAAACATTTTCAGACCGATGCGGTTCGTTATTTTGCACTGCGGGAAATGGTATTCGGACAGGATGGCGATTTTACCTACGAAGCTTTGATTGACCGCATCACAGCAGATTTAGCAAGCGGTTTAGGCAATCTGTCCAGCCGCACGTTGACGATGATTCGCAATTACTGTGACGGCGTGATTCCCGCCGCAACGCTTTCCAATAATGCGGAACTCGACGCCCGTGCTGCCGAAGTCAAATCTGCTTTTGCTTCTGCGCAGGAACAGTTTGACAAAGAATTTAACGAATACAATTTCTCGCGCGGATTGGAAGCCGTCTGGCAAGCCATTGCCGTCGTAGACAAATTCATCTCCGACGCCAAGCCCTGGGACATTGCCAAGGACGAAACGCGCCGCGCCGAACTCGAATTAGTATTAGCAACCGCCATCGAAGCCCTGCGCAGCGCGACTGTTTTACTTGCGCCTGTGGTGCCCGAATCCACGCAAGCAATTTGGGAACAACTCGGCGAAGCTGGCAATGTCGCAGAAATCGCCCCGAATGCACTCACACCCGTCGCTCCGGGAACACGCATTGGAGACATCAAACCCGTATTTCCACGATTGGACAAAAAGAAAGTTATGAACGAAATCAACCAAGCCGAAGCCGTGAGTCAAGAAGCTCGCGCACAGGAAGTCAAAACTGAAACACCCGCCACACCCGCGCCAGACGCGGCTCCTGCTGCGCCTGCCGAAGTTGCTGCCGCGCCCGAAGGCATCGCTTATATCGGCATCGAAGACTTCCTGAAAGTCGAACTCCGCGTCGGCGAAATCCTGACCGCCGAACGCATTCCGAAAGCCGACAAGCTGCTGAAATTCACGATTGATTTGGGCGAAGCCCAGCCGCGCCAAATCCTCGCCGGCATCGCGCAATACTACGAACCCGAAAAACTCATCGGACGCAAAGTTATTGTTGTCGCCAACCTCGCTCCCCGAAAACTGCGCGGTCTCGAATCGCAAGGCATGATTCTCGCGGCTTCGATTGGTGAGGACGGGCGACCGATTTTGGCGGGCTTTTTAGAAGAGGTGCCGAATGGTGCGAAGTTGAAATAGCTGTAGCTGGGGTTGAAGTCATACTCTTGCTGCTTGACCAAAGCGACGAAAAAAAACAACGGCGCGGCAGTGGATAAAAACGGCTGGCCCATAGGATTTTTGAGGCGACGTCTGGAGCTGCTCCTGATTTGCCAGAACGTGAGCCGCCGCTTGCGTTTATAGTTCGCTAATCAACTAACCTCAATTCCACCGCAAGTGCTTTTTTTCTACGCATACGGTATCATCGCTAATTCGTATCTCAACTGAATCACCTAACCTAAGGCTATGTCTGAACCTGTTGATCTGAAAACGACTGTCAATCTTCCGAAAACGGATTTCCCGCTGAAAGGCAATCTCTCGCAGAACGAACCCGTGCGGTTGCAGAAGTGGGAGGCAATGAACCTGTACGAAATGCTGCGCGAGGCCCGTCAGGGCAAACCGCTGTTTGTGCTGCACGATGGGCCGCCGTATGCAAATGGCAACATTCACATTGGCACGGCGCTTAACAAGATTCTGAAGGATTTTGTCATCAAATCGCGCTCGATGATGGGGCATTGGGCTCCGTACATTCCGGGCTGGGATTGTCACGGGTTGCCGATTGAAATTAAGGTCGAAGAGGAACTTAAGAAAAATAAACAGGAACTCGACCGCATGGCGATTCGCAAAGCTGCGCGTGCGTATGCGAACAAGTTTGTTGATTTGCAGCGGCAGGATTTCAAACGGCTCGGCGTGCTGGGTGAGTGGGACAATCCGTACATCACGATGGCTCCGGCGTATCAGGCGAACATCGTGCGCGCGCTGAGCAAATTCGTCGAACGCGGCGCGGTGTACAAAGGCTCGCGTCCGGTGCATTGGTGTATCAGTTGTGTGACTTCTCTGGCAGAGGCGGAAGTCGAATACAGCGATCATTCGAGCTATTCGATCTATGTGAAATTCGCGTTTCCCGATGCTGCGAAAGTTGATCCGGCGCTCGCGGATAAGCTCGTGAGCATCATCATTTGGACAACCACGCCGTGGACGCTGCCTGCAAACCTAGGCATCAGCTTCAATCCAAAATTTGAGTACAACGCAGTGGCGGTGGGCGAAGAAGTATTCATTGTGGCAAACGGTTTGCTCGAAGACGTAGCGAAAAAACTGGGTTGGGAAAGCTACGAAATCATCGGCACGTACAGCGGCGAAGTGTTTGATCGGCTGAATGCGCGGCATCCGTTTGTTGACCGCAATTCGTTGTTGATGCTGGGCGATCACGTCACACTGGATGCAGGAACGGGCGCGGTACACACGGCTCCGGGACACGGTTATGAAGACTTTCTGATCGGGCGTGAATACGGGTTGGAGATTTACAATCCGGTGGATGGGCGCGGTTACTTTATGCCGAACGTCGAGCATTTTGCGGGCAATCGCGTTGTGGCGCTCGGCAAAAATGATCCTGATGGCAACAAAGCCGTCATCGCGCATCTGGAATCCATCGGTGCATTGCTGAAGTCTGAGAAATTCAATCACTCCTATCCGCATTGCTGGCGCTGTCGCAATCCGGTGATTTTCCGCGCGACGCCACAATGGTTCATCTCGATGGAAAAGAGCGGATTGAATGCAGCGGCGGTCAAATCTTGTGACAACATTCATTGGCATCCGGGCTGGGGCAACGAACGGATGAAGAACATGTTCCGCGACCGTCCTGATTGGAACATTTCGCGTCAGCGCGCTTGGGGCGTGCCAATCACGGTGTTTTATTGCGACGATTGCGGCGAAACGTTGCTTGATCCGGCGGTAATGAACTACGTCGCGGATTTGTTTGAGAAAGAATCCGCCGATGCTTGGTACGAACGCGAAGTCAAAGATTTGCTGCCGCCGGGAACGAAATGCGGTTGCGGCTCAGAAAAACTGAGCAAGGAAAACGACATTCTCGACGTGTGGTTTGATTCAGGCGCAAGCTGGCTCAGCACGCTCGAACCGCGCGGATTGCTGTATCCGGCTGACGTCTATTTGGAAGGTGGCGATCAATTTCGTGGCTGGTTCAATTCGTCACTCGTGATCGGCCTCGCCGTCAAAGACGCGCCGCCGTATCGCGGTGTGATTTCTTACGGCTGGGCGGTGGACGGTGAAGGTCGCAAGATGTCGAAATCGCTCGGCAACACAGTCGAACCGGAAAAAGTCATCAAGCAAAGCGGTGCGGAAATCATTCGGCTGTGGTGCGCGGCGGTGAATTGCTACGAAGATATGCGCATTTCGCCGGAAATCCTGACGCGGCTTTCCGATGCGTATCGCAAGATTCGCAACACAGCGCGCTATTGTCTCGGTAATTTGGATGGCTTCGATCCGGCGACGGATAAAGTGACGTTGGATGAAATGCTAGAAATTGATCGCTGGGCGCTTGCGTCCGTTAACGAGATGACCAAGCGTTGTGTGGAATCGTATCAAAAGTACGATTTCACGGATGTCTATCAGGCGCTTTATCACAACGCAACGGTGACGTTGTCGGCGTTGTACTTCGACATTCTGAAAGATCGGTTATATACGTCTGCGCCGAAATCGCTGGAGCGTCGTTCGGCCCAAACCGCGCTTTATGAAATCGTCGTTCGTATCGCCAAGTTGTCGTCGCCGCTGCTCGCGTTCACCTCGGACGAAATCTGGGAAAACATTCCCGGCGCGGCGGCGGAAGTGGCTTCGGTGCATCTGACGACGTTTCCGGCGTATGATGAGGCGCTGCGAAATGACGAACTGCTGGCACGCTATGACAAGTTGTTCGGCGTGCGCGACGTAGTGATGAAGTCGCTTGAAGAAGCACGCAATGCCAAACTGATTGGCGCGGGACTCGAAGCGAAGGTTACGATCTCTGCGGATGGTGACACGCGCGTGTTCCTGGAATCTTTCGGCGCAGATTTGCGCTTTATGTTTATCGTGTCGCAAGTGATGTTGCAGGATGGCGCGGAATTGAAAGTCGAAGTGGCGAAGGCGGACGGCGAGAAATGCGAACGTTGCTGGAACTACACAACCGATGTCGGCGTGAATGCAGCATATCCGGGCGCGTGCGGACGTTGCGCTGAAAACATTGACGCGACGCTTAAAGGGTAATCCGATGGATCACAAACGCACCTATTTCATCCTTGCCTTGTTGGTGCTAATTGCCGATCAGGTGACAAAAGCCTGGGCAACAGCGAAGCTGCAACTTGTAGACACGATGGAAATACTTCCGAATTTCTTTCGTTTGACATATGCCCGTAATCGCGGGGTGGCGTTCAGTTTGTTTGCTGATAGCCAGTTTGAGACGAAGTGGATTTTAGCGGGCATTTCAACGATTGCGGCAGTTGGTGTTGGCTATTATTTAGTGCGCTCGGCAGCGAACAGTCGGCGATTGAATCTGGCACTATCTTTTTTGCTGGCGGGGATTGTTGGCAACCTGATTGATCGCGTGCGGCTTGGTGAGGTTGTGGACTTTATAGATTTCCACTGGTACGAAAAATATACGTGGCCAACGTTTAATATTGCGGACGCATCCATCTGCATCGGTGCAGTTTTGTTAGCACTGGAAATGCTGCGCGAGGAGAAAGTCTCGCAGGCACAAACAACAGAAGGATAATTATCGCGTTCGTGAGCCAAACATGTTTCCTGAACTTTTCAAAATTCCTGGCATCAATTTTACGATCAATACCTACGGTGCGCTGATCGCTATCGCGTTTCTCGCTGGGCTGTACGTAATGGGACGGCAGGCGGTACAGGACAAGTTAGATCGAAATCGGCTGTACGATCTGGGGCTCTGGGTACTGGTGGCTTCGTTGGTTGGCTCGAAGCTGTTGATGATCGTGACGGATTGGCAGGATTTTCAGGGCAATTGGCGACAGTTTTTTACGCTCGATTTTCTGCGCTCAATGGGTGTGTTTTATGGCGGTTTTATCGGTGCCGTACTGGCCTCGATTGTTGTGATGCGCATTTATAAATTGCCCTGGTGGCGTACGGCAGATGCGTTTGCGCCGGGCATTGCGCTGGGACAGGCGATTGGGCGGTTGGGGTGTTTCAGCGCGGGCTGTTGCTGGGGGAAACCGACGACGGCGTTTTGCGGCGTGCATTTCACGGAAAAAGGACACGAGGCGACGAGCGTGCCGACAATGGTGCAGCACTTGCCGACGGAGATTCAGCAGGAATGGGCGCAGCGGCTCGGCGGTTTGAATGCGCCAGTGCATTTGCATCCGGTGCAACTGTACGAAGCGGCGGCCACGCTGATTATTTTTGTGGTCTTGCTCCTGCTCGCGCACAAACGCAAATTTCACGGGCAGATTATTCTGGCGTATGCGTTTTTGTACGCCATCGCACGGTTCATTATTGAATTCTGGCGCGATGATCCGCGCGGCGAATTGCTCGGATTGTCTACGTCGCAGTTTGTAGCTCTGCTGATTTTTCTGGGCGCGCTGGGGTTATATCTGTATCGTTACAAAGCCACGAACGGACTTGCGCCGACGCAAGTTTCTCCGGTGAATTCCTAACACATGCGTCTCGCGTACTTCACTCCGCTGCCACCAAGTAAATCGGGCATTGCCGATTACAATGCGGAGTTACTCCCTTATCTGGCTGAGAGCGCAGACATCACCGTATTCGTCGAACACGAACGCGAAATCCGCTCCAATCAACACCATAAATATCAAGTCCGCGACGTACTGCATTTTCGCGGCATGCACGCCGAGCGTCCGTTTGATCTCTGTATTTATCATCAGGGCAATAATCCGTATCACGAATTCGTCTATGATCTGGCGCTGGAAGTTCCTGGCTTGGTCGTGTTGCACGAACATTGCCTGCATCATTTGATTGCGCTCAAGACGTTGGATCGGGGCGATTTGGAAACGTATCGCAAGCTGCTGTTTCAAACGTATGGACGCAGTGGCGCTGTGTTGGCCGACACTCGCGATCACGGCTTCGGCAGCGAGTTTCAGCAGTTTCTGATGCCGTTGAATGCGCCGATTCTGGCGCGCAGTTTCGGCGTGATTTTGCATAACGAATATGCGGCGGCGAATTTGGAAATCCCGGATGACATTGCGCTCACAAAACGATGCCCCGGAGCGTTGGCGGAACCACCGATCATGCGCGTGATCCCGCATCATCTCTCGCCGCGCGCTTACGAACTGGATGAATGGTTAAGTGAAGAATGTCGCGCGACACTGCATTTGCCGACGGGTAAATTGTTAATTGGCGCATTTGGCTATGTGACCGATGTGAAGCGATTGCCCGTTGTGCTGAAAGCTTTTCGGCAGCTTTTAGTAGTGGTGCCACACGCCATGTTACTGATTGTCGGCGAAGATCACTGGGCTCACAGCATTGCGCCGCTAATTTCGGAATTGGAACTAGATGACAACGTAACCATCACTGGATACATCAATGAGCGCGAGTTTTTCACGTACCTTAAAGCTGTAGATGTCGTTGTCAATCTACGCTACCCAACCGCAGGCGAAACCTCTGGAACGCTGATTCGCACGCTGGGTGCGGGCAAGCCAGTAATCGTTTCCGACTACGGTCATTACGGGGAATTACCAGATGAAGTTTGTCTGAAAGTTCCGGTGGGGGAACACGAAGTGACGTCGTTGTATCAGCAGTTTCGTCGCCTCGCCTTTCAACCCATGTTACGCAAACGACTCAGCGCGCAGGCTGCCGAATGGACGCGGCGCGAATGTGATATCCAACGTTGCGCGGCACGCTATCTGGAATTTGCCGAAGAAGTTATCCGGGAGCGAAAGGCTGCTCCAGTGATAATTCAGCAAAGTAAATCCACGCCGAATATTGAATGCGACGAAGACGAGGCGTTGAGTGATTTGCTGAACTGGTTTGCGGATGACGAAGCGACGCGCGGCTACATCCTGCATCATCGTCATCGTTTGATTGATACGCTGAGGCTGGTTCCAAAAGGCGACGGCACGCAACGCTTGCTGGAACTGAGCAGCTACTTGCAATTTCCGCCGCTGATTCATGAATACGGCAAGTATGCCGAAGTGGTGGCGACAGCCTTCTGGCACGGCGAACCGCAACGCAAGCCGCAGCATTTGCACAATGCTCGGACAGGCGAAACCCTCAACATTGATTTGGTTCGGCTGGATGTTGAGCGCGAGCGTTTTCCGTTTGCCGATGAATATTTTGATGTTGTGCTGTGCTGCGAATTGATAGAGCATCTGGCTGAAGACCCAATGCAGATGATCGCAGAAATCAATCGCGTGACGAAGTGGGATGGATTGCTGATTATCACGACCCCGAACATTTCCAGCGGCATCAGCATTCAGGCTGCGCTGCAAGGTAAGAGTCCATACATCTTTGGGCATTATAACCGCGAGAATGTTTATTATGGTTTAGGTGATCGGCATAACCGCGAGTATGCGCCGCCTGATGTGAAAGTCGCACTTGAAGCTGGTGGCTTTGAAGTTATCGAATTGTTCACACGCGATTCGTGGAATCAGCCGAGTCCGGAAATTATGCAGATGCTCGCCAAAACCTTTATTCCGCAGAATCTGCGCGGCGATAATATTTTTGCGGTTGGGCGCAAAGTCAGCTCGCACATCGAACGCTATCCTGAACAGCTTTACCAGTAAAACATCTACGTGATTTCTGTCCGTCACATCTCCAAACTGTACCGCATCTATGACAATCCCTCTGGGCGGCTCAAGGAAATTCTAACCCAGGGGAGGCGGAAATATCACCGCGATTTTTGGGCATTGCGTGACATCAATCTCGAAATTCCATCGGGCGAAACCGTTGGGGTGATCGGTCGCAACGGGGCAGGGAAGACGACACTATTGCAAATTGTCGCTGGTGTGCTGCAACCGACCGAAGGCGAAGTGCAGGTGGAAGGGCGCGTGACGGCGCTGTTAGAACTTGGCAGCGGATTTAATCATGAATACACAGGGCGCGAAAATATTTTATTGTCAGGACAAATTCTCGGTTTCAGCGAAGCGGAAATGCGCGAGCGGTTGGATGTGATCGTGCGCTTTGCGGAATTGGAAGGTTTTATTGATCAACCAGTCAAAACCTATTCGACTGGCATGATTATGCGTCTCGCGTTTGCTGCTGCAATTCATGTTGACCCGGATGTCTTGATTGTGGACGAGGCGTTGTCGGTCGGCGATGTGTATTTCCAACGCAAATCACTGGATCGCATTGAATATTTTCGTAAGGCGGGCAAGACCGTGCTCTTTGTCTCGCACGATCCGCGTTTGATTCAACGATTTTGTACACACGCACTTTGGTTAGAGGGCGGGCGTACGGCCATGCAAGGGGATGCGCGCGAAGTCGTAACCGCGTACGAAGCCTTTTGTCAGCGGCTCGAAAATGAACGGCTCAATGCCGTTTCGCAGGAACTCGAAAAACGCGCGCACGATTCGGCGGCGGATGTTATCGTGCGCGACTTGCAATTGCTTGGCTCGCGTTGGGGGAATGGACGAATTCGCCTAACGAAACTGGAATTGCTGAATGCCGAGGGCGAGGCGAAGTGGATTTTTCAGATGGGCGAGGACATTACAATTCAGCTTTCTGTCTATGCTGAGTACGATTTTCCTGCGCCGGTCTTTGCTATAGATTTTCATCGCTTTGATGGAATTTTTATGGGCAGCATCAACAACTATGATACTCACCCGGCAACGCTACCCCTGCAACGCGGCGAAAATCTGTTGCGCCTGCGCCTGCCAAAACTCGACCTGCCGCAAAACAGTTATTTTCTTTCCTGTAAAATTTATTCCGAAGCCGATGCGCCGTTGTGGCCTGACCCTGCTGACGTTCACAACCAAATGTACCAAGTCACAATTGTCGCAGAACAGCCGCGTCACGGACTGCTGGAGTTTGCGGCGGAGTGGCAACCAGCGGAAAAAAGCACAACGAAGTAAAAGAGGAAAAGTGCGACTGCTTTGGGTAAAAAAACACAATGAGCTTGAACTTTTTTAATTTCGCGCATAAATTCACCCTACCGGCATAGCAGACTCTACGCTTCTGGTTGCGTACCAGAGACTCACAACTAACAAACACTCCCAGTATCCGAAAGGATGGTGTCTATGACCCTCACGAAAAATTTTTCGGTGATGGTACTCACGTTGCTTTGCGTTTTTGCGCTTTCAGCAATTGCCAAAGCCGATACAGTCACACTCACTGCAACCTTATCTGCCGCGAATGAAGTTCCGCCCAAAGATACGAATACCTTCAAAGGAACAGGAACCGCAACTGTGGTTGTGGATACTGTCACAGGCAAGGTAACGGTGACGGTTAACTTTAGTGGTTTGTCGGGAGCATATACCGGCGGTCACATTCATTGCTGCGCGGCCCCTGGTTCAAATGCCGGGATCATCGTTCCTTTTGACGCTTTTCTGACTGGCCCGGCTGACAAATTGTCGGGTTCTCTGACGAACTATTCTCCTGCTACTCCTCTGACTGCCGCGCAAATTGCTGGTCTGCTCAATGGACAGGCCTATGTCAATATTCACACGGCGGCGAATCCAGGTGGAGAGATTCGTGGTCAGTTGACGGCGGTGCCAGAACCGGGAACGCTCCTGCTGCTCGGCGCTGGCTTGGTTTCGGTGGCTGCTCGCCTGCGCAAACGCCGCGACCAAGATGTTTAGCGACGAGGATTCTGAGAAGAAATTATTGGTCATCTGACCTCATAAGCTTGCCTTGGATGAAAAAAAAGCCCGCGTTTGTTTCACAACAACGCGGGCTTTTTACGTGGTTCTGTCTAGCCTATTTTTCCGATCCAATCCGCATGCCGTAGAACGACCGCCAAACGAAGAAGACCGAAACGATAAAGAAGACTGCTGCCAATCCGTGACTCAATTCAGCATTCTTTTCCGACAGCTTTAAGCCTAATTCCACTGCCAGCAAGCCAAATAGCGTCGTGAATTTGATGACGGGATTCATCGCCACTGACGAGGTATCCTTGAACGGATCGCCCACCGTATCGCCGACAACGGTGGCATCGTGGAGCGGCGTGCCTTTGGCTTTCAATTCGACTTCGACAATCTTCTTGGCATTGTCCCAGGCACCGCCGGCATTCGCCATAAAGATCGCCTGATACAGACCGAAGATCGCAATCGAAATCAGATAACCGATGAAGAAATACGGATCAACCAGCGCAAAGCCAAGCGATGAGAAGAACACAGTCAGGAAGATATTGAACATACCTTTCTGGGCATACTGCGTGCAAATCTCCACAACCTTTTTGCTATCTGTCACCGAGGCTTTCTCAATCCCTTCCAGCTTGATATTGGCCTTGATGAACTCAACTGCGCGGTAAGCCCCCGTCGTTACCGCTTGTGTGGATGCGCCCGTGAACCAGTAAATCACTGCGCCGCCTGTGACCAAACCGAGGCGGAAGAGTGGGTTCAATAACGAGAGGCTTTCAAAAAACGCCGCTTCGGAAGGTGCACCGCCGCGCAGCACTTGAATGATCGAGAAGATCATCGTGGTTGCGCCGACAACTGCCGTACCGATCAGCACCGGTTTTGCTGTCGCTTTGAATGTGTTGCCCGCGCCATCGTTTTCTTCAAGCAGGTGTTTTGCGCGGTCGAATTTTACCAGTACGCCGAAATCGTTTTTGACTTCGGTTTCGATGTTCGGGACTTGCTCAATCAGCGACAATTCATAAACGGATTGCGCGTTGTCCGTAACCGGGCCATAAGAATCCACGGCAATCGTAACCGGCCCCATTCCGAGGAAGCCAAATGCCACGAGGCCGAATGCAAACACCGCCGGAGCTGCCATCAATGCCGCCAAACCCGCCGTGCTGACGGCATACGCAATTGCCATCAAGATCACGATAGCGATGCCCAGCCAATAAGAAGAGAAATTGCCTGCGACCAGGCCAGACAAAATATTCAGCGAGGGGCCGCCTTCTTTTGATGAGGTTACGACCTCGGCGACGTGCCGCGATTCGGTCGAAGTAAACCATTTGACCATTTCAGGGATGATTGCTCCCGCCGCGGTGCCACACGAAATAATCAGCGAAAGCTTCCACCATAATGTTGCATCCCCGCCGAGCGACGGAACCATCAGGTAGGACACAACGAAGGTCAGGATGATGGAAACCACGGAAGTAATCATCACGAGACTCGTCAATGGCTTTTCAAAATTCATCTCGTCGGAGTTGGCATATTTGCCTTTGGCCAGCATTTCGTTGATAAAGTACGACCCAGCGGAAGCGATGACCATCATCACGCGCATCACGAAAATCCAGACGAGCAATTGCACCTGCACGGTCGGGTCTTTCACGGCCAGCAGGATGAACGAAATCAATGCCACGCCCGTCACACCGTAGGTTTCAAAACCGTCCGCTGAAGGGCCGACAGAATCGCCCGCGTTGTCGCCCGTGCAATCCGCGATCACGCCTGGATTGCGTGCGTCATCTTCTTTGATCTTGAAGACGATCTTCATCAGGTCAGAACCGATGTCAGCAATCTTCGTGAAGATGCCACCTGCAATACGCAACGCCGCCGCGCCTAATGATTCGCCAATCGCAAAGCCGATGAAGCACGGCCCCGCATAATCGCCCGGCACGAACAACAGAATAAACAACATAATTAGCAGTTCGACCGAGATCAGTAGCATGCCGATGCTCATCCCTGCCTTGAGCGGAATGGCGTAAATCGGATACGGTTTGCCGCCAAGTGAAGCGAATGCCGTGCGCGAATTGGCAAATGTGTTGACACGAATGCCGAACCACGCGACACCGTAACTGCCTGCAATCCCTACCAGACTGAAGATCAAAATAATGATCACGCGCATCAAACTCAAGCCAGACAGCACACCGAAATACAACACGATGATGACAGCAATAAACGCTTCGAGGATGAGAATAAATTTGCCTTGCGTGACGAGGTACGTTTTGCAGGTTTCATAGATCAATTCCGAAATTTCCAGCATTGATCTATGCACGGGCATGTTTTTCAACTGATTATAAATCATCAGCCCAAACACCATTCCGAGCGCGCTGACCAGTAGCCCGACGAGCAGCAACGAATGCCCGTTGACGCCGCCGAGAAATTTAACGCTCGACAAATCAGGCAATATCAAACTGGCTTCACCGCCGCCGCGATGTTCTTGTGCCAGCGCTGTCAGGGAAGTGCAAAGAAGGAGTGAAAGGGTGAACAGAAGATGTTTCGTCCGGCGCAGGCTTCCTGCTACGCCTGTGAAGTTAAGGATCATACTTTAGGCCCTCAAGTTGATGGTCAATTTTCAGACAAGGGTGAATTTTGAAGCGGCATTATAGACGATGCCTAACCGAATGCAATAAGGCGATAAAAAACATTTATAGCGGTCAATGCTTCGGTTTTCTCTGTAGAAAACTGTACCGAATAGGGAAAAGAGGGCGGTCAAGCCCTCCTTATTCTGCGCGGTAATTCGGTGCTTCTTTGGTAATCAACACGTCGTGGACGTGGGATTCTTTCAGACTCGCTGCTGTAATCTTGATGAAGTGTGCCTTCGTTTTTAGCTCCTCAATTGTGCGGCAACCAGTGTAGCCCATTCCTGCGCGCAAACCACCAACCAATTGTCCCACCATTGCAGCCAGCGAACCTTTGTAGGAAATGCGGCCTTCAATACCTTCCGGCACCAGCTTGCTTTCTGCCTCCGTAGCTTCCTGTGCGTAACGATCCTTACTGCCTTGCTTCATCGCACCAATCGAACCCATCCCACGGTAAGCTTTGAAATTGCGCCCCTGATACAAGATGATCTCGCCCGGCGATTCGTCCGTGCCTGCCAGCAACGAGCCGATCATAATCGAATCTGCTCCTGCCGCGATTGCTTTCGTAATGTCACCAGAAAACTTAATGCCACCATCCGCAATGATCGGCACACCTGAACCCAAAGCAGCTTTGGCGCTTTCGGAAATGGCCGTGATTTGCGGGACGCCTGCGCCAGAAACGATGCGAGTTGTGCAGATTGAACCCGGCCCAATTCCGACTTTTACCGCGTCCACACCAGCGTCAATTAAGGCTTTTGTTCCCTCTGCTGTTGCGACATTGCCTGCAATTAACTGTACGTCGGGAAAGGCTTGCTTAACCTGTCGCACAGCCTCGAGGACGCGCGAACTGTGACCGTGTGCCGTGTCAATAGCCAGAACGTCTACTCTTACTTTGATAAGTTCTGCCGCGCGTTCGAGGAAATCGCCCGTCGCGCCCACAGCGGCTGCGCAGCGCAGTCGACCCAAATCGTCCTTTGCCGCGTTCGGATATTTGATCGCTTTCTGAATGTCTTTGACTGTAATAAGACCTTTGAGGTGATATTGCTCGTCCACGACCAGCAACTTTTCGACGCGATGCTTTTGCAGAATGCCCTCCGCCTCGCGGAGTGTTGTGCCGACCGCAACCGTGATGAGATTTTCTTTCGTCATTACGTCGGCAACGGGCAAATCAAGTCTCGTCTCAAAACGGATATCGCGGTTGGTTAAGATGCCGACAAGCTTGCCATTTCCTACCACAACTGGCACGCCGGAGATTTTGTAGCGTTGCATCAGCGTCAGCGCATCACGCAGCGGACGTTCTGGCGTGATCGTAACCGGATCAACGATCATCCCGGATTCTGACCGTTTGACTTTGTCCACTTCATCTCGTTGCGCTTCAATGGAAAGGTTTTTGTGAATCACGCCGATGCCGCCCTGTTGTGCAATCGCAATCGCCATTGGGCTTTCCGTCACGGTATCCATCGCGGAACTCAGCAACGGAATGTTTAGGTTAATCGTGCGCGTCAGTCGCGTGGTGGTTTCGGCCTCTGTCGGCAATAAATCAGAGTACGCCGGCAGTAATAAAACATCGTCGAAGGTAAGTGCTTCTGGTAGATTTTCAATCAGCATAACAGACGGAATTAATTCATTGGCTATAAACAAAAACCGCGCGAAGGTTGCATCGCGCGGCGGTGACTTTCAACTAACTTTTTGCGGCAAACTTCTTTCCCGGCTCGTTTCCGGTGGGCGCGCATCCTTTCCAACACGCGCCATACGGCTGGCTACTGGAGATAGGTTTGATAGTTATCTTTTGTAAGAACGACATAAGATTGGGTGCCTTTAGTAATTGGTAATTTCATGGGACGCCCATTCAAGGTAGCCGTAACGGCTGTGGCATTGCCAAAGCTCAGGATTAGTTTGTCCGTTGCTGAAAACTCCCGGACATCGCCGGGATTCAAAATGCCATCCACCGGGCGTTCTCCATCTTTCCACACTTTCAACCAACAAGCTTCACTGCCAATTTGCACTTTTACCTGTAAATTCCCGGTTAAAGGTTGTGCCGGTGATGGCCCGGTGTTAGGGGTCGGTGAAGTTGTTGGCGTTGCACTAGGCGAAGTTGCTGGCGTTGCCGATTCTTCCGGTATTGCGGTTGCAGAGGGGCTTGCTTCTGGCGTGGACAGCACTGCCGGACTGGGTGAGGAGGAAGCGCTGGGCACAATTTGATTGGTAACCTCACTACCTTTAAACCAGCGATAAGCTGTGTAAACTCCAGCGCTCAATAACAGTAGGATAATCACAATCAGCGCGATACTACCCCATGGTGAAGCTGGCTCCTCATCAATGCCCTCTAAGCTGGGAGCCATACTGCGTGGTGCTTCACCACCCTGCGCTTCGAGCTGTTGGTTATACAGTACTAAGGCCTGTTCCTCATCAAAGCCGATATAACGGGCATAGCTTCTGACAAAGCCGCGATTGAAGATTCCTCCCGGTAAGATCGAGTAGTTATCTGATTCGATGGCTTGTAAAAAACGCCCGCCGATATGTGTTGCCTCAGCAACTTCACGGATTGAGAGATTTTTGTGTTCTCGCAATCGCTTTAGTTCTTCACCTAATGTGGGCATGATTGGCTTGGGCCTCTCCTCTCTCTATCGAGGCTCTTCGTGATATGATCGAAACTTGCAAGTCTCCCGTTTAAGAGTTCGCAATCTTACAGTTAATGCAATCTTGCTGTCAATTTACCAGATATCTATTTGTCGCCTCAGCAAAAATGCAGCAGTGGCAAATAATATTTGACAATCGTTAGAGCCGGTTGTTAGTCTTTCCCATTTCTGACCCTAGTTTTATTGGAGCTATTGCTATGGCAAAAAGAACTTTTCAACCAAATAATCGTCGTCGCGCGAAGACACATGGTTTTCGTGAACGAATGAGTACTAAAGCTGGACGCTTGGTTTTGAAGCGTCGTCGGGCCAAAGGCCGCAAGCGTTTGACTCCCCATCATTATTGATTCCTCGTCAGCGGGAACTGGCAAGCCAGAGCTTACGTTTATATCGTTTATGGCAGCGAGGTCGGGTAAGCGAAGCCATCGCCTGTTGTCCAGTTCACAGTTTCGAGCTGTGTATGAACGCGGGCAAAAGTTGAGTACGCCGTTTTTCTCCGTCTTCATCTTGCGAACAGAGGGAAATTGGCAGCGGCTGGGTTTGACGACCACACGGAAGATAGGTAGCGCTGTTTTGCGTAATCGTTGCCGTCGTCGGTTACGGGAAATTTTTCGTCTACGTGACCGTTCCGTTTTGGCAGAAGTTGGATTTGATGTCGTCTTGAATGTCAGAACCAGTGCCGCCTCCGCTGAATACCAGGATATTGCCGCGGCCTTTGACCAAATGCTGATGCGCTTTCAACGGTCATTGGATAAAGGTTCAGACGCGAGCGTGAGGGAAAGATGAAAACATTTGTGGTGCAGCTTTTGCGTGGTTACAAATTCTTCATCTCCCCCTTGCTGCCTCCTTCCTGTCGCTTTTTCCCAACTTGCTCGGAATATGCAGCAGAAGCTGTCGGCAAATATGGAGTATTCAAAGGATCAATCTTGGGAATGAAACGCATTGTGCGCTGCCATCCCTTTCATCCGGGTGGCTATGACCCGGTGCAATGATATTTCTTCGGATGAACAGTAGTTTATGCTGGGTCATTCGGGTTGAGTTTTTAGATGGAAAAACAACGGCTTACGCTTTTTATCATTCTCTCGGCAGCTATTCTTTTCGGGTCGCAATTCCTCCTCCAAAAATTATATCCGCCTCCCCCGAAGCCAACGGGTGAACAACTTGCCCAAGCATCGCCGACAGCATCTATTCCTGTTGCTTCGCCGTCTCAAGCTGCGCCAACTACACCTCCTGTAAATCTTCCGGCGGTTGAATTGCGAGAAATTACTCTTAAAACCAATTATTGGCAGGGAAAACTCTCAAATCAGGGTGCTGTTTTGGCCGAATGGACGATGACGCATTCCCCGAATGGGAAGCCTGTTGATCCGCCGCAAGGCGTAAATCTTGTCGCCGCCCAAAACAGCCAGGAAATAGGCGCGCCGTTACGTCTCTTTATTCCTTCGGATCATAACCTGGAAAAGGAATTAAACTCCGCCCGCTTTACACTCGCTACAGAGGTAGGCCAAAGCCTGGAACTGAAACCTGATGAGCAAAAATCCATCACTTTCAATTACGGCAATGCCACGGGGGTAAGTGCGACTAAGACCTTGACCTTTAATGGTGCGGGATTTGACTTTGATTTAAAAGTGGATGTGAAACACAATGGCCAGCCTGTCGAAACCTACGTCGTTGTGGGGCCAAACTTTGGGGATCAATCGCTAAAGCAGTATGGTTATTATAAGCCTGCGCCTCAGGTTTCATACTCTGCTGCTGGGAGTGTTATTCATCATTCAGGAGCAGACATTAAGTCAGAACCCACTCCCATCAAAGAGTCCAGTGTTCTCTGGGCGGCCGTAGATGACAATTATTTTGCGCTGGCTTTGGTGCCTGCCTCATCGGCGAAAACAGCAACCATGCTGAATTTCAAGCGCAAAGAGACGCACAATGGCAAAGAGGAAGAACGCAATTACGTTTCAATTGCGATTCCAGTTGTGAATGATCAAGTAAGCCACGTTTATGCTGGCCCGAAAGACTTAGATACGCTAGCAGTGGTGAACAAAAAGTTTGGTCTTGCCAACCAGGAAAAAAATCTTGAATACCTAGTGAGTTATGGCTGGAGCTTTGTTGCCTGGTTAGTCAAACCGATTGCTTCCTTTATGCGCAGTGCCTTCGTGCATTTGTACGGTTGGACGGGGAATTATGGCTGGGCGATTATCTTGCTGACGGTCGTGCTGAATATGTTTTTCTTCCCCTTGCGATGGCGTAGTTCGGTTTCAATGAAAAAAGCCGCTGCACTGCAACCCAAGATGAAGGATTTGCAGGAACGGATGAAGAAACTGGATAAGAATGATCCGCGCATGGTGGAATTGCAAAAAGAACAGGTGGCCTTAATGCGAGAAGGCAATCCTCTGATGGGGTGCTTGCCGTTGATGCTGCAGATGCCTTTCTTCTGGGCTGTCTTTATCGTCCTGAGTAGCGCCATTGAATTTCGTAATGCTAAATTTTTCGGCTGGATTCACGATCTGTCTTCGCCTGATCCCTGGTATATCCTGCCGGTGATTTTTGTGATCTCCATGATTGTCCAGACAGCATTGACGCCTTCAACTGCCGATCCTGTGCAAAAGCGCATGCAGTACTTCATGCCATTGATGATGGGCTACTTTTTCATTTATGCTCCTGCCGGACTGGTACTCTACTGGATGGTAGGAAATTTGGTTGGTATTGTGCAGCAGTTTGTGATTAATAAAATCACTCCCAGTCCCCCGGCACAAACGAACGATAAGTCAACGCCACCAACCACAAAGGGCAAAAAGCCAAAAGAAATCCTGGCTACTTCTTTGCTTTAGTTGGAGCAGAACTATTGGAATGGGTATGGATCATCCGAACGAATTGACGAATCAAGTACAGAATTTTGTTGAGGAGCTTATCAACTCCTCTTCCCTTGACCTGCGGGCACAGGTGAGCGAGGACGAGGATGGGAGCATTCTCGTCGAATTTCAGGGTTTTGACCTGCCTCTACTTCTTGGGCACAGCGCGGAGCTTTTAGATTCATTACAATACATCACCCGCCGTGTTTTTGCGGACGAAGTAGCGGACGGCGCACAGATTGATTTTGACGCTAGCGGTTATCGGGAAGCTCGCCAGCACGAACTGGAATTGATGGCGCAAAAAGCCGCCGAAAAAGTCCGCATCACGAAAGTTCCCTTCGTCTTCGATCCAATGAATGCACAAGATCGCCGAATTATTCATAATTCTATTGTAGATATAGAAGGTGTACGGACTGAGAGTGAAGGCGATGGGCAAATGCGCCGGGTGAAAATCTTACCCGCACAATAGTTATTATCTTTCACCAAAGCTGTCGCCAAGAGGGAAATCTTCATTCTCTCTTGGCGATTTTTCTTGGACGGAGTTTTGTTCTGCCAATATGCTCCTGTATGAATCCACAATTGTTGCTATTGCTACTCCGCCCGGTTACGGTGGGATTGGGGTAATCCGCTTGAGCGGCCCGCAATCATTGACGTTGCTGAATCGCTTAATAGATGGTCGGACGTCTAATTCGTTTCCGCCTAATCAAGTTATCTATCGCCATCTCCTTCATCCTCATACTCAACAAGTGATTGATGATGCGCTCATCACATACTATCAAGCGCCTCATTCTTATACGGGGGAAGATGTCGTCGAAATTTCCTGCCACGGCTCGCCTGTCGTGTTGAGTGAAATTGTCCAGCTCCTGATCTCCTTTGGTGCGCAACCAGCTCAACCGGGTGAATTTACATTACGCGCTTTTTTACACCAAAAAATTGACCTCTCACAGGCCGAAGCCATTCACGACCTGATTCATTCGCAGACTAAGCTGCAAGCGCAACTCGCTGCTCGACAATTGCGCGGTGAACTTTCCACTCAGCTTAAACCAATCAAAGAAGCTCTCGTGGGAATGATTGTTCATTTTGAATCGTCCGTCGAGTTTGTCGAGGATGATCTTGCTGCACTTGATCTTGATCGGTTCAGACATTGGCTAGCAGAATTATCCGCAACCATTAATCGTCTTATTTCCAGTTATCACTTTGGGCGACTTGTCCGAACTGGCATTAAACTGGCGATTGTCGGACGCCCCAATGTTGGCAAGTCCTCACTTTTTAATGCTTTGCTTGGTAAAGACCGCGCTATTGTGACGAACTTACCAGGTACAACACGGGATACGCTCAATGAATTGTTTTCTCTCAAAGGCATTCCTATTGAATTAATTGATACTGCCGGCATTCGTGAAACTGAAAATTTGATTGAAAAATTGGGCGTGGAGCGAACCTTGACTGCCATTACCGATGCCGATTTTGTCCTAGCTGTGATCGAAGCCGACCACTTACCAAACCAGGAAGATCAAGACTTACTATCGCAAATTCAATTTGATCTTTTAGTTATCAATAAATGCGATCTTGGCATTATTCTGGATCAGGAAAGCATCCGCCAATTCTCACCAACCTGTCCGTCCGTTCAAGTTTCTGCTCTATCTCATCAAGGAATAGATGAACTACGTGACCACATACACTCACGCCTGACAGCTGATACTTCCACCCAACAAGACAGTGGTATAATTACCAACGAGCGTCATTTTCATGCATTGCAACAAGCCTCCGAGGCATTAACAAGCGCCCTACACGATCTAAATATCGGATTTAGCGAGGAAATTGTGCTTGTTCATTTGCATGAAGCCTTGCAATCTTTAGGTATTATCACTGGGGAAACCCTTCTTGACGATATTCTCAATCAGATATTCTCGACCTTTTGTATCGGGAAATGATTTTCAGAGCACTGTTATGTATCAATTCGATGAAGAATTTGATGTCCTGGTAATTGGCGCTGGTCATGCCGGATGCGAAGCTGCCCATGCTGCTGCCCGTATTGGAGCCAAAACCGCTGTTGTAACTTTCAATCTTGACCTCATCGCTCAAATGTCCTGCAATCCTGCCATCGGCGGAATAGCAAAAGGGCACTTAGTCCGGGAAATGGATGCACTAGGCGGATTGATGGGACGCGTGATTGATCGTACGGGGATTCAATTTCGCCTTTTGAATCGGAGCCGTGGCCCTGCTGTTCAGGCACCGCGAGCGCAGGCTGACCGTGCCCTTTATCGTCAGGAAATGCGCCGAGAATTGGAAAGCATTCCTAATCTACATCTGCGGCAAGGAGAAGTCGTTCAGCTTCTGGTAGAAGATAATCGTGTCATTGGTGTTGAGTTGATGGATAGCCGATTAATCGCTGCTCAGGCTGTTGTTCTGACTACTGGAACCTTCTTGAATGGGCTTATTCATATTGGCCCTAAACGGTTTTCCGCTGGCCGTTCTGGCGAACTCCCCTCAATCAAACTTGCCGAAAATATCCAAGAATTAGGCTTTCGTGTAGGGCGAATGAAAACGGGAACTCCACCACGCCTGGATGCCCGAAGTATTGATTTTACTGCCTTTGAAGAACAACCAGGAGATGATCTGCCTGTTCCATTTTCGTTTACTACGAAACGGATTACCGGGAAACAAATATCCTGTTATATCGGTTATACTGGGCAAAAAGTTCATCAACTTATTCGTGATAATCTACAGCGTTCTCCTCTTTACAGTGGGCAAATTCAAGGGATCGGGCCGCGTTATTGCCCATCCATTGAGGACAAGATTGTGAAATTCCCCGATAAAGAGCGGCATCAGCTTTTTTTAGAGCCTGAAGGAGCAAACACGTATGAAGTCTATCTTAATGGTTTTTCGACTAGCCTTCCTGCAGATTTGCAGCGAGAACTTGTCCGCCATATTCCGGGCCTGGAAAAGGCCACAATGTTGCGTCCAGGCTATGCCATCGAATATGACATGATTGATCCTACTGAACTCCTGCCCTCCCTTGAAACTAAACGAATTCAAGGACTATACAATGCTGGACAAATAAATGGTACGACAGGATATGAAGAAGCTGGCGCGCAGGGAATTATTGCTGGTATTAATGCGGCTCGATACGCACAAGGAACACAACCAATTCAAATAAAACGAGATGAAGGATATATTGGTATATTGATTGACGATTTAATAACGCAAGGAGTAGATGAACCTTATCGAATGTTTACTTCTCGTGCCGAACAACGATTGAAATTGCGGATTGATAATGCAGATGAACGCCTTTCTGAGTTGGGTTTTCAAGTTGGACTTTTACAAGGGGAACATTATCAGAATTTTCAAGTAAGGCAGGTGCGTAAACAGGAACTACGAGTTCATTTTCAAAATGCCCAGGTTAATCAAAAGACGGATGGATATAAGGAATTTGTTGATGTGACGAATATTACCTTAAAAGAGCCCCTTCCGTTAATGCAACTTGCGAAACGTCCCGAACTAACAACAGAGCATATTAGTCTTATACTCCCGAATAAATTTCGTGATTTTCCAGTAGAAGAACTTACTTCTATAATTACTGATTTTAAATACGAAGGATATATTTCCACGCAGAATGATTTAAATAACCGCCTTATTAACGCCGCTCATCGTAAGATTCCTGCTGAACTACAATATTCCACTATTCCAGGACTTTCCCGAGAAATGGCTGAACGACTTACTCGAATTCAACCCCAATCAATTGGGCAAGCAATGCGAATACCTGGGATCACACCTGCTGCAATCTCACTTTTGACGATTCATGTGGAAATTCTGGTACGTAGGAAGGCCGCTTATGATGAAAAATAATTCCGTATTACAAATTGGATCAATCATTGAGCAGAATCAATCTGCTTTTGGGATTCAATTTACCTCTTCTCAAATCAACCAATTGATATCTTATTTTCAGTTGGTTTTAAAGTGGAATTCAATTCTTCATTTAACCACTTTATCAACACCAGTTGATTTTGCATTGCTTAATATCCTCGAATCTGCCTTTGCCACAACTTTTTTTTCGCCACGAATAAAATGCATATTCGATCTTGGGTCTGGCTATGGAATCCCAGGTATCCCCATTGGTATCTTACGGAACGACCTGCCTGTAACTTTAATTGAAGCCAGCCATAGAAAAGCAATTTTTCTTAAAGAGGCTATTTCTATACTTGGGCTCCATAACCTGCAGGTGCTCAACCAACGATTCGAGCTTTGCCCCCCACTTGATTCCAATAGCTGCATCGTTGCTAGAGCAATGGAAAAAATGACTAAGAAACTACCAGACATGCTTCACCTGGGAGGGGCAAGTGGGCAATTTCTGTTCTGGGGCAATTCACATCTACTCGCGTTAGTTCGCGCGAGGTTTTTACCTTTCTGGAATGTTGACTCTCTACTGATCCCTTTATCTGAAAAGCGACTTTTAGTTTCAATTACTCGTTCCACGTGAAACTAATTTTAGGTTGCTTGCTTGAACGTTCCACGTGAAACCTGACTCCTATCTTTTCAGTAAAAAAAATATGTGATAAGGTGCCTACAGATGTTAAGGCAATAAAAAGCAGAAAATATGGGAAAAATAATAGCCATTTCTAACCAGAAGGGTGGAGTTGGGAAAACAACGACTGCAATTAACTTGGCGGCTTCGTTGGCAGCAACAGAGAAGAAAACGCTCTTAATTGACCTTGATCCACAAGGAAATGCTACAAGTGGCGTGGGAATAAAGAAAGGCACGTTTAAGCGTGGTCTGTATCATTGTTTGATTATTGGAGAGTCAGTGGAAGCAGTAACAATGCCAACGGAACTAGAAAATTTAAGGGTTGTTCCATCTGACCGGAATTTGGCAGGCGCTGAAGTAGAATTAGTGGATTTTGAACAGCGAGAATTTAGGTTGAGGCGGTTATTAGATGAAATCCGAATGTCTTATGATTACCTAATAATTGATTGCCCGCCAAGTTTGGGATTATTAACATTGAATGCCCTCACCGCCGCTGACTCAATATTAGTCCCAATCCAATGTGAGTATTTTGCATTGGAAGGGGTTACAGAATTATGGGATACATTGGTTAGGATTCGTAGGGGGCTAAATCCGAACTTAGCCATAGAAGGATTTTTGTTGACAATGTTTGATGAAAGGACAAATTTAGGAAACCAGGTTGTTGCTGATTTACGTGATTTCCTTGGCTCCCAGGTATTGTCAACAATGATTCCACGAAATATCCGTTTAGCAGAGGCCCCGAGTTATGGGAAACCAATTATTTTATATGACATAAAATCAAAAGGAGCGGAGAGTTATATTAATCTTGCGAAGGAGGTGATTGAAAATGACAAGAAGAGCGCTCGGCAGGGGACTTAGTGCATTGCTTTCTGATAATACACCACGCCTTGAGGCAAAAGAGGAGTTGTTAGAGATAGATATTGATTTAATTGATCCAAATCCAGAGCAACCGCGAAGCAACTTTTCTGAAGAGAAATTGGAGGAGTTAACCGCTTCGATAAGAGAGAATGGATTGGTTCAGCCACTGTTATTGCGACGAAAAGAGAAGGGGCGCTATGAAATCGTTGCGGGAGAGAGAAGATGGAGAGCATCACAGCGAGCTGGATTACGTCGAGTTATTGCAGTTATTAGAGAAGTCGGCGATGAAAAATTGTTAGAAATTGCATTGGTGGAGAACATCCAACGACAGGAATTGAATGCGATTGAGGAAGCCGCTGCATACCAGAAATTAATGATTTTATTAGGGTTAACCCAGGAAGAAGTTGCAAAACGAATCGGGAAAGACCGATCATCAGTTGCAAATTATATTCGTTTATTAAAACTCCCAGATAGCGTTCAACAGTATTTGATTAATGAACAACTAACAATGGGCCATGCCCGCGCATTGTTAGCGCTCGAAAACCAAGAAGAGCAGGCAAAGTTAGCCAAGCAGATTATTAGTGACAAATTGTCAGTTAGGGATACTGAGCGTAAAGTCCAGAAAAGAGACATAAAAGTTAAGTCAGAAGATTACTCGACTATCCAAAAAAATGATGCTAACATCCGGGCTGCTGAGTTAAAGCTCAAGCGGTATCTTGGCACACAAGTGAAGATTCAATTGGGAGCTAAGGGCGGAAAAATCAACATTGATTTCAGCTCGGCGGTTGAGCTTGATAGAATTTATACGATTCTGATGCGAAAATCAGATGGAAATACATCAGAATTTGATACGATTTAGCTCTGATACTCCTTCCCACCAAAATCGAAACTTAGAAAAGGAATTAGCTATGATGAAATTTGGAAAGTCTTCTCCCGTAATAACGACTTCAGAGGCACCGGTAAATGATTTAAAGGGATTCTTGGGAGAAGGTACGGAGATTAAAGGGGAGCTCGCATTTAGTGACATTTTACGTGTAGATGGGAATGTTTCAGGAAAGATCAAGTCAGAGGCTGGGACATTATTGGTAGGAGAGCGTGGATATATAAAAGCTTCAGTGGAAGCAGCAAATGTGTCGGTGAGTGGAACAATTGAGGGCACAGTCACAGCTAAGAATAAAGTAGAAATTCATCCAACAGGAAAAGTATTTGGAGATGTATATACCCAAGCATTGATTATTGAGCATGGGGCTGTATTTGATGGTAAATGTCATATGACGGGTAGAGATGTACCGTCGCGGTCAGATGCTACAGAATAGATTTAAACAGCAGAGATAAAATTAATAATTAAAAGAAAGGGTGGCAAATTATTGCTGCCCTTTGACTTATAGAAAATGATGAGAAAATATCAACAGGATTTCCACAGGGAAATCCACAGGTTTTTCCACAGTTAGAAACGCAGGTTTTGCAGAGACAGTTGATAAACTTGATCAATTAAGTTAGTTACCTTTATAGAGGAGAGTAGATTGGGTCTCAACTCAAATTGAAACAAAGTTGACTGAGATAAGGCTGTAGGATGCCACCGTTTAGCAAATGTGGATGATCCTGAGTTAACGAAAATTGTTACAGACGGAATGTTTAAGGCCGATGCAAGGTGTTGTCCAGAGGAATCGTAGCCAATATATTGATGAGAGTTAGCAACGATCGACGCAAAGGAGCCTATTCCGCCAATCCAGCCAATAGCATTTGGTAGAGAACCAGAATTCAGAAGAGCTTCTAAATCATTTCCTTCTTGTGCATGCAGTACGTACAGCCCGGAATCTTTGAGGGATTGAAGTATCAGGTGCGCCTGTTGGAATTCATCAGGACTTAATCCAGAGTCAAGAATCAGATGACAGTTCTCAGCCAATTTCTGTGCCAGCTGAACCTCAAATTCCAGTGAAATACGTTTAGCAGTATTGCCGCCAGTTCCAAAGCTAAGACAGACAATAGGTTTGCTTGAGTTGGCATGAAAATAATGGCGAAGAGTTCTTCCAAAAGTATTCGATTCAGGCGAAAGACAAACATAGGGATAGGCTGGAGAGTTCCCATTAGTTATTTGATTTACCCAGCGAGATGCTAACTCTCCAAGTTTTTCTATTCCCGGTACCGAATAGTACCGGCTCGGAAAATGAAAGTACGTCTCAGGTTCTTGGTTTTGAGCAATGATAGGTAGGAGGCCGAGCTGAGTAAGACGGGAATCTGGATCAACGATAATAAATTCTTCCTTGTTGAAGTGTTTGATTTCTCCTTCGACTGCCGAAACGACTTCCAGCCAAGTTAGAAGCCGAGAGAGTAAAGAGTTGTGTCGCCCATAATGTACAGGTTTAAGAGTCAGACGGGGGTCGCCTCCATAAAGTTGAGCAAGTTTTGGCGGCCCCACAAGGACTATATCTGCAGTTGGAAATGATTTCTTTAAATGTGAGATAAAAACGCTAGTGATCGCAACGTCTGCCCCAATTGTGACCCTGGACAAAAAAAGGATTTTTTTCAACGGCCGTTGGGAGGATATCTGCACTCCTCGCGTTGTCAAAGAGGCTTTTCGGGCCAAAAGTGAACCTTCATCCGGGAGACCAAATAAGTTGAGCATCCGATCAAACTTATAATATTCAGGTAATTTTCGACAAAAAGAGATTACTTGAATAAAAAGGCGATCATAAAGCTGACCCAATATAGGGTCGAAAGAATCGTTTAGCTTTTCGATCAAATTAGGGAAGAGGGCTTCGAGTCCAATTCTGGATAAAAGAGGGTCTTGTAAATGATTGATTTCGCAGAGGAGTTCGACTGCAGTTGAGAGGTGAGTATTTTCAGTTCGGGCATGTTCAAGATAATAACTACTAGCTTGCTCGGCATAATACTTGATTGCTGCCGGGCGTAATGGGGATGACGTATCCCGGATTTCGCGTAAATATTGTTGCAGAATTTTTTCTGAAGAATCGCCTCGCATCATTGGAGCAAAAGGATCGGTAAAAGACGAAGTGTAGAAAGATAAAAAAGAGTTAAGACCCTAACTTTTCACGGGCATTAAGATAGAACTGCCAGAAATAGCCATACATAGACCAACATGAAGAGATCACCACAACCCAAAGCATTGCTCTACCAAGGCCATAAAACATCACGCGCATATCTTGGGCAGTGACCATACCTTCGCGAAATAAATGAGAGAGCGCAAGTGCCATTTCAGGCACACTCCAGAAAGCGATGATAGGAAATGCTTTAGTTTCGACAGGCGGAGCACCAGAGTAGGATGCAAGCATCAGCAGCGAGATGGCAATTACTTGCGAGACCATCTTAAATTTGCCAGCCGTAGAGGCAGCAATAGCCCAGCCCTCCACCGCAGCGATAGAACGTAAACCAGAAACAGCAAATTCGCGCCCGATAATGATGACGACGGCCCAAGCCGGCGCAAGGCGATTTTCGACTAAGGAGATGAGGGCGGAAGAAATTAACAACTTGTCCGCGATAGGATCAAGAAGGATACCCAGGCGCGACACCTGTTGCCTCCTGCGTGCTAAGAATCCATCAAGCCAGTCGGTAATAGCTGCGGTCAGAAATAAAACGAAAGCACTGATGTGCTGAGGAACACCAAACCAACTTTCAGAAAACTTCGTCAACAGAACAACCACCAGCAACGGAGCGATGAAGATGCGAAGTAACGTCAGAAGGTTGGGAAGATTTAGGGTAGAGTCCCAAGTCCTCGTTGTTGGTATTGATTCCACATTGTACCTCACCCACGAAATACATTCGTTATAGGCATTCGACGATCACGGCCAAAGGCACGAGGCGTGACCTTGATCCCAGGAGCAGCTTGGCGTCGCTTATATTCATTCAAATCCACCGTCCGTACGACCCACCGCACCGTTTGCTCATCATATCCTTCGGTAATCATCGCTTCAATGCTCATATCCTGCTCGACATAAAGTTCTAAAATAGCATCCAGAATTTCATACGGCGGGAGCGAATCTTGATCCTTTTGATCCTCCCGCAGTTCAGCCGAAGGCGGACGAGTTAGAATATAGTCTGGAATTGAAGGCACCGAGCTGCGTTGATTGACGTACTGACATAGTTCATAAACGAGCATTTTGGGTACGTCTTTAATGACCGTCAATCCGCCACACATATCACCGTAGAGGGTCGAGTATCCCACGCTAGTTTCGCTTTTATTGCCTGTTGAGAGTACGAGTGCACCGAATTTATTGGAGAGCGCCATCAATATATTGCCTCGAATACGCGCCTGAATATTTTCTTCGGCAATCCCTGATGGTGTACCGGCAAAGACCGATTGGAGCATCGCCAGATATTGTTTGAAGGTATCCTCAATGGCGATGGTATCGTAAGGTACGCCAAGATTTCGTGCCAGTAATTCAGCATCGCGAGCGCTTTCACTGGAGGAGAAACGTGTTGGCATAAAAACGCAGCGCACCTGTTTGGCACCGAGCGCATCCGCCGCGATACAGGCGACAAGGGCAGAATCAACCCCGCCAGACAGGCCAATGACAACCCGTTCAAAACCATTTTTGCGCACATAATCGCGCGTTCCCAGCACCAGAGCTTTATAAACTTCTTCTGGTTTTGGAAGTGTGGGGGCGATAACAGATTCAATTTTGTCGCGCGATGTTGGGTGAGGATTTTCTGACAAGAGAAGTTGTGGCGAACGAATAGTATTGCTAGTAAGAAATAACCGATCTTGTCGCCGCCGTGGATCGTGCAGCCGTTCGCGGAAGACTCTTTCAGTGTTGATGTCGGCAAGTAACAAATCCTCTTCAAATATCTTGCCGCGCGCCAGCAATTGTCCGTGTTCATCGAAAACCAGACTATTGCCATCAAAAACAAGTTCATCCTGGCCGCCAACCAAATTTACATAAGCCAGAGCAACAGCATTATCTTCGGCACGAGTCGCCAGCATGCGCTCGCGGTCACTGCCTTTCGCCGAATGATAAGGAGAAGCAGAGATGTTAATAATGATCTGTGCGCCTGCCAAAGCTTGCACTTGCGTTGGCCCACCGGGATACCAAATGTCCTCGCAAATGTTGACGCCAATCAGCACATCGCCGAGTTGAAAAATCGGTGCCGTCTCCCCAGCCTTGAAGTAGCGATAGTCATCAAAGACACCATAGTTGGGCAAGTAGGTCTTATGATAAACCCCTTTCAGTTCACCATTGTGAATGATGGCTGCGGCATTATGAATATCGGTAGTTTTATCAACGAAGCCCACGATAGATGTGATGCCTGTCGAGGCTTTAATGACTTTATCTAAGGCTTGCAAATTGGCGGTGATGAATTGTGGCTTCAGCAACAAATCTTCCGGCGGGTAGCCTGTCAAGGCAAGTTCAGGTAAAGCAACAATATCAGCCCCAACTGCTTTGGCCTGTTCTATATAGTGAATGATTTTAGCCGTATTCCCTGCCAAGTCACCCATCTTGGGGTTGATCTGCGCAAGTGCGATGCGAATAGTGGTCATAAAACAAAAAACGAAGGGGGAGCGGGGAGCAGTTGGAGTAGAGAGGAATTAATCTGCAACCTCAACAGAGTCAATAATGCCGATGATAGCGGCGTCAACTGGACGATCTTTCATGCCCTCAGCCAGCCGTGCGCTGCTGCCCGCAACGACCAGCACCCGTTCACGATAACCTGCGCCGACTGTATCTACCGCGACCAGATAATTATTCTCGTCCTCGCCCTGCAAGGTAATCGGACGCACCAGCAATAATTTGCTGCCGCGCAATCGCTCATCTTTGCGCGTGGCAACGACTGTGCCAATGACTCTTCC
>JAXLQQ010000008.1:0-111631 GCA_046331525.1 Blastocatellia bacterium
TTTCGTCTCATTCGTTATTTCCGTCTGTTTCGTAGTTAAAAATTTCCGTCAGCCCCAAAACTCTGTCGTCGTCGAAAGCTGCATCCCGCGCGCTGTCATTTCCTCCAGAAACCGTTGCGCATGCGGCTCAAAACCCGGAATATCGCTTGACGCATCCGTCAGCAACACCAGCTTTTGGACTGACGCCGCATCTCGAAAATGGTCAGCAATGTCGCGCACTGTGTTCGCCACACAATGCGTCCGCGCCTCGCCCGCAATGACAACCAAATCAGCGGCTTCCAGCGCCTGAATCAAGCGCGTATTAATCTGCGTGGTCGGATCATTTGCATCCGGCACATCGGCCTGCACGGCGGAATAATGTTCAGTGAGCAGGTTGCTGCCTTTCGAAATGAAGTCTACGCAAGCATATTGCTCCTCCCATTCCTGCAATGCCGCGAACAAGGTGGGATCAACGGCGTGTCCAGAACTGCCCAGCAAACAATGCGGCGGCCAGATCGTGAGTTCGTAGCGTCCATTTTGCGCCAACTGTTGCACATAGGCGAAGGCGCGTGGCAATAGGCCCGGTTGTGATGTTGTCCATTTTCCGTTCTCGACATCGGCAAGCGTAATTTGCGTGAATGGCGGCGGGTGTTCGCCCTGCGCGTTATGCCAGAAAATCGGATGCGCGATGTGAATGAAGTGGTGCGAATCCAGCGTGACGTGAATGGCAGCAATACGCTCTTTCAACCGTCGAATCAGCGCAGCCAGCCGTTGCATATCCTGCTCTGCCTGCGGGACATACAGCGCGCCGACACAGGGGTCACAGAAATCTATTTGTGGGTCAATAATAAGCAATTCAACTCGTTGGTTCATAACTTTTCCCCGGCAAAACGTAAACTATATGCCAAGCCGAGGAGAAATAAACATTCGTCCTCCTGGCAAACTCTCGTTGGGGCTGGCACTTATGCCTGTACGGCGCAAAAACAGCGTCCTGTACGACCATCACACAGCGCGACCGTTCGCACAATGAAATGCTAGCCCCAAAAGCGGCAAACTCTGTTTTTCTGTGCTCTGACGTGCACGCCTAAGTGTGGAAGATGAATTGCAAGAAACCAGACTTGGCATCTTCTGTTGCCTCTATTGCCCAACGCAATCTTTGCTAATTAATGTAAGGGGAAGCTTTTCTACTCACTAGAAGCGTCCTGAATTGTCCATATTCGATCTGGCGCTGCCAGATCGGCTTTCGTCAGGAGAACGGAGTCATGAAGAAACGATTTATTTTAGGAACAAGTATTTTTGGGCTGGCCTTACTGCTCGGTGCCTGCGGGGATGACACCAATCGGAACGGCACGACAGGCAGTTCGATGTCTTCGCCATCGCCTTCTGCGACAACGAGTACAGCGACCCCAGGAACAGGATCAGAGATGACGGCTTCACCATCGCCGACGACATCGCCAATGATGTCACCGACCATGTCGCCTTCGATGAGTCCGGGCAGTAGTCCACGGACATCGCCGACCGGACGCACCAGCCCACGCACATCACCGACGCCTCCTTAGGCAGCGACCAGCACGGTAGCCAGATGGTGATAGACGGTAGAATATATGTTCTGCCTTCTATCACCATCTGAGCGAACTACTCATACCGCAATGCAATCAGCGGGTCTACTTTCGTCGCGCGACGCGCGGGGATGAAACAGGCTAGCAGCGCAATGAGCGTCAGGCTGAGCGCAATGACGACGAAGGTGAGCGGATCGCTCGCTTTGATGCCAAACAGCAGATTTGCCATCAGGCGGGTGAGCGCAAAGGCTCCGCCTAAGCCAATGACGACGCCCAATGCTGCCAGTCCTGCACCTTGCCGCACAATCATTTTAACGACATCACCGCGCTGCGCACCGAGTGCCATCCGAATGCCAATTTCGTGCGAACGTTGCGTGACGGTGTAGCTCATCACGCCATACAACCCTACGGCTGCCAAGGCCAAGGCGACGCCCGCGAAAATGCCGAGCAACATCATCGCAAAGCGTCGTTGCGCCATTGAATCGGCGACCAACTGTTCCATTACAGTCACCCGAAACAGCGGCAGGTCTTTATCGAAGCTGCGAATCGTATTGCGCACGGCGGCAGTCAAATTCGTTGGCTCGCCCTGCGTGCGAATTGCCAGGAACATATTGGCGTTCCCTACTTGCGCGTGCGGCAGGTAATACTGCACGCGCGAATCGCCTTCCAGATTGCGATGCTTGGCGTGGCCGACAATGCCGACGATTTCGCGGTATTTGGGGTTTCCCTGCGCATCACGCTCAAAGGTGATGCGTTTGCCGAGCGGATCTTCGTCCGGCCAATATTTGCGCGCCATCGTCTCGTCAATGATCGCCACGCCGGGTGCGTCCGCGCCGTCGCGCTCCTCAAAAAAGCGACCGCGCACGAGCGGGATTTTCATCGTAGTGAAATAATCCACGCTTGCCGTCCAACGATCTCCGTGCGGCATGGATTGATTCGGCGGCACTTGTCGTCCTTCGATATTGAAGCTGCCGCTGGAATTCATGCCGCTCATCGGCAAAACGGCGACCGCGCCTGCCGCCACAACGCCGGGCAGCGCACGAATCTGCTGCAATGCCTGCTGATAAAATTGCACGCGCTGCGGCGCATCTTTGTATTTGTTTGCGGGCAGCGACAGATTCATCGTCAGCAGGTTGCTGGGCACAAAACCGGGATTCACTTTTTGCAACTGCCAGAAACTGCGAATCAGCAGGCCCGCGCCGATCAGCAGCATTAGGGCTAACGCCATTTCCAGTACAACGAGCGTGCCGCGTACCCAGCCACGCGCGACTTGTGAGCCGCTACGCCCGCCCTCTTTCAGCGTTTCGGCCAGGTTGGTTTTGGAAACCTGCCACGCCGGAACCAAGCCAAACACAATGCCCGTTAACACCGACACACCGAGCGTGAACGCCAGCACGCGCCAATCCAATCCGATTTCATTCGCGCGCGGAATCTGCGCCTCGTTGAGCTTCACCAGCGCCCGCACGCCCACGAAAGCCAAAGCCTAACCCCAACAGGCCGCCCAGCAGCGAAAGTACTACGCTTTCCGTCAGCAATTGGCGAATCACGCGCCAGCGGTCGGCACCGAGCGCCGCGCGAATCGGCTGATTTCGCGCTGCCGGTCGGCGGCACGGGCAAGCAGTAAATTCGCTACGTTCGCGCAGGCAATCAACAAAACCAGACCCACGGCACCAGCAAGACGAGCAATGGCTGCCGCATATCGCCGACGACCAGCTCGCTGAAAGCTTGCGTCGTCAGTCCCCAATTCGTGCGGTCTGCGCCCTGCATGTATTGCGTGCGCAGATTTGTAGGCAATTGTATGTCAGTTCGGCCTGCGCCTGGGCCATCGTCGTGCCCGCGCGCAGGCGTCCGATCACGAACAGGTTTTCATTCGTCAGCCGGTTGTAATCCAGCTGTTCTTTCGTGAAGGCAATCGGCGTCCACAGATCAATGATGCGCCCCATTTCGCGCCCGAATTGAAAGCTTTCCGGCATAATGCCAATCACCGTGTAGCCTTCGCCATTCAGCGTGATCGTTTGATTCAAAATACCGGGATTGCCCGCATACCGCCGCAGCCAGAAAGCATGACTGAGGACGACGACTTTGTTACGTCCCGGCTGATCTTCTTCCGCCGTAAACAATCGCCCCGACGCCGCCGTCGCGCCCAGCGTGCTAAACAAATTGTAGGTGACCGTTCCACCATTCAACCGCTCCGGCTCGCCATTGTCCGTCAGATTGAAATTGCCGCCACTAAGCGCTGCCAGACTTGCAAACGATTTCGCGTTGTCGCGGTAATGCGTGTAGCCAATAGCCGACACCGAAGCTTTCAAATTGATTTTCGGATAGTCGTGATTGATCGTCACGAGTTGTTCCGGGTCTTGATATGCCAGCGGGCGCAGCAGAATCGCATTCACCACACTAAAAATTGCCGTGTTTGCGCCAATACCGAGCGCGAGCGCGACCACAGCCACAATCGTAAAACCGGGCCGTTTAAGCAACAGCCGAAAGCCGTACCGGAGGTCTTGCAGAATCATAGTCGGTTGTCCTTTGTCATTGGTCAGTTGTCGCAGGTCACTCGGCATTTACTAACCGCATGACCAAGGGTAAATAACAAGCAATTGATTTGGGTCTTCGCGATGCTATCTCAAATGACGTGCCAGGCGCAGAGGACGTTAACTGCCTGCGAATGCAATATGTGAAGGAGGGGAACTGTTCGCTTTCGGGAAGGCAAAATTCCGAAAGCGGGCAGGTGGGTACGCACGCAGGATGCAAACTCGGCCATAAAAAGGCAACTCCATATTAAAAACCAGCCCGCAGGAGATGTGAGTACCGAAGCACCGTGCGAACATTGACAAGCTTTCCTTGCGGCACGTAGTATCGCGGCTTCGTATCGCAGTGCAAAAATTTCCCCGAATGTTGAGACTACTGCCCGATGAAAGTCGTCCTCGTTGCCTCTGAAGCTGTGCCGTATTCCAAAACCGGTGGCCTTGCCGATGTCAGCGGCGCTTTGCCCAAAGCGCTGAAGCGGATTGGCGTTGATGTGCGCGTGATCCTGCCGCGCTACACCGGCCTATCGTTCCGCTCTGGCGATGTTGTCAGCCAGGCGAATGGCTACCAGATTTTCGATAATCTCGCGGTGCCGTTTGCGGACGGCGTGAAATACGTTGCGGTGTATGAAGACTGGCTGGACGACACGCCATTTTATTTTATTGACGCGCCGGAATATTTCGCGCGCGGCTACATTTACGGCTCTGGCGATTTTGAGGTCGAACGCTTCGCCTTCTTCAGCCGCGCGGCGCTCGAATTAACGAAACGCCTCGGCGATCCGCCGCAGGTGATTCATTGCAACGACTGGCAAACAGGACTGCTGCCCGCGTATCTGAATTCCGTCACCGCGATGATCCATACTTGCACACGGCGACGTTTTTCAGCATTCACAATCTGGCGTATCAGGGGATTTTTCATCCCGGCTTGCTCTCGCACATCGGCTTGGGCGCGGACGTTTTCGAGCACGGCGGAATTTCACGGCAGCGCGATTCGTTGAAGTCGGGGATTTATTTTTCGACCGCGCTTTCGACCGTTAGCAAGCAATACGCCGAAGAAATTCAAACGCCAGAATTTGGCAATCAGCTTGATGGCCTGCTGCGCTGGCGGAAAAACGACCTGATCGGCATTTTGAACGGCGTGGATTATGACGAATGGAACCCGGCGCACGATCACCATCTGGTCGCGATTTTTCGCCTGCGCATCTGGGCGGCAAACGCGAATGCAAACGCTGCTACTGCGGCATTATCACTTGCCGAAGATTTAGATCGTCCGCTCATCGGCCTCATCACGCGGCTGACGACGCAGAAAGGCATTGACCTGCTGGCGAATGCCATCTGGCGTATTTTGGACACGGGCGCGATGTTTGTGATGCTCGGTTCGGGCGCGCAAAGCTACGAAGATTATTTCCAGCACGTCCGCGATTCGCGCCCGCAGCAGGTCGGCGTCCATTTCGGCTACCACACGGCGCTGGCGCATCAGATCGAAGCGGGCGCGGATATGTACGTGATGCCGTCGGCGTATGAGCCGTGTGGGCTGAATCAAATGTACAGTTTGAAATACGGCACTGTGCCGATTGTGCGCGGCGTCGGCGGGCTGGAAGACACGATTACAAACTTCGAGCGCACGACGCAGCAAGGCAACGGCTTCAAGTTTTACGACTACTCGCCCGACCGGCTGGTAGAAAAATTTTACGAAGCGCTGCTGGCTTTCGACGACAAAGACCTGTGGAGGCAATTGCAGCGCAACGGTATGCTGGCCGACCATTCGTGGGAGCGCGCGGCGCGAGAATATCTGAATGCGTATCAATTAGTTGCTGCCACCAAGCGATAGGCCACAAGACTTAGCGTTACAAGTCTGCTATACTCGACGGTCTTGTCGTGGGACAAGCGATGAAGTAAGAGCGGTTCTATGAAGACAAGGAAGCAGACGGGCAGGCTGCCTGTCGTATATTTTTAGAGGAGTACACAATGAGCGATTTTGTACGCGAAGCAACGGACGACAATTTTCAAACCGAAGTGTTAGGTTCTGACCAGCCGGTGTTGGTGGATTTCTGGGCCGCGTGGTGTGGCCCGTGTCGGATGATTGCCCCGACCATTGAAACCGTCGCCGAGAAATACAACGGCAAAGCCAAAATCATGAAGATGAACGTAGATGAGAATCAAAATACGCCGATGCAATTTGGCATTCGCGGCATTCCGACCTTGATTCTCTTCAAGGGCGGTGAAGTAGCCGAAACTATTGTTGGCGTTCCGGGCAATGCCCTGGCGACGATTTCCGGGGTGATAGATAAACACGTTGCGTAAGAAGGATATTGGATTTAGGAGATAGGATGTAGGATGCAAACCATCCTACCGGAATCCTAAATCCTAAATCCTGAATCCTAAATCCTATGACAGATTACGATGTAATTATTATTGGCGGCGGGCCGACGGGCTTAGCGGCTGCGGTATATACGGGGCGGGCGCTTTTGAAAACGCTTGTGCTCGAAAAGAAATTCGTCGGCGGACAGATTGCGATGTCGGCGGCAATTGATAACTATCCCGGTTTTGCCGACGGCATTTCCGGCTACGATTTTGCGCAAAACTTTCTCAAAC
Organism: Blastocatellia bacterium; assembly: GCA_046331525.1. Lineage (GTDB taxonomy): Bacteria > Acidobacteriota > Blastocatellia > RBC074 > RBC074 > JAFDVL01. The sequence continues at coordinate 6,659 of JAXLQQ010000008.1, forward strand.
ATGCCCAACGCTTCGGCGCGGAAGTCCGCGAGGGCGTGGGCGCGGAGCAAATTACGCCTGAAGACGACGGTACTTTCACGGTGAAACTCAGCGATGAAACGAGCGTCACCGGGCGTACGGTGATTCTGGCAATGGGGCGTTTTCCCCGCACGCTGAATGTGCCGGGCGAAAAGAAATTCGAGGGGCGTGGCGTCAGTTGGTGCGGCACGTGTGATGGCGCGTTTTTCCGCAACGTGCCGGTGGCGGTTGTCGGCGGCGGCAACTCGGCGGTGGAAGAAGGCCAGTTTCTGACCCGCTACGTGTCGGAAATCAAAAACGTGCATCGCCGCGATCATTTAACCGCGCAGAAAATCCTGATCGAAGAGTACACGCACAACCCGAAAGTGCATCCGATCTGGAATTCCACGATTGAAGAAATCATCGGCGAAAACGAAGTCGAAGCTATTCGCGTTCGTCACCTGCAAACGAACGAAACCGAAGTCATTCCGGTCAAAGGCGTCTTTGAATTCATCGGCTGGATTCCGAGTTCCGAGATCGTGACGCAGTTGGTTGAGCTGGACGAATCCGGTCGGGTGATCGTGAATGAAGTGATGGAAACCAAAATCCCCGGCTTATTCGCAGCAGGCGATTTGTGCGTGCGCCCGGTCTATCAGCTTGCCAACGTCGTCGCCGACGGCGTGCAAGCCGCAATTTCCGTCGAGAAATATCTCGAATCCAAGAAACACTAATTGACAAGAGGGAGAAAGAGCGAGGGAGAGATGGAGGGAAAGAGAGAAAGCACGCGATTCTAGCGTATCTCTCGCTCTCTCCTTCCCTCCGTCGCTCCGTCCCCCTCTTACTCTGTCCACTATGAATCTCGCAATTATCGGCACCCAGTGGGGCGACGAAGGCAAAGGAAAAATCGTAGACCTTCTGGCTCCCAACTTTGACATCGTCACGCGCTATCAAGGTGGCCACAACGCTGGCCACACCGTCATCATTCGCAAAGACGGCGTAGACCATAAATTCGTTTTACACCTAATTCCCAGCGGCATCACGCATCCGGGCAGCACCTGCATCATCGGCAACGGCGTTGTCGTAGACCCGCGTGCCCTGCTGCATGAGATTGCCGACCTGCGTGCCAAAGGCATCGAAGTCACGCCACAAAATTTACTCATCAGCAATCGCGCCCATCTCATCCTGCCGTACCACGTCGCGCTGGATCGTCGCGTCGAAAGCCATCGCGGCAACAATGCCGTCGGCACAACGATGCGCGGCATCGGCCCGGCCTACGAAGACAAGATGGCGCGGCGCGGTTTGCGCGCTGGCGATTTGACCGACGTGCCCACGCTGCTCGAAAAACTTTCGACTAACGCCCATCAAGCCAACAATCTGCTGACGCATCTCGGCGGCGAACCGATTGACGAAAACGAATTGCTGGCCGAAGGCGAGCAGTGGGCGAAATTGCTCGCGCCCCACATTACCGACACGACGTATTACCTGAACAACGAAACGCGCAAAGGCCGGTCGTTATTGCTCGAAGGCGCGCAGGCGACGATGCTCGACATTGACCACGGCACCTATCCCTTCGTCACCTCGTCAAATTCGACCATCGGTGGCGCTTGCACGGGCGCAGGCATTCCGCCCTCGCACATTGATTGCACGATTGGCGTCATCAAAGCCTATACGACGCGCGTCGGCAGCGGCCCTTTCCCGACCGAATTACACGACCAACTCGGCGAAGACATTCGCGCGAAAGGCGGTGAATATGGCGCGTCAACAGGCCGTCCGCGTCGTTGCGGCTGGTTCGATGCCGTGATTGCGCGCTATGCCGTGATGGTAAACGGGCTGGATGCGCTGGCGCTGACGAAACTGGATGTGCTGGACGAGTTGCCGGAAATCAAGATTTGTGTGGGCTATCGCATCCACGGGCAGGAAACGGATCAAGTGCCTTACGATGCGACGGCGATGGAACAGGCCGAACCGATTTATGAAACGATGCCCGGCTGGCAGGAAAAAACCGTCGGCATTGCTTCTTTCGCCGCGTTGCCCGCGAAGGCGCAAACCTACGTTGCTCGCTTAGCCGAACTGTCCGGCGCACCGTTCGCCTTCATTTCAACGGGGCCGGAGCGCAATGAAACGATTATTGACCGGACGGTATTGGAGCGATGTGGCTTACAGCTCGCGCTGTAATTGAAACCTCCATTTTCTTTCACTCGTACACCACGCTTGGCAAGGAGGTCATCATGTTTTGCCCAGTCTGTGGAACCGCAAGCAAAGACGAACAAAAATACTGCCGCGCCTGCGGCCTGAACCTGCAATCAATTCTGCCACACGTCGCGCAGCACCTACATCTTGCCGCGCCACCCAGCAAAATCCGTAAGGCGTTGAATAAAGTCGAGTATCTAGGAATGTTCCTGGGCGGCAGCGGCATTGCCGTAATGATCGGCACCGCGATTTTTGCTCTTCTGGCACTCGCCTTTCTCGGCCCGGAGGCCAGACGGATGAGCCCGCTGTGGTCATCCATTTTTGGCGTTGGCGTGCTGATGCTTTTGAAAGGCGCGTTTTTGTGGGCGATTCCCTGGATTACCAAAGAATTTTTCCCGTTGCACAAAACCAACACGCTGTCAGCGGCAAAGACCAAAGAATTGCCTGCCGAGTTAGTCACAGAACCTGTTGCTAGCATCACGGAACACACCACACGTCATTTGGAATCCACGCCCATCCCACAGCGTGAGCGCGTGATGAATTGAAGAGGGAGAAATCACGCAAAGTAGCGGGTAAGGTCAAGCGTAAATCCGTTGAGCAAGGGTTCACCGGAAAGCGAAGCAGGGCGATCCAGTTCGATGACCTCTTTATCCGGCTGATAGATGTAAACTTTCTTCTGCTGGGGATCAATTAACCACCCCAGTTGCACGCCGTTTTCGATATATTCCTGCATTTTTGTTTTCACGGCTTTGAGCGAATCCGTCGGCGAACACAATTCCAGCACAAAGTCGGGGCAGATGTGCGGGAAAGATTTGCGCTCTTCCGGCGGCAGCGCATTCCACCGTTCGAGTTTAATCCACGACATATCCGGCGAGCGCTTTGCACCGTCAGGTAAGATGAAAAGTGCATTTGACTCGAAGCCTTTCCCTGTACCGTCTTTCCTCACCCAGGCACCAAAATCCAAGATCAAATCAAAATTATGGCCTGACGTTTCTCCTCCGGTTGGTGGCATAAAGATCACGTTCCCTTCTTTGGTCATCTCCAGACGCATATCGGGATTTTGCCGACACATCTCAAAGAACGCCCCATCTGAAATATGGTCGAGAACCCCATCCAGATTGATCGCCAAATCGTCTTCTAAAATCGGTGTAATTACTGCTGTCATAATGCGGTACCTCTTGTCATTCAATGGCGGAAAAACGATACCACGGCTGAGTGCAGAAACCAATCACGGGTTGCGTGGTAACACTAACAACGCATCGCTCACCGCGCGCTCGCCCGTCGCGTCCGACACACTGTTGACGACTTTGCCACGAATCACCATCGTCGTCGAACCACCACCATCCAGGTTGATCGCCTGCACACAACCGAATTCCTGCATCAGCTGAATCAACTCTGGAATCGTCACCCCAACGCTTTTTTTCGGCTGTCGTCCATCCACTGTCACCAACACAAGCGTGCCGTCCGCTCGCATTCCAATTGCCGTGCGCGGATGGCGGAAGTGGTAAAAGCTTTTCGGGTTAAAGCCCTCCGTATCCGTTTGTACGTGTTTATTGACAAGCAACGCGGGGCCGCCGCCGACAATAAATTCAGGGGTAAAGGGCAAGACTGGCGTGGCGAGCATTTGTTGCCGAATCGTTACGCGCATGCCGCGTCGCAGCTTTGGCAACACAGCCTTGGCCGCGCCCGTTGCGGAAAGGACAAAACCATCGGTAGGAATCGCCTGACTGCCCTTGCCGTCCACAATTTCCACCACGCGCCCGCGTCGCACAATGACTTCCCTGCCCTCCGGTGTCGTCAACGTCGTGCGATGAAATTCTGGCGTGTAGGCGATCAATTCATCCTTTTCGCGCGGGCGGTTAAAGCCGTTCAGGCGAATGGTTTCTTTGCCGTTCAACTGCACTTCGGCTTTGATCTCGACGCGCGCAAACGCGATTTGCACGCGTCCGCCTGCATTCGTGAGCGCCCACGCCTGCCCGCGGTTGATCTCCTCGCTCATCACCTTGCCACTCATTACAAACACGCCGTCGGGTTCGCCGCGATAGGTGCCGCCGACGCGAAAGAATCCGGCATTGATTGCCGCCAACGCGCCGTGCCGTGCGGCCAGCGAACTCGTTGTTTCGGAGCCAACGATTTCATCCATTGCGCGCCCCAACTTAATCGTCGCCCTGCCGGGCGCAATTGTCAGCAAGTGGATTTGCCAGCGGTCGCCCGTTTCGGAATTGAAATCGCCACGTTTGATTTCACTGTGTTCAATGCCCGGCGCGAGCGTTTCGGTGAAGCGTTGTTCGTTGGGCGCGGTTTGTGCGGCAGCAACACTCATCAATAGCAAAAGCCCGACTGTAAAAGAGAGCCACTTTGTGCCCTTCGTTGCGCCCTTCTTCACAGTCGGGCTTCCGCCTGTTTTTTTGTTCATTTTTATGACCGTGCGAGTGAGGTGGATTGTTTTTGGATTTTGCGAATGGCGTCAGCGATCTGCTCCATATCCGTGCGCGGGCCGAGCAGCATCGTATTGCCAAACCACAACGCTTCCTGACACAACTTGTCGTTTTCCGGGCAATGATTGCGCGCCTCCCACGCCGTCAGTTCTTTCGCCGAATAGATGTAGCGAAACGCCCGCGATTGCAGCGTGGTTTTTAGGAACGGCTCTTTATTCAATGGCGCATAGCCGCCCGAACACGGAATGCCTTCGGCCTGCAATGCCTTGATAAATCGTTCGCGCGGCAAGCCGCTAAACTGCGCGGCATCGTAGCGCATCATAAAAATGTGGTACGCATTGCGCGTTACCCCTTCATACATCTTTGCTGGCGTAATACCGGGGATGTCACTGAGCAGTTGCTTCAGATACGCCGCATTCTGTTCGCGCGTTTTGGCCTGTTCCTCCAGCCTCGTCAATTGCCCCAACAACATCGCGCCCTGAAATTCCGTCATCCGCCGATTGTCACCGTTGCGTGCGTACGCCAAGCCTGAGCCGGGTTCGCCACGCCCTTGATTATGAAAGCTGCGACAAACTTCGACGAGCTTTTCATCATTGCCAACGACGATGCCGCCTTCGCCGGAATTTAAATGCTTGGACGCCTGCAAACTGAAACAACCAAGCGTGCCCAGCGTACCGACTTTTTGCCCGCGCCATTCGGCTAAATGCGCCTGACAAGCGTCTTCAATCACGGGCAGATTGTGCTTCTTTGCCACTGCCAGAATCTCATCCAGATTCGCGGGCGCGCCTCCCAGATGCACCGGCAAAATCGCGCGCGTGCGTTTCGTAATCGCGGCCTCAATCTTGCGCGCATCAATCTGCGAAGTCGCGCGGTCGCTGTCTACAAACACTGGTAGTGCGTGTTGCAGCAGCACCGCATTAATCGTAGCAACGAATGTGTATGGCGGCACGATGACTTCATCGCCCGGCCCGATTTCGAGCGCGTTCAGCGCCGCGACCAGCGCACTGGTTCCGCTCGACGTAGCGAGACAGCTTTTTGCACCTGTGCGTTCAGCCCACGTCTTTTCAAAACGATCTACAAAACTGCCGTTCAGCCGTCCCCACTTCTTGCTGCGTACGACTTCGAGCAATAATTTTTCTTCCGTTTCGTCTGCAATCGGCCACGCGGTAAAAGGCTTCGTGCGCACTTTTGGCCCGCCGAGCAAAGCAAGTTTGTCATCTATCGTAGAAGTTTTCGCCAACGTGACCGACGGTTTGGCCGCAATGCCCGCCGCGACGCCCGCCGAAGCGGAAATGAAACGACGACGCGAGAGTTGTTTTTTCATACGAACCTCCGAAATGAAAGGGAACGATGTATCGTGTGTGCGCCGCATTATGCCACGCCCCAAGAGTTTTGTTGAGACAGCTGCGTTATCCGGCAACTAACAGCAACGTATTTGCTACGCGCCAGCGCCTGGGAGCGCACGCGGCTCGCGTACTGAGGCGTGGAACCATTTCAGGAAAAGTTGTGGCTCACCAGTGCTGGCACGCGAGCCGCGTGCGCTCCCAGGCGCTGGCGCGTACCGCTAATTGACTTCATTGCAGACCACTTCTATATTCACTTACCGGTCGGTAAGGAATCACTCAAATAAGCCAGCCTACAAGAGGAGGAATTCATGCGCAGATTTATTTTCGTTACCTTCGTCATCGGAATTATTGGTGCCACCACGGTGTTTGCCCAATCATCCCTGCCTGCACAACCGACGCGCCAGCCTGATCCGGCACGCATCGTCGCACCAATGCCTGCGGCGCAATTCAAAGCGCCGGACAACATTGATTTCCGCTCGGCCAATGCGTACAGCGAAGGCGTGCGGTTGCACGTCGAGTTGTTTTCGCTGAAATCGCTGGCGGGCAAACCGTTGCCGACGATTATTCAGGCGCACGGTTGGGGCGGCACGGCGGCGAACTTGCGACGTGATGCAATTGAAATGGCGCAGGCGGGCTATCTGGTTATTACGTTTGATTATCGCGGCTGGGGCGAAAGCGATGCGCGATTAGTGCTGACGAAACCTTCGCCCGTCACGCCGAAATTTGGCCAGAATCAAACCTTTACAACGGAAGTGCGTGAACTACGCGAATACGTTGATCCGCTGGAACAGGTGACGGATTGGTTCAATATCATTCACTGGGCAGCGGGCGAGCCGTACGTGGACAAAGATCGGATCGGGCTGCGCGGTTCCAGCTTTTCCGGCGGGCACGTGTTTTATATTGCCGCGCGCGAATCGCGTGTCAAAGCGGTCGTATCGCAAGTCGCCTCATTCGATGGTCGTTGGGTCGGTGCCGACAAAACGCAAATGGATTTGACCTGGAACGAAGCCACCAAACGCGCACATGGTGAACCACATCCCGCGCCGCGTGCCGTCACCGTCGGTAAACTCGTCGGCGCTCCGATCCGCGAAAAGTTTCTGCAATTCGCGCCCGTCGAAGACGCTCCTAACGTCAAAAATGCTGCCGTGCTTTTTATTGTGGCGGAGAAGGAAGAACTCTTTGACAACAAGGATCATGCCAAACTCGCGTACGACCGGATGGCCGGAACGAAGAAAAAATACGTCGTCGTGCCGGACATTATGCACTATGGCATCTATTATGAAGCGCGCAACCAGGCGATCAAAATGGCGATTGATTGGTTTGATGGGTATCTGAAAAAGTAGTGGTCAAAGCAACGTCTTTTTCATCCACACTCGAATCTCATCGCGTACACGCCGGAATATGGCAAGGCGATCCTCTTCGCTGCCTACGCCCGGCGCAGGCGGGTCTTCAAAGCTGTGATGAAGGCGTTGTGCAAGGCCGGAAAAAGTCGGGCAGGTTTCGTTCGCATTGTCGCAAACAGTAATGATCACGTCGAAATCCTGCCCTCTGAATTCGTCAGCGGACTTGGAGCGATGGCCGGAAATATCAATGCCGATTTCTCGCATCACCTGCACCGCTTCAGGGCGCAGGGACGAAGGCTTTACACCAGCACTCTCCACGTCAAAACTTGCGCCGCCATCGTAGCGCAATAAACCTTCGGCCATCTGGCTGCGTGCTGAATTTCCCGTGCAAAGAATCAGCACGCGCTTTTTAGTCGTAGAGGTGTTCATCCTATATCTCCGCGCTCTTTGCCAACGAGAGCCGCAAAAAGGCCGCCGAGGAACAACACGGCAATTGCCATTCGGGCGAAGCGACGAGCGCCGCATCATAATCCACGCGCGCCGCTGGCTGGAAGCCAAACCCGTTCATAAAAAACTCGCCAGCCGTTGTGGTTAGCAAGACTACGTCCTCAATCCCCTGCTGTGCTGCGAGGGCGAGGAGCGCCGACGTCAGCCGGGTGCCGAGGCCTCGCCCCTGTTGTGCAGGAGCAACGGCCAGCGACCGCAATAACCCGATCTTTGCGTGACGCTCCAAACCGATGCAGCCGATGAGGATTCCCGCCTCATCCGTTGCCACGAGAAAATTTGCGAGATATTCCGCCACACCATCGCCCGGCAATCCGACGCATGCCAACAGTGCCAGCAACGTGTCCAATTGCGCGGGCGTAGCGGCGGTAATCATGTTAGTTGTGGCTGCCATATTAGCTGCCAATCCCCACCAATTGTGTTGTTGTTGTCGCACAACAGGACGTCGCACCCGCTTTTTCCGGCAAATGATCTTCGAGCACAACAAACACTTCCCACGCATTGCCATCCGGGTCAGCGACCCACGTCTTATCCTGAATGGCATAGCAGCAATCGGTTTTCATTTCATCTTTCGTCGTCAACCCAGCATTCATCCAACGCTCACGAATGGCCAGCACATCCTCGGTCGAAGCCACCTGCAACCCCAAATGCGAAAGTGCACCGCGATCCGTTACGGCACGTTCATTCAGCGCCAGATTCAACGGCGGATTTTGCACATCAAATTTGGCATAGCCGTTACGCACCTTGTGCGGTTCAATGCCCAACATCTTTTTGTAAAACTCAATACTTGCCGCAACATTGCTGACATTAAGCGAAATATGTGGTTTCAAAACTTGCACTCGATTCATATAAGCTCCTCTTCTCATATTCGAAATATCGAATATGAGCGCAAGATACACGACCCCGACATATTCGTCAATACAAATATGACATCTTGTGCTAAGATTTTTCGCGTATGGCCAAACCGAAAGAATTTGATATGGCGCGCTTCTTTCTGGCGCTTGCAGATAAAACACGACTGCGGTTATTGAATTTGATGGGCGAGGACGAAGTCTGTGTGTGTTTCTTTGTTACGGTGCTGGATGAGCTGCAACCAAAAATCTCCCGCCATTTGGCAACTTTGCGTGATGTCGGCATCGTGGCCGCGCGACGCGAGGGCAAATGGATACATTATCGCATTGCCACTCCGACGCATCCGCAGGCAGCGCAGGTATTGCAGGAGGTTTTGGCCTGGCTCAAAGCGGATAAAGAAATGCAACACGACCGGATGCGACTGATGAAGTTCTGTTGTGCATCGTCGCCCCCCATCCAATTGCTTGGCGCGCCAAAACCTGCCAGCCTGCTCAAAAGCCTCCATTGAACGTCGGAAACGCGAGCAAGACGCTTGGCCATTTGGCAAGCCGCCCAATTCCCGTCTGTGCCGAGAATGGCTTTACTAAACGTTACAGCAAATCAGATATTTGCCGTATACATCGTTGCAATTTAGGTGAAAGAAGAATGGCGGAGGCGTGTGGGAATCGAACCCGACCGACGCAGGCTCACGCATACGTCCAACGGTTTTGAAGACCGCGCCAATCACCAGATCAGAATCGCCTCCGCAAGATTTGCTGAGGATTCTACATACTTTCCGGTCACATGTACACACCGCCAATTCGTCAATGTGTGTATGAATGTGTGTACGGAAATGGCGAGAGAACGCACGGGCAGTATCCGGCGGTTAATAGCCAAGCTCAGCGAAAGCGGAGCATCCGCGATTGATGCCGAACGGCTCACCTTTGAAAACCTTGCGAATCATTACGAAACTCAGAGAGTGTCAGAAGTTTTCAGTAAACGGCGTGACGTTAGGTGGGCAACTGCGCCAGTAGTTCTAAGGGTAAGCGATTTCCAAACAAAATCGATTTGATGAGGCGGCATCCCACCACGGCAAAATGGCGGAAGAAATGCGTGAAAGGAAAAGATGGTCATGCATCAAAGCCGAATTCCCCAACGCGTTTTATCTGGCACAAGAGATGGAGAAGAAAAGCTTCGATTGATTTATCCCACATAAAAAGTGGGCTGGTCGAAATTGCTAAAATTGGCTGTTTGCACAGATCGGTTCAGGCGTTAGTCTGTGTTTTGTAAGGATTGGGATGTGACTTCGCCGGGCAATCGAAACGAACCAAAGGGAAAGGTGAGTACCAATGAAAACACTAGGCATTGTCACGCACAGCGCCGAAGGCAGCGCATTATGTTTTCTGACGGCCTGCCACGCGGGCGCGGCGCAACTCGGCGCGCGCCTGCATCCGCCGATCGTGCTGAGCGCCGTGCCGAGGGGTTTGAGCATGCCGGGCGGGGAAGCCTTGCACAAACGCCCCATTTCCCTTCGCGCGGGCTGGTTGGAGGTTTTGCCCATTGCCTGCAAACAGAGGAAGGAACCTTTATGCATCTTGGCTTGATTGGCGGCATAGGCCCCGCCGCTACCGTGTTTTACTACCGCCATCTGGCGCACGCGCATGCAGTCGCACAACGCCCCATGGAACTTACGCTTGTTCACGCGCAGGTTTCCGAGTTGCTGCAAAACATGACCGGCAACGCACCGCAACAACAAGCGCAGACTTACGTTCAGTTGACGCGGCGATTGCAAGCGGCGGGTGCGGAAGTGGTGGCGATCACTTCGATGGCCGGGCATTTTTGTATCCGCGAATTCGAGCCGCTCTCGCCCTTGCCCGTAGTCAATGCCGTCCCGGAGCTGGCGGCGGAACTGGCGCGGCGCGGGCTACGGCGCGTTGGGCTGATTGGCACGCGCGTGGTGATGGCGTCGCAGGTTTACGGCGCGTTGTCGGGTCTGGAAGTGGTCGTACCGACGGGCGAAAGTTTTGATGCCACGCACGACGCTTACATCGCCATGGCGACCGCCGGGCAGGTCACGGAACGGCAGCGCGCGTTGTTTTTCGCTGTCGGCAACGAACTCTGTCGCAAGCAGGGCGCAGAAGCCGTAGTGCTCGCGGGAACGGATTTGTTTCTCGCCTTTGAGGGCTACGCTTGCGGATTCCCGGTGATTGACAGCGCCGAAATCCACGCCAGCGCTGTTACGCGCGTCACTCGGCTGATGCTATCCGTTTCGAGGGCTTCCCAATCCTCTAAACAGCCTGACTTTCTTCTCTATCATTGGGATATTGTCGAACGTGAAAGTCGCCAATACCAGGTCATAATCCTGATCGTTGAGCAAGTTACTATTGTCGTCTCCGTGAGGCGGTAACCTCCTTGGAGGTCGAGCGCGCAGGCTTGCCGCAACCTACTCTCGGCGATGTCAACACCGTCCGCGTCAAACCCACGATCCTTTCAGGAATCTGAGTGGGCGCCCTGTGCCGCAGCCAAAATCCAATGCGCTCCTGCCCTTAATATGTTCCGCTACGATTTTGGGTAAATCCCTGTAGTAGTGCCTGGTTGTTGACAGCGCCCAGACTATACGGCTTCAATCCTGATCGGCACTTTGCGTTTTTCCCAGCGAATAACCAGCTGCGCCGCCGTCAGTGCCGTTACGTCAAAGCTGTCCTTCAGCCATTCCTGATGCTCGGCACTTTTGTGGTTTCACCTTCACCGCAACGCGTCGAATTCGGAGTTGTAGTAAAAGCTGCCCCATTGATCCGTCACTTTGTTGAAGATGATCGCCCATTCATTCTCGGTCGGAATCGTGAAGAAATTATAACTGCCTGCCGCCAATCGCTGACCTTCAATCAGCACGTCGGTGCTGAACGTAATCGCCGTCGCCTCATTCGCGCCCGTGCGCCAGACGCGGTTGTAGGGCACAAGCTGGCCCCAAACCGGACGCTGATTGACCGCCGGGCGTCGTACGTCACGGCGACTTCTGTTGCGCCGATGACTTGCGTGGCCTTGCGCGGGGGCTGGGACGCGCGGCCAGGATGTTGCCGTTTTGCCTGCGACGGGCTTGCCTGCGAGGAAGGATGCAAGGGCGCGGTCGAGTTCCTGCGGCGCTTCTTCGACGATGTAACCGCGCGTATTTTCAAAGCGTGCGACCGTGACAGGCAACGTCGGATAGCGCAATTTTACAGCCTGCCATTGCGAAGGCTGCGGGCCGCCCTGCGCGGGAGAGTCGTCGTCAGGCAAGGCAATGATGGAGAGTAGCGGCGTTTTTCAGAGGCTGCAAGTCTTCGCCCAAATCCGTGCCGTTGAGTTCAAGGTTGTAATGCGCTACCCACGGGTCGCTTTTGAGCCGCGCGTTGATGAACAGTGCCTGCCCGCGTTCCTTGTCACGCAAGTTGCTGTAGAGCAGAAACTGGCGTTGTGGTGTGGGGGTATTTTGCAGGAGTTGTTCGATAGCCGCGCGCTCCAGCCTGACACGCGGGCCGAAATCAGCAAGAATGCCCATCGTCGTCGGGCGGGTGGCCAGGATTTGCAACCGCTCGGCGCGGGTGGCTGGGACGTCCGGGTTAGCAAGCGAGCGGTACGGAATGTTGGTGAGAGTGTCGAGCAATACGATGGCGCGTGTTTTGTCAGGATAGGCGAGCGCCATTCGTGCAGCGGCGTAGCCACTGGCCTGTGTGCCGACGATTACTGGGCGGTCAAGTTTGTGCTGCGCGATCAGCTTGACGAGACCTTGCACGACATTGTCCCAGAGCGGCGTGGCCCCCGGCACATAAACGCTTGGCGCGGGCGGCAGGGGCGAATCGCCACAACCAGGCAAGGTCACGGCATACATCGTGTAGCGACTGGCATTGCGCTCCATAAAACTTTTGTACAGCGTCCAGTCCGTGTTGGCGTCGGCAAGCAGGATCATCGGGATTGCTCCGCGCCCCTGTTTTTCTACCGCGCCGAACTGTCCAGGCGGCGTGGTAGCATTACCGACAGGTTGGTATGCGCCGCTGGTAAGCAGTTGGTGCGCCTGTTGGCCGAGGTTCTGCGCAACAGGTTTGTAAAGCTGCTCCGGTGGTGCGGGCGTCGTGCCAAGCCAATGATAGAGCAGCGGAAATAACTCGACATACACGGCTTCCCGTTCCGCCTGTGTGGAGGTGGGCGCGAGTAGTTTCAGGCGCAATGCCGTCAGCTTTTCCACCTCTTGTGGCGTGGCCTTTTTTTCCAGTTGGTAATAGCGCAGATATTCTTTGACCTGGTCTTGCGCGTCGCTGGTGTGTTGGGCATAGGCCATCTGAACGGCAAGGGCAATCCCCATAATGATGTGCAACAATCGTTTGATGCCAAACATATAAGCTCTCTCCTCCGGAAAATAGACAGCAATTGCTCGAAAACGGAAAACAAATTTGCGACGTACAGTCTGCGCCCAGCGTGCAAGCAAGTCTTCACCGCTTTGTAACTTTTTGTAACGTTTGTCAGCGACTGGTAATGTGCGCCGACTTTTCATTCGGATTTCTGAAGCGGAATGGCTATATTGCAGCGAGAGCGAAAAAAGACACGGCCTATGACGCGATTGCAGACATTCCTAAACCGACATTTGTTGACGCTCGGTGTGGTAGCCGTGAGCGCATCGCTCCTGGCCATTCTCATGCTGCAATACCGCTCGCTGGTGGCACTGGAAACCGCACTGCCTGTGTATAACCGCGAGCAAATGAAGAATGCCTTGCGGCAAGTGGCAGAAGACATTGAAAGCGATTACCGCCAGCGCGTCGCCACGGCGCTCCGCGTTCCCGCCAAAGCGATTCAGACGGACGCCAACGGACTTATCGTTTTGCACGGCGACTGGGAGGCGACGAGCAACCGCGCACGTTTGCTGGCAATGGTAGCCGACGTGGCAGAGCATTTCCGACCGGCAGAACAACGTGGTGTTCGTCGTTTCTTCATCGTTGCAATGGCGCAATTCGACGGTATGGCATTCGGCAAAATCGCCTTTGTTTACGACCCGGCAACCCAGCGTATGAAATCTGCCGCAGACACGCCGGAGTTCAATGCCATTCACAGCGCCGCTGCGCCCCTGATGCCAGAGGTACGCTCCCACCAACCCACGACGCCGCAACTCGTGAGCAGCGGGCATGGCGAATATCGCATCCTCACGCAAACGATTCTTGACGAGGCACAACAAATGATTGGCGTGGCGGGAATGGTGGTGGATCAGGATTGGTTACGGCAGGAGTATTTGCCCGCTGCCTTGCGACGTGCCTTGCCGAAGCTGTTGCCGACCGAATATCAACAGGCGGTCGTGACAATCACTGACGGGCGCGGGCAAATGCTCTATTCCACGCAGCCCGGTGTCACCGCACAGGCCGAAGCACAGCTTCCCTTCAGCTTTCTTCAGCCCGATTGGCGTCTGGGGCTGCGGTTGCGACAAGTTACGGAAGAGCAATGGTCGCGGCGCAATTTTTATTTGACGCTGGTGCTGTGGGTGCTGATGACAGGGATGCTTGCGGGCGGGCTGTGGTTGGCGTTACGAGCAGCGGCACGCGAAGTAAAGCTTTCGCAGATGAAAGCCGATTTTGTCTCAAACGTTTCGCACGAACTGCGCACGCCGCTGGCCTCGATTCGTGTTTTCGGCGAATTCCTCAAGCTCGGCCTGCCGGAGGACGCGCGCACCGTACAGCAGTACGGCGAATATATCGAAAGCGAAAGCCGCCGCCTGACCGGGCTAATTAATAACATTCTGGATTTTTCGCGCATCGAGTCTGGACAAAAAGCCTACAGCTTTGAACTCGCTGATGTGCAGGAACTCCTGAGCGAAATGCTGCGCACATTTTCGCTCCGGCTCAAACAAAGTGATTTTGTGTTGCGACTGGAAACACCTGCACTCCCATTGCCGCCGCTGCTGGTGGACACGGACGCGCTGACACAGGCTTTCCTAAATCTGCTCGATAATGCTGTGAAGTATTCCGGCCAAGGACGCGAGATTGTCGTCACGCTTACGCGCCAGCATCAGTGGGCTACAATTGCGGTTTCCGATGATGGAATTGGCATTCCTGACGAAGAACAGGCGAAAATCTTTGCGCGGTTTCATCGCGTCAGCCGTGGCCTCGTGCACGATGTCAAAGGTACGGGGCTGGGGCTTTCCATCGTCAAGCACATCGTCGAAGCCCATCAGGGTCGCATCACGGTTGCCAGTCGCGTCGGACACGGCAGCACCTTCACGATTTATTTGCCGCTGGAGGAGAGCAAGCCAGGGTTATGAAAAAAGTATTGGTTATTGAGGACGATACAGCCATGGCCATCGCGTTGCGCGATGGTTTTCAATACAAAGGCTATGCGGTGCAGGTGGCGCGCGACGGCGCTGCAGGCCTGCAAATGGCGACGGAAGCCGACTTCGACCTGCTAATCCTGGATGTGATGCTGCCCCGACTAAGTGGGCTGGACGTGTGCAAACAATTGCGCAATGCAGGCCATCATGTGCCAATTATCATGCTGACGGCGCGCGGGCAGGAAATGGATAAAGTGGTAGGGTTGGAAATCGGCGCAGATGACTACGTCACGAAACCGTTCAGTTTCATGGAACTGCTGGCCCGTGTGGAAGCCATTCTGCGGCGCGGACGCAGCTTATTGCCGACAGGTGATGCCGAGCAGTTCGGCGATGTGGTAATCAATTTCAAGCAAATGACAGCGACGAAAAATGGCGTACCGCTTAACCTGACGCCGCGCGAATTTCGCACGCTAAAATTTTTCCTCAAACACCGCCACGAAGTCGTCACGCGCGATCAATTGCTGGACGCCGTCTGGGGCAGCGAAAGCATGCCGCTCAGTCGCGCGGTAGACATGCACATCGCCAAACTGCGGCGCAAAATCGAAGGCGAAGGCGCGCCGCATACCTACCTCATCACGGTGCATGGCGTGGGCTATAAGTTTCTGGGCTAAAGGCCATTGCCTGCGCCCGCGCGTGGATACAGCTATTTCGCGCTGCCCCGATACGCCGGATTCAGCGTCATCATTTGCGCGCCGACCGCTTGTCGCCACGCTGCCAGTTTTTGCCGCATTTGCGCGGCCACGCGCGGGCGCTGCGCCGCCAGATCGTGCTGTTCGCCCAGATCGTTTTGCAGGTCATATAGCTCAACGTGATTGTCCTGATAAAACTCGATTAGCTTATATCGCCCCTGCCGCAGCGCCGCGCCCGGTTGATCGAAGTGGCCTGCATTGATGCTCTGATTGCTGTAGTGCGGATAATGCCAGTACAACGCCGCACGGTTGAGCCTTCCCTTTTGCGTAAGCAGCGGCAACAGGCTTACGCCATCCACACCCGTCGTGTTCCCGACTCCCGCAATGGCCAATGCGGTAGCAAAGAGATCGGCGCTGTATACAGGCGTATGACTGACGCTGCCTGCTTTAATGCGTTGCGGCCACGCGATAATCAGCGGCACGCGCAAGCCACCTTCGTATAAATAGCCTTTGCCTGCGCGCAAGGGGGCGTTCGTGGTTGCGGGCGTGTCCGGCCCTTCCGGCACGGACAACCCACCGTTGTCGGAGGTAAAAATGAACACCGTGTTTTCTGCAATCCCTACTTGTTCGAGCTTGCGCTGCACACGGCCAATGCTTTCATCCATACTCTCAACCATTGCTGCATAAACGGGATTGTTTTGCCCACGTTCGGGCTTAGGCAGCGCGCGGTATTTGGCGATCAATTCCGCCTTCGCTTTCATCGGAATGTGCACTGAGTAATGTGGCAAATAGAGGAAAAATGGTTTGTCCTTGTGCTGCTCGATAAAGCGTTCGGCTTCGGTGGTCAAGCGGTCGGGCAGGTATTCGCCCGCAGGAGCGTTTTCGAGCTTCGGCATCCAGTGCCCATCGCGCTGAAACGGCGCGAAATAGCTGAGCGGCGTGCCCGTGTGATCGCCCGCAATGTTTAATACAAATCCTTGTTGTTCCGGCGCGAAACCTGCGCCGCCCAAATGCCATTTGCCAATGTGTGCTGTCACATAGCCCGCTTGCTGTAATGCTTCGGCAAGCGTGTTTTCTGCTAAGGGTAACTCCTGCCGAATCACGGGCCGCGCCAGTTTTTGCATTGGATTGTCGCCACGTCCGGGCAGCCAGTCGGTCAGATGCAACCGCGCCGGATGCTTGCCCGTCATCAATGCTGCCCGCGTCGGTGAACAAACCGGCGCAGCAGCATACGCATCCGTAAACCGCATTCCCCGCGTCGCCAGTCGGTCGATATTCGGCGTGCGATGATATGTGCTGCCGTAACAACCCGTGTCAGCCCAACCATAATCATCAATCAGCACCAACACGATATTCGGCAAGCGTATCGCCTGCGCTACGGCTCCCGAACACAGCCCCAGCAGCAGGGCCAGGCAAAATGCATTCCAGCAATGTTTGATTGGTTGTTTCATCGTTGTTCTCGCGCCGTGGGAATGAAGACGGGGAAAAACTTAACATCGAAGCCGCTAGAGAACAAGATTCACCTACCGAACCGTCGCCAATGCTGCCTTCAGCGAGATGCGATAAAAAGCCGCGAAGTCAGGATGAAATACAGGTCTTTTCCATCCGGCGAAACGAAGGGAAAAGCATCGTATCCGGCAGTATTGATGCCAGCTTCCAGCGGTTTCGGTGCTCCCAACAAAAAGGAAAGGGTGTCTGACTCTCATAAAACGCGTTCTCTACCTATTAGAAACGCAAGGGAAAACCGCCTTATCATCGGGCCTGCGCGGCGTACACAATCAGTCGTCAGCGCGTGGCGTCGTGGTATTGGGGGCGATGGCAAACAGGTGTGTCTGACCGCGCACGAACAGCACGCCCTCCGAAATGGCGGGCGTTGCCATTAGCGTTTCGCCCATCGCGTTAATGGCCAGCAATTCAAATTTTGCGCCCGCTTTCAGCACATACACATCGCCGTCTTCGCTGGGGAAATACAGTTTGCCATCCGACGCCACGGGCGAGGCCGAAAAGCTTGCGCTCTCCTCGTTGATGCGGCGCTGATAAAGTTGCTCGCCTGTCTGCACGTTATGACACGTCAACACACCGCGATCATTGAGAATGAAGAGATGTTCGCCGTACACAATGGGGGTCGGCACATACGGCCCACCACGTTCCAGCCGCCACGCAATATGGGCGCTGGTCACGTTGCCGTTACCGCCGGGACGAAACGCGGTGACGGGCCTGCCACCCGGCCAGCCGCCCGTTACAAAAATCAGATCGCGCGCCACGAACGGCACTGGCACCTGCACGATGAGGTCGTTGTTCGCAAACCGCCATAACTCTTTGCCCGTCAGCGGATCGTAAGCACGAATATG
This sequence comes from Blastocatellia bacterium, assembly GCA_046331525.1. Taxonomy (GTDB): domain Bacteria; phylum Acidobacteriota; class Blastocatellia; order RBC074; family RBC074; genus JAFDVL01. The sequence goes on from JAXLQQ010000008.1 coordinate 24,634, forward strand.
GCGCGGCGCATTCGTGATGAGTTCAGCGCGATCTTTGCCCTGATAAATTGTCGGCGTACTCCACGACGGCATTTCGCCGCGTTCGACGCGCCAGACCTGCTTGCCCGTTTTCAGGTTCCAGGCGGCCAGGAAGGATTGCGCATGACCATCAGCCTGCACGATGACTAAATCCCGGTAAATGATCGGCGAAGCAGCGTGTCCCCACGTTACGGTTTTGTCCTCATGTAATCCGGCATCAAGCACGCCCAAATCCTGTCTCCACAGCAGACGCCCGTTCAGATCAAAGCAAAACAGTCCTTCCGAACCGAATAACCCAACCACATAACGTCCGTCGGTCGCGGGCGTGGCGTTGGCTTGCGTCGCTTTCAGATGGCGTTTGACGCGCGGCATCCCTTCGTGTGCGACCTTACTCCACAGGACGCGCCCGGTGTTTTTGTCCAGACAGTACATTATCCAACGATAGCGACTGTCCGGTACCGGATCGTTGCTATCCGTGCGCGTTTGAAACGCGGCGCTTGCCTGCTGACTGACAGCTGTGATGAGGAAAACGCGATTGCCCCAGATGATAGGACTGGCGTGCGAGAGGCCCGGAATCGGAGTTTTCCATTTGATGTTGGTGCCGCGTGCGCCATCCCACGAAACGGCGGTAGGATGCCCTTCGGCAATACCCGCAGCTTGTGGCCCGCGAAAGGAAGGCCAGGATTGAGCGGAAAGGCTGCTGAGCGAGAGCCAGCCAAAGAACAGGGCACAGAGAGTTTTTCTCATATTTCTCCTCAGGAAATGAATCACTTTTTACTGTGCCGCTACTGGATGACGCGGGGCTGCCGCGTCAGTTGACCGCTATGCAGTATAGCCAACCTCAACTTGCTGTCAAAGAGGGGAGCACATGATTCGGGAAAGCGGAAATTCTCAAAAAAAGAGGTACTCCTGAACCACTGCGTGAGCGAGTTGGAGCAATGTAGACTGGCAGGTTAACCAGGGAAAAAAGAGAGGCCAAAAGGATCATCGCGCCCGGCGCGACGGCACGTCCAGCGCAAACGCGAGCAGGCTGCTGCCGGACGCAAGGCAGATGAATTGCTTCCCTTCAAATTGGTAGCTCATTGGATTCGACCAGACTTCGCCGCCCGTTTGAAAGCGCCAGAGCAGTTTGCCCGTCACCGCATCAAGCGCAAAAAAATCGCCTTCCATTGAACCGGAAAACACGACCTCCCCCGCCGTGGCCAGCACGCCGCCCCAGGGTGGCGATTGCAGAGCGAATTTCCATTTCAATGTCCCTGTCAACGCCTCCCACGCGCGCACTGTGCCATAGGGTTCTTCGGTCGTAATGTCGCGTTTGACCGAGCCGAGGTACAACCGACCGGGCTGAAATTCGGTGTTGACCTTGAAGTAAATGCCGCCCTTCTCGCGCACATTTTGATAGAACAGCCCCGTGCGCGGGCTATAAGAAGCATTGAACCAGTTCGACGTGCCGTCATCATCCGGGTAGACTGCCGCGCCGGTTTCGCTCGGGTCTGTTGCCGGATTTGGGATCGGTCGTCCGTGTGCATCCAAGCCTTTCGCCCACGTTTGCCGCGTGAACTGTTTGGCATGCAAAAATTCACCCGTCGCGCGATCCAACACGTAGTAAAACGCATTACGATTGGCGAAGAGCATCAGCTTGCGCGGGCGGCCTTGCCAGTTGGCATTGAGCAATACCGGAATCTGGTTCGAGTCCATGTCATGGACGTCGTGCGGTGTGAATTGAAAGTGCCATTTCAGCTTGCCTGTGTCAGCATCAAGCGCAATGACAGAATCCGAATACAAGTTGTCGCCCACGCGCACGGAACCATCGTAATCCGGCCCTGGATTGCCCGTGCCCCAATACAGCAAATTCAGTTCGGGGTCATACGAACCCGTCACCCAGGTGGTCGCGCCACCGCGTTGCCAACTGTCGCCCGACCACGTGTCATGTCCCGATTCGCCCGGCCCCGGCGTTGTCCAGAAACGCCACAACCGCTTGCCCGACTTCGGATCATAGGCATCGAGAAAACCGCGCACGCCGTACTCCGCACCCGCGATGCCAACGATGATTTTGTCCTTGATCGCCAGCGGTGCTGCCGTCATCGAATACGCCAGCTTCCAATCCGCAACTTCCACATCCCAGCGCACGCGGCCTGTTTTCGCATCCAGCGCAACTAAATGCGCGTCAATCGTGTTGACGAAGATTTGATCGTCCAGTGCCGCTACGCCGCGATTGACTTGTCCGCAACAAACAGGAACGCCCGGCGGAATTGTGCGGCGGTAATGCCAGAGCGGACGTCCGGTACGCAGGTCGAGCGCCGTCACATCGCTGGGTGGATCGGTCAGGTACATTACGCCATCGAACACAAGCGGCGTCGTTTCAAAATGCTGCCGCCCGCGCACCTGATACATCCACGCGACTTTCAGTTGGCTAACGTTCGTACGATTGATCTGCTTGAGCTGTGAGTAATGATGTGAGGCGTAGTCGCCCGAATAGGTGAGCCAGTTCTGCGGCTCGCGTTCGGCACTGCGAAGGCGTTCGTACGGAACTTGTGCGAACGCGGCAGCAGCAAGCAACAAAAGCAGAACGAAATGTTTCATTTAGTATCCTGTAAGCTGGCCAGCAAGGCGACGAGATCGTCCAACTCTGCCGCCGACAGCAAAGCGCGATACGACGGCATCAGCGATTTCCGCAAGTCCTTACTGAACGTTCGCAACTCATTTTTCCAAAACGAGTGCAACGTACCTTTCACGTCGCGGAACTGAATCGAGAACGTATCTTCATTCACGCGCACGCCGGTCAGCGTTTTGCCGTCGCGCGTCACAACCCGCACAAAGGCATAGTCGCGGGGAAAATCTGCCACTGGATTCACGAGCGATTCGCGCAGATGCTGGGGGCTGCGGCTCGCGCCAATGCCCGTCAAATCGGGGCCAAATGCGCCGCCGTGGCCGTCAATCGTGTGGCACCCGGCACAGTCGCGCTGATACAAGGCAGCCCCGCGCCGCGCATCGCCCGGCAACGTTACGACCGGCACTTGTCCCAGCTTACGCACATACGCCGCAAGGTCGCGCAATTCCGCGTCCACCAGGCGCGTACCGGGCATTCCTGTGCCTGCGATGCCGCCGCGAATGATGGCTTTGAGCGTATCTTCATCCGGCGCTCGTGCCAGCTTCGGTTTGGCCAGCACCGGCCCACGCCCGCCTTCGCCCACGCCGCCTTCGCCTTTCGGGCCGTGACACATCGCGCATTGCGTGAGGTACATTTTTTCGCCGCGCACGACATCTATCTGTGCCGTTGCAACAAAGAAATTGAGGAAACAAGAAAGAAATATAAGGAAGAGAACCAGGCGTGGGAGTCGGATCATACGCTTCCCTTCTGCAATTAAACGATGTCGGTGATGACGTTGCCGAGTACTTCGGTCAACCGTTCCTCGCGCCCCAGATGCAGATAGCTGAGCGCTTCTTGATCGAGTCCCAACTGATGCAAAATCGTCGTGTGAATGTCGCGGAAATGCACCGGCTTTTCTACCGCGCGCAGGCCAATGTCATCCGTTGCGCCGTAGACTTGCCCGCCTTTGATGCCGCCGCCTGCCATTACCATCGTGAAACCGAGGTTGTGGTGATCGCGTCCTTTGCTGCCTTCGGATTCGGGCGAGCGCCCAAACTCGCCACCGATCACGACCAGTGTTTCGTCGAGCAAACCTCGCCGCTTCAGATCAAGCAACAACGCGGCCATCGGTTGATCGGTTTGCGCGGCCATCCGCAAGTGATTTTCTTCGATGTCTTTGTGCGCATCCCACTGCAAATCGCCCGTGCCGCCGCCGGAAACGGGACACACAAATCGCACGCCTTTCTCGACCAGCCGCCGCGCCAACAAGCAACGCCGCCCGTAATCATCCGTCAACGGTTTGCCGATGCCATACAGATCAAGCGTTTCCTGCGGCTCGTTCGAGAGATCAAAAATCGCTGGCGCTTCGGTCTGCATCTTGAACGCGAGGTCATACGAATTCAACCGCGCCGAAAATTCAGCATCCTCATCGCTCATATCCAGATGATTCAGTCGCTTCAGCAATCCGAGCGTTTGGCGGCGTTGTTCGGTCGTGATGCCCTTCGGCAAGTCCAGATTCAGCACTGGACGATTGCCGGGCCGAAACATCGTCGGCTGATAGACGGGTGGCAAAAAGCCCTGCATACATCGGCATCCCGGCTTCCTGCGCGCCGTGCGGGTCAGGCAGAACAACGTACGAAGGCAAGGATTGCGCTTCGCTTCACCAAACGCGGCGGGGCGTTTTTTTCCGTGCAATTTGTTCAGCAGTGGCTTTGGATCAAACGTTTCCATGTGGCTCGGCCGGCCGCTCAGAAAGAGGAAAATGACCGATTTCGCTTTGGCCGCATGGTGTGGTTTCTTTGGTGCGAGCGGATTGCCCAAGCGCGGCGAAGCCTGCGCGCGTACTTGTTCCGCCGCCAGCATTGCGCCAAAGGCAAGGCCGCCGAAACCACCAAAGGCATCGCGCATAAATTCGCGGCGGTTGCGGGTGATGCGAATATGTTCCGTCATAACTGCCCCTTGCAAAGAGGTTCCGTCTGCTGTTTTCAATTCCTTGGGCGCGACTTTATCCATTTCGAGCGGTGAAAGCAACGTCCTGGGCAACCCGCACGCTCTTGCGTGGTCTTTCCCCGCTCATTTCATCAAAGCCAGTAGTTTGTGAGTTTAAGTACCCGGCGAAACAAGACGTGCGGGAGGCGAGGCACGCTCGTTGACGGACTTTATGGCTGGCAACCTAACGGCAATATCATCTCACCGCCTGGAACGACGCGCGACGTACTTATAAACCACCCCGCCTTTCATCACAAAGACGACGCGCCGCACCGCCGTGATGTCCCGTAGTGGATCACCATCAAGCGCGATAATGTCCGCTTGCAGCCCTGGCGCGAGGGAACCAATTTTGTCGGCCAGACCGAGCGATTCTGCTGCCAGTGTCTGCGCAGAAACTAACACATCTTTCGCTGCCATTCCGCCGTCGCGCACACGGTTAATGAACTCTTCAGCATTATGGCCGTGCATCCCCGCCACCGCGTCGGAACCGAAGACGATTTTTAGCCCTTTCACTTGCCTTGCCCGGTGCAGCAAGTCGTAATGCGGCGGCAAGAGTTGCTCCATCGGCGAAAAACCTTCCAGCGTGGCGGGGAAACCGAGCGTACCGACAAATTTCGTGCGGTTTTGCAGATAGTTTTTCAGTAATAGCCCGGCCTGCGGATCAAAGTACGTTCCCTTTTCTGCGAGCAATTTCAGCGCCTCATCTGTTGCACCTAAGCCATGCTCAATTTGCCCGCAACCCGCCTGCACAGCAGCGGGGACAGCATCGCGGTAGGCGTGCACGAGCGTGCGCAAGCCTTGCCTTTTCGCCTCATCACAAGCCGCGTGCAGTTGTTCCAGCGTAAGCGTCATCGGCCCTTGCCGCATGCCGCCCGACGCCATGATTTTGATGACATCCGCCCCGGCTTCTTTTTGTTTTCGCACAAAGGCGCGAATCTCCTCCGGTGTCCCTGTTTGTTCACCACGCCCTTGCAGCACTTCGACGGCGGTCAGGAGGCGCGGGCCGGGCAGTGTGCCGCGGGCGATTGCATCACGCAGCGGAAGGTCGAGCGCCGAACCTACGCTTTGCACGGTCGTGAAACCCGCCATCAGCGTAGCCCACGCATTTGCGGCAGCCGCGTAAGCCGTTTCCTGATCTGCTTTGCCAAAGCTCGCATTTTTCCCGTCCGTACCAAAACCCCAAGTAATATGCACGTGTGTATCAATCCAGCCCGGCATCACCGTCAAACCGCGCAGATCGTAATCCACCGGCCCGGCGTTGGGAACAAGCGCACTGATCTTGCCGTCTTCGATGACAATCCGGGTATTGCGCAACATGCCGCCTTTGCCATCGAGCAAGCTGCTTGCAGCAATCACCAGGCGTTTGCCAGGCGGGTGCGGCTGTGTGTTACTTGATTGCGCTTTGCCACAAACGCTCAAGAAACTTAGGATAATCAGCATTATTTTCGTCGTTCGCATTTGTGTTTTTCCCTCGCTTCTATCCTCAAAATTCAATAATTTTCGCGTCATTTACACCGTAGCGTACTCTCATTGATGGCTATTTGCTCGGTGCGCCTCTTCAAGGTACGCTGAGGGCTGCGTTATGCCCAAACCCGGTACGGGTGCGGCTGTGTAGTGTACCTTATTTTCAAGGGCGAGCGTCCTTCCATTCCAACAGTTAATAGCGCTGAAACCGGCGGGGTATTTTGAATTGCGCAGAATTTACGTAGTGGGGTATATTCACCGTCCACAAGCGCAATGATTCCCCCCTGCAGCTAATCGCGCACCTGACGCAAGGTGTCCTCATACATGGAGCTACACATGAAATTGGTCTGGAAAAGAACGACGTTATTCACGTTCATGGCACTTGGTCTGACTGCCGGTATCGTCTTCTCAGTGGTTTCAGCTCAAAACGCGGCAATTACGATCAATGTGGATGCCGCCGCGAATCGGCATGCGATCAATCCCCTGATTTACGGTGTCGCGCACGCTACCGCAACCCAGCTGTCTGACCTCAATAGTCCACTCAATCGTAATGGTGGGAACAACACCACACGTTACAACTGGCAGCTCAACGCAGACAACCGTGCCAACGATTGGTACTACGAAAGCCTCGCGTACAGCAGTGCGACGGCGGGCGAAGTCGGTGATACGTTTATTTCCAACACGAAAACCGCTGGCGCGCAGCCGATGTTGACCATTCCGCTCATCGGGTGGGTTGCCAAACTCGGCACGAATCGCGGCAAGCTGGCCAGCTTCTCCATCGCCAAATACGGCGCACAAACCGGCAATGATTGGCAATGGTTTCCCGATGCGGGCAATGGCGTCAGGACAAACGGGCAAAACATCACGGGCAACGATCCGAACGATGCCAGCGTGCTGACGGATTCGCTTTATCAACAAGGTTGGGTTCAGCATCTGGTCGGGCGCTGGGGCACGGCGTCCAACGGCGGGCTTCGCTATTACATTCTCGACAACGAACACAGCATCTGGCATTCGACACACCGCGACGTGCATCCCACGGGCGCGACGATGGATGAAATCAAAAACAAGATGCTCGACTATGCCGCGAAAATCAAAGCCGTTGACCCCGGCGCACTCGTCGTCGGGCCGGAGGAATGGGGCTGGAGCGGTTATTTATTGAGCGGCTACGATCAGCAATATGGCCCCTCGGTTGGCTGGAACTGGAGCTTGCTGCCTGACCGCAACAATCACGGCGGATGGGATTACCTGCCGTGGTTGCTCGACCAATTCAAACAGAACAACACGGCGACCGGCCAACGCCTGCTGGATGTGTTCACGGTGCACTATTACCCGCAAGGCGGCGAATACAGCAATGACACTTCGAGTGCAATGCAACTACGCCGTAATCGCTCGACGCGCTCGTTGTGGGATGCGAACTACACAGACGAGACGTGGATCAATGACAAAGTGAAACTAATCCCGCGCCTGAAGCAATGGGTGGCAACTTATTACCCAAACACACCGGTCGGCCTCACCGAATACAACTGGGGTGCAGAAAGCCACATCAATGGCGCAACGACGCAGGCCGACATCTACGGCATCTTTGGGCGCGAAGGGCTGGATATGGCAGCGCGTTGGACAACGCCTGACGCTACCACACCAACCTACAAAGCGATGAAGATGTATCGTAACTACGATGGCAACAAATCCACCTTCGGCGAAACCAGCGTGGCGGCTTCCGTGCCCAACCCCGACAACCTCTCCTCCTTCGCTGCAACGCGCGCGTCGGACGGAGCGCTGACAGTCATGGTCGTCAGCAAAGTGCTATCCGGCAACACGCCCGCCACCATCAACCTGGCGAATTTCTCAAACACGGGAGTCGCGCAAGTATGGCAACTAACGTCCACTAACACGATCAACCACTTGGCTAATATTAACTTCAGCGGAGGCAGTTTCAGCACGTCGCTACCACCGCAGAGCATTACGCTGTTTGTGATTCCGACCGCCTTCGGCAATCAACCACCCGTCGCTTCGGCGAGCGCAACTCCGACGACGGGACTAGCCCCACTCGCAGTGAATTTCAACGGCAGCGCTTCGTCTGATCCCGATGGCACGATCAGTTCTTACGCCTGGGATTTTGGCGATGGTACAACGGGTACGGGCGCGACCGTCAGCCACACTTACACTACAGTGGGAACGCTCAACGCCAGACTAACGGTGGCGGATGACAAGGGTGCCGTAGCTTCCATTACAATCCCAATCACGGTTACCTCGAACCTGCCTGCAGCACCGAGCAACCTGACCGCCACGGCAGCCTCCACAACTCAGATCAATCTGAGTTGGAAAGATAATGCCATCAATGAAACGGGCTTCAAGATCGAGCGCTGCACGGGGTCTGGCTGCACCAATTTCACGCAGATTACAACGGTAAGCGCGGGGGTAAACAGTTATGCGCAGACGGGGCTGAACAAGAACACAACATACACATATCGCGTGCGGGCATATAATTCGGCAGGGAATTCAGCGTATTCCAATACGGCCAGCACTAAAACACCCAACCGCTGAAGCAGTTGCCATCTGCCGCGACCGCAACGCCAGCTTTGCACCGCAGATCGTCGCCAAACAGCAAACGCGGGGGAGGGCTTTGAGGACCTGATTCTCTCCCTCTATTCGCGCCGTCTGACGGTACGCGAAATTCAAGGCAACTCGCGAGGATGTCAGAAATTTTGTGTAAGTGAGAGCGGTTGATGAGGTACGCGTCCGGGTTTGGTGCGCAAGCCCGCAATGCCTTCGGTTTCGTATCGTTTGCGTCAGTTGTCGACTGCGACTTCGCCACAACCCAGGAGTTGTCTGACTACTTACTGATTATAGCCGTAATAATCGCCCTTCCTCCGCAGCTTGATACAACGCGCATACCACTTCCAACGATTTGCGACCTTCGTGTCCATCCACAATCGGCGCGCGATTTTCCCGTACGGCCTGTAACATATCAGCGATCTGACGGCGATGCCCTTCGGTTGAAATGGCGGCGGGATTAGAGGAACCATCGGTCAATTGTTCGGCGCTTTCCGCTGCCGAGGTTTCACCTTCGATTTCCCATACGGTGATTTCATCGCCATCCAGCACAATCGTACCGCGCTCGCCCGAAAGCTCCAGCCGTCGTTTGAAACCGGGCTTGACGGAAGTGGTTGCAACGATGACGCCGAGCGCGCCGTTCTGAAACTCTACGTTACCAACCAGCGTGTCTTCCCCTTGAATCTGCGGATAGCGCAGGGCTTTTTTCATTGCTGAAGCCGTGGCAACCGGCCCCATCATCCAACGCAATAAATCTACCGTGTGAATGGCCTGATTGATGAGCGCGCCGCCGCCATCGAGCGCGAGAGTGCCGTGCCACGAATCCTGATAGTATTCCGGCGCGCGATACCATTTCACATACGCATCGCCGAGGATCAATTTGCCAAGCTTGCCTGCGTCCAACGCCGCCTTGATCTTTTGTACGGCAGGCAAAAAGCGGGATTGAAAAATCACGCCCAACTGCACGCCCGCGTGTTCACACGCGGCAATCAAGGCATCGGCGCGGGCCAGATTGACTTCGATGGGTTTTTCCACCAAGACGTGTTTGCCCGCCGCCGCCGCCGCTTCGCCGTGATCGAGATGCAGGCCGCTGGGGGAACAAATGTTGACGATGTCGAGGCCAGGGTGAGCGAGAAAAGCCTCGTAATCGGTGTAGCCCTGCGCCTGATACTTGTCAGCCAGTTCTGCCACCCGCACGGCATTGCGGCCATAAACAGCCGCCACGTTTGTGCCGGGGATGGCGTTGATCGCTTCGGCATGCACTTTGCCGATCATGCCACCGCCGACAATTCCGAATCCAATTGGTTGGGTCATAAATTATCTTATACAGGTTTTCATTTCAGTGCCTGGCGCATGTAGTACCGGCTTCAGCCGGAAGCTGGGCCGGCCATTCCTTCCGGCTGAAGCCGGTACTACATGCGCCAGACACTGAAATGAAAACCGATCCAGGTACGGCAAACAAGCTGTTTGCCGTACCTTTGACTTAAAAGGTATATCCGAACGCGAGATTATAATGCCCGGCGCGTTGTCGTGTCGCGGGGTAAGCCGTCCACAAGCGCCGGTATTCGAGCGAAACTAAAAAATTCTGCCGCAACGCCCAGATAAAATTTGCTGACGCTGCCTGATTCTTCAACCGTGTAGCGCTCGTGATTTGCCCGCTGAACAGATCACGATTGCGCGGATCATCCTGCCCGTAGGCGAAATTGAAATCCAGCGTGGGATGCACTCTGTAATTCAATTGCGCCCAGCCGCCGACAGAATAAACACCGCGAATCTTCGTCGTGGGACTGGTGATCGGCCCGGTCACGGCATACAAGCGGTCATTACGAAATCCGCTTGGTTCGCCCAGGCTGATGGCGCGGCCCGCGTAGGCTTCCCCCGTCAGGGTCAAGCGATTGCTCAAGGGAATTTGCCAATCTCCGGTGAGGGCATACGAGGTAACTTGGCGACCGAAGGAAAAGGAGCGGCGATGATGATAGCCGCCGAAGCCGAATTCCAGTTTATTTTCCGAAGCCAGCGAGTGACTGCTGACGATGCGTGCTTCATAACCGGGGCCGCCCTCAATCACTTCGCCCTGCAACGTGCCACCAAAGGGAATCAGCAGGCCGCCTTGCAATTGCAATTCGGAACCATCGCCCGTGCGCAGGCGATGTTCCAGCATCAATTGCGGTCGCCATTGCCACAAATTTCCGGCGGCAGCGAGTGGCGCAAACCACGTCGCGGCTAGGGACGAAGGGTTGCGCGGCGAAATCAACGGCTGGCGTTGCCCGACAATGAACGAAGTCCGTTCCCAATCCAGCCGCGCCGAGGCCGTCAGAATGCGCAACGTGCCTAACACTTCGCTGGCGTCGCCGCCCCAGAAATCAAAATCCGCCTCGGCGCTCAAGCGCGCGGCCCCCAGCTTTTCACTCAGGCGCGGCCCTTCAAAGGTAAACCCAATTTGTGTTTGTCGGAGCGAGGCACCAAGGTTATTTTTCCGCACTGCCGCCGCGGGCACAGGGGCAAACAATGGCACATCGTTTTGCGAAGAATCATTCGTGTTCAGAAAGGTATTCGCCAAAATCATGCCGTGCAATTTGACGCGCATTTTGCTGTCGCTTTCGACTTTGGTTTGCGAGTGTTCTTTGAGTTGTGCAGTATTGACTTCGACCTGTTCTTTGAGGGTATCGAATTCTGTTTGCGAGATGGCGGGTGCAACAGGCGCAGCGGGTGGCGCAGGCGCGGGCGGCCTGGATGGTTCGACTTTTCCCTCGGCCACTTGTACTCCCAAAGCGGCTACGGCCTGCCGCAGCCGGGCGAGTTCTTCGGTGTTTTGCACGAGGCGTTGTTGCAGTTCGGTGTTTTGCTCGCGCGCACGCCGAGCTTCCTCTTGCGCCTGTTCTGCCGCGCGTTGCGTACGTTGCAGGAGTTCATACAGGGCCGTTGTTTCAGTGACCGGCAATGGAGCAGGAATCGGCTTTTTCGGTTTGTGTTTGCGCGACTGCGCAGGCACAAGGTCAGCCACGAGCAACGCCAAAACAAGTACAACCAGGAAACAGCGTGACAGTTTCATATCGGGCCTGGGTTGGCAATGAGCAAAACCGGCTCATCGCAGGTTGTGGGAAGTGGTGAGGGCGAGCGCGGCGACACAATGGTACAGCCTACTGAAATGGGTTTGCTTGCTCAGGCAACAATCCGCTTCGTGTGGGAAGGGGGTGCCGGAACCATCGGGTTCAATTAACGCTGAGAGCAAAACAAAATGAACTTGTGCCAGCCCCGGATTCGCACGTACCGAACGACAAAGTTCCAGGCCATTCAGGCCTGGCATATCCAGGTCGGAGATGATGACATCGGGGGGCGCGGCTTGCAATGCTTCCAGCGCGGCCAAGCCATTCGCCGCCTCCTGCACTTCGCAGCCTTCGCTTTCCAGCGCAATGGCAGTGACGGCACGAAAAGCGTCATCATCATCCACGAGTAAAACTTTAATCGGCATATAGCTCATTTCTCCCAGCCTGCGGTAGCCTTGAAAATATGTTCGTGCCAGAAATTCAATTCTCCATTTTCAAATCTTCACTCTCCATCGTTATGCAGGAGCAGAGGGTTCTGCTGGCTTAAGAATGAAGAAGCGAAAATTGAAAATTGGCAGTACACTTCATTTGCTGACCTCAGCCGAGTCCAGGGGCAATAGCAAATAAAAATCCGCGCCGGTCGTGCGCGTGGCGTCGAAGCCAATTGAGCCGCCGTGCGCTTCGACAATGCTTTTGGCAATCGCCAGGCCTAATCCGGTGCCGCCTAATTTGCCGTGACTGACGAACGGCTCAAACAATCGCTCCTGCACTTCCACCGGCACGCCCACGCCATTGTCAATCACGTCTATGCGAACGTGCGCAGGCTGCACAGTGGCACGGATGATAATTTTGGGAGCCGGTAAATCGAGGGGTAACGATTGCGCGGCATTGTTGAGCAAGTTCTCCAGCACGCGGCGCAGGCGCTCGCCATCCACCTTTAAGACGAGCGCTGCCGGAATGTCCGTTTCAAGATTCAGCGCAGCATAATTCGCTTTGACACTGCGCATTGCGCGCTCCACCAGCGTGCTGACCGCGTGCCCCGCTAACTCCAAACGATAATTGCCGCGCGTGAAATCCAGCAATTCGCGCAGCATTTCCTGCATCCGCTTCGAGGCGCGCAATTGGCTTTCAATCAGTGTCTTGCGCCGATCCAGTCCGAGGCCATCACGGTTGAGCATTTCAGCAGCCGTGGAAATGGCGGCCAGCGGATTGCGCAGGTCGTGTACGATGGAACTAGCCATATGACCAATCGCGGCGAGGCGTTCGCGTTTGAGCAATTCGGTCTGTGATTGTTTGAGCGAGCGGCGCATTTGATCGAAGGCGCGGGCTAATTCGCCCAACTCGCCCTCGGCCACAACTTTAATTTCCTGCTCGTAATTGCCGCTGCCTACCTCGCGCGTGCTTTGAATCAGCGATTCAATCGGGCGCACGATGCGCCCGGCCATCAAATAGCTGAGGGCAAAAGCGGCGGCGATGCTGAGCGACCAGAGCATCAGCAGCAAATTGGAAATCAGGCGAAACTGCTGGCTGATGCTTTCCAGCGAGCGCAGCATCACGACCTGTCCTAGGCGCTCCCCCCCAAAGCCCGTGAGCGTGCGCGAAAAGGCCAGCGCCGCCGCGCCGCCGAGGCTGATTTCAGCGGGGCGTGTCACGCTCGCATTTTGTAAGGCAGCCGAGCGGAGCAAGGGCGTCCAATCGGCATCCGTTGCTGAGGAAGAAGCATAAATTCGCTCTGGCAACAGAATGACGACATCGCTTTGCATCCGTTGTTTGATGGCCTGTGCCAACGCCTGATTCAGTTCCGCGCCAGTGCCCAGCACCGCCAGCGTGTTGCGATATTGATCGTTGCCCGATTGCAGCAGAATCGGCGTCAGGACAAGGTGATAGAGTCGCTCGCCAAAGAGCGCAAAGCCCTGGGATTGCTTCTGCTGTGTGGCCGTCTCACGCGCGGCAGCCAATGATTCCGACAGTGCAAACCCTTGCCCGTTGCGCTCAGCAAACGTGACCTTGCCCGCGCCGTCCGCCAACAGAATCAAATCCACCTGCGCCGTCGTTTCGCTGGTCAAATCGGCAATCATTTCGTGAATCGTGGCGCTGTCCTGCGCGGCGCGTTCATTGCCGAAGACGAGTTTGGCGATGGGCGAATTGGCCATCGTCGTGCCAATCGCGGCAAGGCTGCGCGTGTTCTCTTCCCACACGGCGTTATAAATCGGCAGGAGGTTAATGATTTCGCTTTGCACCTGTTGCCGCGCCTGCCGCAAGACAACCGCATTGATAACCCACGCGGCGATTAGCAGGATGGCAGTCGAGAGCAACGCCGACAGAATAAACAGCCGCGTTCGCAAGCGCAGATGCCGCAGCGGGCTAGGGTTTGTACGTGGGCTTGTTGCGTTCGTTGTCATACGGCTGCCCGTGTTTGTTGGGGTGCGGTTGCGGAATGTAACCCGCTTCGTTCAAGCGGATCACACCGAGGTCTACCACACCGCTACTGCTGACATTTATGGGGCGTGACTGCGCGGCTAATTCCTGGGGCGTGGTGCGTTCGTGCCAAATTTTTAGTTGATAACGGCCTTCGGGGACATCATTCAGTATCAGGCGGCCTTCCTGGTCGCTGATGGTGTGATAGGGCGAATCTACGCTCACGACAATGGCGCTCATCATCGGATGAATATTGCAGAAGATGTATGAGATGCCGACGCGATTGAAGGCAACGGGGCGCGATTCACCGCTGGCATACAGGCCAAGATCAAAGCGTTTGCCATTGAAGAGCGAAAAAACGTTGTGAAAAAAGGGATCGGAATTCGGGAAGTCAATTTCAGTTCCCTTCTCGACGATCATCACGTGCGGAATGAATCGCTTGCCCTGTTGGTTCAGTTTTTGACGGGGCGGATTCGTGCGTGCTGTCAGTCCTGGCGCTTCCAGCCACGCTACCACGCCGCTCGCATCCGGTTTGCCGTTGCGCGCTTTGACTTTGGCATTGAGCAATTCAATGCGCGCGGTCAGGCGAGCGCGCTGAAAAGAAGCGTGAGTGGGGGCAAGGCTCAGGGAAAGCAGCATGATCAGGGAGCAGATTATAGAGCGAATGGGAGTCATGGGAGTCATAGAGCGGTTGGTGGTTAATGTACTGCAAACATCTTGTTTGCAGTACATCCATCATTGACCATCAACCAAAAGAATAACGCACTCATCCGTGTGTACTTCAGTTGCCGATATTTCTCAACCTCCCCTGAAGTTTCGAAATCAAGCACACACCAATGAGTGCGTTATTTTAACGTCAGGGACGGTGCGAAAGGAATGTGTGGTAGCGGTGGCAGGCAAGCTCGGCAGATTGGTGAGACGAGCGATTGGCCTCAAACCGCTCGCCTCGTGCTGCCTGCCACCGCCGAGAACCATTCCTTTAGTCATCGGCGTGACGTTAACTCAAAAAACCGGGATGAAGCCACGCTCGCCTTGTAGCTCCCAGTTGCGATATTCCTCCCCGTCGCCTGACGGATTGAAATATTTTCTACAAGGCGAGGTGGACACTTTAGTACAAGAACTCAGACTGGCATTCGTTGGCGTTCCCTGCTGGAACCGGCATAGATTCAGTCGCAACCCGTCTCTGCTACTGCCTGGATTGGGGCCGCAAGGTCAACAGAAAACCATGTGCAGCTTCCGCCAGAAGGTTCCTCCACTAAACTGAAAGTTACTTGAAATTGATCTTGACGGTGTTGGCAGCTACGCCATCCACAGTCAAGACCACATTCGTATCGCCGCTGCCCGCCAGACTGCGATCCAGCAGGACGTTAATCTGATCCAGCCCCGCGTAGGTATCGTGCGCCTGGGCATAGACGACTTGCTGCGAAGCGCCCTTGACCGTCACCAACACATTCGAGAGTTGGCTGCGTTGCCGCACGCCGGTCGTGTACAGGACAAGGTAAAGCTGGTCGTTCGCATCCTTCCATTCAATCGGCACCGCCGTTTGTGCTGTTGGTGAACCGGTCGCAACATCTTCAAAACCGAGGGTCACGCCACTGCGCACGCGCTGAATTTGCGCGGCAGCGTAGCCCGTTCCCTGTTGGTTAACCGTAAAGATGCCGGGTTTCACATTAGCAATCGTCAGGTTGCCAGTGGACGTGCCGAGGCTGCTGGCGATGGTCAGCGTCGCCGCTCCATTCAGCATTCCGGTCGGCAACAGGTAATTCACCTGATTCGGCGAAACGAAAAACAATGTCGCAGTGCGAGTGACGTTGCCGGAATCCTTCACCGTCACGGTTGTCCCGCCCAATGTCGAAGGCAATTGGATGCCCGGCGTGTTTGGATCAGCATCGCCCGATGCGGTCACCGTGGAGCTCGCTAAATCTATGCCATATGCGGAAATGATGCCGCCGTTTGAGGCATTGTTGTTTGAACTATCCGAACTTGCCGCGTTGACCGATGCGATGCTCGGACGTACCAGCGCAGTCGTGGTGTAAATAAAATCGCCGGTTTGCAGATTGTTATTGTTCGTGCAGTTGCCCGCCGCATAAAATGTAATTTTGCCAATGCGCGTGGCTGGAGCAGTCCAATCAAAGCTCCATTGGTTGGAGCCTGCCGTGCCACCACTTGGAATTGCGCTGCCGCCAGTGGTCTGTTCAACGTATTTGCGATTCTTGTATTCCGAGAACGGATCGCCATCCACCAACTGCGTCCGATTGCTGTCTGTAATGGTAAAGGTGCCAGCTAAGTTACCTGAGGCATCCAGCGCTGTGACCTGAAAGCCAAAGCGGACGAGCGAGCCGCGACTCAATGCCACCTGAATCGTGTACTTCTGTCCCGGCTCGTAACTGGACGGAGCCGTTAACGTTATACTGCCGCCACTGGCATTAAGGTTTCCCGTACCGAAGTGACAGGCCGTGCAATTCGTTTCGGCAGAAAAACTGCCCAGTGCCGGTGCGTCCGTGTTCGACGGGTCGGGGCCGCCGCGACTGGCGCGGACGGGATGCGCGCCCATCTGTAATTTCGAGAAGGCAAAACCAACAACTAACAAAATGAGGGAAAATTTGATCGCTTTATTTAATCGGGATTTCATTACGGGTCTCCTAAAAAATTCTCCGGGAAATATTGAAACCAATTGCCATGCCGTTGCGGAAGGAATCGTCGGCAAAGAAGGAACGAACCGTGGCCGAGCGTTGCGCCATTGTCGTACCGGCGGCATTCGAGAAGACCAGGCTAAACGAATGCCGCCGCGAAACGGTGACCTTCTCAATGCCAAAGCCGTACACTGGGGCACGATTGCCCAGCCGACCTTTTTCATTCACGCGCCAGTTGGCTTCCGCCAGCAGTGCGACCGTTGGGCGAATATTCAACGCGCCGCCCAAGCCCATCGCAAACGTCGTCACACCCGGCAGGTTTTGCGCCGGATCGCTGACGCCGAACTCGCGATTGCCAAAGGAAACAGCAGGGACGAAATAAAGCTGGGCTTTATCCGTGACGCTGCGCGCGAAGGCCATTTCCAACGTCGTCGTGAAATTGCGTCGAAAGTTGTCGCGGCCTTCCACTCCAATGCGCGCCATCGCGCTGAAGGGGTGTTTTTTATTCTCATCCAACAAACTCGCGCCGGCATAGAACAGAATCGGGCGTCCCACGATGGTTGGCGAACGATAGCCGCCGACGTGAATCCGATCTGTGATGCCGTACGCAAAGCCGAAGGATGGAATCGCGCCTTCATCCAATCCCCATAATTGCGCGCCGTCGCCCAGGTCTGAGGCGGGGAAACGATGCGTAAAGTCGCTCGTCAAAGCGCCTTTGGGAATGGGTTTCGCCGTGGGCAAATTGACCAGTCGCACATCCCCCTGCTGATAGACATTGCTGTTCTCTGCCGGAGGTTTCGTCGGCGTGGGCGCAGGACGATTGCTCGCCACTGCTGTCCCGCTTTCGCTGACTTCTTTGACGGTCTTGGTTTTGGTATCAATTAAGTATCGCTTGCCATTCATTTCCACGATGGCCTGCGATTCGGAACCGGTAACAAACGACACGGGCAAAGCCTGTGCGCTGTCCGGCAAGGAGAACCGGTCGGGGAACTGATTTCGCAACGTGTCCGTGATCTGATGGCCTGCCGCCGCAAACGCCTGACCAAACGCATTGCGTGCGCCGCCACCTGCCGCATTGACGTGGCAAGCGGCGCAACTGGTGCGCATCTCAGGTTTTGCGTACGGGTCTGCCGCGTAAATTCTCATATACTCCGGTAAGGCTTTGAGCTTGAGCGCGGCGCAACAAAGAGCCAATGCGAGCAGGAACACTTTCGCATATTGTTTTCTCTTCATCTGAATTTCCTGTGGAGAAGCGATCTTCCCAAAGCGCGGCTGCTGCAAATGGTATACCGCATTCTCGTGGTCTGAATTCTTGAATTTAGCCAGCCTTAGCCACACCTCTTGCCACAATTCGTGACAACGTGGGGGACATCCTGGCTATTATTGTGCCAACGATAAGAAGATGAGCGTTGGCGTGCGGCTTGGATTTATTTTGATTACTGCGCCCTGGCCGTCATTGCGGCATGAGATTGATGTCCAGTGTCATCGTATTTTCCTCCTGTGATTGGGACATTGATTACAATCGGGTGACAGCATTGCCGACAGTGTAGCTGAGCCTTGCCGTTTCTGCCAACACAGGAAATCCCCCCCAGACGTGTCAAATCTATGCCTGCCGATTAAGACGTGGTTTCACGAATGGAGAGTGAATCTAAATCCAACCCCAGTCGCTCGGCTTTGCGATATAGCGAGTAGCGGCCAATCCCTAGTAACTCGGCAGCGCGCAATTTGTTGCCCTCGGTGTAGCGCAACGTCGCCAGAATATGCTGACGCTCGACTTCATCCAATGTGGCTGGCACAGAACATAACCAGGAATGCGGATCAGTCTGGGCGGCAGGTAAATCAAGCGAGACGGGCGACGCAGCAGGGACGTCCTGCTTCTGCAAAAAGGGCGTCGGCGTGAACTGCGTGAAATCTTCCGGCAACAATCGCCCGCTGGCGTTGAGTGTGATGGCGCGTTCCACGGCATTTTCCAATTCACGGACGTTCCCCGGCCAGGAAAGGGATTTCAGCCAGGCAATCGTTTCCGGGGGTACGATGACCTGTCGCTGCAATTTCGCATTTGTGCGGTGCAGAAAATGTTCAACCAGCAACGGGATGTCTTCGCTCCGCTCGCGCAACGGCGGAAGCTCAATGTGAATCACGCTCAGGCGATACAATAAATCGTGGCGAAAATCTTCGGCATTCAATAATTCCAGCACGGGACGATTGGTGGCTGCCACAATGCGCACATCCACGTGCCGCGCTTCTGTCGCACCGACGGGCCGCACTTCCTGCTCCTGCAACACGCGCAAGAGTTTGACCTGAAAGGCGGGCGACGTTTCCGAAATTTCATCCAGAAACACGGTTCCGCCGCTCGCCGTTTCAAAAATCCCACGATGCGAATTCGCCGCCCCCGTGAACGCTCCGCGCACATGCCCGAACAATTCGGATTCCAGTAATGTTTCCGTGAACGCTCCGCAATTGATCGGCACAAACGGTTTGCGTGCCCGCCGCGAATTGTCGTGCAGCGCGCGGGCAATCAATTCTTTTCCTGTGCCGCTTTCGCCTGCGATTAAAACAGTCGAATCGGTATCGGCAACACGAGCAATCAAACGATATACCGCCACCATTGCCGGGCTTTTGCCGACGATGGCGGTTGTGGCCGTAGCAACTTGTGGCGGTGTTACTTCCGGCGCAGAGCGGGCCACTCGCCATTCAAGCGCTCGCCGCAACACGCCCAACAACTCGCCCGCCGGAAACGGTTTGCCCAAATAATCGAAGGCCTTTTCCCGCACGGCGGCGGCGGCGGTTTCGAGCGAGCCGTGTGCAGTGATGACAATCACGGGCAAATCCGGCCAGCCCTGCCGCAATTTACGCAGCACTTCCAACCCCGATTCTGTGCCCAGTTGCAAATCAAGCAACGCGACATCAAATTCCTCCGCTCGACACAATGCCAGCGCCGCCTCACTATTCGTCGCGTGTCTTGCCGCGAGCCCTTCGAGTTCGATCAGATGCGTTACAACTATCCCGAAATCCGGGTCATCATCCACAATAAGAACTTTTGCCTGGGTTTGCATGTTACTCAGCTAATTACCCGATGGGCGCGGAGAAAGCAACTGGTGCATTGACTTTGGCCAACGGCAACAGGCATTATCACCCTCTTTATTTTTCGACGTGAGGCGTATGAGTAACCCTTCAGAACAAGCGATGGACGGCGTCGTAGAAGAGCGATTGGCGCTGACCGCTACGCTCAATCAACTCGCGGAAATCAACCGCTACAATCACTGGATTTACGAACAATTTGCGACAGCCCTCGGACATCGCGTGTTAGAGGTCGGCTCCGGCACGGGCAATATCACGCAATTTCTGTTGCAACAACAACGCGAGGTCGTGGCCACTGATGTCCTCCCCAAATACCGACAGGAATTGCAGACCCGCTTTGCCGGAGAAGCGCGGTTGCAAATTCGCTCATTTGATTTGGATCACGCCGCGCCTGCCGCTTTTCGCACGCACCAGTTTGATAGCGTCGTTTGTCTGAACGTACTCGAACACATTGAAGATGACGGATTCGCCCTTCAACAAATGCGTGAAGTGTTGACACCCGGTGGCAAACTGGCGTTACTTGTGCCGGCGCATCAATTTCTTTACGGGGCCTTCGATGAAGCCGTTGGCCATTTTCGTCGCTACAGCAAAGCGGCCTTGCGCACCCTTTTGCAGCAGGCAGGATTCACGGTGCAATCCCTCAAGTTTTTCAACGCGGCAGCCACACTTCCCTGGTTCATCAACGGTCGCCTGTTGCGCCGCGCTTATTTGCCGAACGAACAAGTCACGCTCGCCGATAAGCTCGTGCCGCTGCTGAAACTGGAACGCTGGCTCGGCCCGCCGCTCGGCATTTCGCTAATCGCTATTGCCCAGAAATAACGACGAGGCGAGAGTGGAATGATGCGCCCGGCTCCTCTCTCAAATCTCCAATCTCCCATTTCAAATCCTTATGCGTTGGTCAAATTATTTCATTCCCACTTTACGTGAAGTTCCGGCGGATGCCGAAGTCATTAGTCATAAATTGCTGCTGCGTGCTGGCCTTGTACGCCAACTTGGCGCAGGCATTTATTCCTATCTGCCGCTGGCGCAGCGCAGCGTGCTGAAGATCAGTCAAATCATCCGCGAAGAAATGAACGCGATTGGCGGGCAGGAATTTTACTTGCCCGCGCTGAACCCCGCCGAAATCTGGCAGGAATCAGGCCGCTGGACGGTGATGGGCGACAATATGTTTCGCCTGAAAGATCGCAAAGGCGCTGACCTGTGCTTAGGGATGACGCACGAAGAAATCTTTACCGACATCGCGCGCAAGGAACTACGTTCGTACAAGCAATTGCCGCAGGTCTGGTATCAAATCCAGACCAAATTCCGCGACGAACCGCGCCCGAAATCCGGGCTGCTGCGCGTGCGGCAATTTACGATGAAGGATGCTTACACGTTCGACATTGATGCGGCGGGACTCGATAAGGCGTTTGAAGATCAGCGCCGCGCCTATTGCCGCGTGTATTCGCGCTGCGGTTTGCAGTACGTCATTGTGGATGCGGACACGGGCGCGATGGGTGGTTCGGCGTCGAACGAATTTATGGTGTACACGAACGCGGGGGAAGATTTGGTAGCGAGTTGTGCCAAATGTGGCTACGCCGCAAACACGGAAAAAGCGCAATCGCGCATCCCCGCCATTGTGGACGACACTCCTGATGCCGCCGTCGAAAAATTCCCGACGCCTGGCGTGCGTACGATTGACGACCTGGTCACGTTTGACGGCGGTGCGGCAGCCGATCATCAAATTAAAACCCTCATCAACGTCGCCGTCATCGAAGACAAACAGGGCCGCCGCAACGAAATCATTCTCGCCCTGTTGCGCGGCGATCATCCGCTGAACGAAGCGAAATTCGCATCCGCCGTCGGCGCACTCTATCGCGCCGCCAACATCAGATTGCACGAAGTCCGCCCCCGCCCACCGGAAGAAATCTTCGACGCGATGGGCGCGAACGCTGGCAGCCTTGGCGCGGTCGGCGTTACAAAATTCAAAATCCTCGCCGACAACGCGCTGCAAGGCCGCGCGAATATGACGACAGGCGCGAACGAGGACGATCATCACTTGCGCGGCGTCAATCTTGCCCGCGACATCAAAGTTACCGAATGGGTTGACCTGCGCACCGTCGCCGAAGGCGAAGCTTGTCCGAAATGCGAAGAAAACAACCCGCTCCGCATTGGCAAAGCCCTCGAAGTCGGACACATCTTCAAGCTCGGCACCAAGTACAGTAAATCAATGGGCGCGACGGTTTTGAATGCAGATGGCAAGCCCGTGCCGATTGTGATGGGCGGCTACGGCATCGGCGTCGAACGCATTCTGGCAGCGGCGATTGAACTGTACAGCGACGACGCAGGCATCATCTTTCCGATTACGATTGCGCCGTTTCACATCGTCGTCTCTCCGCTCAACGTGCGCGAAGCCGAAATCAAAGCGGCAGGAGAAAAAACTGTATCAGGAACTCGCGGCGGCTGGTTTAGATGTGTTGTTTGATGACCGCGACGAACGCGCGGGCGTGAAGTTGAATGACGCAGATTTGATCGGCCTTCCCTTCAAATCCCGCATGTCCAGAAACTCAAAGACGGCAACGTCGGAATTTTACGACCGCGCTGCACCTGACAATCCGAAGACGTAGCCTTGAACGATGTGGCGCGCATCGCCACCAACGTATCCAGGACGCGCTGCAAAAACTGAATGCAGGAAAGTAGCGCAAACGTCTCGTTTGCGTGCCTGTCAGTGGGTTTCCGCAGACAAGCACGCAAACGAGACGTTGCACCACTCCATCAGTTCCCCGCCACTGGCAAACGAAAGGCGGCCATTTCTTCGCCATTACGCACGAGTAAGACATCATTGACCAGCGCCGGGTGATTCCATGTTTTTGCTATCAAGCACGTGAAAGCGCGCGAGTTCTTTAAATTGGTCGGTCGTCGCGCTGACCAGCGCCAATTCGCCTTCCTCCGACAAAACCAGCAACAAATCCTGCTCCGGCAACATGCTAAGTTGTCCATTGCCGGCTACGTCCGCCTTATCCATTTTACGCTTGCCGTCGGCAAGGTCAATACTGGCAAGGATGTTGCCATCAAAGCCATACGCACAGCCCTTGTGCGGCAAGTCATTGAAATACGGCTTTAGTCCGTTCGATGTCCAGCGTTCCTCGACAGTCCCATTTGCCCGCCTCCTGCCTGACCTGCAAGCGGCGCGTGCCAATGCCCCCGAAGTGGCGATGGCATTGATGATGAGATTGCCGTCAGCCAGCAGGGCCGGTTGTGTAATCGCCCCGCCTTCCACTTATGCTCCCAAAGCAGCGCACCGTTAGCAGGCGACACGCTGAGCGCGCCCAGCATAACGGCACCACCTGCACAACGCCATCAATCGTCACCCGCTGGGGCGAGCTATAACCACCGCCGTAAGAAGGCCCCTGCCAACGCGGCGCACCGGTCGTCAGATCGTACGCGGCAAGCGTGCTGGCAGCGGCGACAATCACGACATCATTCACAATCAAGGGCGAACTGGCGAAGCCCCATTCCGGCACTTTTCTGCCCGTATCCGTCGCCACATTGCGCGTCCAAAGCGACTTTGCCCGAATTGGCATCAAGCGCGTTCAATAGTCCCGTAGCGCCAAAGCTGTACACTCGATTGCCATGGATCGTCGGTGTCGCGCGCGGCCCCGGCTCCGCCGTTTGATTCCCAAAACCGCACGGCATCTTTATGCCGCCACCGACTCGCCTGTCGAGACTTTGTAACAGCCGACGATTTCTTCCTCGCCGCGCTGTTCCTGCGTGTAAAGCAAATCGCCGCGCACGGCAAACGATGACCAGCCCGGCCCCACAGGTCTGCGCCATAGTTGCACGGGCGGCGCAACAGCCCAATCGGTCTTAATGCGCACGCCGCGCGCAACGCCGTCACGCTGCGCCCCGCGAAAGCCCGGCCATTCGGCGGCCTTCTCTTTTGCGACGACAGCAGGCTCGACTTTGGCAGCAGCGGTCGGAGACGGCGCAGGCGTTACGCTGCCAGCAGGCGTTGCCGAGGGCGATGCGGTCGGTGAAAGGGTAGGTGATGCGGTGGGCAGCGGCGTAGCGGTGGGCAGCGGTTTCGGCTCATCGTTAGTCTGCGCCAGCAGTCGTTCTTCCGGTGTTGGCGTCCAGCGCCAGTGATATTCCAAACCGCCTCCATGATGCCCGCTGTTCGGATCAATAACCAGGGCGCGCAAGCAAGCAGGAAAAAGGCTGGCTGGCGCGACGCAACCCCCGCCGCCAGCGAACCTGTCGCCAGTGCCCACACCGCAAGGGCAAGGCTTAGCCCCGGCAGCGCCGACAGATAGAGCAACTTATCACCCATCCCCGCCCCGGCAATGGAAGGGGTGAACCAGCAGCTTTGCGAGCAGCAGCACGATGAGAAGCAGCGCGAGCGCCCCCACGCGCTCCACCCACGGTGCGCGGCTTCGAAACACAACCACCAGATGAGAATGGCGAACCCGCATAACGCGCCCCCGATTACCGCAATCATAGACAGCGGAAACCGAAGAGGTCGGCATCCGGCGCAAGGCGCGGCAACACATACGTGACAACCACTAACACCGAAGCCAGCACGATTCCCGGCCACAGTCGTAGTGACCGCGCGGTTAGTTGACGTTGTTCGTTGGCGGTTTCCCCGACCTGCCCTTCTGCGTCTTTTCTTTCCATAATTCCCCTTTTCTTGTGTGAGAAACAGCAACTACGGAAAGCAGATAGCAGAAGTTCACAGACAGTGCGGTTGCCGGGAGGTTTGCATAGCTTGCATTGCCTGCGCTGCCAACTACTCGTACCGTAGAGCAGTGACAGGATCAACTTTCGTGGCGCGATAGGCCGGAAAAGAAAGAGGCCAGCAACGTCACGAAAGTTAACAACGCAGCGACCAGAAAAAGTCAGCAGGTCGGCAGGGCTGACTTCGTAGAGTAGCGTTCGCAGCACGCGCGTGACAGCCCAGGCCCCGGCCAGTGTAGACCCGGCGCCCACAAAAATCGAATTGCATTCCCTGCCCCAACACCATCCGCAAAATATCTAGCGGCTGCGCGCCCAATGCCAACCGCACGCCGATTCGCTGGTGCTTGCGTGACGGAATAGGAAATCAGCCCATACAAACCAATCACCGTCAACGTCGGCGCGAGTCCGGCAAAGAGCGCTAAAACCAATAGGGTGAAGCGCGGAAACGCAACAGTGGCGATTGATATTGATCCAGCGTCTTGATGTCCGTGACGGGCAACTGGGCATCGAGTTTGCGCACTTCGGCAAGGAGCGCGGTGGTGAGCGTGGCGGGCGGCACGCGGGTTTTGACAGTAGTGTCATATCCAACGTGTTGGTGCGCTTGCGGTACGTACATTTCTGGACGCGGCTGATCGTCCAGCCCGCGATGCCGCACGTTGCCGACAACGCCGACAATTTCTTTCGGCGCGTCGCCGCACTAACCGAGCAATAGTTTGCCCAGCGGGTCTTCGCCGCGAAAATACTCCTGCGCGAAGGCTTCATTAACGATCACCACAGGCGGAGCCTGTGCGTCGTCCCGCTCCGTAAAATCGCGCCCGCTCCAGTTTCGGCAGGTTGAGCGTGGCGAAGTAATTGAAGGCCAATGAAACGTAACCGCGCCTCCTTTGCTGCCCCTTCGGCGCGGGGCGACTGACGATGTCGAAGTTGGTGCCATTGTCGTTTGTCGTCAGCGGAATGGATTGCGCGACGCTGGCATCGGCCACACCGGGCGAAGCGTTTGAGGTTCGCCAGCAAGTTGTCGTAAAACGCTTTGGCCTGAACTCCGCCAGAGCATCGTTCAGAAAGGCAACACAACTTTTGCCGTCAATACCTGACGATAATCAAAGCCGGGGTCAACCTGTTGCAAACGCCAGAAGCTTTTCAGCAACAACCCCGCGCCGACCAATAAAATCAGGGCGAGGGCGATTTCTCCTACCACTAAGGCCGAGCGCAGCCGCCCCCGCGAAGTAGTCGCTGTGCGTCCGCCGTCCTTCATCGCCGCCGATAAATCATGCCGCGCGGCACTGAGGGCCGGAGCCAGTCCGCACAACAACCCTGTCACCAGCGCGGCTCCCAAGGTGAATAACAGCACGCGCCAATCCGGCAACAGCCCCGTGATACGCGGGACGTCCGACGGCAAGGCAGCCACCAACACATCTACACCCCACAATGACAACAGCAAGCCCAATATCGCGCCGAGCATTGCCAGCAGCAAACTTTCCGTCATCCCTTGCCGCAGCAGTTGCCAACGGCTCGCACCCAGCACAGCACGTATCGCCATTTCTCGCCCGCGCGTTGTTGCCCGTGCCAGCAAGAGGTTCGCGACATTCGCACAAGCGATCAACAACACAGCTCCGACAATGCCGAGCAAGAGCAGCAGCAACGGCTGGGCCGGCCCGACCAGCACCGCGCGCAGCGGCACAACGGATGCCACGAAATTCGCATTGCTTGCAGGATACTGCGCGGCTAAGCCTTGTGCCAGATTGGTCATTTCGGCTTGTGCCTGTGCAACCGTTACGCCGGGTTTCATCCGCGCCAAGACGGCCAGATAGGCACGATAACCGCGCGAGCCATTCATCGTCCCCTGCTTCTTTGCATCGCCACCAACCGCCACCGTAATCCAAAAATCTATGGGTTCCTTTTGCAATGGAAAGATGCCAGCGGGTAGCACGCCGATGACGTTAAAGGATTCATTATCGAGCGTAATTTTTTGCCCGATGATTTTCTGATCTGCGCCAAATCGCTGCTGCCAAGCGCCGTGACTGAGCATCACACTATTCAATCCCGCGCTGCCGCCCGGCACCTCGTCCGCCGCCGCAAATGCCCGCCCCAATATTGGCTGAAGCCCCAGCACAGAGAAAATATCCGCCGACACCACCGCCAGCGGAACGCGCGCCGGTTCGCCGATGCCGGTCAGGGTCGCTTCGCTGGATTGCACAATTGCCATTCTCTGAAATGACTGGCTCTGCGCCTGCCAGTCGCGAAAGTTGAGATACGATGCGCCATTGCCCAAACGGTCTTCTTCGCCCACACGCTTCTCGCGCAGCAGCACGAGCTGTGCTTCGTGCGGATAGGGCAAAGCGCGTAACAGCGCGGCATTGATGACACTAAAAATTGCGGTATTTGCGCCAATGCCCAGGCCGAGCGTTACGACAGCAATGAGGGTGAAGCCGGGGCGCTGAAAAAGTGTCCGAAAGCCAAAGCGAAGGTCTTGCCAAAAGGATGTCATGCGGTGTTTGCTCCTGAAGATTGATGCCACGCCGCATTCTTCCCGATGCGGCACCTGCTCCCTTAATTCAAGCGCTGTGCCAGAGACAAGCACGGGGAAAAAGCTGGCATCTGTGACACGCACGTGACAATCGTTACGTGGCTGACAAGATCTGTCAGGCGGCGCTTGTTCGTTTTTGGGAAGCGCGTTTTTCGATTCTGGAATCACAGCCGTTGCACCTATCGCCAACCCGCACGTTTTGCGTTACCCTGCCCGCGCTGGAGGAGAATGCTTATGATTACGTACCCGATGGTTTTCCTGTTCGATGTGGATAATACGCTGCTCGATAATGATCGCGTTACGGCTGACCTCAGGCGGTATTTGACCACAGAAGTCGGCCCCGAACGCAGCAACCGCTACTGGGCGATTTTTGAAGAGTTGCGTCGTGAACTCGGCTATGCCGATTATTTGGGGGCGCTGCAACGCTATCGCCTCGAACATCCTTACGACACGCATCTGCTGGCCGTCTCCACGTATCTGATCAACTATCCATTTGCTAACCGGCTGTATCCAAATTCGCTGGACGTGTTGGCCTACTGTCAGCAACGCGGCCCGGTGGTGATTCTCTCAGATGGCGATGTCGTCTTTCAGCCGCGCAAAGTTGAGCGGTCGGGCTTATTTGAAGCGGTCGAACGCAATGTGCTGATTTACGTTCACAAGGAATTGGAACTGCACGATGTCGAGCGGCGCTATCCGGCAGCGCATTACGTGATGGTGGATGACAAGCTGCGGATTCTGACGGCAATGAAACAAAGCTGGGGCGAGCGGCTGACAACAGTCTTTCCGCGACAAGGACATTACGCGCTGGATGCGGCGGAGGTAGCGAAGTATCCAGCCGCTGACATTGAAGTGACACGGATTGGCGACCTGCTGGGGAATTCGCAATTTGCGGCGAGGATAGCCCAAATAAAGTAGCGCAAACATCCTGTTTGCGGCGCTCAAGGTAGCGCAAACATCTTGTTTGCGGCGCTTAAATTAGTGAAGAAGCGACGAGCAACAAACAAGATGTTTGTTGTACATTTTTACAGCTTTTTCGCGCGGTCGCCGACACGAATCACGCCGGATTGCAGGACGCGCGCGTTGATGCCGCGCAGGCAAAGTTCTCGGCCAACCGGCGAATTGACAAACTTCATCGCTTCGACGCCAAATCGTTCGACGAATTTTTTGCAGCCCGTGTGCGGTTGCGCCGTGACCTCAATTACTGCGGTTCCCAACGCCAGCCGCGTGCCCGCAGGCAGATTTTCTTTGCTCAAGTCGAGATCGAGAAACAACTGATCGCCCGCCAATGGCTGGCGCGTTTCATCGGGCGAGATCAATGCGATGGCGCGCGTGTTGATGATGTTCAGTTGCATGTCAGGATGCGGCGAACCGTCCTCGGTACGCGAACTGCGCCGCTCTTTCCACGTGTCGCCCACCAAGCCAACTACAGTGTCGAGTTCCGCTTGCGTCAATAGTTCGCGCGCATCAACAGCAGGACGACGCACGATCAATTGCAATTCGCCTTCATCTTTGGGAGATTGACGAATGGCAGGTAAACCGACTTCCAATTCTTCTTTTGTCAAAAACCTCACTTCCATCATGCAGTCTCTCCATTTAATTCGTGCAAGCACGCAAGCATTGCGGCTGCCGAGCGATCAATATCGGTTTCTGTAGTTGACCAGTTCGAGACGGAACAGCGCATCAGGTGTTGTCCTTGCCACGTCGTGCCGCCCGCCCAACAGGTTCCCTCTTCCTGAATGCGCCGCATCACCGCCGCCGTGAATGCATCGGCATCACTGCCATCGCGCGGCGTGAAGCGCACCAACACTTGATTGATAACGACATCGTTGAGAATCGTAACCTGCGGGTCTTGCGCCAGCTTTGCGGCCAACCGGCGCGCCAATCGGCAACAACGTTCTACCACCTCGACAACACCGTTTCGTCCGAGCGAACGCAACGCCGCATAAATCGCAAAGCCACGCGCCCGCCGCGACGCTTCCGGCACCCAGTTATGATTTTCACGTACGTCCGCACCGCCTGCGACGTAATACGCCGCGCTCAACGTCATCGCCGCATAATGCGCCGCCCGATCCCGCACAAACACCAGCCCCGAATCGTACGGCACGTTCAGCCATTTATGACAATCCACCGAAAATGAATCCGCCTCTTCAACGCCCGCGATCAAATGCCGGTAGTTCGGGACGCCCGCGATCCAACCGCCGAACGCGCCATCCACGTGCAGCCACCGCCGCGCCTGTCCGTCACCCGCTCGCACGAGCGGCACGATTTCCGTCAAAGGATCAAACGCGCCTGTATTGACATTGCCCGCCTGCGCGCAAACGAGGACGGGCGTATGAATATTGGCGAGCGCAGCCTTGAGCGCATCCGGTCGCATCCGCCCCTGCGCATCGGTCGCTACGCGCACCACGCGCTCGCGTCCGAGGCCGAGCATTTGCAGCGAGGCAAAAATCGTAACGTGCGATTCGTCGCTCGTCACCACCGTAATCGGCGGCGCGTCGAACAATCCTTGCGTTTCGACATCCCAGCCAACGCTTTTCAGCAAAGCGTGTCGCGCCGAAGCCAGTCCCGTAAAATTCGCCATCGTCCCGCCCGTCACCAATCCCAAACTCATTTCCGGCGCGAGGCCAAACAGATCCAGCAACCAACCGCGAATCACCTCTTCCACCGCTGCTGCCGCTGGTGAAAGTACATACGCTCCGGCGTTTTGATCCCAGGTCGAAGTCAACCAATCCGCCGCCAGACTTGCTGGCACAGCACCGCCCACCACAAAGCCGAAGTAACGCGGCCCTGGCGTGGCGACCAGGCCCGGAGCCGCCGTTTTAGCAAAGGTTTCGATCACGGCCAAAGCGTCTTCGCCCTCATCTGCCAATGCCCCGCCAAGGCGCGCCACGAGGTCAGCAAAATCTGTGGCCTGCGCAACCGGCTGTTCTGGCAACCGCGCCAGATATTCCGCCGCCAGTTCCGCCGTTCTTGTCAGTAAAGGATTCTTGTCCATCGTGTCGCCTACGGTACCGTTGAAATAGCATTCTCACAAGAGCCAATTCCCTGGCGGCAACAGCAGACCAATGAGGCAGATCATTCGTGACGTAATGCGGCCAGCAGATCAGTTCTCAATAAGTTGATTTTGGTTATGTTGTACGCACAACAGACCGCCGCCTGTTGTTTTCGCTATAATTTTTGTGGAAGTTGCAATTGGCTAAACTTGTTTCAGGAAATTTTAAGTCAGCCCTGTAGAACGCGAACGAATTCCCGTTTGACAACGGCGTAACATTCGCAGGCCAGTTTTTCCAGGCCGGGCCGGTCGAGGAGAGTAATCATGCCGCGTTTGTAACGGATGAGTCCGGCTTCCTGCAACCCCCCTGCCGTCGTGGTAACTGTAGAGCGATTGGAGCCGAGCATGGAGGAAATCAGTTCCTGTGTGAGTTCCAACGTCGGGGTACGTTGCCGATCCTGACTGGAAAGCAGCCAACGGCAAAACCGCTCTTCCAACGTGTGGAAGCGATTGCACATCGCGGATTGTGCCACCTGCGTGCAGAGCGCGTGCGTATAACTGAGCAGTATCTTTTGCAATGAACCACATCGCTCGAATTCTGCAATCAACAAATCGGCGCGCACCTGCCACGCGTGCCCGGCAATTTGTGCCTGTGTTTGAAATGGTGATTGTCGCGCTTGCCATAAAGCAGGCAATCCGACGCAACCTTCATAGCCTGTCATGCCCACCTCAATGGTCTGTCCGTTGTGCGACGAGGCAAAGAGCGAAACAAGTGCAGTAGTCGGGAAGTAAACGTAGTTTATGAGGCCCCCTACGGGGTAAATCATTTCGCCCTTCATCAGGGTAATTTCTTTGAGTCCCGGAACGATGCGCGCGAAGTCCTCCGCTGGTAATTGCGCCAGAATATTATTCCTGATTTTTTCATCGTTACCGCTGTTCATTCACTTATTTCCTCCAGCCTGTGAACTGTCAGCGTACAGGCGTGGTAGGGATGGCAATTCCTGTGCCTGGCTAGGCCAGGCTTTTGCGTAAAGTTAGGAAATCGCCTGTGTCCCCAGAAAACTCCCCGCAATTCGCCCTCGCAAGGTTCCGCCGTTCGGTGTTATTTACCAACCTTTTATCGTCTACCCTTACGCTGTTGGCAGGCGTCGGACTAGGCATAGTCCATCAGCGATTCTGGTTGACGGTGGTGCTGGCAATGTTAGCAATCAGTGGAAGTGTTGCCCTCTTAACGCAGCAGTGGCGTAGCTTTACACACGCGGCCCGATCTGAGGCGGAGGCGTGGCGAAAACAGGAAACGAGCGGGCAGCAATTGGCCGAATTAGAATTGATCTATCAGACTGCACCTGTCGGACTGGCACAACTGGATCGAGAGTTGCGCGTCGTTCGCATCAATAAACAGATGGCGGCAATCAACGGCGTTCCGCTCGAAAAACAACGGGGACGATTGTTGTCGGACGTGCTGCCAGCAGCCCTGATGGAAAAACTGGCCCCGCGCTATCACCAGATTTTCCAGACAGGCGAGCCGCTGCTGAATCTGGAGGTAACGGGGCAAACTGCCGCTCAGCCGGGTGTTGTGCGCGACTGGCTGGTGAGTCATTTTCCGCTGCACGATGCGGCGGGGAACGTCATCGGCATTAACTCCGTCGTGCAGGAAATCACCGAGCGCAAACGCGCTGAAGCCGCCTTGCGCGAGAGCGAAGAAAGCTTTCGCACGCTGGCCAACAACATCTCACAATTTGCCTGGATGGCAGACGCAACGGGTTCAATTTTCTGGTACAACCAACGCTGGTTTGACTATACCGGCACAACGCCCGCAGAGATGCAGGGCTGGGGCTGGCAGCAGGTACATCATCCTGACCACATCGCGCGTGTCGTTACGCGCCTGCGCCGCAGCATTACGACGGGCGAGCCGTGGGAGGACACGTTTCCGCTGCGAGGTGCCGATGGGCAATATCGCTGGTTCCTGTCGCGTGCGCTGCCCATTCACGACGAAGCGGGTCGAGTCGTACGGTGGTTCGGCACCAATACGGACATCACGGAACACCTCGCCGCCGAACGCGAACGCGAAGCCTTGCTGAAACGTGAACGCGAGGCCCGCGAAACCGCCGAAGCGGCGACCCGCGCGAAAGATGATTTCCTCGCGCTCGTGACCCACGAGTTGCGCAATCCGCTCCAGTCCATTCTCGGTTACACACGGCTGACACAACAGCAACCGCACGACCCTGACGCCGTGTTGCACAACTGCGAAATCATTGCGCGTAGCGCCCGCGCGCAGCAACAATTGATCGAAGACCTGCTGGACACAGCACGCATCGTAACCGGCAAATTGAAACTTGAAACCACGCTGACCGATCTTCGCCTTGTCCTGGCCGATGCCGTCAACATTGTGCGCCCGGCGGCAGAGGCAAAACAAATCTCGTTAGCCGCCGAGCTGGGCTACGAACCACAGGAAGTGCTGGGCGATGCGGCGCGGCTGCAACAAGTGACATGGAACCTGCTGCAAAACGCCATCAAATTCACGCCCGCTGGTGGCCACATCCGGTTGCAGTTGGAAAACCAGGGCGAGCAGATCCGCTTTACCGTCAGTGACACGGGCAGCGGGATTGAGCCGGAATTTTTGCCGCATATTTTTGATCGCTTTCGCCAAAGCCACCGCACACAACAGCAAGGCGGCCTGGGTGTGGGGTTAGCCCTGGCGCGCCAACTCGTCGAACTGCACGGAGGCACCATTACTGCCGCGAGCCAGGGAGCTAACACCGGGGCAACGTTCACTGTCACATTGCCACTCGCCCCTCCGCAATTGCCCCCGCTCCGGTTCCCCGTCCGCGCTGTCAGCGAAACCACCCCAACTGAAGTAAGCTTTACGCCGCCTTCGCTGGCTGATGTGCGCGTGCTGGTCATAGATGACGAACCGGCAGCGCGAGAATTGGTTGCAATGTCCCTACGCCACGGCGGCGCAAAAGTGCAAACCGCCGCCTCTGGTGCAGCCGCGATGCAATGGCTTACCGAGCAGCCTGCCGAGGCGCGCCCCCAAATCCTGGTCTGCGACATCAGTATGCCGGACGAGGATGGCTATGCCGTGCTGCAACGCCTGCGCGTGTGGGAGGCCAGCCAGGAACTGCCTCCATTGCCCGCCATTGCCCTCACCGCACATGGGCGCGCCGAAGATCGCTTGCAGGCACTACGCGCCGGTTTTCAAATGCACCTCGTCAAGCCCGTAGAACCACTCGAACTCGCCTTAACCATTGCCAGCCTGCTTGACCGCCGTTTGTAAGCCTGCGGAGTTCGGGTACGCCATTTGCCAATCATCCGGGAAGAATAGAAAAACCGTATTCAGGCAATGCACGCGGCTTGCCTGCGGCTTGTCAATCAGCAGTGAAAGAGGAGATTTATGCCGAACAAAAACAATGCACGATGTCTGGTCGTTGTTCTTTTTCTCAGCTTCTGTTCCCTGGCCTTCGCACAGGAGCAACGGCCATACCGGATGAGTGAGGACGAAGTAAAACAGTTGCTACAACGGATCGAAAAAGGAGCCGATCAATTTCGCGGCAGCCTCGATAAAGCGCTCGATAAAAGCCCTGTTGATGGCACCAAAACCGAAGACAACATCAATAAATTTATCAAGCGGTTCGAGCAGGCCAGCGATCACCTGAAACATCGTTTCAGTGACAAGCAGTCCGCCGCCTCAGATGTGCAGGAACTGCTGGAACGCGCCGTGTTCATTGATCGCTTTATGACGCATCACACGCTGACAGCACGGGCGCAGGAAGACTGGACGCACCTACGCCGATTGCTGGATGAATTGGCGACAGCCTATAACGTCACCTGGGATTGGAGCGGCGTTTCTAATCAGGCGGCGCGCAGCACGGACAAAGACGTCAAAGCGTTGCTGCGCCGGTTGGAAGACGATGCCAATCGCTTCCGCAAAGGTCTGGATGCCGCGCTTGACCGCAGCCTGTTGGACGGCTCGAAGGCAGAGGACAACATCAATAACTATATGAAAGAGTTTGCCCAGGCGACAGATCGGTTGAAAGATCGTTACAGCGATCATAAAACAGCAGTGGGCACCGTGCAGGAAGTGCTGCAACGCGCGGCCCGCATTGATGGATTCGTCGCGCGCCACGTCACAACCACGCGCGTGCAGGAGGATTGGCAGGCCGTGCGTAACGATTTAAATCAGCTTGCCAGCGCCTACAGCGTCACCTGGCAGTGGTAAGTTGAAGAATTCTCGCCAGCGGCGCAAAAGCAATTTCGCGAAAGCCTTTGCTAATTTTTTGCGCCGCTGGCAGGACTTCCGCTTTGTCAAAAGGCTCGTTCACAATTCAGTTTTTGTGCAGTGTTGCGCGTGGCAAAAGGCTTGAACTGTGGAACAGAGACTTTTTCGCCGCGTGAGGGCGTAAAGCGAATTGTCTTTTCTCTGCCGCCGTCTTTGACCGTGAGTTCAATTTCCTGACTTGCATCACCGAGCTGAAAGCCCGGTCGTTTGGTAACGCGCTGCCCGTCGCGCAAGCCCGCGCGATATGCCGCGCTGCCCGGTACGACATGTTGAATTTCCATCCTTGTTTCTAATGCCTCTTCGTCAAAACCCAGCTCGTATTCGCCCACGCTGATGATTGTCCGCTCGGCGCAGGTGCCAAAAAGATTGGCGCGCGGCGCAACCAGTGCGGTGCCATTGTGAAGGCGTTGCAGTTCGGGCAACACCTCCACTTTTGCGTACCGGCTGACCAGCGCGCTGATCGTTTCGCTATTCAGTTCCTGCTGGCTGCCGACAAGTTCGCGTAGCACATCATCCAACGATTGTTTGCCCTCCGAGGCTGCGCGGATCAGCACATCCCAGTTCCCTGCCAATAGCCGCCCGCGCCAGTACGCGAGCCGCGAGAGTTCCGCGTTACCGAAAAAATCGCGCGCCAATCGTTCATTCGTTTCGTAGCGCAGCGGTGACGTGTAGTAGTTACGCAGCACCTCGTTATATTTCGCCAGATACTCGTCCAATGTAATCAGTCCGCCGCGCCACAACAACCGATTAGCGTAATAATCCGTTACGCCTTCGCTGAACCAGTACAACGATTCCGGCGGGTTCGGAATGCGACCGAGACGGCGCGGGTTCCAGTTGTGAAAGAGTTCGTGCGCCAGTAAATACTGCAAATCGCGCAACTGTGAATTCGGGGTCGCAAACATCGCAAACGAGTTGTCCAGCCCCGTTCCCGAATTCGCCGCGCCATTCGCCGGAGCTACCAATGGCAACAGCGTAATCAGATAATTCGGATAGTCGTAATCGTTCCAAAACCCGCGCATCACCGTAAAGATTTTGCCCACCAGCGCCGCCAGTTCGTCATCCGAAAATTGCCACGCCCCGCGCAGTGCCATTTGCACCGTATGCTTTTGCACGGGCACCGACCGCAGCCGGAAATCGCCGCCGACAAATACCGCATTCGCAA
This sequence comes from Blastocatellia bacterium, assembly GCA_046331525.1. Classification (GTDB taxonomy): domain Bacteria; phylum Acidobacteriota; class Blastocatellia; order RBC074; family RBC074; genus JAFDVL01. The sequence continues at coordinate 60,100 of JAXLQQ010000008.1, forward strand.
ACGCGCGCAGCGTCGTCGTGAATTGCTGCGTGCGCTGATTGCTGCCAAATGGATTGCTAATCGTCCACGCCGCCGGCACGTCTTTCCATTCGATGGTGAAAGCCATCGGCTCACTTTCTTCTAATCCAGGCCGCACCCACGCCGAGCCGAGCCAGTGAAAATAGGTCGGCTGCAAAATCGGACGAAAGCCCGCGCCGCGCAACGCCTGCAACGCATCGGCGCGATCCTGCACCAGTTCGTATCGCACGCGAATCGCTTGCCCCGGCTCGTGCGTCAACACTTTGACCCAGGGTTCGGACGTGTCAGCGACAGCGATGGAAGCGGGAGCAATCGTGAGTTTTTGAATCGCTTCGTAAAGCTGCGCCTGCCCACCCGAACGCGACGGCAACAACAATTCTGTGCGCCCGGATTCGTGCCCGTTGAATTGCAATTCAACGGCAAAGAGCAAGCTGGTTTCATCGCGGATGGGCGTCAAGGCGTAGGCAATTTGGCGGAGCGGATTTGAGGGCGCAGGCTGACCGTGTACCAACACGCAGCACAGCAACTGGAAAGCCGCGCACCAGCAAACAGCGCGGCAACCAAAGGCGAAGAGGAAAAAAGTAAATCGGCATGCCAGCGTTTATTCATAACGCAGCGCCGTGAGCGGGTCAACCTTCATCGCGCGGCGTGCGGGCAGCCAACAGGCCAGCAGTGTCACCAGCACCAGCACGCTGATGACGACGGCAAAGGTGAGCGGGTCGCGGGCGCTCACGCCGTACAATAAACTGCTCATCCAGCGCGTCACGCCCCACGCCACCGCGATGCCCAGCGCGACACCGAGCAGTGACAGCGAAAGCCCCTGCCGTAAAACCATGCGTACAATGTCGCGGCGCTGCGCACCGAGCGCCAGCCGCACGCTGATCTCTCGCGTTTGCTGGCTGACGCCGTACGACACCACGCCATAAATGCCCGTGGTCGCCAGCAGCAAAGCAACTGACGCAAAAATCCCCGTCAGCCACGCCGGGAAGCGGCGCGTGAAGGCAGCGGGCGTCTGCGCCATCAACGTTTCCATCGTCTGCACATTAAACAGCGCCACCTCTGGTTCCAGGACGCGGCACCGCTCGCGCACCGCACTGGCAAGCGCCGTAGCATCGCCGCTGGTACGCACGACCAGATTGGCAAAGATGCTGGCGTTTTGCGTAAACGGCACATACAGCACGGGGCGAATGGCTTGATCCAGTTCAGTAACTTTCACATCCCCGACGACACCAATGATTTCCATTGTCTGGTCAGGAAAGCCGGGGAACTGCAACTGACGGCCTACCGGATCGCGCCCGCCGAGCAATTTATCGGCCAGCGATTTATTGATGATGCCAACCTGTTTGGCATTGGCCTGATCGCTTTCCGCAAAATCCCGCCCGCGCAAAAGCGGAATGCCAAGCGCGGCAAAGTAATCGGCACTGGCGACCCGATAATTCACTTCCGTCTCCTGCCCCGGCGGCGGCACCGACTCGCCTGCGACGGTGAAACGAGTCGTATTGCCGGGTTGCAGCGGCAGTATGTTTACCGTTCCGACGCCCTTGACGCCCGGTAACGTCGAGAGGCTCGCGCGCAATTGCTGAAAGTAGGCAATGTCGCGCGCTGGTTCGGTATACTTGCTGGCCGGCAGCAGCACATTCATCGTCAGCACATTGCTCGGATCAAAGCCAAGATTGACCTGCATCAGGCGCAGCAGGCTTTTCATCATCAAACCCGCCCCAACCAGCAGCACGACGGCCAGAGCGATTTCCGTTACGACCAGGGCGCTGCGCAATCGCTGTCGCCCGCTGCCGCCCGTACTGCGCGCACCTTCCTTCAACGTTTCGTGCCAATCCAGCCGCGATATTTGCAGCGCAGGCGCAAGACCAAACAGTAGTCCCGTCAGCGTGGTCAGCCCCAGCGCGCACAGCAACAAGCGCGCATCTATTTGCAGCGTCGCCAAAAACGGCAGCGCGAGTACTTGATTTTGCGGCAGGGCTGCCACCAGTGCGGTCAGTCCCAGGCGCGCAACGAGGATTCCGCCCAGCCCGCCCAGCAAAGATAACAATCCCGCCTCCGTCAGCAACTGGCGCAGCAGCCGCCCGCGTGTTGCGCCCACTGCCGCGCGCACCGCAACCTCTTTTTGCCGGGCGAGCGAACGCGCCAGCAACAGGCTGGCAACATTCGCACAGACCATCAGCAAGACGAACCCGACGGCGACCAGCAAGGCCAACAAAACCAGTTTGATGGGGCCGGTAACCTGCTCCTGCAACGGCGTCAGCAACAGGCGCGTCCCTGCATGCGATTCCTTATGGTCTTCGGCAATGCGTGCGGTGATCGTGCTGGCTTCGGCCTGCGCCTGTTCGAGCGTGAGGCCCGCGCGCAAACGCCCAATCAAATTGGTGCCGTGCATAAAGCGGCGCGTGAGTTGGTTCGGCGTCGGCTGATACACCAGCCACAAATCGTTGGGGCGCAGGGCGAATTGAAAATGCGGCGGCAACACACCAACAACGGTGTACGGCATATTGTTGATGTTGACAGTCTGCCCGACGATGTTGGCATCGCCGCCGAACAACCGTTGCCACATACCATAGGTCAAGACCGTCACCCGCGCCGCGCCCGGCTGGTCTTCGCCCGCGTGGAAAGTTCGACCGAGCAACGGTTCGACGCCCAGCACCGCGAAGAAATTGGCGGACGCCGCGGGCGCGAAAATGCGTTGCGGCTCGCCGCGTCCCGTCAGAACCCCAAGGCCGCCCGCATAAGCCGCCAATCCGTCAAAGACCTTACTCTGTTGATAATCCTGATAATCAGGATAAGAAAATTCGCGTTGCGCGTAATCCTTTTGCGGCGTCGTCTCGAACAAATGCACAAGTTGTTCCGGCGCTTGATACGGCAAAGCGCGCAACAGCGCCGCCTGCACCAGCGTAAAAATCGCCGTATTCGCACCGATGCCCAGCGCGAGCGTCACCACCGCAATTAACGTAAAGCCCGGCTGCTTCCACAGCATTCGCGCGCCAAAGCGCAGGTCTTGTAGTAGCGATTCCATAGAACTTCCTCCGCGTTGCTCGATGTGCTCCAGTGCTGGTTGCCACACGCGTGCTGGATACGAGTGTTCAGCGCGACTCAACTCCGATTCGAGTAAGCGCCAGTCATAGCTTTGCAATACCTGGTCTGGGGTAAGGGTGTATCCGGCGGCCAGCGCGTCTTCATAAACCGCCTCAAAATGCAGCGCCAGTTCCTCGCTGATTTCGAGTTCGCGTACTGGCGCGAGCGACAAAGCCGCCAGTTGCGCGCGTACCATTTTGCGCCAGTCAGGTTGCATCGTGATTTAGGCAGGATTGATTTTCGCCACCCGATCCAGCGCCGTGAAAAAGTCCGCCCAGGTTTGGCGTTGTTCGGTTAAGACCTTCTTGCCTTGCGCGGTTAGTTTGTAAAACCGCCGTCGTCGCTCGCCCGCCTTTTCGACCCATTGCCCTTTGATCCAGCCGCGTTTTTCCATGCGATACAGTAGCGGGTAAAGCGTGGCCACGTTGAATTGCAACACGCCCTCCGAGCGGTCGCCGATCAATTTAGCGATTTCATAGCCGTGCCGCGCGCGTTCCTCGATCAAGGCCATAATCAGCATCTCCGTACTGCCCTTCTTCAATTCACGATCCAGCATACGTTGCTCCTCAATATATTGATTTGCGACATATCGTAACGCAGTAGATGCAAGGCGGCAAGGTTTCAGTCCCAGGCAGAATATTTTTTCTATTGCTTACAGCTTCTGCCCAGTCGCCTCGCTTAGAGAGATGAAAGCAGTTTCGCAGCCGTCGCCGCGCACCACGTGGCAGCAGGCATTACTATAATTTTTCAAGGAGTCACTATGGGAAACAATGAATCACAACCGGCCAACCTCGCACAAACCGACGGAGACCGCCGCACGTTTATGAAGGGCATTGTCGCGGGCACAGTCGCGGCGGGCACGCTTGCCGCTACGACCAACGCCGCACCGGGTCAATACCTGGGCGCAGCGGCAGCCGCACCGCTCGTTTTCGCCAAACCGCGTCCCGAAACGGCCAAGCTGCGGCTGTCCTTCGATCAACAAAAACAACCCACGCTGATAGATATTCAAAACGCCATCGCCAACATCGTGCGTCGTTCCGGCTGCACGAACTGCGGCTTAGGCGGCATTGACATTCATATCCGGCTGGATCAACTCATCAATCCCGCAGATCGCTACATGGCTTCGGTCGAAGGCGAGATGCAGTTTGGATAGATGGAAGCAGAAGAGAAAGAAAGACAGAGCGATAGAGGGAGAGAGATGGAGAGATGGAGAGACAGAGCGATAGCTTCTGGAGGGGCACTCGCCTTATCTTCCCACCGTCTCTCTTACTCTCCATCTCTCCTTCTCTCCTTCTCTCTTTGCCCCTAATTGACATTATGCAAATCACCACAACAAAATCGCCCGCGCCGCTTGGCGTTGGCTTCACTTGGCAAGCGAATTTACCGAAGGCGCTGGGGCGCGGCTGGGAGTTGGTGGACTTCCTGGAAATCAGCCCGGATGTGTTGTGCCGGGAAAAGGTAACGGACGGGCAGCGGACGTTAGAATATCATCCGGCGCTGCTCGGCGAAGCGTTGGCTTCCGCAGCGGAGCGCTCGATTGTGATTCACGGACTGGGCTTGTCAATTGGTTCCGCGCACGGTTGGAGCGAGGAGTATTTGCGCATCCTCGACCAGTTTCATCAGCAACAATCCTTTCACTGGCACAGCGAGCATTTGTCATATCTGCTGACGACAACGCCGGACGGACAGCCGTTGCATACGGGGATTCCGCTGCCAATGCCATTTACGGAAGAGGCGTTGGACGTGCTGGTGCCGCGCGCGGTGGCGCTGAATAAACGCTACGGCGTGCCGTTTTGTCTGGAGAATTTGACGTACTACCTGCCTGGTTTGCCGTGCGATCACGGCTGGGATGAAATCGCTTTTTTGAATGAACTGACCGCGCGGTCGGGCTGTGGGCTGTTGCTCGATCTGTACAATTTTTATTGCAATGCCGTCAATTTTGGCTTTGATGCGTTGGCGGCGCTCAAGCGATTGCGCCTCGAAAGCGTCATCGAAATTCATCTGGCCGGCGGCGCTACGCACGACGGATGGCTGACGGACATTCACACGCGCGAAGTGCCGGAGCCGGTGTGGGAACTGTTGGAATGGGTTGCGCCGCGTGCGCCCAACCTCTGCGGCATCGTGTACGAAGTAATGGAACCGGCGGTGCCGCTGCTTGGCGCAGCACGCCTGACCGCGCAGCTTGAGAGAGTGCGCCGCATCTGGGACAGCGCACGGGAACGGAGGACGTATGCCATTGGCTGAATTGCAAACGGCGCTGGGAACAATGATTGCCGAACACGCAGCAGCGGGGCAATTGTCTACGGCCACCTGTCTGGCGATTTCCCAACTTCCCCTCACCCCGACAGAACACGCCTGGCTGGCGGCGTTGCCTGCCGGGCGTGGCTTTTGGGTGACGTGCGACATTCAACGCTGGTGGCGCGAAACCCGGTTGCGCGATACGGCACGACTGACGCTGGCGGCGTTGGGCACGGAACAGGCGGCGGCACAGCTTACGGCGTATTTGAGCGCGCATCTTTGCGAGTCGCTTTTCTTTCTGCCGGAAACGTTCGGTTTCCTGCAATTCGTCGCAGACAGTACGACACAGCCCATCCTGCGCGCCATCGCGCAATTTGAAGCGGCGCTGTTGCAGGCCAGAGAAACAGCCGTGCGAGTCGCGGAATCCGCCAGCATCGAAGTGAAAGACACGTGGATAGAATTTTGTGCGCCGCCGGAGGAAGTGTTGGCAGCCTTGTTGCAGGGCTTCCCGCTGCCTGCGCCGACGACCGAGCGTTTTCCGGTGCTCGTGTCGGCACGACTGCCGCAGCTTTGGCAGGCTGGTTGAGCGCGCATTGACCTCTTGCAAAAGCGCTTTACGCCAGGCAATAGACCACAGATGACGCGGATGAGGCGGATTTTCGCGGGTCTGATCCGCGTGAACCCGCATCATCCGTCCAATCTGTGGTCTATTCCGTTCCGTCCGCAAGAGGTCTAATGAATTTCCCCCTTCCTGCATCTATTGTTCTCTGCCCACGCACAGCGTAGAATCGCCGCTCCGCTCAAGCCGTTTGTTGTCAGGCACAATTTGTTTTCCCGGAAAGTCGCGCTTTGCATGCCCAGTTGGTCAGAACTCACGCAACAACTTCCACAGATCGTTGACGGTGTCGTCCGCCTCGTGAAATCGCGGCGGCGCGAATGGGCGTTGGTGATCCTGGGCGGCGCGTTGCTGTTCGTAGGCTTTGCGTTTGCAGGTTGGTTGCCCGCTGAGTTGAAAGAGTTCCTGAATCAAAAGCGCGGCGTGTTGATTTTGCAGGTGCTGCTGTATGTCGCGGGCGGCGCGGTGTTCTGCTACGGCGCGTATCGCATTTGGCGACTCACGCAAGCGCCAGAGTTGCCGCCGCTCAAAGATAGCCCGACTGCCATCAAAGGGCCGATGGCGTTTACGCCGGGGGATGGCGAACTCTTTCGGAAGCTGGGGCGCGAGAGCGAATTGCAGGAAGTGCTGGGCTATGTGCTCGATAATCAGGTGGCGATGGTGACGTTGATGGGGGCTTCGGGCGCGGGCAAGACTTCGTTGCTGCGCGCCGGGCTGACGCACATCCTCAAAAACAAGGGCGTGAAATATCATTACTGGGAAGCGTTGCCGACCAATTCCATCGAACGGCTGTTGCGCGCCATTCAGGATGAGTGGCACGACAACGGCGCGCCCGGCACGGAGGACAAACCAGTTCCCGCTTCGCTCGATGATCTCGTGAATCCATCCGCCGAGCTTTGCCCGCAGCAGCACGTCATCGTGTTGGATCAGTTCGAGCAGTTGCGCGGCAACAAAGCGATCTTTCGGCTGCTGAGCAAAATCGCCCGCGAAGCCCACCCGCCGCATCGCATCACCTGGATCATCGCGTTTCGCCGTGAGTTTTCGGCGCACTGGCGCGACTTCATCATTGCCGAACAAAAGCGCGATTTCACGTTGCCGCGCGAAATGTCGTTGCGGTTGTTTACGGTCAAACAGGCGCAGGAAGTCATCGGCCAACTCATCAACGAAGCCCATCTGTCCATCGAACAAGCCGTCGTCAACAACCTGATGCAAGCCGCGACCACCGAGAACGAAGTCTTGCCCGTAGACATCGGCATCGGGCTGCTCGTGTTGGCCGAGTTGCACGAACGGCAAAGCGGCAAGACCGTCACGGTTCAGGATTATCAATTCGCCGGAGAAGCCGCCGGGCTGCTGACGCAATACATCAATCGCTGTCTGGAACGGTTTCCTGAAACCGAACGCGAAACGATTCTGAAAGCGATGCTGGAACTGCGCAATCCTGAAACGAATCAACGCCTCGCCGAAGGCTTGCCCGTCGCCGACATCGCCGCGCGGCTGGGCGTTGCGCCGCCGCATTTGAAGCTGTTGCTTGACCATTTATCACAACGCGGCGTGCGCTTGCTGGAAACGGTCGCTACGCCGACAGAGACGCGCTATCGGTTGCCGCACGAACGGTTGATTCCGGCGTTGCATCGGTTGACGGGTAAAATTCTGGCGGAAGTGGATCAGGCCCGATTGAAATTTGAGAAAGCCTTTCTGCACTGGCAAGGCAGCGACAAACAAGCGCAGGCCGTGCTGAAGGGCAAAGACCTGAAACTGATCGAACGCTTTGTCACGCAAATTCCCTGGGGCAGCAACGAGCAGGAGAAAAAAGCCTTCCTGCAACAAAGCCAACGCCGCCGCACCTTCGTCCGCGCTGGCGTCGCCGCCGCCGTGCTCGCCCTGTTTGGCGCAGGCTGGGGCGCGAGTCTGTTTTACCAGCAATATGAAGGCAAACGCTACCTGAGTTATAGTGGCTATCCGCCCGAACTCTATGCTTACCAACATCAATTGAAAAAGTTGGAATTGACCGAGCCGCTGAATTTGGAATCATTCACTTGGCTGCACTCTGCTTCCATCGAAGAATTGGCGCTCAAGTCTGCGCCCTCCTCGAATTCCATTGCCGGACTGTCTTCATTATCAAGATGCCGTTCGCTAAAAAAACTCACGCTTGATCTGAGCAGCAGTCAGGTGAGCAATGTGGACGCGCTGGAAGGAACTCAAAGCTTGACCCAACTCTCGCTTGTTCTGGGCAGCGAAGCTGATAATCTAAATGTGCTGGAAGGAACTCAAAGGCTTGACTCAACTCTCGCTTGATCTGCGCGACAGCCAAGTGAGCAATGTGGACGTGCTGGAAGGAACTCAAAGGCTTGACCCAACTCTCGCTTGTTCTAGGCAGCGAAGTGAGCAATGTGGACGCGCTGAAGGAACTCGAAAGCTTGACTCAACTCTCGCTTGTTCCGGGCAGCGAAGTGAGCAATGTGGACGCGCTGGAAGGAACTCAAAGGCTTGACTCAACTCTCGCTTAATCTGAGCTTCTGCAAAGTGAACAATGTGGACGTGCTGAAGGAACTCAAAAGCTTGACTCAACTCTCGCTTGTTCTGGGCGACAGCGAAGTGAGCAATGTGGGCGTGCTGAAGGAACTCAAAGCTTGACCCAACTCTCGCTTGATCTGAGCAGCGAAGTGGGCAATGTGGATGTGCCGAAGGAACTCAAAAGCTTGACCCAATTCTCGCTTGATCTGGGCAGCGAAGCGAGTAATCTAAATGTGCTGAAGGAACTCAAAGGCTTGACCCAATTCTCGCTTGATCTGAGCTTCAGCGAAGTGAGCAATGTGGACGTGCTGGAAGGAACTCAAAGGCGCCCAACTCTCGCTTGTTTCGAGCAGCGAAGTGAGCAATGTGGACGTGCTGGAAGGACTCAAAAGCTTGACCCAACTCTCGCTTGTTCCGGGCAGCGAAGTGAACAATGTGGACGTGCTGGAAGGAACTCAAGGCTTGACCCAACTCTCGCTTGATCTGAGCTACTGTAAGGTGAGCAATGTGGACGTGCTGGAAGGAACTCAAAGGCTTGACTCAACTCACGCTTGATCTGAGCTACAGCGAAGTGAGCAATGTGGACGCGCTGGAAGGAACTCAAAGCTTGACCCAACTCTCGCTTGATCTGGGGGAAAGCAAAGTGAGTAATCTAAATGTGCTGGAAAGAACTCAAAGGCTTGACTCAACTCTCGATTGTTCTGCGCGACAGTCAAGTGAGCAATGTGGATTTGCTGAAAGAATTGCCGAATTTACAGAAGCTTTCGCTCAACGGTCTAACGAGAGCGCAGCGCATGTCTTTCCAGCAACTTCCTGCGCATCTCACGGAACTGGCGTTTTAGCTTGCCGCGCTAGCTCGGTGGCAAGCAGCGCCGCTTCAGAACGCTACGCCGAGATGCGCGCGATACCACGCAATCGTGCGCGTCAGCCCTTCGTCCAGCGAGACTGCCGCGCGCCAGCCAAAGCGGCTTTCCACTTTCGCCGCCGATAAATATTGCGCGTCAATCTCGCCTGCGATTTTGCTTTGCAGCAGGATGTGCGGCGTCAACTGGTCGGCTTTGCCCGCGAGGCGAATGATGCGCTGGACGAGTTCGCGCATTTGCACTTGTTCGCCCGTGCCGAAGTTGAAGGCTTCGCCCTGCGCGCGTTCGATCTGTTCGGCCAACGTCAAATAGCCGCGCGCTACGTCATCCACAAACACAAACTCACGCACGGGCGTGCCGTCGCTGCGAATGATCGGCGCTTCGTCGCGCAGCACGGCGAGAATCGTGCCGGGGACGATACGCGACAGATTCATATCGCCGGGGCCGTACACATTCGCAAAGCGCGTGACAGCGACGGGCAAGCCGTAAGCGTGGGCATACGACCGCGCCAGCACATCGGTGCAAACCTTCGAGGCGTCGTAGGGGAACAGGCCATTGAGCGCGTCGTCTTCGGTGTACGGCAACTGCTCGTGCGTGCCGTAGGCTTTATCGCTCGACGCGACGACGACGCGCTTGACCGTCCGCGTCACGCGACAGGCTTCGAGCAAAAAGTACGTGCCGCGAATGTTCGTCTCAAACGTCGAAAGCGGCGAACGATTGGCCGCGCCGACAATCGCCTGTGCGCCGAGGTGAAAGACGGCTTCGATTTCGTATTCGTTCAGAATGCGTTCGAGCAGGGCGTAGTCTTCAAGCGCGCCCTGAATCACCGTGACGCGACGGCGCAGATCAAACAAATCCAACGCATTCGCCCGCACGTTGTCGCGCTGCAAACAGACGACACGCGCGCCTTGTTCGACTAACAATCGGGTCAGTTGTGCGCCAATAAAACCGGTCGCGCCGGTCACAAAAACATTTCGCTTGTTCCAGAAGGTCATAGGTGGCGACAAGCTTAATCGTTTTTGGTGGAGGTGGAAAGTGTGGGCGGGAAAGAGAGAGGGGGAGAAGGAGAGACGGAGGGAAGGAGAGACGGAGGGAAGGAGAGACGGAGAGAAGGGTTGCCTTTGTCGCTCCGTCGCTCCTTCGCTCCCTCTCTCCTTCACGTTTTCGCTATCGGCGGCGGGCAGGCGCGGGCGAGCGGCGCACTTCTTTTGTTACCGAGCCGACATCAGCAGTGGCGGCACCAGCAGGCAGTTTTGTGCCAGCGGGCATTAAGTAGAGACGGACTTGTGAGCCGTCGTCGCTTTGGCCGGAAGGACGGACGATCAGGCGGTTCGCGTCTACGTGGAAGCCGATGGAACCGTCGGCCAAACGGTCGCGGACGTTCTTGCCGCGTTCGAGCGACATCGCGGCTTTTTCGCCAGGACGGGAATAGGAATCAATGATGAGTTGTGCAGTTGGATCGGCTTCAAGCTGGCGCGCCACGTCCATCAAATTGGCTTTGCAGACGTTGTCCACGCGGGCGCTGTTGGTCTTGAAGGTATTGCAGGGCGAGAATTCAGAAACGGCAGCGACGAGTTGTTCGGCAACGCGCACGGTGACTTGGCCGCTGGCTTCGCAGTTCGGCAATTCGCTGGTGACCTTCAAACTGATCGTCACGGTCGAGCCGAAGGGAATGCCGGTGGTGTCGAGTTTGGCGCAACTCAGATCGCCGGAAATTTTGCCCGCAGTCGTTGACCACGCGGGTGTCAGTTTGCCGTAGTTTGCGCCGCCCGTAATGGTTGTGGAGCAAACGTTGAGGGCTTCGCCCGGATTGATGAATTGTGAACTGCTCGTCAGCGTCAGGCTGGGCGTCGTGAAGCAGGTCGGGCACGCGATGACGACAAAGGTTTTGGAATCATACGCCGTGCAGTTCCCTTCGCATTCCTTGTACGGCACGCCCGCTTCCGCCGTCACAACGTAGGTGCCGGGCGTCAATCCTGTCGTATCCAAAACGTAATGCCCATTGATGTCCGACATGCCGTTGCCGCCAGAAACCGTCCACTTCACCGGCAAGGCATCTGCGCCGTCCATGCCTGACACGCGCGCGGTGAATCCAATTTTATCGCCCGCGCAAATCGTGTTCGCCGCCGGGCGTGTGTAGCCGTCAGCCTGACTTAGAATGACGCCATTTTCCAAGCGGAGCGTTGGCACTACGCGCGGTTTCAGTTTGCGCGCGTCGTTTTTATCGGGCTTGGTTTGCGCGAAAGAAGTGAGGGCGCAGAGTAGTAGTGTGAGCGTGAGAAACAATTTTGGACTTTGCATGATGAGGATACCAATCCTTTCAAAGAGAATCTCGTTTACGGGGCGCTATCGTGAGGCAGCAGCAGGTCGTTGGGGGAGGATGAATTACAGTCAATCAATGTTCCATTGCCATTGCAACTTCGTGAAGAATGTATTTTGACCAATTTGCGCCGTAACGCAAGCAGAAAGTTAGAGATGGAAAAAGGGATTACTAAAATTCCGCTATTCGTCGCTCGCCTTGCGCGTGCGAGTTTGCTTGATCTCGCTTTTGCGTTTTTTATTTTCCAGGCGCGCGGCTTTGGCAGCGGCGGAAGGTTTGGTCGCGCGGCGTGGTTTGCGGACTTTTTGCATCTCGATCAGCTTTTCGGCTAATCGCTCAAAGGCGGCTTCACGGTTGGCGGATTGTGAACGGCGCTCGGTCGCTTGCACGACGACGCCGCTGGGATGATGCGTCAGGCGGACGCCAGTTTCGACCTTGTTGCGATGCTGACCGCCGGGGCCGCCAGCGACAAAAAATTCCATCGCGGAATCGCGCTCCAACGCGGCACGGTCGGTTTCGTATTTCGTCATTATTTTTCTTCCCTTCTCCAATTTGACCGTCTGAGGTTCCCCTGCTTAGAATCGGCGTTCGTTTCATATCACAAGAAGCCTTGAGACAAAATGAGTTTTTCGCTGGCGCGTGTGCGCACTTTTTTTTCTGCCCCACTTGCTGAAGAACCCGGACGCCTGCGGCTGTGGCTTTGCCTCGGCACTTTCGCGTGGCTGGTCGTCTGGTCGCGGTATTGGCCGTATACGGGTGATGGCGATTCGATGTTGCATTACTGGAACCTGCGCGTAACGTGGCTTGATCCGAAACTGGGGCTGACCTCGTGGGCGCGCCCGTTGTATGTGCTGCTGATGATTGTGCCTGCGCAATTCGGCTGGCTGGCAGCGCGCACGTTTGCCGCGTTCGTGACGACGCTGCTGGTGTGGCAGACGATGCGGATGGCGGATGATTTAGAGTTGCGCAATGCGAATCTGGCGGGGCTTTTTTTGATCTTTCAGCCGCTGGCGTTTGCGCTGGCGAGCGACACGATGACGGAAATTCCAATGGCGCTCGGCTTGGTAATCGCGCTGCGGCTGTGGTGGGCGAAGCGATTTGCAGCGTCGTGTTTGCTGATGTCGTTTTTGCCGCTCGCGCGACCCGAAGGATTTTTGCTTGCGCCGGTTTGGGGGCTGTTTTTATTGGCTTTGCCGCGCACGAAAGAGCATCCGACGTGGCCGCAGCGCTTCCTGATTGGAAGCTCGCTGGCAACGGGTATCGTCACGCTGTTGGTCGTTTGCCGCATCGTCGCGGGGCAATGGTTGTACTTCGTTTATGAATGGTCGTGGCCGCTGGTCGGCACGCAAAAAGGGAGCCTCTGGCATCACGTTATTTACTGGCCGTATTACTGCGGCTGGATTTTGCTGCCATTGTTTTTGCTGGGGCTGCTGCCGTCGCTGCGGCGTAGGATGGGGCTGGCGTGGGCGGCGTGGGCGACAGTGTTAGTGGCGCATTCGTATATGTTCTGGACGGGAACGTTTGGGGCGTTGGGATTTATGCGCATCCTCGTCAGCACTGCCCCCGTGACGGCTTTGATTTGCTTGTATGGTTGGAATGGACTGGCTTTCGTCCTGCGCGCCGAACGTTGGCCAGCGTTGTTGCGACGCGCGCTTACCGCCGTTGTCATCTTTGCGGCGGCGTTGACCGTGATGATTTATTACGTCGCTGAGCCAATGCACTATCGCTTTGTGTTGGCGCAAAAAGCCGCCGCCTTTGTCCGCGCCAATCAACTGCTGACGAGTGCGCCACGTCTGTTCGCTGCCGATCAATCCGTTTTCGTCGAATTGAAAATCCCGCCGCGCGAAGTATTGCTCGTCGTCCACGACCCGAAAAAACCGCCGTTCGAGACGGGGTTACTGGTGCGCAATTACTTCACTCGCGAAGAGAGCGTCAGCCAATTCCAAGCCTTGCCTGCAAACACGGTCGGCGTCTGGGACAATGACCAGGGTCGCTGGTGGCATCACGTACAACCCGAAGAATTCCCCGGCCTCGGGTATCAACTGCTCTACAAAGTGCGGCAGACCGAAAAAGAATTCTTACCGAATTTTCCTGCGTGGATGAAAGAGTATTTGCTTGATCCGTTTATTGCGCTGAAATACGGCGGGCCGGAACAGGAGTTTGTGGTCGTGCGAAAGCAGTGAGGGAGAGCGGGGGGAAAAAGAGCAAATACAGCCGCTAGTCTCGCCCTCTCTCTTTCCCTCCTTCTCTCTGTTAACTAGCCTTTCCCGGCATAGTATCCACGCCGATGACGAATCTTCACGTCCTTCGCATTTTGCTTGGGCAGTTTGATTTCGATTTTGCGGAAACTGCCGTCCTGCGCTTCGTTCGTGGGTTCGTAGGCAAGTAAGTATTGTTGCCGCATGTCTTGTTCAAGTTGCAGGAAAGCGCTGTCGAGGTCGCGCCGGCTGTTGGGGATGAAAGCGCGTCCGCCCGTCGCTTCAGTCAGGTTTTTGAGTTTGCCTTCGTCCACGCCGCTGCCCATCGAAAATCCGCCGCCGACCGGATCGCCAATGCCGATGGCGTATACAACAACTTCGGCGCGCAGGGCTTCGGTAATCGCGTCATTCAGTTTCATCCGGCTGGTCGTGTCCACGCCGTCAGTCAGCAACACGATGGTTTTGCGCCCCGGCTCTTTGGCCAGCAAATCCGCGCTGGCGGCAATCACTGAATCCCAGATCGAAGTTCCGCCCTGACGGGAATTGCCGTTGATGCCCGGTGTGCCGCCGTAACGGGTGGGCGGCGAGATGTAAGCAATTTCTTCCAGCCCTTTGCGTAGGCGATTTTGTTCGAGTCAGGTTTTGCATCAGCGTCGCTTCGCCTTCGAACTTGATGATGGCGGCGACATCTTTGCCTGTGCGCATCACGGCATCCACAAAGCGCCCCCAGCGTCCTTGAGCTGCGGCAACACATACTGTTCACTGCCGCTCACGTCTACCATAATCGCCATCGTGAGGGCAAATCGAATTCCTTTTGAAGGTGAAGATTTCCTGCGGCTGACCGTTTTCCGTGATTTCAAGGTCTTCTTTGGTCAGGTTTTCCAGATAGCGGTTTTGTTTGTCAGTCACGCTGAAAAGCACATTGACCAGCTTGGTGCCAACCTTCAGCACCTGCCCGCCTTCCTCTTCCTCGGCCTCTTTGGATTTCTTCGGTGGTTGCTGGTTCGGCGGTTGTTTTTGTGGGGAGGCGGGCTGTTGCGCGTGGGCACGGTCAAGCGCGAAGGCGGCGAACAAAACGAGCAAGCTGCCCAACAGCACAGCACCAAACATAGAGTTTTTGGATACAACTTTCATACGACTCCCACGCGCACAAGGGTGCGTTGACAAACGAGCAGTTAATTCGGTTTCGCAACCGCTGCCGGGCCGGAGGAATCTCTTGCCTCATAGCCTTTGCGAGTGCGAATTTTCATATCTTTCTTGCCCGGCACTCGGACTTCGATCTGACGAAATCTGCCGTCAAAGTTAATGTTGCTGGGTGAATACGCGATGATGTACTGGCTGCGTAATTCCTGTGTTACGGAAGCAAAGCCCTTTTCGAGTTGTAGTGTAGTGCCGGTGAAGAAAGCGCGCCCGCCCGTATCTTCGGCCAGTTTTTTCAGGTTCTTATCTTCCGCACTGTCTACCTGTCCAGCTTGCACGCCGAAGAACCCGGCCGCCTTGTTGCTAATGACAAAGACAACGGTTTCCGAACGCAACGCAATATTGATCGCATCCGTCAACGTGTGTTCACTCGCCGTATCTTCGCCGTCGGTAATCAACACAATTGCACGCCGCCGTCCAGCTTCGGCAAACATCTTCTCTTCGCAAATCCGATACACCGCATCGTAGAGGCGTGTTTCACCGTAAGCTTTCACTTTGTCAATGGATTGCGAAAGTAGGTCAATGCGGTTCGTGTAATCCTGTTGCAATTCAATATCGGAGTTGAAGGAGAGAAAGAGCGCGCGATCCTGACGCGGACGCAACACGGTTTGTAGGAATGACACAGCAGCATCGCGTTGAAATTTCAATTTCGGCTTGACACTATTAGAGGTGTCCATCAGCAAGGCGATGTCGAGCGGCAAATTTGCTTCCGCCAGAAAACTAACAATGTCTTCCTGCTTCACCTTATCTTCGTAGATTTCAAAATCCGCTTGTTTGAGGTCAGTAAC
The DNA here is from genome assembly GCA_046331525.1 of Blastocatellia bacterium. Classification (GTDB taxonomy): domain Bacteria; phylum Acidobacteriota; class Blastocatellia; order RBC074; family RBC074; genus JAFDVL01. The sequence goes on from JAXLQQ010000008.1 coordinate 75,939, forward strand.
AAAACGGTTGCTCTTGTCCGTCACGGCAAGCGGGAGCCTAACGTTATAGGTAACAATAGGTCTGTCCCTAAACTCTGGTACCTGCTGATCTGGAGTTTCGCCAGCCGGTTTCGTTTTGCTCTGCGTGGGATTCTGCGGTGTTTCCGGCTGCTTGGGCTTGGGCAGCGGTGTTTGCTGCGACTGTGCCTGCGCGATGGTCAAGCAGCTCAGGGCAACAAGGAAAGTAGAAATCAGACGCGATATTTTCATGACGATACTTCTCCTGCAAAGATTTTGATGAGGCACGATTATATTGTGCCGACCTAGCGCGCGTAAAGCAGCCTCACTCTTTATAAAACAAATGCAAATCCAACTTGCGCGTGCCCATCATTGGCCCTTTCCAATTCGTCCACAAATATCCTGTCAATGAATACGACTGCGACCGCAGCCGTTTATAACCAATGCTCTCGAAATCCTGCTCGGTCAGGCTGTACCAATTCGGCCCGATTTCGCTATCCCAAAAAATCAAAGTGCCGGAGGGAGATTCCTGTAACATTTTACGATTCGTCGCACGATCTTTGGTCAGATATGGTCGCGTCGTCATATCCACGTCGTGAAACATCGCTGACATTGTGGCGTGACTCCACACCAGTTTGGTAACTGGTCGTTTGTTCTGCAAAAACCACTCGTGCATGTCCCGAATCGCCCAGCCATCGCGCGGCCACGGCATCCCATCCAGATACAAAACGCAAAGCGCGGCTGAGATGAGCAGAATGAGGCTGGCGGTTGCCAGGCGAATTTGCGGAGGAAGTCGAGGGAAGAACCTGACAAGCGTATTCCAACTGACCGTTGCAAGCAGATTCCAGCCAATCAAGGTGATTAACGCCATCGCAGGGGCGACGCTGACCATATAACGCGGATAACCCGCTTCGCCCACCGCGCCAAACACCCAAAATCCTGTGTGTAACAAAAACGGCACCAGAAACGAAGTCGTCAACGTCCAGTGCTCTCGCCGCTTGAGCAACAGCACAAGTCCGACTAAAAAAGGCACGAGCAACAAGCCGCCCACCATTTCCGGCAAGCGCGCGGGATACGACCAGAAATGCGCCGAGCCGTAGACGCCCTCGTGCCAATCGCTCGGCCAGTTATGTTTGATGAACAGCGGGTCTTTCGTCACAATGTACGCTGCCAGCCACCAGATAAACGAACCAATCGCCAACAGCAATGACCAGGGAATGCGCCGCCAGAACACCGTCGAAGCGCGCTTATCAAACAAAATCCACACGCCCCACAACACGCCGATGAAAAAGCCTTCCGGGCGCGCCATTACGAGCAGCGAAGCCACCACCATTCCGAGTCGCACACGCCCGCGCGTGTGCAAGCGCAGTGCGATGACGAACACCAGCGCAAACAATGTCTCCGTCAGCAAATCGGGGAAGAGAACGAAAAAGGAGGGCTGCAAAAAGATCAACGGAACGGCGAGCCAGCTTCGTTCCAGCTTCAAATCCTGCGCGAGCTTCCACGTTTGCCACGCCGTCGCCAGACAGATGGCCACCGTAAACAGCCGCGCCGTCTGATAGCCGATCATCGCCGGAAACGAGTACAGAAAGGTAAACAACGGGCGCTGCCAGACGCCGACCAGCATATACGGATAACGCCAGCCCCAGCGGGCAAAGAGGAAATGATAGCTGCTATCCTGCTGAAAACCATCGGGGTAAAGTTGCACAAGTGCAATGCCAACGAGCGTAAACACGCCCAGCCAAAGGAGGGCTTTTTGGCGCGGGGAGATTGCGATTGAGTCCATCGGTTATGAAGACACTTTTTCAGATTGGGTGTAGCGGCAAACTCTAAACGTTTCGACAAAATAACGCAAAAGGGTGAGAGCAGTATTGCTCTCACCCTTCGATTGCGGGGTTGTTCAGCGGCGGCAGTGGGTAACTTGATTATTTCGCAGCGGGCGCGGCGTCTTTCTTCGCTTCGCCAGCTTCAGTCGTGCCATATAATTGGCCTTGCCCGCGCGGCACAGAACCTTTGGTCTTGTTTTCGATCTTGTAGATGTCGCCCTTTTCCGTCACGTTGAAATCGCTATAGCCATCGCCATCGCTGGCGCGGTCGGCGTGAACGGTGAATTGATTGGTGGTCACATCGGCGCTGGTGTAAACATACCCGCCAATGACTTTGCTCTCGCCAAAACTGGGGCGCAACAATTCCGCTTCAACCAATTCATTCAAACTCCCGTATTTGCCTTTGGAGTTGTAATACGACGCCTGGGCGCGATGAATTTCCTGCAACGATTGAATCGCGGCAGTTTCGCGGCCTTGTTTCAAATACGCATTCAAGCGCGGAATCGCTACGGCGGCCATAATGCCGATAATCGAAATCACGATTAGCAATTCAATCAACGAAAAGCCGGCGGCGCGACGTGTGAGTTTTTGAGGTCTCATGGTTGACAGTCTCCTTATGCTTACTAACAAAAATAATCTGCTGGTTCATTCGGCCCCGGATGTGGGGCACCAACGTACAGGCTTTAAGTGCGTGCATCTGAATGAACGTTGGACTCTGGAGCTAGTTCCAATTTTACTATAGTGCGAATGAGGGCGAATTCTCCAATCTGCGCGCGATTTTTTACCGGTAGGAATTTGCGCTCGCCCGACTGCTGGCCAACGTTTCTGGTTCCCATGGCGTCGCGCCACGCCGAAAGTAGGTTCTGAGCGCCAACCACAACACGACTAGCGAAAGCCCCAACCACAGCACTGACCACACCGTCGCTGGAATCATCGTCATTCGCTGCATATTCACGGCATCACTGGATTGATTGGTAACAGCAGAAATCAAGAATAACGTCTTCAGATCATAAAGCGCGTTCAGACAGCATTGCACCGCCAGAAAGCTCAGGAAAAAATGCGCGACTTTCGGGTTCGACGCGGCGGCAAAGAAAATCAGCGCGGCGGTCAGGCCGCCCCCGACAATTAAACCGAAAATGCCTTTGACCCAGACAATCGTCAACGCCAGAATCAACGCCGCCGTAATGCCGAGCGCCATTTTCGCCCGTTTGCCGTTGCGACAAATCAGCAGCAAGGCCGCGCCAAACAACGTGCTGGTCAAATACCCCGCGCTGGAAATCAAAATCGGCCAGCCTCCGAGCGAAAGCGTGATGCCGCTGGTGTCGTAATAGATGGCAATGCGCTCCACCGCGCCCATCGTCGCCACCGCCATCAGCGCGTGCCCTCCCTCATGAATGAAGGTAACGAAGAGCTTAAACGGATAGACCAGCAAATCCGCCATCGGGATAAACGACAGCACGACGCTGATGACCGAAGCTCCCAGCAAATATGTTTTGGCATCACGATCATGGGTCATAGTTTTTTTTCAGCCACGAGTTTTCAGGAATGATTTATCCCACGGATTCATTCGTGAAAATTGTGACGGCTCCTTTCACTCGTCGGAAAAATCTGGCACCCCATCATGCCATAGAGTGCCGTCAAAATCTTACGTTCGGCGGATAAGTTCAGTTCCCACAAGCGTTTTTTCCTGGCGGCGCGGTCTGGCACAGAGGTTGTTATTCCTGACGGCGCGAACACGGCGGCGGGCGACGGCAGGAAAATGGCGTGACGACCTTTGCGCTGTCCGGCGCGGTGTTCGCGCTCCTTATTCGGCAAGCCAGGAGGTGGCAGTATGTTGGCAAATTTTATTACGTTATTTCGAGTCATTATCGCCTTTGTTTCGGTCGGGTTGTTCGGTCGCGGGCTGGCGTCCAACCTGATGGCCTTGCTGTTGCTGGTGCTGGCGATTGCGCTGGATGCGGTGGATGGTTGGGTAGCCCGGCGCTTTGGGTACACGAGCGACATTGGCGCAGCCTTTGACATCGCGGCGGATCGGATTGTCGAAAACATTTATTGGATTTATTTCGCCACCGAAGGGCTGGTTTCGTTCTGGATTCCGGCGATTGTCATTGCGCGCGGCTGCCTGACGGATTTCCTGCGCGCGGTCGCTTTCACGCAAGGGCAAACGGCCTTCGGCGAAAAGACGATGATGCAGAGCTGGTGGGGCAAACTATTAGTCGGTTCGCGCGCGAGCCGTGCGGCCTACGGTATCGTCAAATGCGCCGCGTTCCTGGCGCTCGGCCTCTGGCGTACGCTGTCTGCCGCGCCGGGCTTTCCGATTGATCAGATGGTGCTGGCGTGGCTGGGCAATGCCCTGCCAATCGTAGCTCTCGTGCTGGCAGTCGCTGCCGTTGTGATGTGCGTTGTGCGCGGTGTACCGGTAATGATTGAAGGATTTCGGTTCTTTCGCAAAGAGCTGGTCTTGCCGAAAGTCTGGTAAGCATGCGTAGCGCCTGGGAGCGCACGCGGCTCGCGTGCTGAGACGTGAGCAGGAAATCCGCTCCGAGACAAGTTACAGCGTAGTAAGCCTCAGCACGCGAGCCGCGTGCGCTCCCAAGCGCCGCGCTTATACGAAAAAAGTATGACCCATTCAATTGCTGCCATTTTTGATGTAGACGGAACGCTGCTGGCGGGCGCTTCGATGGAACGGCGCTTTCTGCAATATCTCTGGCGCTATGGCGAGTTGCGTGCGGGAGACTTGCTGCGACTGGCAGCAGGAACGTTTCACACCGCCGCGCAAGGCCGCTCGATTCGGCGGGCAAACAAAGCCTATCTTGCGGGCAAGTCCTACGAACATTATTGCCGGTTGGCACAGGATTGCTTCGACCAACGGATCAAGCATCACCTTTTGCCGCAGGCGGTCGCGCGCGTGCGGTGGCATCAACAGCAAGGTCATTCCATCGTGCTGCTCTCTGGTTCGCTGGCAATGTTAGTCGAACCGCTCACGCGCCATCTAAACGCGGATTTTTCGCTGGCTACGCAAATCGCCCACAACGGCACGACGCTGCAGGGCAAAATCGCAGGCGAGCATCCGTACAGCCGGGCGAAGGTCGGCACTTTGCTTGCGTTCAATGAACAGCACCATTTCGATTTAGCAAAATCGTTTGCCTACGGCAATCACTTTACCGACCGCCACGTGCTTGAGCTCGTCGGCGCGCCCATCGCAACGAACCCGGATCGGCGCTTGCTGCGTTGGGCGCGGCAGCACGGATGGATGATCGAAGAATTTCGGGATGGTAAGCAGGAGAAGGAATATGATGGAATTCAATCGTACCATGCAATCTGATTCGCTTGTGCAGGCAAACAGTTTTTCGCTGGCCCGCGTCCTCAGCCTTTTCAATTGGACGGATCGTTTGACGCTTGGCTATTTAACTTTCGTCGCCGTCTTACTTGCGGTCAGCCAGACCCCGCTAGAAAAGCGCGGCAAACTGCTGCTCGCGCACGCAGGATTTGCACTAATGATTGCGGCGTTCGTGTACTTTCGTGAGCGTCGCACGCCGATGCTGCATTTCCTGAGCTATTGGTATCCGCTCGGCCTGTCGGGCTTTTTCTTTGAAGAGATTCACAGCATCGTTCACGTGATTCAGCGCGGCTGGTTCGACGCGGGCGTGATTCAATTCGATTACGCCACGTTTGGCGCGCATCCGACCGTCTGGTTTGAACAGCATATCAGCCCGGCATTGACCGAAGTAATGAATTTCTTTTACTTCACCTACTGGCCGTTGATTCCGGCACTGGCGTTGTTGTTGTGGATGCGACGGCAGCAGCAATTTCACGAATTCGTTTTCGCGCTTTGTTTGTCGTACATCTTTTGCTATCTCGTCTTCATTTTCTTTCCTATCGAAGGGCCGTATCACACGCTACGGCAGTTACAAACCATTCAGGCGATGCCGGGCGGATGGTTCACGCATCTGGTCGAATTGGTCGAGAAGCACGGACGCATTCACGGCGGCGCATTGCCGAGCGCGCACGTTGCCGGATCGTTTGTCGCGGCACTGGCGGCGTATCGCTACGCGCGTCAACTCGGCCACGTAGTTTTGCTGTTGGCGCTCGGCGTGTGTGTGTCGGCGGTGTATGGACGGTATCACTATGTCGCCGACATTTGGGGCGGCATCGCAGTTGCTCTCACTGGATGGTGGTTCACACAACGGATTTTTCGCGGAAAAATTCGCAAACCAGCCACCATTCTTCCAGGTTAACTCTTTGGAGTTTTTATGCGCCGAAAGTTTTCCACCCTTTTGCTTTCCGGGCTGCTGATTTTTACGTTCGCGTTACGACCTGTGCAGGCGCAGTCTTCGCCCGAAGAAAAACTGCGCGCCCGCGTCGTCGAATGGGGGCCGAACAAAGCCGTTGCCATCGAACTCAAATCCGGCGAGAAGCTACAAGGCCGCATCGCCGAAATCAAAGACGACGCGCTCAGCATTCAATTCCTGCAACAAGGCAAAATTGACACGCGCGCTTTTCGCTGGAGTGAAATCAAAAAGGTTTCGCTCAAACAAAGCACCGAAAACAAAGTGCGCAAAACCAGCGGCTTTATTGCCCTCGGTGTGCTGGTCGCGCTTGCCGTCGTGATTGGCGTCGGGCTGTCGCAGTTGGATTGAGGAGGCAAAGTATGAAATCCCTCTTCATCACATTTCTTACCTGGCTGTTAACGCTCGCGCTGACCGCAAGCCCTGCGGCGGCGCAGAGTAAGGAAGAAAAGCTCAAAACCAAAATCATTGACTGGGGACTGCAAAAAAACGTAACCGTCCGGCTGAGGAGTGGCGAAACAGTAGTTGGCCGTATTGCCGAAATCACGGATGATTATTTTGCCGTGCAAGGGATGAATGCCGGGCAGGTCACAACTCGTAACATTCACTACAACGAAGTCCACCGCATTTCCGGTAAAGGCGAAACCGATGTGCGTAGGGTTACGCAGTACATCGCGCTCGGTTCGATGGTGTTGTTTGCCGTGCTGGCGGTGGTCAAACTTTCCCAAACGAATGATCGCCCACGGGCGATTGTTTTTCAGTGAGGCATCATGTGCAGCAAATTCTTTTCCCTCGCGCTTTCCTGGTTACTCGTCCTCGCCCTCGCGGTTGCGCCCGTTTTGGCCAGTACACGAGCGACGTCCGTCACCAAACAACAAACGCAGGAAGCCAAACACAAAAAGCGCATCGTTGAATGGGGCACGAATAAAAACGTATCGGTCAAGCTGAAATCCGGCAGCAAAGTTGACGGACGCATCGCCGAAATCAAAGACGAAAATTTTATCGTGCAATTGGTCGAGAACGGCCAGGTCGTCAACCGTGAAGTTCGCTATGGGGACGTAGAAAAGTTGTCAGCCAAGGGCGAACCCAACGGCGGCAAAATCGCGGCGTGGATCGCGCTCGGCGCGGCGGCAGGCGTCGGTGTGCTGGTGTTGATCGGGCTGGCGTTGGCGGATTAGCCTGGTACGACTCGGCTGTCAAATCAATTTCGTACAAATTAATCACAGGTGACAGGCAGTTTGCCTGTCACACCTTCCGAGAGCTTTTTATGACTAAATTTTCCCTCGTGCTTTCCTGGCTGCTGATCTTGACGCTCGGTGGCGGCAATGTGCTGGCGCAAACCAACAAACAGCAGGAAAAAGAAACCAAACTCAAACAAAAAATCGTCGAATGGGGCACCAATAAAAACGTTACCCTCAAACTTAAAACTGGCGAAAAGATCGAAGGGCGTCTTGCCGAAATTAAAGACGATCTCTTCACGCTGCAATTTGTCGACAAAGATAAAGTCACGACCCGCGACATTCGCTACAGCGACGTAGACAAAATTGCCAGCAAAGACGGCGGCAAGGCCGGGAAGATTGCGGGTTACACTGCGCTGGGCGTTCTGGCAGGCGTGGGCGTGACAATGCTGATTATCCTGGCGGTAATCGCGAATAATTAGCGCTTCAACCGGTTTCCCCAGAATGCTCCTATCAGTCAACATTCCACCTTTCACCTTACCCATTCCACATTGATGCTCCGAACGGGTTTGGGAGTATCAAGGTGGAATGGGTAAGGTGGAAGGTGGAATGCTAGCAGCACAGACAAAGGCTATCCGTTGGTAAGCAAATGCACAGCGCCGGCGGCGGCGAGTTTTACGGTGTCTGAATCTTCGTGCGCGGCCATTTGCTGCAATTTCTCCAACGCTTCGCGCGCCTGCAAGCGGCTCAACGCCCGCACTGCCGCGCGGCGCACACCAGGGCGTGTGTCGTGCAGCAACGGCAACAAATCAGGAGCGGCTTGCGTCAATCGCAACGCCGCCGCCGCCTGACACAACGCATTCAGCACATTGCCGTCGGTTACCTCGCGCAACATCTGCAACAACGTCGCTGCCGCCTCCTGCACGCGCAATTCCGCGATGGCATTTACCACCAAAATCAACTCACTACGCTCGGCATAGTTTTGCAGGGCTTCCAGCAAAGCCAGACGATTGGGAGGCGCGCCGCCCTGCGCCCAGATTTCGAGTTGCAGGCGCAAATCAAGCGGAGCGGCAGCGGCAACCGGGCGCGTGTCGCTGTGCGCGGTCACGCCTCGCACCAGCGCGATGATTTCTGCGCCGTAGGCTTCGATTTTGTTTTCGCCGATGCCTTTGACGGTTTGCAGTTCGGCGAGCGATTGCGGCTGCGCGGCGGCGATGTCTTCCAGCACGGCGTTGTGCAGCACGATGTACGGCGGCATCCCCAGCTCGCTGGCCTTCTGCCGCCGCCACGCGCGCAGCTTATCGCCGAGCGGCGCGGCCAATGCTTCCTCGCCCGCCGGAACGACCGTCACTGGCTCCGGCTTCTTTTCCGGGCGTTTATTGAAGCCGGGCAGCGCGAGCAGCGGTTCTCCAAGCAACGCCATCGCGCCCGCTTCGGTCAATTGCAAACGCGGATATTCTTCGACGGTGAGGTACAGCAGGCGCTGCGCAATCAATTCATCCATCCAGACGCGCACCTGTTCCTGCGTGTGCAATTGCAGTGCGCCGTAGCTGCGGGCGCGATGCAAATTGCGTTCGGTCAGGCGTTTGCTTTTGCTGCCCGCCAGCACGTCGCCAATTAGGCCGCGTCCGATGCGTCCGCCAAAATCTTCTGCCGCCTGCAAAATCGTGCGGGCAACGCGGTCTGATTCTGCGGTCGCAATCAGGTCGACGTTCCCGCGCGACTTGCCCGCCGGAGCGACGCACACGTCGCAAGCACCGCACGGCCCGGCGAACGGCTGCCCGAAAAAGCCGAGGATGATTTCGCGGCGGCATTGATCCAGCGCGGCGTATTCGATCATCCGCTGCAACCGCGCTTCGGCACGCATTCGCCGCTCATTCAGCGAACGCAAATCCAGCCGGGTGCTGGTCGCGTTCGGCTGTGCCAGCACGTACTTGCCTTCGGCATTCAGTTGCAACAGGTTTTGTTCGTAGAGCAATTGCAGCCCCGCGCTGACGCTCAGTTCCGGCACCTGCGCCGAGGCGCTGAGTTCGGTCACGGTCACGGGCAACGGATGCGCTTCTTTGATGACGTGCATAATCCGTTCGATGGTGCCTGCGTGCGGATACGCCTGATCGAGCAGGAAGCGTTGAATGCGCAAATCCGGCTGGGCATAAAGCAACGAACAGACCGCCGCCTCGCCATCGCGCCCGGCGCGCCCGGCTTCCTGGTAATAGCTTTCGAGCGTGCCGGGAATGTTGAAGTGAATCACGCGCCGCACGTCCGGCTTATCAATTCCCATCCCAAACGCGACGGTAGCAACAATGATCGAAGTGTCGTCTTCGATAAATTGCCGCTGCGCTTTGGCGCGCTCTCCGGCGGACAATCCGGCGTGATACAGCCCGGCATTGAAGCCCTGCGCCTGCAACCACGCGGCAGTTTGGTTTGCCTCTTTGCGTGTGCTGCAATAAAGAATGGTCGAGCCGCCGAGGTCATTCCCGGTCAACGCCTGCTTGACCCACGCCTCTTTCTCTTCGCGCGTTTGGGCGGCGATGGCTTCCAAAAACAAATTCGGACGATTGAAATCCGCGACGATGCGCGTGAGGTTCGGCAAAGCCAGCGCATTGGCAATATCATTCTGCACTTCTGGCGTCGCGGTCGCCGTCAACGCTAAAAACGTCGCGCGTTTCAGTTCCGGCAAATGCGCAAACAGATTGCGGTAATGCGGGCGAAAATCGTGTCCCCACTGACTGATGCAATGCGCCTCGTCCACCACCACCAGCGAAATGTCCGCCTCGCGCACGAAGCGTTGAAACCGCGCTGAATCGCAGCGCTCCGGCGCAATGTAAACCAGCTTATGTTCGCCCCGCTCCATCTCCTCAAACCGCGCGCCCACATCCGACGGTGCCAGCGTGCTGCTCAAATACGTCGCGTTATAAATGCCGCGCCGATTCAGCGCCTCAACCTGATCCTGCATCAACGCAATTAACGGCGAAATGACAAGCGTTGTCCCCGGCAACAACTGCGCCGTCAACTGATAGCACAACGACTTCCCGCGCCCCGTCGGCAGCACCGCCATCGTATGTCGCCCCGCCAACAAATGCTCAATCACTTCGCGCTGATCGGGCCGAAAGCTCGTAAAATGAAAATACTGCTCTAACGCACGCTCTAAATTCATCGCAAGGCTCAAAAGTTTAGGGTAGCTGGTCGAGGAAATTCGGCTGAGATGGACCAAGTTTTTTCTTGGGATACCAAAGCCCTACTATCGTAAATACATTTGGGTGAGTAGAAATATTTCCCAAAAAGAAGTAGAGGTCTTTATCTTGGGCGCATACATCATTCAACTTATCAACCACATCTTTTGAGGCGGATTCTGGAGATTTACCTTTTCGACGCATCCGAAAGTACAGTGCGTCTATTTCCCAATCCAAAACACTGAAGTTATGATCTTGCAAGCAACGATCATCATCACAACGGAATTGAATTTTATATCGATAATCAGGCGGGCTAAGCGGTTTTACTTGATGGGAAGGATTCGTATCTAAAGGTAAATCCATTTGTTTGATTGCTTGTTGATAATCTCTCCAAAATTTGTCGCGCTCGTTTTGATTGAGTTTCTCGGCTCGTACTTGACTCACAATTGCAGGTTTTACCAAACCAAGTGACGTATTATCATCTCGCTGACGCTCTTGGATAGCCTCGACAGATTGAAAAATGTTCCCCGGCTGTAAAACATAAGCGGCTCTTTCGGCCCATTGATTATTTGGCGAAAGAGTCAACCCAGTTTGAATGCCATCAAAGCGGATTTTATAGCTTTCCGGGCGTGAGTCATTTGGAGACTTAGCAACAAAGGCATCTATCAACTGATATTTTGAAAAAATCTTTTCATCATCCATATACCTGAGCGGTATTGGATACAATCGAACCAATTGTTTGGTATCCTCAAAGACGCCCCCGGTACAAACTATTTCCTTATAAGTCTTGCTAAGCTCAGGCCGTGTTTTACCCCAAATTAATATACGGCGACGCTGCCATTTACTTTCCATATTCACTCCACTTTTATTACTTCAAGGAGTTGCCCGCTATTTTGTAGCACCTCTAGTAAGACACTTCGATGACATTCACTGTGACTCCGCTCATAGCAAAAAAATGCTGTCCCTCTTTTTCGTATGTTACCCGTAACGAGATCAATAATATCAGGGTGCTTTTTTAAATACGACTTATATAAGCGGAGACACCTTTTCAAATCCTCTTTATCTGTTCGATAAGGATTCCCTGCCTCTCTAATGTGAATATACTTTATCCCAGCTTCCGCTAGGCTTTCAGTCAAGGCTACCTTACTAAATCCTTTACGACGTGAATGTGGTGATTCTCGGATATCCAGCAACCGCTTTATTTTATAGCTGTTCAAAATATCAATGATCTCCTCAACGGATCGCCTTTCATATCCGAGGCTAATTATTTTTGCGGACTTCAAATGAATACTCCTAACATTTTCAGGCTCAGGGAAGCTTGCTAAATTAAAATAAGACTTGCTGCAGTACGTAGAAATCATCCAGCGAAGATATATCTAACTCTCCTGAATGTAAGATATGCTTTACTTCAAATCCGCGTCTGACCAGCGTGCGCGTGATCAAATGGTAGCGATGACAATGATGATAATCCGCTTCGCTGCACAGAAACGCGACGCGACATTCAGCGGCTAAGGCTAATAGCTTTTCCACGCCGGACTGATAAAACTCCGCTTGTTCCAGCAGGTCATAATCCACCTTGCCGCTCGGAAAATAAAACTGCTCACCGACCGGACGACCGCCGAGCGTATCGCCGAGAAAAGCGTAGGCAATGCCCGCGCTGTTGACCGTCGCTTTCAGCGTTTCGCGGTTGAATTGCGGCGTGTAGCGGCTGTATGGCTGGCTGCGTGTGTCCACGAGCAATTCGATGTCGTGGCGTTGCAATAGCGCGACAAACGCTGCGCTTTCCGCATTGCTGTGACCAATCGTGTAAAGCTGCATAGGCTCAGGGCGCTTTGACGAACCACAAGAGATTCACGCCCGGACGCAACGCGAATTCGCGCACCTGATAGCCGGGCAATTTCTTCTCGGCATCTTCCCGCTGTGCGGCGGCGGCGATCAGCGCAGGGCCGGTAAAGTTCTCCGGCACTTCCTGCGCATAGCCGCTGATTTCATAGTTGCGCAGATACCAGGGCAGCGGCCAGTAATCGGGCGAAGCGATGTAAATCGCAGCGGGTTTCAGCCGATAAATTTCCTGCACCAGATTCAGCAAATCCTTGTCGGTTTGCGCGTAAACATAGCCGTATTGCGTATCCGTGTACGGACGCAATTTCCACCGCTCGCCCCATTGCCGAAAATAGGCCGTGTGGTTTTCGTTGTCCTCGTAATTGACAAAATTCACCTGCCACGACGTGCGCGCAACCGGTGCGGCAACGGCAAGCAGCAACGCGACGAAGGCAAGCTGCGGCGCGGTGAAGCGCAAAGCTGAAAAGATTTCCTGCGCCATTGTGCCGCTGAACACGGCGAGCGCAATCAGCATACTGACCATCAGCCAGGGCGTTTTGTACGGGATGACGGAGTAGCCCAAAAACATCCCGAACGCCCACGCCATCGTGAACAACCCGAAGCGCCTTCCGCGCCATAACGTCACGACCGCGCCGACAATCGCCGCCAGCACTAGCGGCAATTCCAGCTTGATCAAAATGCCGAGGTAATAGGTAAAGGCGTGATCGTGAATCCCTTCTTTCACGCCGCGCCCTGTCCACATAAAGACCGAGCGCAAAAAGTCTACCGGCCCTTTCAGGTTGGTAAAAAACGACGTGTAAAACACGATGTAGAGCGAGAGGAAAATCAGCACGAACGGCACAAACGATTTGGCGATTTGTTCACCAAGAAACGAAAACGGCGGCCACAGTATGGTTTCGCCGCGCACGCGCCGCCGCACCATATCCCAGCCATACGCGCAGCCTACCGCCAGCACTAATACAACGACGGTATGAATCGAAGTTTCCTTCGTGACAAACAGTAAGCCCGTAAAAATTGCCAAGACAATTAGGTTATATGGCTTGCGCCAGTTGTACGCCGCCACAATCATCCCAACCGTGAAAAACCCAAACGACGACTCGTGAATAAAATCGCGCGAGTAATAGACTAACCCCGGACACAGCGCCAAACTCCACGCCGCCACCGGCATTCCGACTAGTCCCAACCCGCGCCGCAAGCCCCACATCCACGCCACCGTCAGCACGCCGCACAACGCGGGAAAGGCGCGCAATGCAAAATCCGTCCGCCCCAAAATCTTCGTCACCACCAACACGAAGTAATACAACGACGGCCCGTGATAATTCGTCGGGTCGTAGTGATAATCCCACCGATCCGCCAGATTCAGCAAAAAGTACGAATTCACGCCTTCGTCGTGATGCAACGGCTTCAACTCCAGCCAATAAAACCGTAGGAAAATCGCCACTGCGACCGCCAACAGGTAAGCCACTGTGCTAATAATCTCCGCCCTTCGGTTCGTAGTAAATTCGCTTTCCCTCTCCATCGCAAATCTCAAATTTCCAATCTCATAGCCTCACAACAACCCGCGCGCCTTCACTTCCAGATACTTGTTCACCAACTGAAACGACAACTGCCCCGCCGGAACATCCAGCGCCAGTCCGCCGAGTTCCGTGATGCGCGCCAACGCTTCCTCGCGCTGTTGCAGCAATTCTTCGGCCACGCTTTGGCGATATACATCTTCGACTTGCCTGGGCAACTCAGCGGCTAAGGCGCGCAAATCGTTGTCGCCAATCGTCACGATCAACGGCAAATGGCGCGGCATCAGCGTGGCGGTGTATGCGAGCAATTCGGCGGACGCTTCGCGGTCAATCAGGTCGGTCAGAATAATAACGAGCGAACGGCGTTTGCAATGCTGCGCGAAATACTGAAACGCGCGGGCATACGACGGTTCCGTCATCTGCGGCTTCAGGTTGTAGAGCGCTTCCAACATCGCGTTGACCTGCGCATTGCCCTGTTGCGGCGGCAGATACGACACGACTTCGCGCGTGAAGGCGAGCAGCCCGACATTATCCGCGCCGCGATTGGCAACGAAGCCGACGGCGAGCGCGGCATTGATGGCGTGATCGAGCTTTGACAGGTTCTCAATGCGCGAAGTCATTAGGCGTCCGGCGTCTACCATCACGACGATGTTTTGATTGCGTTCGGCCTGATATTGCCGCGTTACCAGCTTCCCGCGCCGCGCCGTTGCCGTCCACGAAATATGCCGGAGTGCATCGCCGCGCACATAATCCCGTAGGCTCTCAAATTCCCTGCCCTGTCCCTTCAGCCGTGTACGCCGAATGCCAATTTGCAGCAGCCGATTGCGCTGTGCGAGCAATTCCTGTTGTTTGGCCGGACTGAGATTTGGGTAGACTTTCACGCTTTGCGCCGCCGGAATGCGCACCTGTTTGATGACTAAGCCAAACGGCGCTGGCCAGCGCAACACCAGATCGCCAAAATGATAATCACCGCGCGCCGCCGCAAATAATTGATACCTACGAATGACGGGATTGCGCGTCTTGCGCGGAACCGTGAATTGCAACTCCCGTTCGCCGCGCAGTTCCAAATCCGGCGGGTACTCATCTTTTACCGTGAAATGAATGTCGCGCGGCGGGCGCATGGTTAGTTCAATCTGCACTTCGTTTTCCGCGCCGATGATGAATCGCTGTGACAAATGCCGCGCCACCTGCATCTGTGCGGCACCCTCTGCCTGCCGATAATCCAGCCACGCCGTCAAGAGCAACGCAACATTCCACCCAATCAGCAACCACTTGCTCCCCGCCCAGGGCCAGGTCAGCAACGGCGGAATGACACCGAGGATGAGCAAGATAAAAAACCGTCGCGTGAAAATCATGACATTCCTACTGGCAAGCAGGCGTCATAAGTTCAAGCTGTGGCTTGACTGACTGAAGCAAGCTAAAGCTTGAACTCATGACGCCTGGTTATCGCGGTACTTCCACAGAAGATAAGATTTCGTCAATCACTTGATCTGCCGTGATGCCTTCGATTTCGGCATCGGAGCGCATCACGATGCGGTGGCGCAAAACGGGATGCGTGACATCGCGCACGTCATCCGGCGTTGTGAAATCGCGGCTGCGCATCGCGGCTAAGGCTTTGCTGGCGAGCAGCAGGGCGACGGACGCGCGCGGGCTTGCGCCCCAGTGAATATTTGTGTGCTCGCGCGTGCGGCGCACGATTTCGACTAAGTACTTCTGCACGCCTTCATCCACCGTCACGCGGCGCACGGCAGCGCGTGCTTCGGCAATGGAGGCGGGGTCTTCGAGTGGTTGCAGACCTGCGCTTTCCAGCTTGCGCGCATTGAACCCGGCCTGCCAGTTGGCGATGACTTGTAATTCCTGTTCTTCGGTTGGATACGAAATGATGAGCTTGAGCAAAAAGCGATCCAGTTGTGCTTCCGGCAGCGGATACGTGCCTTCGTATTCAATCGGGTTTTCGGTCGCCAGCACGAGGAACAGTGGCGAGAGCGGGTGACTTTCGCCGTCAATTGAAACCTGCCGCTCCTCCATCGCTTCCAACAGCGCGGCCTGCGTTTTCGGCGGCGTGCGGTTGATTTCGTCCGCCAGCAGCAAATCCGTAAACACCGGGCCGTAACGCAGCGTGAACTGCGACGTGGACAGATTGAAGACATTCGTTCCCGTGATGTCCGACGGCATTAAATCGGGCGTGAACTGAATGCGATTGAACGATGCGCCAATCACGCGCGCCAGCGTTTTGATGAGCAGCGTTTTCGCCGTTCCCGGTACGCCCTCCAGCAGCGCGTGTCCTTCGGCAAAAAGGCAGATCAAAATCTGGTCAATGATGTCGTCCTGTCCGACGATCACTTTATGAATTTCCTGACGAATTTGCTGAGCAATGGTGGCAACAGTTTCTGACATAATTGGGTTGTCCGTTGTCCGTGGTCAGTTGTCCGTTGCAAACTCATTGAATTTACAGCTTTCCGCAACGCTTCCTTCTTGGGGAACCACTTCAGGCAGGAAAACAACGGACAACTGACGACGGACGACTGACAACCGAAAATCGCGCACACTATAACGAAAGAAACCGCATGCGACAAGGCAGCAAAAAGTTTAACGCTGCCCATTGCGCCGCCTGCCAAAAAACGGTACTCTTGCGCCCGTGTCCCGCCCAAGTGATTCCAATATGCCGAACCTGATTATCGGGTCTCGTGGAAGCAAGCTCGCACTGTGGCAGGCGAACTGGGTCAAAGCTGAGCTGGAACGGCTCCACGACGGCCTCACCGTAGAAATCGAGATCATCAAAACCACCGGAGACAAGCTAACCGAAGCATCACTCGCGCGGATGCCGGGCAAAGGCGTGTTTACGAAAGAGATTGAAGAAGCGCTCTTTGACCGCCGCATTGATCTCGCCGTCCACAGCCTGAAAGATTTGCCCACGACCTTGCCCGACGGCCTACATCTGGCCGCCATCCCGAAACGTGAAGACCCGCGCGACGCATTGATCGTCAACCGCCGCCTTACTTCTCGTGTGAATTCCCTGACTACACTGCCGGTTCAACCGCGCATCGGCACCAGCAGCCCGCGCCGTGCCGCGCAAATCCGTTTGCTGCGACCAGACGCCCAAATTTTCGAGTTGCGCGGCAATGTCGAAACGCGACTGCGCAAACTGGACGAAGGTGAATTCGATGCGATTATTCTAGCTGCTGCTGGCTTGAATCGCCTTGGCTTCAGTTCCCGCATCACCCAATACATTCCCGTCGCGCAATTACTGCCCGCTGTCGGACAGGGCGCGCTCGGCATCGAAGCCTGCGCCGACGACGAGCGTACGACGTACTTGCTCGAAGGACTGAACCACTGGCCGACGCGCAACGCCGTCGAAGCTGAACGCGCCTTGCTGAAGGGACTGGGTGGCGGCTGTGCGGTTCCCATCGCCGCCTTCGCGCAAGTGGACGGCAACGCCGAGAATGCCGCGCTGCAACTGGAAGCCCTGGTTTGCAACGTAGCGGGAACGAAAGTTATTCGCCACAATGTCAACGGCACACAGTATAAATGCGAAGAATTAGGCCGTCTGCTCGCCCGCCATTTGATTGCTGACGGAGCGTACGAGCTATTGCAGGAACCCGACGATCAGGACGATCCGCCGCCCGATGAGCCGCCCAACGACGAACCACCCGATCTGGGCTATTCGCCAACCGGCAGCTTTACGCTGGAGAACGAGAATCCCGGCACGTCTCTTTCATCGCCCTCGCCCACTGAACCGGCAACGTACACAGAACCCCGAAACGAAGCGCGGGCCGCTGCTGCCGTGCTGGACGAGCCGCGCGAGATATCCGTTCCGAAAGCCTACACCGAACCGCGCGTGCAATTCACGCCGGAACTCCTCGCGCGTCCGGAAAGAAAACCTGCAACCGAACCACAATCTGTTTTCCAACCCACACCGCCGCCCCTTGCCACAGAACCTATTGCCCAGCCGCTCGTCGGCCAACGTATTCTCGTCACGCGCGCGCGGCATCAGGCGGACGGCTTGGCGCAGGCATTGAAGAGCCACGGCGCGGAAGTAATTTCCTGCCCGACGATTGAAATTCGTCCGCCGGAAAACTGGAAGGGATTGGATCAGGCGTTGCGCGATTTGCGCTCGTATCAATGGCTGGTGTTTACGAGTTCCAACGGCGTCAGCTTTTTCTTACGCCGCTTCGACGAAACCGGGCACGGACGCGCGGAACTGGCCGCCTTGAAAATCTGCGCTGTCGGCAGAAAGACTGCTGATAAATTGAAAGAAGAGCGCTTGCAGGTGGACTTAACGCCTGACAAGTTTACGGCAGAAACGCTGGTTTCCGCGTTCATTCGCAAGTACGGCGTCGGACAACGCATTCGCGGCACGCGGATGTTGCTGCCAGCGGCGAAAACCACGCGCGATGTCATTCGCCCTTCGCTCACGAAACTTGGGGTAGAAGTGGAAGTCGTCGAAGCCTATCAAAACGTCCTGCCCGATCTTTCCAATGATGAAGTACTCGCCCTCGTTAAAGAAGCCAACGCCAACTATGTGATCTTCACCAGCCCCTCGACCGTGAATAATCTGGCCTTGCTGCTTGATTCCGATCAACTCGCGGCGCAATTGCCGCACACGCGCGTCGCCTGCATCGGCCCGGTTACGGCCAAAGCTGCCGAACAATGCGGCCTCACCGTTCATTTACTGCCCGAAGAACATACCGTCCCCGCCATCGTTGACCTCATCATTCAGGACGCACAAGAGTAAGTCGAGTTTACTTAATAAATCGTAGCGTAAGCGGGTAGCGATACAGCACGCCGTCATTCGCTTTGACTGCCGCCATCACCATCAGAATGATCCCGCCAATCCCCAGCACAAATAACAGCGGAATGCCGATCAGAAGAAATACCAGCACAATCGCAATGATGGCATAAATCGTCAGGGTAATCTGAAAGTTCAACGCTTCCTTGCCCTGATCGTTGACGAACCAGGACTGATCTTTTTTGATCATCCAGATCACCAGCGGTGCAATGATGTTGGCGAAGGGAATGCCGGTAAAAACCGCCAGGCCGGAAAGGTGGCAAATTAAAGCCCAGGTACGGTCATCTTTGGTCGTTTCCTGCATACAGTAACTCCTTTGACGTTGAATGAACAGTCACAGTATGCGAAGCCGGAGTGCAATTGTAAATCCTGGTGAGATTAGAGCGCCGTCATCGAGGCTGAGCGGTCTTTGCGCTGCGCTTCTTCCGCGACTATTTTTTCGGCATCGGCAGCGCACATCGGACGATGCAGGAAATAGCCTTGGCCGTATTCGCAACCCAGTGCGTGCAGCTGTGCAAGCTGTTCGGCGGTTTCGATGCCTTCGGCAACCACAGACATTTTCAGGTTATGCGCGAGCGTCAGCATCGTACGCACAATCTCGGAACCCTCCTGCGACGCATCCATCCGGCTGACGAAGGCGCGATCAATTTTTAAGGTATCAATGGGAAAGCGGTGCAAATGGCTGAAGGACGAATAGCCCGTGCCGAAATCATCAATGGCGAGTTGGCTGCCCAGCGCCTTCAGTTCATTCAGCATCGCCGCCGCGGAATCCGCATTTTCCATAATCACGGTTTCGGTGATTTCCAGCTTCAAATATGCCGCGGACAAACCCGATTGGGCTAAGGTATCAGCGATGACTTCGATCAGATTCGGCTGCGAAAATTGCTTGCCAGACAAGTTGACATTGATCGTCAACGGCGGGCAGTGCGGGTACTGCGTTTGCCAGGCGTACATTTGTCGGCAGGATTCCTGCAACACCCAACGCCCAATCGGATTAATCATCCCGTTGTCTTCGGCAATGGGAATAAATTCTGCCGGACTGATGAACCCTTTGGTCGGATGGTTCCAGCGAATTAGCGACTCAAATCCCGCGAGCCGTCCGGTGTCAAAGGCGATAATCGGCTGATAATACAGCACGAATTCATTGCGTCCGATGGCGCGGCGCAAATCGGTTTCGAGTTGCATAATGCGCAACGCCTGTTCGCGCATTTGCGGATCAAATACTTCAAAGCGCGCCTTGCCATTCAGCTTCGCACGATACATCGCGGTGTCGGCATCGCGCAGCAAATCTTCGGCGCTTTCGCATTGCGCCGAGTGCAACGTGATGCCGATGCTGACGGTCGTGAAGACTTCGCGCTCGTCCAGCTGAAACGGCGCGGAAAGCACTTTCTGCAAACGATTGGCCACGAAGGCTACGTCCTGATCTTCGCGCAGGTGATCTATCAGCACGACAAATTCATCGCCGCCCAGCCGCGCGACTAAATCCGTCGGGCGCAGGGCCGCGCGCAATCGTTGAGCGATTTCCACCAACAACTGATCGCCCACCAAGTGTCCCAGACTGTCGTTGATGATCTTGAACCGATCCATATCCAGGAACAGCACAGCAAAGACATACGTGTCATCGAGCCGCGCGCGCTCCAGCGAACGTCGTAGCCGTTCCATAAACGCCGTGCGATTCGGTAGGCCCGTCAAATCATCGTGTAATGCACCATACCGTAATTGCTCTTCGGCCTGACGGCGCGGGGTGATGTCAGTTTGTGAACCGACCATCCGGTAGGCTTTGCCTGCAGCATCACGCACAGCAATACCGCGACTGAGCATCCAGGTGTATGCGCCGTCGTGATGCAGCATGCGATGCTCGTGCTGAAAATGCGGTGTCTGCCCCTCCAAATGGGCGGAAAGTTCGCGTTCCAGTTGCGCAAAATCTTCTGGGTGAACGCGGCTGAACCATTCTTCCAAGCTGTTGCTGATCTCGCCTTCAGCGTAGCCCAACATCACTTTCCAGCGGGTCGAATAAAAGGCCTCGGACTTGCGCAAATCCCAATCCCAAAGGCCATCGTTCGCGCCGTGGGCCGCCAGCGCGTAGCGCTCCTCGCTGGCGCGTAAGGCGGCAAGCGTTTGTGCGTCTTTGATCGCATAACGTATCGAGCGTTCCAGCAACGCAGGCCCCATCTGCGCTTTGACGAGAAAATCCGCCGCGCCTGCCTGCATCGCTTCGACATCCAGCGACTGATTGCCCTCATTGGCCAGCACGATGATCGGCACAGTCACGCCCCGCCGCTTCGCTTCCGCCAGAAAATATAAACTGGCGTGTTCGCCCAGCGAGGCATCCAGCAGGCAAACATCACAGGCCTTTTGCGTTAGGGCGTGAAGTGCGGCCTCCAGGCTCTCCAGATGCGTAATTACAAAGGAATCACGATGCCCGGACAGCAACGCCTCTGGCGTCATTCCCGTTACGTGCGCTTCATTCTCAAGCCATAAAACATTCACCGGATAAACACTCATAACAGCTTCTGGCAGAGAGAGGGGAAAGGGTGGGAACCTGCTTGACGAGCGGGGACACCAGACAGAGGAATATCCTTGTTTCCAGCCAATCCGGCCACATTCAGTTGTCTTGGATAAGGGGCCGTAGCGAATCTTGGGCGTCGGCGCGAGAGTAGTGAGGCTCTGGCGCGGAGCATAGCGAGGCGCGCGTAAAAGCGCAAGACAAATCTTCGGGAGCGGCAACAGCGCGGGCGGTTCCCAGTCGAGAAATAACTGCGCTACCAGGCCGCGTTGACAACGGCAATCATCAATCCCAACACGCCTGCACCCAATACTACGCGGGTCAGAAGCCCCGTACGAGGCGGCGCAAACTGGTAACTTAACCGCCAGTCATGTTCCGGCGCAGCAGGCAAAATCGGCATTCCAGGTGAAGTTCGCAAGTGCATAAATAGTTACAGGATTTTGATCTCGTGTGTGGTGGGGACTCTGGTGATAAGTGGCCATCGCGGAATTATCTGGCGGCCATCGCGGGGCAGTGCGAAGTAGGTGCCAAGCATACTGAGGCAGGGCGGG
The DNA here is from genome assembly GCA_046331525.1 of Blastocatellia bacterium. GTDB lineage: Bacteria > Acidobacteriota > Blastocatellia > RBC074 > RBC074 > JAFDVL01. Next base: position 97,604 of record JAXLQQ010000008.1, read on the forward strand.
AAGATCAAGAAAAAAGATGGGGGAAGAGATCGGCGAGACTGTTAAGTTTTCTGCGCCGATAGGGGTTATCAGGTTCAGAAAAGGCTATCCTGGCCAAGCTCAACTTATTCGCCAAACTTACCCACTCCTACGAGTTCAAATAAAAATGCCAGAGCAGGCGTGCAGCCACGGCTCGATATGGCTTCCACGCCACACCATACGAAACGAACTCTTCATGCGTTGGACGGGCGGGCAGTTTTTTAAGTCGTTGCAGTGCCACCAATAACGCCAAATCGCCACACGGCCAAATGTCGGGACGGCCAAGCGCCATTAGCAAATAGATATCGGCTGTCCAATCGCCGATGCCCTTTTGTTGTTTAAGTCGCGTGCGCGCTTCGTCATCCGGCAGTTCCGCCAAAGCCGACAAATCCAGCGCGCCAGCAAGAATAGACTGTGCGAGCAGTCGCACATACAACGCCTTCTGTCGGCTGAACCCAATGACTTTCAACTCCACCTCGCTCAACTGCAAAAACCGCTCTGGCGTAACGGGTGCAATCGCCGCCTGTAAACGATTATAAGCTGCCCGCGCGGAGGCCAGCGAAACCTGTTGTTCGAGGATGATATGCACCAGCGTAGGAAACCCTGGTTCGCGCGCCCAAAGCGGCGGTGTGCCATAGGTGGCGAGCAAAAAGGCAAAATCAACATCGCTTGCCGCCAGCGTTTCTGCTGCAACGGCAAGCGATGTTTCATCAAGCGCAAGTAGTTGGTCATTTCGTTTTTTCGGCATCCGTCAGCATTTTCACCAGCACCGTTCTCCCGTCAAGCGTAAGCAGCAAATCACTGCCCAGCGCTAGCATCCCCTGTTGCCCGGATTTGACAAGTCGGGTCACCAACTCGTCAAACTGCGGCGTACCGAATTCAATTTCCTGATCGGGTCGCAAGTCTTTTTCGCGCGGGAGCAACGGTGCTTCCACCCAGCGCGCGCCACGCCGGAAGAAAGTGCGGTCGGCAATCTGCTGAACGTTGCGAGTTTCGACGCGCCGCATGTTTTGATCGTAAAACACATTCGCGCGGTTCAGGGCGATTTGGTTCTTTTGCGCGTTCACGTTCATTTCTTGCGAAACGCCTGCCGCGCCGCTGCGCAACTCCACGACTTTATCCAGTTCCTGCCGCGCTTTTCTGGCGGGAAGCCCCAAACCTCCCGCAAAACTCTCGCCTTCCGTCGCCAGAAATGCGGTGTACTCGGTCAGGATGCCGAATTTGGTCGAGAGGCGAACGATTTCATCCACCAATTCCTTGACCCGCAGATCGTCTTTAGCGAATTGATTGCGATCTGCGCCCATTTGCCGAATCTGGTCAATCAGATACGCAATCTTGCGACTCGCCCACAAACGCGGCACGTAAGAATGGCGCGTCGTTGCGGCATTAGTGTCGAATTTGAATTCAAAGCTGCGCGACGCTCCAAGATAGTTCCCGCTGATCTTGAACCGCAGCGGCGCATTGTCCTGATATTGGCCGAGCAGCACGATCTGATCGCCTTCAAAAAAATCATTGAGCGTCGTCGGCATTGGGTCTTTAACAGCGCGCGTCGTCACTTGCCCGCGCCCGTCCAGCATTGTCAATTCTGGATCAGCCAGGACGGGGCCGGACAAGCGGCGAAAGAGTTGGGACACTTTGGCTTCGACATCTTCTTTCGGCAGCACAAACGTACTCGCGCCGCGTGCTTCGCTGGCAATCGCATTAAGCAAGGGTGCGTTCACATCGTAGCCGACGCCGAAGGTAAAAATGCGCCGCTTGTACGTGTTCGCATTTTTGACCCCTTCCCGAATCGCCGCCTCGCGCCGTTCGCCTACGGTCGGCAAACCATCGGTCAGAAACAGCACCAGCGGCAATGTTTTAGCCGTCGGTTCCGGGCGCACGGCTTCGAGCAAAGCGTCGTGCAGATTGGTGCCGCCGTTCGCCTGAATGCGGCGAATGTAGGCGCGTGCTTCGTCCAGATTCTGGCTATTTTTTACAACCGCTTTGTCAGCAAACGACGAAACCGTGTCCGAATAGTCAATGATGTTGAATGACTCGCCATCTTCGAGTCCATTGATAACCTGCAACGCGGCAGCCCGTACCTGCTGGATTTTCTCGCCCTGCATACTGCCAGAACGATCAATCACGAGGATGACTTCGCGCTTGATGCCCGCCGTTTTTTCCGCGCGCACGGCAGGCACTGCGCCGAGCAACATAAAATAACCGCCGCCAATGCTTGCATCAGGATACGCCATCAATGACGCCGTCACGCCGCCGCGTTCGAGCAAATAGGACAACCGAAACGGCCCTGGCTCCAGCCGCGTGCTGTCGCCGAGGCTGATGCGAAAATGCTCTTTGCTGACCCGGTTGGTACTGATGAGATGCGTGGGCGAATAAACGGTCGCCAGCGGTTGCCGCGCGTTGATGTCTACGGTGATTTGCCAGGGGATATTTTGCGAGGCAAAGGATTCGCTGCGCGGTAATAGGTAATCCACGCGCTCGCCATCCGCCGCGAGCAGGTTTTCGTACACAAGCGTGACTTTTTGCGTGGCATTGGCAGGAATCGGAAACACGCTCGAACGCACCAGATTGTAGCCCGCAAATTCCAGAAGCGCCGGGTCGCGCAGCTTGTTCACAATGGAACGATAAATCGTTTCGGCTTCGGTCTTCGGCAAAATCTTCGCGTTCGGTTCTTTGCTCACGCCGTCAAAACCGAAACTGCGAATCGCCGCACCGTCGGGCACCGGCACGAGCATTTGCGCTTCCTGCGGACGCGGCGCGTTGTTGCGCAGTGAGATTTCCATCGTCGTCGTCGCCACCTGTTGCTGAATGCTGACGTTGACGGCAATGCCACTGATTTGCACCGGTTGAGGCAGCGGGCGCGGACACGGGTAACAAATCACGCGCGACTGGGGGATGACAATGTTGACAGAATCAGAAGAAACGTCCTGCGCAGAAGCAGTGACAAAGAGAACAAGAAGTGAGCAAAACAGGCTGATGATTCGGTGGTTCATACTTCCTTCCTTTGGAAAAGCTGGTGGTAAACAAAGGGTCCAAAAACCTGAACGTGGGAAGCAGGAGAATCTTGCACAAAAATAAAAAAGGCGGCAACCGAAATTGCCACCTTTTTTGTGTTCCTGAAATTACCAGCCTTATCGCATCGTCACCGTACTGCCCGCGCCCAACGAATCCAGATTCATTTTCAGATTCCATTTTTCGTTGGACTTCATCATCTTGTCCCAAGTGATTTCGCGGCCTTCATACGCAGCCATGCGACCGAGGATCGTGGTCAGCGTCGTTTCCGCGCCAATGTCGCATTGGTTATCGAACTTGCCGGTTTTGATGCTTTCGACCAGAGCTTTCATCTTCGTGCCGACGGCGGCGTGCAAATCTACCTTGCCGCAGTCAATCTTGTCGGCGGTTTTCGCCCCGTCTTTCACGTCGTTGTAGCTGATCGTCGCCGGGCCGCTTTGCAACGAATCCGACGCGCCTTTCGTGCCGAAGAAGCGTTCGCCGGATTGGCGATAGCCTTTGTTCTTGAACTGATTCGAGTTGAAGCTGATATGCACGTCGCCCGGATAGGTGTAGGTCAAAATGAAGTGATCGCTGCACAGATATTCAGCGGGCACACCGTCCACCTGTTTACGCAACGCGCGGCCATTCGTGCCAGTGGCTTTGATCGGATGCGTTTTCAGCGCCCAGTTCACGATGTCCAGGATGTGAATGTTTTGCTCTGTGATGATGTCGCCCGACAGCGCACGGTCAAACACCCAATTGCGAATGCGCGCTTCCAGATCGCTCATCCCCGGCTTGTTCTGGCGTCCCAGATCGTTCGTGTAATAGAACGTCTGGCCCAAAACAATGTCGCCGATTTCGCCCGCGTGAATGCGTTGAATCATCCCGCGATAGCCTTCGTCGTAGCGTTTCTGGAAACCGACGTGCATGCTGACTTTGCCGTTGTATTTCTTGCCGATGTTCATCACCTTCAGGCAGCCAGTGACATCGGTGGCAACCGGTTTTTCGCAGTACACGTGCTTGCCGTTGCTGACCGCCGCTTCGAGATGTTCGGGATGGAAATAGGGCGGACTGGTAACGAGGACGAGGTCCACGTCTTTTGCCTGCACGAGTTTTTCGTAGGAGCGATGGCCTTTGAATAAATTCGCATCGGCGATTTTGCCGTAGCCTTTGGCTTCGCTCTTTTTGTCGAACAGGTTGCGCGCCGCCAGCACCTTGTCTTCAAAAATATCCATCAGCGCCGTCACGCGCACATCGGTGTTATTTAAAAATTCGCCGCCGTCATACGTGCCGCGTCCGCCGCAGCCGATAATGCCAAGTCCGAGAGAAGAATTTGCTTTATACCCAAACGCTGTCGCCGCCGGAACGATCAACAAGCCGACGCCTGCCGCTGTGGTCGTTCTGAGGAAATTTCGGCGCGAAGCCCGTGGGTTGCTGTGAGATTTCTGTTGTGCATTCATGATGGAAGTCCTCCTGAGCGTCCATTATAGCCAAGCGCCCACGTTATGCCAGCCCTATCCGGTAACGGTAACAAAACCTTCTTACCCGTGTTGGTAGTCGTGCTGAAGTTGTTGCAACTCTTCGACGCCCACAGCATCCAGCGAACGAGTCGGCGGGCGTACCGTTGTATGCTGGATTATGCCCTGCGCTTTTAGATTATGCTTCATTGCTGACACGCCCAGTCCTGGCTGCAATTCAAACCGAATCAGCGGCAGGGCGCGATTAAATGTTGCGCGGGCTTCTTTGTAGCGGCCCGCTTCGTAATCCCGCCAGACCTGCACAAATGTCGGCATCAAATCACTGCCCGGCATCGTGCCGCGTGCGCCGCGTTGCAATTCTTCCAAAAAGAAATGCCCGTTCAAGCCGCCGAAAATTGTCATTGTATCGCCGACGGCTTGTTTGACCTCGCTGACTTTCAAGGTGGTTGGCGGCGCTTCGACTTTGGTGTAGCGCACATTGGCGCATTCTTTCGCCAGCCGTGCCATCTGCGCAGCGCCGATATTTACGCCCGTCAACAGCGGCGCGTCCTGAATCATGATCGGAATACTGACCGCCGCGTTGATGGCCTGGTAATAACCGAATAAATCTTCTGCCGAAGGCTTCAGAAAATACGGCGGCAAAATCATCAATCCGTCTGCTCCCGCCGCTTCTGCCGCCTTCGAGAGCTGCACCGCGACGTGTGTTCCCGTGTGTCCCGTTGAAACGAACACCGGCACGCGCCCGCGCACTTCTTTGAGAATCAGGGAAAGCAGCCGCGTCTTTTCCGCTTCGCTGAGCGCATAGCCCTCGCTCGCGTTGCCGAAAATCGCCATGCCCTGCACACCGCAATCAATCAAATAGTTTACAAGCGCAAGCTGGCTCGCTTCGTCAACCTCGTAATGGTTATCAAACGTAGTTAGTGCGATAGGAAAAATTCCTTCGTATTGCGTACTCATCCGAACAAAGCTCCTGGTTATGTCACGATTAAGGAAAGTGACTTTTTATAGACGGCGAATTGCCGCGCGCAGGCGCATATTCCCGCGCTGACTTCCCGCCCGCCGAAGCAGACGAGGAAGACGAACCTCAGGCGTAACACCGCACCTCAAAAATCCGTGCCAGTTTGTCGCCGTTGGTTTCTTTGACGTGAATGCGAATGCGTTTCGCCTGCACCGCAGCAAATTGGTGACGGCACCTGCGTTGATGATTGTTGTCCACGCTCGCCAATTCGACCCAATCTTTGCCATCCTCAGCCTGATACAGCAACGAATATTTCTTCACCGTTTCCGGCTGTGGCGCACGGATAATGCCTTTGTTGGCTTCAGCAGACGAGGATAAAGTTAATTCGCGGATAAAGCCGGAATCAAAAATCAACTGCACTTGCTTGAGTGTTTGCGGCTTGTCCCACGCGAGTTCGAGCCATGCGCCGTCGGTGCCGAGCGGTGCGGCCCATTGATTCGGGTATTCGGGCAACGTGCGCGTCCAGCCATTCAACACCTGAGCGGGCGAACAATTCGCGTCCTCGCCCGAAGCTGATACTTTTGCCTGCCGTGCCAAGTCCACCGGGTCTTCGTTCTTCAAGCCTTTAATGGATTGATCGTCGTGCAATAACGTCTGCTGTAATTCTTTCAGCTTCGCCTTGTTTTCATACAAGCCGCGCGGCAGCAGATTGTTTTTGCTGCACAGCGCGGCAGCGGTGCCAATCGCCTGCCCTTCGACCGCGCACGTTCCCATCACGCGCGTCGAACTGAACGCCGTATGCGTCGCGCTGATATTGCGTCCGGCCATAAACAAATTGCGGATGTTTTTGCTGTACAAACTGCGCAGCGGAATGTTGTAGACATCTTTGAGCTTGATCGAAACAAACGGCGGCAGTTCAGGATTTTCAAACCCGGTGGGAGGGTGTTCGTCGAGGTTCCAGCCGCCGATGCACACCGCATCGTCAAATTCAGGATTCATCCCCATCAAATCCATTTGCGTCAGCATATGATCGCCCACCAGCCGCCGTGCTTCGCGCTTGCCGGGCATCATCCCCACCCAGTCCAGCGCCCAGTTCGCCGAGGACGGAAACTTGCCGGAATTTTTGACGTAATCCCACACGCCCATCACGATGCCGAGCAGTTCAAACCGGATACGTTCGTTGTCGCGCACCGTGTTCAGATGCCCACCCCATTCGATCCACCAGTAGCCGTACTCCCACGAATTGACAGGCCGCGATTTCAATTCTTTTTCCGTAATTTTGCGCGCCCATTTCGGTGGGGTGAACGGCATCGGTTTGCCGAAATCGCGCGAGGTAAACAGGATGCTGCACCCCTGCGTTTTATTGTCAGCAGTTTCGGGCGCGAGTGATTCGCCGTGCTGCGCGCGTGACTCGTGCCCGACACGATATTCCGCGCCTGCTTCCAGTCCCAGGCGGCTGTCGCCCGTGCAATCGCAAAACAGCTTCGACGTGATGCGATAGATATGTTCCGTGCGGTCACAACGCGCCTGCACGCGCTGAATCACGCCGTCTTTCACGTCGGCAGAGTAGAGCGTCGTGTCGAGCAGTAAGGTGATATTCGGCTCGCTCACAACTTTGTCATACAGCAACAAATCCCACAGTTCCCAGCACCGCTGCGGATTGTTCGCCGCATCGTCCAGACGAATTTCTTCGAGCAAACCGCCCTCGCGCCAGCCGGGACGCCCTTTGTGATTGTTGGAGCCGACGACGTGCATTTTGACTTCGCTCGACGAATTGCCACCGAGCCGGGAACGATCCTGCACCAGCACGACTTTTGCCCCGTGCCGCGCGGCGCTGATGGCGGCAAGGCATCCAGCTAAGCCTCCGCCCGCAACCATCACATCGCAATTCAACTCCACCAGCGTCATATTGCGTTCAAGCGGTGCGGCAGTGCGATTGCCCGTCGGCGCAATGCGCTGCAATTCCTGGCGGATTTGCTCTGCCGTGCGTTTTTCTGGTTCCTGTGCCAGCCCATCCAAGCTGATGAACATCGAATAGCCGGTCACGCCGGCAGTGGTCGTCAAAAAGTCTCGTCGGTTCATATATCGTCCTCGCTATTCACTGTGAATAGACCACGGATGACGCGGGTGTTGCGGGTTTACGCAGATCAAAGCGGATTTCAGATCAGCGAAAATCCGCCCAACCCGCGTCATCCGTGGCCTATTGCGGAAACATTACCCAACCGCCCGTTTCCACCGATTGATTCGCCATCAGAATTGTTGCGCAATCGGTCACCCCTACGTGTACGTCACAAATCGTTTTCACATCCCGCCGTCGCACGTGGTCAACGAACGACACCAGTTCATCACGCGTGTCGTTGCCCTCGGCAATGTCAATTTCAAACGGCGCGCCGCGATGCGCCCACGGATCATTGGCCAGCTTCAACGTCTTGCCAGCCGTCACAACCGCCGCATTCGCATCAGCATTGGATTGTTCTTTGTTCCCTTCCCAGTTCACCAAATCCGTTCCCTTCTCCTGAAATAACAACCCCTTCGCGCTCGTCAGATACAGGCTGCCTTTCGTCCCCAGAATCAATTCCGCCGCGCCTTCATAAGCATTGTTGCAAATCGAAGTGTAGTTTGCGCGCACCGTGTACGGCTTGCCGTCTGCGCCTTTGAGTTCATATTCGTAGAGGCAGGAAATGTTGTCGTAGACTTCGCGCCCATCACGAAAATATTCAATACCGCCCGATGCAAAAACACGTTTTGGATGCGTGCCCAGAAACCAGTTGGCAACGTCCATCTGATGGCTGCCAAGCTCGGCCATCAAGCCCGCCGAATATGCCTTGTACAAACGCCAGTTGAGCTTCCGTTCCAATGCCAGCCAGTTCGCATCGCCCTTCGGAACCGGAATCGGACGACGCCACGAATTGTTGCGATGCCACTGAGCTTTGATTGCAGTCACCTGCCCAATCATCCCGGCAGCGACCATCGCCTGCGCCTGTTTGTAAATCGCATTCGCGCGGCGCTGCAAACCGACTTGAAAAACCCGTTTGGAAGCGATGACCTGCGCGGCTAATTTCTTCGCCTCGGCCACGGTGAAGCACATCGTTTTTTCCAAAAAGACATCCGTACCCGCGCGCAAACAATCCGCTGCGATAGCATAGTGCAAATATAACGGCACCGCGATGACAACCGCCTGCGGCTTCAGTTCGTCGAGCATTTTGCGGTAGTCGCTGAACGTCTTCGCCTGCGGCCCAGCATACTTCGCGCCCTGTTCCAAATGCGGCGGATAGTTATCACAAACGCCCACCAACGCCACGTCATCAATGGTCGTCAATGCCCGCAGCAAATCCGAACCGCGCCCGCCCGTACCAATCACAACGACGCGCACTGGCGCATCGTCGGCACGCGGCAACGCGCTTGACGCCAATGTAGCGCCCGCCGATTCCAGAAATGTGCGACGGGTGATCGTCATAAACTTTCGTGCGGTGCAAACCAGGTCATTGTAATCGGCAAGTCTGGCCTTTGCGCTAAATAATTCTTTGCGCCCTCGCATCCCATCGCCAACAGCGCTGTCGAATAAATCTCCGCCTCGGTCGCGCTCGCAGCCAACACAACGCAGGCATCATCGCCCACGAGCGGCGCGCCTGTCAGCGGATTTATAACATCCGATTCCGACTGCGCCGCGTGGCGCACAGCGGAGCAGGAAAAGCCTTGATTCGTGAGTGTCAATCGTTGCATTACGTCTTCCTCACGCAACGGATGCCGCACCGCCAGCGGCCACGCCGTTTCGCCCATTGCCAGCACCGAACTTGTCCCGCCTTGCAGCAAACCATCTGTCACGCCGAAGCGCAAACAAATCTCGCGTCCTGCGTCCAGCGCATAGCCCTTGCCAATCGCCCCTAAGTCAATCCGGGCATCGGCGCGTGTCAAACGCACGGTCTGCGCCGCCACATCTAACGCCAGCGCGGCGCAGCGCGTTACATCAAAATAACCGGCGGTCAACTCCTGCGCCGCTTCGCAAGATTCGAGCAGCGCGAACAACTCGCGGTCAACGCGCATCGGCTTGCTCGCGGCTTCCCGGTTCACGCGGGCGATTTCGCTGCGCGGGTCAAAGCGTGAAAGAACGCTGTCCAACCGCGTAATCTCTTCGCAAACCGCCACGGCAACTGCGTCCAAATGCGCGGCATCGGTGCCGCGCAAAAACACCTCAAAGCGCGTTCCCATCACCTCGCAAGCGCGGTGACATTCAATGGGCAAGGGCGCGGGACTTTCCATCCTGATTTCCCCTGAGCAATGCCAGCCGGTCAATACCGAGCGTTTCATCGCGCACCAGCACGCGCACGCAAACATACGCCAGCGGATGCAACAAGCCCATCAGCACCAGCAGCGGCGTGTAGGAATATTTATCAATCACCTGCCCGGCGAAAGATTGAAACAGCGCGCCGCCAATGCCGCCGCCCATTGCCACCAGGCCGTGCACAGTGGCAACAATCGGGCGGGGGAAAATGTCTACGGTCAACGTGACCAGATTCGTTTTCCACGCCGAATGCACGCCCAACACAAAGCTGATGAGCGCCAGCGCGGCGACCGTCGGCAAGTGCAACACTAACAGAATGCCGAGCGGCATCATCAGTGCTGTCACAATCATCACAGCTTTGCGCGCCGCCACGGCTCCCACTTTGCGCGCAATCAACCGGCCCGAATACCAGCCGCCGAGCACCGAACCGATGTCGGAAATAAGGTACGGAACCCACACCACATAACTCATCCGTTTTTCCGTCATCCCCTCGCGTTCCGTCAAATACTTCGGCAGCCAGAGCAGGTAAAACCACCACACCGGGTCAGAAATAATGCGCGCCAGCAACAACCCCCACGTTTGCCGCAAGCGAAAGTACGCATACCAACGTAGGGCGGGAAGAGTTTCCGAAGCGCGCGCATCCTCGCTATTTTGAATTAAGGTTAGTTCCGCGTCGCTGATGCGCGGATGCTGCGCGGGTAAGTGGTAAAACCCAAACCAGGCGATTGTCCAGACCACGCCCAACGCTCCCGTCACCAGAAATGCCGAACGCCAGCCCCAACGCTCCGCCATCCAAATCACTGACAGCGGCGTGATAATCGCGCCGGTAACTGTTCCTGCCTGTACCCAGCCGTTCAGCGTGCCGCGATCTTTGGGCGGGAACCATTCGGCGGCGACCTTCTGCGCACCGACAAAGTTGGCCGATTCCGCCGCGCCCAACAAAAACCGCATCGTGCCAAACCCAAACGCCGAACTGACTGTCGCGTGCAACATTGCCGCCACCGACCACCACGCCGCCGCTATGCCATAAATAAGTTTTGTGCCGTAGCGGTCAATCAACAGCCCCGCCACGACAAACATCACCGTGTACGGAATCAAAAACGCCTGCGAGATGTTGCCGTAATCCGTATTGCTCAAATGCAATTCCTTCGACAAACGCGGCGCGAGCGAAGACAAGGTTTGCCGGTCAACGTAATTGATGACCGTGCCGAAAAAAACCAGCCCGGTCATCCACCAGCGCAAATTTTGAAGAGGCTTTTTCATGTTGCTCGCAGCGGAAGCTGTATGTTGAAGGAATACTCGCGCGCCGCCGAAACATCCGCCGCACAGAGTAAGACGGCGGGTTTTCCTTTTTCAAACCACAATTGCGGACGCTCCAGCGAATTCAATTTCTGTCGCTTGCCATTCGCCCATTGCACTTCTGTCGTCGCCACCAACGGATGCGCCGACAACTTCCAATCCACCCCATCCGCCGATGAAAACAACGCGAGCGACTTGCCTGCGCGGGTGAAATAGCCTTCGTTATCTTTGACGATGGCGCGATAGCATCGCCCGTCGTGCCAGATGAACGGGTCTTCCGCTGCAAACGCGACGCCCTCTTTGCGGAACACGGGATCAGGATGTTTTCTGAACGGGCCTGTCGGGCTGTCGCTCGTCGCTACGCAATGCAGCACAGGGCCGCCGAACGGCATTGGGCTTTTATCCGCAACGGCTTTGTACACCATCAGGAATCCGCCATCCGGTCGTTTCGTCACACTCGGATTGGAACACAACAGCGCATCGTGAAAGCCCGGCGTCACATCCAGCAACGGCTGGTCAAATCGCTGCCACGGCCCCAGCGGATGATCGGACACCGCAACACCTATGCGCTGATGGTTGCGATGCGTCCAGTTCAGTGTCTTCATCGCCACGCCATCGCCCATATTGCCCATATAGTAGAGATAAAACTTTTTGCCAAACCGCTGCACCGTTGGATTATGCGTGCAAAGTCCGTCCCAGAACTGTTTGCCGCGTACAGGCAGAGCTACCGTTTTGAAGGTGAACGGCCCCAGCGGACTCCTGCCGACCGCGACGGCGATTTCAGAATGCGTTACCCAGGCGTTGTGTCCCAACGCACGCGGCCAGCGCGAAAAGAGCAAATAGTATTTACCGTCATCCGCTTTCGTCAGCGTGCCGCACCACACGTAATAATCCGGCAAGGCAAACTTCGCCGTCAGCGGAACGGGTTGAATCAACTTCTGGAAATCAAGGTCATCCGTCTGCGCCAACGTCAGCCCACCCGTCGCCAGCAGCGAGTTTGTGATGAATTGTCGTCGGTTCAATTCCATTGTGATTTACGGTTTCAGCGACGGTCTGCCATTGCGCCAAAAGACTTCGACTTGGGACAGATACCAATCCTTGCCCTGCGTCTTGTTGCCCTGAAAAAACAGATATGTGCGCCCGTTGCGATCAAGAAAAATATGCGGATGGCCGGATTCGCTCGCATTCCATTCGCCCGCCTTTCCATTGGTCAGGAAAGGCTGTTCAGACAAACGCTGCCAATGCAACCCATCGCGGCTGACGGCGACGCCGATCTGCTGCGGCCAGTTGTTATAAGCGCCGGCGTAAAACATGACGAATTCATTACCGCGTTTGATGACCGAAGGCGCTTCGATGCACTCGCCCTCCCACGGCAATTGCGGAAACAGAATCGAATCCTCCGACGCCTGCCGCCACGCCGCGCGGCTGAAATCCGATTTGGACGAGGCCGTAGCAACGCCGAGCTTTTGAATTTTGCTTTCCGGGTCGCGCGTAGCGAAATATAAAAACGCGGTCGGCCCATCAATGATTACTTCTGCGTCAATCGCGCGCCCACTTGTCCAGTTGCCTGCCGGATGGAAAACGGGATTCGTCGCGTCGCGTGTGAAACGGATGCCGTCGTCAGAAACCGCATGGCAAATCGCATCTTTCGGCCCGTTGCCGTAAGTCTGATAGAACAGATGCACTTTGCCGTCACGAATCAGCGCGCCCGGCGCACACATTCCTTTCGCTTCGTAATCCGCTTGCGGCAGGATTTCGCCGACCTTTTTCCAGTTCGTCAGATCGCGGCTCTCAGCAATGCCGATGCCCCATCCGTCGCCCGCGCGCCCATCGCCAAACGACGGCAGCGAGTAATACATCAGGTAACGACCTTTGAAATAAATCACGTGCGGGTCTTTGCTGAACGGTCGCCCGCGACTGTCATCGGCAAACATCATTTGTGCTGATGACAAGCTTTGCGGCTTAGCAGATTTTTCAAAGAAGCGCACGTAATCAAATTCGGCGTAGGCAGGCAGCGCGCTGTCATCCACCTTGTCGGTTTTGCCGAGCGGCGCGGCAATCGAAGTCAGCCAGATGCTCACCTCGCCGAGTGGCAGCTGCGAGACATCGCGTGTATCCACGACTTTGCCATCGAAGTAATACGTGACTTGCGCCGCCGTGAATTCGCAGCCCCAGACGTGAAAGCTCGTCGTCAAATCGGGCGTAGCGATGTGCTTTGCGCCAAGCGCGCGATGCGTTGATTTATAGGCGTGGACATTGGTCGAATAGTCGTTGGGATTGATCGAATCCTGTTCGCAAACATCCAATTCCTGATCGCGGTCATCACCGTTGCGCATCATCCAAAACGACGTATGCCAGCCTTTGCCGCGCGGCATTTTGAGACGCGCTTCGTAATAGCCAAACTTGAATTCGCGCTTGCTGATCAAACCGCCCGCCGTGTATTCGCTCGCGCCGAACTTTTCTTTCTTCAAAGCAAGACGCAACTTGCCATCCGCGACCGAAACATTTTCAGGCCGCTGCGTGCTCCAAAGGCGTTCGCCCGTGCGGTAATTCCATTCGTTCGCATTGACGCCTTTGCCGTCGAATTCATCGTGCCAGACAAGTTTGTAGCCGGACAGAGAGCCATCGTTCACGGTAGGTCGAATGGATGGTTTCTGCGCTTGCACCGTGACGAAGAGAAGCGCAAACAGCACGAGGTTGGTAATAAAAATTCGTTTCATACGATGACTTTTGCCAACTCTTTTTCGTCAAATTCAACGCCGAGGCCGGGACGTTCTGGCACACGCGCGCTGCCGGGTTTGAATTCGAGCGGCTCTTTCAACAATACATTGCCGAGCGGCCCTTCCGCTTTGTTGCCGCCTTCGATAATGACGAAATTCGATGTTGCTACTGCGAGATGCAACGAAGCCGCAACATACGGCGCAGTGCCGGTGCTGACGTGCGGCGACCACAACACGCCGTGGGCATCGGCCAGCGTGGCAATGCGTTTGCATTCGGTA